>NZ_POWN01000018.1:0-29790 GCF_002928355.1 Pantoea sp. ICBG 828 | reverse complement strand
ACGGGAAAAGTCGTGGTGTGCGCGGCGATGAAGAAGCTGCTGCAGCTGGCTTATGGCGTGCTGAAATCGGGTCGTCCGTTCGATGCCGAAATATGTCTTGCCAGGTAACCGGCAAGACGGTATCTACGGGGTGATTGTGCGGTTTTGGACAGCGTGTGTATTTATGCGCACCGACATTTGGTCGCCATAAATGGCGTTCATACAAGGCACCAGCATAGCTATTCGTAGGGTGCGCATTTATGCGCACCGGCAGCAGGCAAAAAAAATGCCAGCCCGGGGGGCTGGCATTTCGTGACGCATAAAGCCTGATTACATCGCTTTTTTGGTCAGCTCGATGACGCGCAGTTTCGCGATAGCTTTCGCCAGCTCCGCAGAGGCCTGAGCATAGTCCACGTCGCCGTGGCTGCTGTTCATGTGCTCTTCTGCTTTACGTTTCGCTTCCAGCGCGCGCGCTTCGTCGAGGTCTTCACCGCGAATTGCAGTGTCGGCCAGAACGGTCGTGCTGCCCGGCTGTACTTCCAGCACGCCGCCAGAGAGGTAGATATACTCCTCTTCGCCGTGCTGTTTAACGATGCGAATCATACCAGGCTTGATGGCAGTCAGCAGCGGGGCGTGGCCCGGGTAAATACCCAGCTCACCTTCGCTACCTGACACCTGGATACGCTGCACCAGACCGGAGAACATTTGCTGCTCCGCGCTGACCACGTCCAGATGATAAGTCATAGCCATACCACTCCTCCTGGGAAACCGTTATTACAGTTTCTTCGCTTTTTCGACAGCTTCTTCGATCGCGCCGACCATGTAGAACGCCTGCTCTGGCAGGTGGTCGAATTCGCCTTCCATGATGCCTTTGAAGCCACGGATGGTGTCTTTCAGCGTCACGTATTTACCCGGAGAACCGGTGAAGACTTCTGCTACGAAGAACGGCTGAGACAGGAAGCGCTGAATCTTACGCGCACGTGCCACCAGCAGTTTGTCTTCTTCAGACAGCTCGTCCATGCCGAGGATGGCGATGATGTCTTTCAGCTCCTGGTAACGCTGCAGCAGCGACTGAACGCCACGCGCGACGTCGTAGTGCTCCTGACCGACGATCAGCGGATCCAGCTGACGGCTGGTAGAGTCCAGCGGGTCAACGGCCGGGTAGATACCCAGTGACGCGATCTGACGGCTCAGCGTAACGGTTGAGTCTAAGTGAGCAAAGGTGGTTGCTGGTGACGGGTCAGTCAGGTCATCCGCAGGAACGTAAACGGCCTGTACGGAGGTGATTGAACCGGTCTTGGTGGAGGTAATACGCTCCTGCAGCACACCCATCTCTTCAGCCAGCGTTGGCTGATAACCTACCGCCGATGGCATACGACCCAGCAGTGCAGAAACCTCTGTACCGGCCAGGGTGTAACGGTAGATGTTGTCGATGAACAGCAGAACGTCACGGCCTTCATCACGGAATTTTTCCGCCATGGTCAGACCGGTCAGTGCTACGCGCAGACGGTTACCCGGCGGCTCATTCATCTGGCCATACACCAGCGCTACTTTATCGATAACGTTGGAGTCCGTCATTTCGTGGTAGAAGTCGTTACCCTCACGAGTACGCTCACCCACGCCGGCAAAGACCGAATAACCTGAGTGCTCAGCCGCGATGTTACGGATCAGCTCCATCATGTTTACGGTTTTACCCACACCCGCACCACCGAACAGACCGACTTTACCGCCCTTCGCGAACGGACACATCAGGTCGATAACCTTGATGCCGGTTTCCAGCAGTTCCTGCGAGTTTGACTGATCTTCATAAGAAGGCGCTGCGCGGTGAATAGAGGAAACCTCTACAGCGCTGCCGTCTTCTTCTTTCAGGTCGCCTTTCATGTCGATTGGCTCACCCAGCACGTTCATGATACGGCCGAGTGTTGCTTTACCAACCGGAACCTGGATAGGTTTTTTCAGGTCGGTGACTTCCAGACCGCGCTTCAGGCCGTCAGAAGAACCCATGGCGATGGTACGCACCACGCCACCGCCCAGCTGCTGCTGAACTTCCAGCACCAGACGAGCATCACCATTTTTTACCTCGAGAGCGCTGTATACCTGCGGTACCGCGTCCTGAGGGAATTCGACGTCAACTACGGCGCCGATAATCTGGACAATCTTTCCAGCTGCCATCTTGAATCCTCTACCTAATACGAGAATATCCGGCCGCGCTCGCGCGACGGGATATATGCCTGGTTAAACCGCGGAGGCTCCCGAGACGATCTCGGTAAGTTCCTGAGTGATGCTGGCCTGACGAGCTTTGTTGTACACCAACTGCAGCTCTTTGATCAGGTTTCCGCCGTTATCGGTTGCCGCTTTCATGGCCACCATACGTGCAGCCTGCTCACTGGCCAGGTTTTCCACCACACCCTGATAAACCTGCGATTCGACATAACGACGCAGCAGGGTATCCAGCAGCGCTTTCGGATCGGGTTCGTACAGGTAATCCCAGGTCTTCGCCTTCATCTCTTCTTCACCTTCCGCTGGCGGTAACGGCAGCAGTTGGGTAATGGTCGGAGTCTGAGACATGGTGTTATTAAACTTATTGCTGACGATATACAGCTTGTCGATGCGGCCTTCATCATAAGCCTGCAACATCACTTTTACCGGGCCGATCAGGTCGGACAGCGCAGGCTTATCGCCCATGCCGGTAACCTGAGCCACGACGTTGCCACCTACAGAGCCGAAGAAAGAAACGCCTTTGGAACCGATAATCGCCAGATCGCTCTGCACGCCTTTATCAGACCAGCCTTTCATTTCTGCCAGCAATTTTTTGAACAGGTTAACGTTCAAACCACCACAAAGCCCGCGGTCAGTCGAAACGACCAGGTAGCCGACGCGCTTAACGTCGCGCTCATCCAGGTAAGGGTGCTTGTATTCCAGATTACCCAGAGCAAGGTGACCAATCACTTTGCGCATGGTATCTGCATACGGACGGCTGGCCGCCATGCGTTCCTGCGTTTTACGCATTTTGGAGGCGGCGACCATTTCCATCGCTTTGGTGATCTTCTGCGTGTTTTTCACGCTTCCGATCTTGGTACGTATTTCTTTTGCGCCGGCCATTAGCTTCTCCTCAAAGCCTTGCGGCCTGCCTTTTCAGACAAGCCGCCAGACATTACCAGGACTGGGTTGCTTTAAACGTTTCGAGGAGGCCTTTCAGCTTCTCTTCGATTTCGTTGTTGTAGTTACCCGCCTGGTTGATTTCAGCCATCAGCTCCGCGTGTTCGCGATCGGCGAACGCCAGCAGAGCGGCTTCGAAGCTGCCGATTTTCGCCAGTTCAACGTCGTTCAGGAAGCCGCGCTCGGCAGCGAACAGTACCAGACCCTGCTGTGCAACAGACATCGGTGCATACTGTTTCTGCTTCAGCAGTTCGGTCACTTTCTGACCGTGGCTCAGCTGTTTGCGCGTTGCATCGTCCAGATCGGAAGCGAACTGAGAGAACGCTGCCAGTTCACGATACTGTGCCAGCGCGGTACGGATACCACCGGACAGTTTCTTGATGATCTTGGTCTGTGCAGCACCACCAACACGGGATACCGAAATACCCGGGTTAACGGCTGGACGGATACCGGAGTTGAACAGGTTCGATTCCAGGAAGATCTGACCATCGGTAATCGAGATTACGTTGGTCGGAACGAACGCAGAAACGTCACCCGCCTGGGTTTCGATGATCGGCAGCGCGGTCAGAGAACCGGTCTGGCCTTTCACTTCACCGTTGGTGAAACGCTCTACGTAGTCAGCGCTAACGCGTGATGCACGCTCCAGCAGACGAGAGTGGAGGTAGAACACGTCGCCCGGGAATGCTTCACGACCCGGCGGACGGCGCAGCAGCAGAGAAATCTGACGGTAAGCAACAGCCTGCTTAGACAGGTCATCATACACGATCAGCGCATCTTCACCGCGGTCACGGAAGTATTCACCCATTGCGCAACCGGCATACGGAGCCAGGTACTGCAGCGCAGCGGATTCAGAAGCGGAAGCGACAACCACGATGGTGTTAGACAGCGCACCGTGCTCTTCCAGCTTACGTACCACGTTAGAGATGGTAGAGGCTTTCTGACCGATCGCGACGTAGACACACTTGATGCCAGAATCGCGCTGGTTGATGATGGCGTCGATGGCCATCGCAGTTTTACCGGTCTGACGGTCACCGATGATCAGCTCACGCTGGCCACGGCCGATTGGAATCATCGCATCGACAGATTTGTAACCGGTCTGAACAGGCTGGTCGACTGACTGACGGTCGATAACGCCTGGTGCAATCACTTCAACCGGTGAGAAGCCATCGTTGTCGATAGCGCCTTTACCGTCGATGGGTGCACCCAGGGTGTTAACCACGCGGCCCAGCAGGCCACGGCCAACCGGCACTTCCAGGATACGGCCAGTACACTTCACCTTCATGCCTTCGGCGAGGTCAGCGTACGGACCCATCACTACTGCACCTACAGAGTCACGCTCGAGGTTCAGTGCGATAGCGTAACGGTTGCCCGGCAGAGCAATCATCTCACCCTGCATTACATCGGCCAGGCCGTGTACGCGGATGATACCGTCACTTACAGAAACAATAGTACCTTCGTTGTGAGCTTCGCTCACGACATTGAACTGAGCAATGCGCTGCTTGATCAGTTCGCTGATTTCGGTGGAATTCAGTTGCATATGCTCCAGTCCCCTTAAGACTGCAAGACGTCTGCCAGACGGTCAAGACGGCCGCGCACGCTGCCATCAATCACCAGGTCACCCGCACGGATAACCACACCTGCCATTACAGACTTATCAATTTTGCAATTCAGCTTAACTTTGCGTGACAGACGTTTTTCCATCGCGGCGCTGATTTTACTCAGCTGGCTGTCACTCAGCGCACTGGCGGAGATCACATCAACTTCGGCTGTCGCTTCATAAGCGTCACGCAGTTGAATGAACTGTTCCAGTACCGCTGGAAGCGCTGTCAAACGTCCGTTCTCCGCCATAACCTTAATCAGGTTCTGAGCGTGTTCATCAAGTTGATCACCACAGACTGCGTTGAAAGAAGCAGACAAGGCTTCCGGTGCCAATGCACCGGAAAGGAGTTCTGCCATCTGTTCGTTGCGAGCCACTTCTGCGGCAAACGCCAGCATGGTCTGCCAGCGGTCGATACTTTGATGCTCAACAGCAAAGTCAAAAGCTGCTTTGGCGTAGGGGCGAGCTACAGTAATCAGATCAGACATCAGCCCCTCCCTCCTTACAGTTCAGCGACCAGTTTATCAACGATGTCGCTGTTAGCAGCTTCATCCACGGAACGTTCGATGATCTTCTCGGCGCCAGCTAAGGCCAGCAGCGCGACTTGCTTACGCAGCTCTTCACGTGCACGTGAGCGCTCGGCTTCGATTTCTGCCTGCGCCTGAGACACGATGCGGTTACGTTCAGTCTCAGCTTCAGTTTTGGCTTCGTCCAGAATCTGGGCACGGCGTTTGTTCGCCTGCTCGATAATGACCTGAGCTTCTTCTTTGGCTTTTTTCAGCTGGTCGGTCGCATTGGCCTGCGCGAGATCCAAATCTTTCTTCGCGCGTTCAGCAGAAGCAAGGCCTTCAGCAATTTCTTTCTGGCGCTTTTCGATGGCAGCCATAATCGGCGGCCATACGTACTTCATGCAGAACGCGACAAACAGGATGAACGCGATGGCCTGGCCGAGGATTGTTGCATTAATGTTCACAGCACAATGCCTCTTATTAAGTTAACTTGCTCTGCCGCTATCAGCGATAAACGGCAGAATCCGTTCCTCATCACACTGCGTGCCATGAGTGAACCACGGCTACAGGCTTTAGGCGACAGCAAACATCACGTAGAGACCCAGACCAACAGCGATCATTGGGATTGCATCCACCAGACCCATTACAACAAAGAACTGCGTACGCAGCAGAGGAATCAGATCCGGCTGACGCGCTGCGCCTTCCAGGAATTTACCTCCGAGGATGCCGATACCGATCGCAGCACCGATTGCCGCCAGACCCATCATCACAGCGGCAGCCATGTACAGCAGATCCATATTCAGGTTTTCCATGACAGTCTCCAGTTTGTTTCAGTTAAAAGCTAAGTTGTTGAGATAAAAATCAATGCTCTTCAGATGCCATCGACAGATAGACAATCGTGAGGACCATGAAAATGAAAGCCTGCAGCGAAATAATCAGGATGTGGAAAATGGCCCATGGCACATTCAGCACCCACTGCGACCACCACGGCAGCAGACCGGCAATCAGGATAAAGATCAGCTCACCCGCATACATGTTGCCGAACAGTCGCAGACCGAGCGAAACCGGTTTAGACAGCAGGCTAACACCTTCAAGAATCAGGTTGATGGGGATGAAGATCGGGTGATTAAAAGGCTGCAGCGTCAGCTCTTTGGCGAAGCCACCTACACCTTTCATTTTGATGCTGTAGAACAGAATCAAAATAAATACGCCCAGCGCCATAGACAGCGTGATGTTCACGTCTGCAGACGGCACGACGCGCAGCGCCGGCAGGCCCAGATAGTGCTCGCCGATAAACGGCAGCAAATCGATAGGCAGCAGATCCATGAAGTTCATCAGGAAGACCCAGACGAAAATCGTCAGAGCCAGCGGGGCGATAACTTTACTCTTACCGTGGTACATGTCGCGGACGTTGCTATCAACAAAGCCAACGACCAGCTCGATAGCCGCCTGCATTTTCCCTGGCACACCGCTGGTGGCACTTTTCGCCACTTTACGGAACAGCACCAGGAACACCAGTCCCAGTACAACAGAGAAAAACATGGAGTCCAGGTTTAACGTCCAGAACGTTGCTGGCGCGTCGTGTGCATTCACCAGCTCGAAAGTACGCAGGTCCATCTGAAGATGTGTCAGATGATGACCTATGTATTCCTGCGGCGTTGAGATCTCTCCTGCGGCCATGATGCCTCTTACCCTTTGTTGTTAATTACAGCCGGCGCGACGATTTGTACCACCAGCACCGATAACCAGGTGATTGCGAGTGGCCAGAAGACCGCTCCAAATCCACCTAACGCCACAACGAGAAAAACAACGGTGGCAAACACCTTGAGCACTTCACCAAAGGCGAAGCTCCAGGCGACACGCCCTTTTGCCGGAGTTTGATCCTGCAGGCGCCAGGCTAAAAACATAAACAGTACGTTTGGCAGCCAGGCTGCCGCACCACCCGCGATGGCAGAGGCGCCCCAGGTGACATCTTTCAGGGCAAACAGCGCACCGATTACGACAAAGGTCACCAGCTGGATCACCAGCACGGTTCGGGCTAATTTCACACTGTAAAGAGACACTGACATGACGCTTAACTCTCCTGCCCCGAACGGGGTATGTCGCGTGTCGTATAAGACTGCCTTTACTCTTTTGAGTCAAGCAGCAAAAGCCGTGCAAATTATACGGGCCGCACCTGCGATTTCAATCGGTAAGTAGCGAAAAGGTGAACAATTATTTAAATTTCTTTCTGGAGGGCTATTTTTCAAAACATCCGCTTCGGCCTGCCTGACGAAACAGGCTTGAAATTGCCCGGCAGACTTGCTTTTAAAGCGTGCTTCAGATCACATTATAAGCACCCCCGGCAGCGATAATTTGCTTTTTAACCCCTGCCGCGCAATTAATCAAACCCGTAATTTACTTTTCTATCAGTGAGATAGAATTATTGTTCCAGGATTAGCGCCAGATTTTCGATAAAAACACTCTATTGACATCACCCACCGCAATAAAAACGTAAAACTGATATTACGTCCGCCGATTTATTGCAGAGTTATATTTTCCGCCGTGATTATTCGGCACAGTAAATACAGCGGTTAAAGTGATGTAACTGATAATGAAATGTGAATTATTCGTTAAATGTAACAGAGGTTTTCGGATAATTTCCGCGGCGGATGTTAACCTGCTTCCCCTGCCCTGTTGAATAAAAGCGTTTATCGTGACGCGTTCAACCGCTGTTTTTTTAGCCGGCTGCTGCGCTAAGCCAAACGGCATGAATCACGATAAATCCACACCGTTTGCGCGACTATTGCCGCCTGATCACCACCAGATGACGCTCACCTTCCAGTTCCGGCACCCGCAGTGGCTCAATTTTTTCGATGGCGAAGCCGGCAGGCAGCGCGGCAATTTCGTCATCCGGCCTGACGCCTTTCAGTGCATAGAAGTGGCCTGTCGCGCCCGGCAGATGATGACACCAGTTCAGCATGTCCTCCAGCGACGCGAAGGCGCGGCTGATCACCCCGTCAAACGGCGGCTCAGCCGGGAACTCTTCCACCCGGCTCTGCACCGGCGTGACGTTAGTAAGCCCTAACTCATGTTGCACCTGACGCAGGAAACGCACGCGTTTCCCGAGGCTGTCCAGCAGCGTAAAGTGCGCCTGCGGGCGGACAATCGCCAGCGGGATCCCCGGCAGGCCCGGTCCGGTACCGACATCAATAAAGCGCTCACCCTGCAGGTGGGGTTCTACCACGATGCTGTCGAGAATGTGGCGCACCAGCATCTGCTGCGGATCGCGCACCGAGGTCAGGTTGTAGGCTTTATTCCACTTGTGCAGCAGTTCGACATAACCCACCAGCTGCTGTTTTTGCTGATCGGAGAGGGAAATGTTTGCCGCTTGCAGCAGCCGGGAGAGTTTATTAATCACGACGAGAATTCCATTAACAGGGGCGAGCACGCCCGCCCCGGGGGTAGATCAGGCGCTTTTACGCAGCAGGCCCTGTTTTTTCAGGTAAATCAGCAGAATTGAAATTGCCGCCGGCGTGATGCCGGAAATACGCGATGCCTGGCCAATGGAAGTCGGTTTGTGGTCGTTGAGTTTGGCGATCACTTCATTCGACAGTCCATTCACCTGGCGATAGTCGAGGTCGGCCGGGAGTAAGGTGTTTTCATTGCGCTGCTGGCGATCGATCTCCTCCTGCTGACGCGCGATGTAACCTTCATACTTCACCTGAATCTCTACCTGCTCTGCGGCCTGCTCATCCGCCAGCGCCGGACCGTAGCTCGGCAGCGACATCAGCAGTTCGTAGGTCATCTCCGGACGACGCAGCAGATCTTCCGCGCTGGCTTCTTTGGTGAGCGGCGCGCTGATTACCGTGTTCACTTCGCTGACGTTTTCAGACTTCGGATGCACCCACAGGTCACGCAGACGCTGACGCTCCTGCTCAATCGCTTCCAGCTTCTGGTTATAGCGAGCCCAGCGCGCGTCGTCGACCAGGCCGAGTTCACGTCCGGTTTCGGTCAGGCGCAGATCGGCGTTATCTTCACGCAGCATCAGACGATACTCGGCGCGCGAGGTAAACATGCGATACGGCTCTTTGGTGCCCAGCGTACACAGATCGTCGACCAGCACGCCAAGATAGGCCTGATCGCGACGCGGCGCCCAGCCCTCTTTGTCCGCTGACTGACGCGCAGCGTTAAGGCCGGCCAGCAGCCCCTGCGCCGCCGCTTCTTCATAACCGGTGGTGCCGTTGATCTGGCCGGCAAAGAACAGGCCGTGGATAAATTTACTCTCCAGCGTCGGCTTGAGATCGCGCGGATCGAAGAAGTCGTACTCGATGGCGTAGCCCGGGCGCACGATCTTCGCGTTCTCCAGACCTTTCATCGAGCGCACGATCTGCATCTGCACATCAAACGGCAGGCTGGTGGAGATACCGTTCGGGTAGATTTCGTTGCTGGTCAGCCCTTCCGGCTCAAGGAAAATCTGATGTGCGTTACGATCGGCAAAGCGCATCACTTTGTCTTCAATCGACGGGCAGTAGCGTGGCCCGATCCCCTCGATGATCCCGGCATACATCGGGCTGCGATCGAGGTTATTGCGGATCACTTCATGTGTCTGCTCATTGGTGTGGGTTATCCAGCATGGCACCTGCTGCGGATGCTGTCCGGCATGGCCCATAAACGAGAACACCGGCATCGGGTCATCCCCGTGCTGCGGCGTTAGCACCGAAAAGTCGATGGTGCGGGCATCGATACGCGGTGGCGTACCGGTTTTCAGGCGGTTTACGCGCAGCGGCAGCGCACGCAGACGTTTAGCCAGCGGAATCGACGGAGGATCGCCTGCACGACCACCGCTGTAGTTATCGAGGCCGATGTGGATTTTGCCGTCCAGGAAAGTGCCCACCGTCAGAACGACGGTTTTCGCCCGGAACTTCAGGCCCATCTGGGTCACGGCGCCGACAACGCGATCGTTCTCCACAATCAGATCATCAACCGCCTGCTGGAAGATCATCAGGTTCGGCTGGTTTTCCAGCGCAGTGCGTACCGCCTGGCGATACAGTACCCGGTCTGCCTGTGCACGCGTGGCACGCACCGCCGGGCCTTTGCTGGCGTTTAGTATCCTAAACTGAATACCGGCCTGATCGATCGCGCTGGCCATCAAACCGCCTAAGGCATCCACTTCCTTAACCAGGTGTCCTTTCCCGATGCCACCGATCGCCGGGTTACAGGACATTTGTCCCAGCGTATCAATATTATGGGTGAGTAACAGGGTTTGCTGACCCATTCGGGCAGCGGCCATCGCGGCTTCTGTGCCCGCATGACCACCACCGATTACGATGACGTCAAAAGGATCTGGATAAAACATGAAGTGGGTCCTCGTTAGTGTTCGGACAGGGATCGTTGCCCTGGGCGGTGGATTCTACTGAAATTCTGTTCAGGGCGAAAGTCGCGGGATCCTGCGGTTTAAAAGAAAGGATCTTAAGTCTTTTATATGATCTCTCTGTTAGATCTCTTATTAGGATCGCCCCTGTCTGTTGATAACCCGGAAAAGCGCTGTGGCAACAGGGGATTAGCGAGGATCGTTTACTGTGAATGATCGGTGATCCTGATCCGTATAAGCTGAGATCAACTTTGCTACTTATACACAGCGTAAAAAAGCATCAGCGGTTGTTCTTTGGATAACTACTGGTTATACGCATGAAATAACGGATCTTATCCACAAAGCGACGCAGGTAAAAGGCGATAAAACAGCGGAATCAACTGGGGATCGACATAAATACCCGATCCCCGACCAGCAAAGATCGTCTTAAATCTGCGGGTGCCAGCTGGCAACCCACACTTCCGCCGGATCTTCCGGAATCTCATGTTCCAGCACGTCGATCTCCAGCCGATCGCCAATACGTTTGGCACCCAGCTGCGTTAACGTCGTCTCCAGCAGTTTGATCGCACCGCAGAACAGATCGTATTCATGATTACCGATACCCACTGCGCCAAAGCGTACGCCTGACAGATCCGGCTGGCTCTCCTGCAGCGCTTCATAAAACGGCAGCAGGTTGTCCGGCAGTTCGCCGGCACCGTGCGTTGAGCTGACAATCAGCCAGACGCCCTCCTGAGGCACCTCATCCAGCTCGGGTCCGTGCAGCAGTTCGGTTGAAAAGCCCGCTTCCTGCAGTTTCTCTTCCAGATGTTCAGCGACATATTCGGCGCTGCCAAGGGTACTGCCACTGATTAAGGTAATATCGGCCATGATGCTCTCCCGCACTAAAGGCGAGCATTGTACGCTGTGATCAAGCGGTGATCCACCTGTGGAAAACAGGGTTAATCGCCGATAGCATCAGGCGACAAGGCGCATCACAAAAGCGATCCGCCCGGGATAAGGTTATGCACAGCGGGGAAGCCGATCACGGCTTGATGGTGCGCATGATCGGGTTTTGCAGGGAGATCAGCGTTTCGGTGGACTGGATTTCATCAATGGTCTGGATCTTGTTGATCAGCACCTGCTGCAGCGCGTCAATGGAGCGGCACATCACTTTAATAAAGATGCTGTAGTGGCCGGTGGTGTACCAGGCTTCCACCACTTCGTCCAGCGCTTCCAGCTTGCTGAGCGCTGCCGGATAGTCGCGCGCGCTTTTCAAAATGATGCCGATAAAACAGCAGACATCAAATCCGAGCTGCCGTGGATCGATCTCCACGCGCGTACCCAGAATAATCCCCGCCTGACGCATTTTCTCGACGCGCACGTGAATCGTGCCGGGGCTGACGTTGAACTGCTTGGCGAGTTCGGCGTACGCGGTGCGCGCGTTTTGCAGCAGCGCATTTAAAATGCCGCGGTCGAGATTATCCAGTTGCAGGTGTTCCGCCATCATCCATCCTCATTAGGTTCGTCTTCTCTGAACAGGGAGAATGTGCAGCAAATTAGCGGGACAGGCAAGGCGCAGACAGCGGAGCTGCCGCTGTCTGCACGCTTTTTAGCGCTTACGCCACAGCGTCAGCTGGGCCTGTGTGTGCTGGAATTTACGCGCGGTTTCGCGAATCACAAACGGCACGTCCTGCGGCGGCGCAACTTCCTCAAAGGCATCGCGCAGCAGCCGTTGCAGCGCCTGCCAGGTGGTGAGCGCTTCACCGTTTTCACGGAAACCGCCCAGCCAGTTCTCCTTCGGCGTGAACTCTTCCAGCCAGGTGTAAGGTGAGGAGATGGCCAGCAAACCGCCGGAGCGGATCATCGGCGTGATGTCCTGCAGGAAGCGCTTCGGCTGGCGCAGGCGATCGATCAGGTTAGAGGCCAGTACCAGATCGTAGCCATCGGGCTGCGGTTTCAGGTTACAGGCATCGCCCTGCACAAACTGAATGCGCTGCGCCAGGGTCTCATCGAAACCAAACTCTTTTAACCGCACCTGGCGATACTCCACCAGCTCTCCCTCTTCCGGCACCACGTAACGGAAATCCTCGCCCGAGGTCAGCTGCAGCGCCACGTCGATAAAGCGCGCCGAGTAATCCATGCCGGTGACCGCAGCAAAATGGCGCGCCAGTTCAAAGCTGGCACGGCCGGTGGCGCAGCCGATATCCAGCGCGTGGCCGCGCTGTGCGCAGTGCGGCAACACGATGTCGACCAGCGCCGCCGCGTAGTTCGGCACACCGTAATAGCCGGGGCCGTACTGGAAGTCGAGGTACTGCGACACCATGCTGTCGGTTTCATACGGATTCAGCGCCATGCTCTCCTGATGCGAGGAAACCACGTAGCGGAAGCCGGCATGCTGGAAGAAGTGACGACGGAAGGCGTAGCGTGAGGATTTCAGCGCTTCGTTGCCGGTGGAGATCCAGCTGCCGCCTTTGATCAGCGCATGTTTGCCGTCAAAGGTGGGCGTGGAGAAATCGTCATACAGCGGATGTACCCTGAAGCCTTCAAAGCCGTTGGTCGGCGTGGTGGTCCACTGCCAGACGTTGCCGACAATGTCGAAGAAGTCACCCTGGGCAAAGTGGTCTACCGGACAGGAAGAGGCCCAGCGGGCGAGATTGATGTTGCCCGGCGCGTCGATCCAGTCCGGCTGATCGCCGGCAACCTGCTCGCGCAGCTGCATCCACTCGGCTTCGCATGGCAGCTGGATCGCTTTGCCACTCTCTTCTGCCAGCCAGCGGCAGAATGCCGCCGCTTCCAGCTGATTCACTTCGGCGGGCCAGTCCCACGGCATCGCCACTTCTTCGGTCATCAGGCGCAGCCGGAGATCGTCAGGTTGCGTGATGTCACCGACCCAGAAAGTCGGCATCTGCGGCTGGGCAAACTCGCGCCAGCCCCAGCCTTCGTCATCCCACCAGCGGCGTTCGTTGTAGCCGTTAGCAGCAATAAAATGAAAGAACTCGGCGTTGCTCACCAGCATTTTGCTGGCTTTGAACGGTTTCAGCTCAGTTGTAAGGCTGCCGTATTCGTTATCCCAGCCGTAGGTGTCATCGGTTTTACCCTGCGTGACGCGCCCGCCAGGCATCGCTACCAGCGTATTGGCCGGTACCGAGGCGCGATCGTGGCGCGCCTGCGGACACGCTGGCCAGTGCGGCTGCGGTTTAACCCACTTAAGCGGCAGCTGACGGATCAGCACGCTGGAGGTTTCGAGGTGAATACGCTCATGCTCAATACCCATCAGAATCACCCACGCCGGGCTGTCCCAGTCAATTGGCAACTCCAGCGGCATGGTACGGATAAATTCGCTCACCACGGTTTTCACTTTGCCGCGGTAGTCGCGCACCTCGGCCACCTCCGGCCAGCTGTAATGGCTGTCGTCGAGATCGTCCCAGCTCATCTCATCCACGCCGATCGCCATCATCGCCTCGATGCGATCGTCAATGCGCTGCTGCAGATAACCGCCCGCCATCAGCTTATTAATGTAGAAAGTGGCGGTATGGCCAAAATAAAAGATCAGCGGATGGCGCAGGGTGATGGCTTTATTAAAGTACGCGCGCTCATCGGCGAGGCAGTCGAACAGGCTTTCGTACAGCTCCCAGGTCTGGGTGAAATAGGCCAGCAGTTCGGCGCGTTTGGCGTCGCTGCTGCTGCCGGAAAGCCGGACGGTGCGGGTGGGCGCAGGCAATTGATCGTGAAGATGAGCGGTTGTCACAGTGAACTCCGTAAGCTGATTAAACACAGCGGGTAATTCACTATAGCAAATTAGCATTTCTGCCTGATGAATTAGCGTTTCCAGCGGCGCAGCAGGCGGCTTTTCAGGCCGGTATCGAAGCGCCAGATGTGATCGAAAATGCGCAGAATGCCAGGCTTGCCGTGCGCCGACATCGCCACGGCGTGGAAGCGTTGCTGGTGGTGACGCTGGCGCTGTTTAATGGTGCTGACGATGTCGTCCGGCAGGCGCTGGGCGATAAAATCGGAAACGATCACCGCATCGGCTTCCTGCCACTGACTGCCCTCCATACGCGTGACCACCGCAGACAGACAGGCGGCCAGATCGGTGCCGCCGCGAAAACGCTGGCTGAGAAAACGGATTGCCTGCTCGATGCCGTTATCCGCGGTCAGCTCGTAGCCAATCACTTCGTGAGCAAACAGCATGATGTAGCAGCGCCGCCTGTCGGCCAGCGCCACCTTCAGCAGCGCCAGACAAAACGCTTTGGCGCAGCGTTCATTGAAACCGCCCATCGAACCGGAGGTATCCACGCAGACGATAAACGGGCCGCGCGGCTGCGCTTCGTGCTGCTGATGGCTGGCCGGTCGCAGCGTTACTTTCTCGTGCCAGGCATCGCCCTGTAACCGGTAGGTCAGCAGGCGTTTCTCCACCAGCCGGCGATAAAACTCCAGCTCCAGTTCGCTGATGCTCAGCGCCGCCAGCTCCGGCGGCAACAGACGCAGCACATCGTCGCTCTGATGGATGCCGCTGACCTCTTCCGGCACGTTGTCCGGCTCGCGCACCAGCTGATGAAACGCTTCCAGCGGCGCATCCTGGGACGGTACCGATTTCGCTTCGCGGCTGCGTCCCAGCTGCTGCGCCAGTTTCATCAGTTCCGGCTGCTGGGCGAGGAAATCGCCGTACTGCACAATCAGCTCATAGTCGCCATGCTGCAGTGGTGCCTTGCTCAGATCCCACAGGCGTCCGGCGGCGGCTTCGTCGTCATCGGTCAGAATCGGCGCCAGCTGACCGCTGATGGCCATGCGCTGCTGCAGCTCGGCCATCAGGCGTTCCCGCTGCTCTTCCAGCAGGGTTTCGTTCAGCGTCAGGGTTTGCAGCGTCAGGCTCAGGCGCCAGCGCTGCAGGAACAGCGTGTGCTGCGCATTGCTCAGCTGGGCGCTGTCGGTATGCAGCAGCAGTTTGCTGGCTTCTTCGATAAACGGGGACGGCAGCGCTTTCAGCTGCGTCATGATGGCGGGCAGTTGCTCACTGAAGGCGTGGCTGCTGAGCAGCTGCATCTGCTGGAAGAGCTGAAATTCGCGCGCCAGCGCGTCCGGCACCGGCGTGGTTTTCATCTGTGCGGCAATCTCGGCGCGCCAGCGCGGCAGCTCGCCCATCATCGCCTGTTTCAGGCGCGGAAATTTTTCAAAGAACAGCGCTAGCTGTGGCGAGGCCAGCAGTGCCACAATCAGCTCTTCGATCAGCTCGGTTTCGCCAATCGACAGCAGCGTGCTGAGCGTCTCCAGCGAGATCATTTTCTCGCCTGTTTCAGCTGTTCCGCCACATCCTGCAGGCTGGTTTCGATGCGTGCCAGCCAGTCGTCGCTGATAAACAGGCAGCGCTGGTGCTGGCTAAACAGCGTGCGCTGCGCGCGCAGCTGGGCCTCCAGCGCGTCGTACTCTTCAATGATTTCCTGCGGCACGTCGCTGCTGCTGGCGGCACCCGGCAGCGTCAGGCGCGTGGACTGCAGGCTGACGTCGCGCAGCGTCAGACAGTGGTGCGCATCCACCAGCAGGTCGAGCGTCTGGCCAAAGCCGATGCCGTTGAGCTTGCCGCGGATCTCGCCCGCCTTCAGCAGCCACTGATTGAGCGCATCGCGTGCCACCACCACGTGCGTGACCTGCATGTCGTGCAGCGTCAGCGGCTGCTGCAGCATCAGAGTCAGCTGTTCGTCCGTGATCGAGGCCGGTAATTCATAGTGCGGTTTGCGGCTGAACATGCCGCTGTGCTTCTCCAGCGTCAGCGCCTGCGCCACGCTCTGCTGCTGTTGCAGCGCCAGCCGGCGCGCTTTGATCTGCTGCAGCGTGTGCAGCATCGCCTGCTGCTGCCACGCGTGCTGCGTCATCAGCGCATCAATTTCACGATCCAGCAGCTGCATCGACGCCACGTCGTGCCACAGGCAATCTTTCAGCAGGATCAGATCAAGCGGGGCAATCGCCACGCGGCCGCTGTAAAACGCGCTGGCCTGCAGCAGATGGATGGCTTTTTTCCAGCGGCGATCGGAGATATACGGCGCCTCTGGCAGGTTCTCCAGCTGCTGGCGCAGCTGATAGATCAGTTCAAACACATGATCGGGCAGGCTGACCTGGCTGATGCCTTTCTGCCACTGCTGATACTCTTCATCGCTGATGCACAGCGATTCCGCCACCGGGTTGGCGTTTTCATCCTGCTGGTGGGTCAGCATGCTGCGGAAGTTCTGCTTTTCATGCACGTTGTCGAGCCACAGCCGGATCAGCATACGGTCGTACAGCGCTTCCAGACCGCTGTCGGCTTCTGGCAGTTCGTTGGAGGCGGTGACCAGCAGGCGCATCGGGATCGGCTCTTCGCTGTCGCCGTTGCGGAAGCGACGTTCGTTGATGGCAGTGAGCAGCGTATTGAGAATCGCCGGACCGGCTTTCCAGATCTCATCAAGGAAGACAATTTCGGCATCCGGCAGATAGCCTTTGGTCAGACGCTGGTAGCGGCCTTCATCTTTCAGCGCCTGAATCGACAGCGGGCCAAACACCTCTTCAGGCGTGGAAAATCGGGTCATCAGGTATTCAAAGGCACGGGCGTGCTGGAAGGCGTATTTCAGGCGGCGGGCAATCAGGCTCTTGGCGATGCCCGGTGGCCCAAGCAGAAACACGCTTTCGCCGCTCAGCGCTGCCAGCAGGCAGAGACGAATGGCATGATGCCGTTCATACAGCCCTTTCTCCAGGGCATTGCTGAGGCGAGAAATTCTTTCTGCCAAAAGATGGGGTTGAGCCATAATCACATCATTGTCCTTCTGATCCTGGTGCCGTCATATTCTGGCGAGCGCAATACTCTACTGTTTATCATGCGTGAAAGCGTTGATAGCCGTCAGCTTTTTTGTTTCAGAAGGTTGAGGTGAGGAAAATTGCGGGTTTTCAGCGCATTTCGCGCCGATTTTCGGCGAAAAAACGCTGCGCAGACGGCGTAATGCCAGACGGTAAAAGTAGGTTTTTTCGGGAATATGTGCATACTGTGCGCTTTTGATGATCTGAGCGCCGGGCTGAGGCCTGCGCGGCTCCAACAAAAGACAACTTATGAGCTCGGATAAGAAACAGTCCCTTGGCGCAGTCACTCTGGCGGCGATCGGCGTGGTGTATGGCGATATCGGTACCAGCCCGCTCTATACCCTGCGCGAGTGTCTCTCTGGTCAGTTCGGCTTTGGCGTGGAACGCGAGGCGGTGTTTGGCTTTCTGTCGCTGATCTTCTGGCTGCTGATTCTGGTGGTTTCGCTTAAATACATCAGTTATGTGATGCGCGCCGACAACGCCGGTGAAGGCGGGATCCTGACGCTGATGTCACTGGCGGGCCGCAATACCGGCGCACGCGCCACGGCGATTCTGGTGATCATGGGGCTGATTGGCGGCAGCTTCTTCTACGGGGAAGTGGTGATCACGCCGGCGGTATCCGTGCTTTCGGCCATCGAAGGGCTGGAGATCGCCGCGCCGAGCCTCGATAGCTACATTGTGCCACTGGCGATTGCGGTACTGACGCTGCTGTTTGTGATTCAGAAACACGGCACCGGCATTGTCGGTAAGCTGTTTGCGCCGGTGATGCTGCTGTGGTTCATCATTCTGGCGGTGCTGGGCGCGCGCAGTATCATCAATAATCCTGAGGTGCTGCACGCCATGAACCCGTACTGGGCGCTGCACTTCTTTATTCAGTACAAAACGGTATCGTTCTTCGCGCTGGGCGCGGTGGTGCTGGCGATCACCGGCGTTGAAGCGCTGTATGCCGATATGGGCCACTTTGGTAAGTTTCCGATTCGCCTGGCATGGTTTGTTGTGGTGCTGCCGTCGCTGGTGCTCAACTATTTCGGCCAGGGGGCGCTGCTGCTGGAGCATCCGGAGGCCATCAAAAACCCGTTCTTCCTGCTGGCGCCGGACTGGGCGCTGATTCCGATGCTGATTCTCGCTACGCTGGCCACGGTGATCGCCTCGCAGGCGGTGATCTCCGGCGTATTCTCGCTGACGCGCCAGGCGGTGCGTCTTGGCTATCTGCCGCCGATGCGCATCGTGCACACGTCCGAAGAGGAATCCGGCCAGATTTATATTCCGGTGATCAACTGGCTGCTCTATTTCTCTGTGGTGATTGTTATCGTCGGCTTTGAGCACTCCAGCAATCTGGCGGCCGCCTACGGGATTGCGGTGACCGGTACCATGGTGCTGACCGCCATTCTGTGTTCAACGGTGGCGATTCAGAACTGGCACTGGAATCGCTACCTGGTGGTGCTGATTCTCATCGCGATGCTGTGCATCGACGTTTCGCTGTTCTCCGCTAACCTGGTCAAAGTGTTCTCCGGCGGCTGGCTGCCGCTGACGCTGGCGCTGATGATGTTTATCGTGATGACCACGTGGAAGAGCGAGCGCTTCCGCCTGCTGCGTCGTATGCATGAGCATGGCAATTCGCTGGAGGCGATGATCGCCTCGCTGGAGAAATCGCCGCCGGTGCGCGTGCCGGGCACGGCGGTCTACATGTCGCGGGCGCTCAATGTCATCCCCTTTGCCATGCTGCATAACCTGAAGCACAACAAGGTGCTGCACGAGCGCGTGGTGCTGCTGACGCTGCGTACCGAAGATGCGCCTTATGTGCACAACGTGCGTCGCGTGACCATTGAGCAGCTGTCGCCCACCTTCTGGCGCGTGGTGGCAAGCTATGGCTGGCGCGAAACGCCAAACGTCGAGGAGATTTTCCACCGCTGCGGCCTCGAAGGGCTCAACTGCCGCATGATGGAAACCTCGTTCTTTATGTCACACGAGTCGCTGATCATCGGCAAACGCCCGTGGTATCTGCGTCTGCGCGGCAAGCTGTTCCTTGCGCTGCAGCGCAACGCCCTGCGCGCGCCGGATCAGTTTGAAATTCCGCCTAACCGGGTAATCGAGCTCGGTACTCAGGTCGAAATCTGACGCATCGCGCGTCACCAGCTGAGGGTGACGCGCAGCCCCTGCGGCTGCACCGCGCTGAAGGTTAGCCGGATGCCGTGCAGCTGAGCCACATTTTTCACAATCGACAAGCCAAGCCCGCTGCCGGTTTGCGCCTGCCCCGGCGGTCGCCAGAAGCGTTCGCCCAGCCGCGCCAGCTGCTCTGCGCTGACGCCCGGTCCGTTATCCGCGATCTCCAGCCTGCGCGCGCTGAGCCGCAGCTGAATCTCACTGCCGGACGGCGTGTAGCGCAGCGCGTTATCCAGCAGATTGCGCAGCAGTAAACCCAGCAGCAGTGGATGACCGTTCATCACCGGTTCCGCGTCAGCCGTCAGCGTCAGCCTGGTGTGCTGCGTTGCCGCCTGTGCCTGGTGTTCGGTCACCAGCTGGTGCAGCAACGGTGCGAGGGGGACCGGCTGAAATTCGCTGCGCAGATCGTCCGCTTCGACGCGCGACAGCGTCAGTAGCTGATCGACCAGCCGCGTGGCGCGCAGGATGCCGCTGTCGAGCTGCTGCAGCGCATGGTTACGCATCGCCTCGTCATCGCCGGCCAGCTGAATCACCTCACTCTGCACGCGCAGCGCCGCCAGCGGACTGCGCAGCTCGTGCGCCGCATCGGAGGTAAAGCGCCGTTCGCGCTGGACCAGCTGCGCCATGCGGGCGAACAGGCCATTCAGCGCCGCCACCAGCGGCTTCACCTCCAGCGGCAGGCGCTGCGGCGTCAGCGGGGTGGCATCATCCGGCACGCGCTGCTGCAGCGATGCAGTCAGGCGTTTCAGCGGACGCAGCTCAAACCACACCAGCGCCAGCAGCAACAGCAACATCAGCGGCATGGCCACCAGCCACGGCAGCAGGCTGCTCAGTGCCAGATCGCGTGTCATATCATCGCGATATTCCCACTCCTGTCCGACCACCACGCGCCACTGCTTATCGGCTGAGGTCAGCCACAGCAGCCGCCAGCGATCGTCATCGCCACGCAGGCGACCATCGTGGAAGCCGTCGCGATCCGCGGTAAACGGCAAATCGCGGCCGTTTTCGCCGTCGTTCAGCAGCGGTTTGCCGTCGGCGCTGAACACCGCAAAGGCCAGCGCGTCGTCATCCTGATCGCCGCGATGGTGGCGCAAAATCGCTTTGGTTTTTGGCAGCGAGGCGGCCTGCAGGCGACTGGCATCCAGCGCCAGCAGGCGTTTGGCGAACAGCATCTGCTGGGTATCAAACAGCTCATTAACGGTGTCGCGCGTCTGCTGCCATGCGCTAAAGGTGGCGCTGGCACCACACAGAATAATTAACAGCAGAAAGCCGATGGCCAGTCGCAGAAACAGACTCATTCTGCCGCTCCCAGCGTGTAGCCAATGCCGTGTACGGTGCGGATGAACTGACTGCCGAGCTTTTTACGCAGATGGTGGATGTGCACTTCGACCGCGTTACTGGAAACGTCGTCGTCCCAGCTGTACAGTTTCTCCTCCAGCTGTGCGCGCGTCAGTACGCGACCGGGATTGCGCAGGAACAGCTCCAGCAGCGCCAGCTCACGGCTTTTCAGGCTGAGCGGTTCGCCATCGACCATCACGCTGTGGCTGCCGGGAGCCATCACCAGCCTGCCGTGACGCAGCTCCGGCTGCAGCTGACCGTGACGGCGACGAATCAGCGCCTGCAGACGCGCGGCCACCTCCGTCAGCGCAAACGGCTTACACAGATAGTCGTCGGCACCGAGTTGCAGGCCCTGCACGCGCTGGTCCAGCGCATCGCGTGCGGTGAGGATCAGCACCGGGACATCCGCGCCCTGCTCACGCCACTGGCGCAGGATGTCCAGCCCGTCACGTTGCGGCAGCGACAGATCCAGCACCACGGCATCCCATGGCGCCGCGTTGAGCGCCTGAAATCCGGCTTCGCCGCTGACAAACCAGTCGACGCTGAAACCCAGTTTGGTCAGGCCGACCTTCAGGCCATCGCCAATCAGCGTATCGTCTTCAATTAATAAAATGCGCATGCGTTTCTCCCGGTTATCTGGGGGTTTATACGAAGCAGATGCGCGCTTGTACAGCGTCATTCGCCTGTTTTGGCTTATTTTTTCCCTCTTTTTTTCCCTTAAGATCCTGTTAAGAACCCTGTGGTGAAATAGCTCCCGTAATCCGCACAGACATCGAAATGAGGTGAAAAATGAAAAAGAGTGCAGCGCTGTTCGCCATTATCGCCCTGGCGGCAACCCCGGTGTTAGCCGCCCAGCAGGGTGGCTTTGTCGACCCCAACGCGCCAGCCGCTCAGGCTAAAGCCGGCGGTTTTAAGGCCGATAACAGCAGTGTGGTGACGGTAAAACAGGCCGAAGAGATGAAGGATGACAGCTGGATCACCGTGCGCGGCCAGCTTGATAAGCAGATCGGCGATGAAGATTATCTGTTCCGCGACAGCAGCGGCAGCATGAAAGTGGAGATCGACCACAAACGCTGGAACGGCCAGACCATTACGCCGAAGGATCAGGTCGAGCTGACCGGCGAACTGGATAAGGATTTCAATTCGATTGAACTGGACGTTAAACAGGTGCGTAAACTGCCCTAACCTCCCCTGCGGAGCCACGTCGCGGGCTCCGCCATCCCGCCAAACTCAAATTTTCCCCGGCCCAGGCGAAACGTTTCGATGGCGATCACATTTCCGTGATGCCGTCATTGAGTTGCCATGTACATTTAATACACTGCCAGACAGCGAAACGTTTCGCTGTGGAGTGGAATAAATGAAAAAAGGTCGCCTGTTAAACGCTGAAGTCTCTCATGTGATTGCCCGCCTCGGGCATACCGATACGCTGACGATTGCCGATGCGGGCTTGCCGATCCCGGCCGGTCCACAGCGCATCGATCTGGCGCTGACGCCCGGTACGCCCGATTTTTTACAAGTTGTGGAGGTCATCACGCAGGAGATGCAGGTTGAGAGCGCCCTGATAGCGGAGGAGATCCAACAACACAATCCGCAACTCCACAGCCAGCTGATCGCCGTGCTCGAAGCCTTGCAACAGCACCAGGGGAATGTGATTAGCGTTCGTTACACCAGCCATGAACAGTTCAAACAACACACTCAGCGCAGTCAGGCGGTCATTCGCAGCGGAGAGTGCTCTCCGTATGCGAATGTCATCCTGAGCGCGGGCGTCACTTTCTGAGGCCGCTATGCAACCGTTATTGCAACTCAGGGGAATTGAAAAATCATTTCCCGGCGTGAAGGCGCTCAACGGCGCGTCGCTGGCGGTCTATCCCGGGCGCGTGATGGCGTTAGTGGGAGAGAACGGCGCGGGCAAATCCACCATGATGAAGGTGCTGACCGGCATCTACAGTATGGACGCCGGTTCGCTGCACTGGCTGGGAAAAGAAGTGACGTTCTCCGGGCCGAAAGCGTCTCAGGAAGCCGGCATCGGCATCATCCATCAGGAACTGAACCTGATCCCGCAGCTGACCGTTGCGGAAAATATTTTCCTCGGCCGTGAATTCGTTAACCGCTTTGGCCGCATCGACTGGAAACAGATGTATGCCGCGGCGGATGCGCTGTTAAAGCGCCTCAATCTGCGCTTCAGCAGCCACAAGCTGGTGGGCGATCTGTCGATTGGCGACCAGCAAATGGTGGAGATCGCCAAAGTGCTCAGCTTCGAGTCGCAGGTCATCATTATGGATGAACCGACCGATGCGCTGACCGATACCGAAACCCTGTCGCTGTTCCGCGTCATCAATGAGCTGAAAGCGCAGGGCTGCGGCATTGTTTATATCTCACACCGCATGAAAGAGATCTTTGAGATTTGCGATGACGTCACCGTGTTCCGTGACGGCCAGTTTATTGCCGAGCGCGCGGTAGGCGATCTCAGCGAAGAGGGCCTGATCGAAATGATGGTCGGCCGCAAGCTTGAGGATCAATATCCGCATCTCGATCAGACACCGGGCGAGGTGCGGCTGCGGGTCGAGCACGTTAGCGGACCGGGCGTAGAAGATGTCAGCTTTACCCTGCGTAAGGGCGAGATTCTGGGCATCTCCGGTCTGATGGGCGCGGGCCGCACCGAATTAATGAAGGTGCTGTATGGCGCGCTGCCGCGTACGCACGGCAAAGTAACGCTTAACGGCCGCGAGATTGTCACCCGCTCGCCGCAGGACGGCCTGGCCAACGGCATCGTCTATATCTCGGAAGACCGTAAGCGTGACGGGCTGGTGCTCGGGATGTCGGTCAAAGAGAACATGTCGCTGACCGCGCTGCGCTACTTCAGCCGCGCCGATGGCGGCCTGAAGCACGCCGAAGAGCAGCTGGCGGTGGGCGATTTTATCCGCCTGTTCAATGTGAAAACGCCGTCAATGATGCAGCCGATCGGTCTGCTGTCCGGCGGTAATCAGCAAAAAGTGGCGATTGCGCGTGGCCTGATGACGCGCCCGGATGTGCTGATCCTCGACGAGCCGACGCGCGGCGTCGATGTCGGGGCGAAAAAAGAGATCTATCAGTTAATTAACCAGTTTAAAGCCGAAGGGCTGAGCATCATCCTGGTGTCGTCGGAAATGCCGGAAGTGCTGGGCATGAGCGACCGCATTCTGGTGATGCATGAAGGCCATCTGAGTGGCGAATTTTCCCGTGAGCAGGCTACCCAGGAATCCCTGATGGCAGCGGCGGTCGGTAAGCAACACAGCGAGGAGTTAGTTGTATGAGTACCCAAACCTTACCTGCCAGCCGTCGCTGGTTCAGCAAAGCCTGGCTGCTGGAGCAGAAATCGCTGATCGCGCTGATTGTGCTGATCGCCGTGGTCGCCAGCCAGAGCCCGAACTTCTTCACGCTGCCCAACATGTTCAACATCCTGCAGCAGACGTCGGTCAACGCCATCATGGCGGTGGGCATGACGCTGGTGATCCTGACCTCAGGCATCGACCTTTCGGTCGGCTCGCTGCTGGCGCTGACCGGCGCGGTAGCGGCATCGATTGTCGGGCTGGAAGTTAATGCGCTGGTGGCCGTGGCGGCATCGCTGGCGCTCGGCGCCTTTATTGGTGCCATTACCGGCGTGATTGTGGCGCGCGGCAAGGTGCAGGCGTTTATCGCTACGCTGGTGATGATGCTGCTACTGCGCGGCGTCACCATGGTTTACACCAACGGCAGTCCGATCAACACCGGCTTCAGCGATAACGCCGATCTGTTTGGCTGGTTCGGCATTGGTCGCCCGCTGGGCATTCCGACACCGGTATGGCTGATGGCGGTGGTGTTCGCGCTGGCGTGGTACATGCTGCATCACACCCGCCTCGGCCGCTACATCTATGCGCTGGGCGGTAACGAAGCGGCCACGCGCCTGTCCGGCATCAACGTTAACCGCGTTAAAGTCATCGTCTATTCGCTGTGCGGCCTGCTGGCGGCGCTGGCGGGCACCATCGAAGTGGCGCGTCTCTCTTCGGCGCAGCCGACGGCGGGCACCGGTTATGAACTGGATGCGATTGCTGCGGTGGTGCTGGGCGGGACCAGCCTCGCGGGCGGTAAAGGGCGCATTATGGGCACGCTGATTGGTGCGCTGATTCTCGGCTTCCTTAATAACGGCCTCAACCTGATGGGCGTATCGTCTTACTACCAGATGATTGTCAAAGCCGTCGTCATTCTGCTGGCGGTGCTGGTGGATAACAAAAGCAGTAAGTAACTCTGACCTTCACACAGGATTAAAGAAATGAAAAAGTTAACTGCATTGGCCGTCATCCTTGGCGCCACCCTCAGTGCTGGCGCGATGGCTAAGGATACGATTGCGCTGGTGGTCTCAACCCTGAATAACCCGTTCTTTGTGTCGCTGAAAGATGGCGCACAGAAAGAAGCCGATAAGCTGGGCTATAACCTGGTGGTGCTCGACTCGCAGAACAACCCGGCAAAAGAGCTGGCAAACGTGCAGGATCTCACTGTGCGCGGCACCAAACTGCTGCTGATCAACCCAACGGATTCTGACGCGGTCGGTAACGCCGTGAAAATGGCTAACCAGGCGAACATCCCGGTGATTACGCTGGACCGTATGGCGGCGCAGGGGAAAGTTGTCAGCCACGTGGCGTCTGATAACCGCTTCGGCGGCAAAATGGCCGGCGATTTCATCGCGAAGAAACTGGGCGACGGTGCGAAAATCATCGAGCTGCAGGGCATTGCCGGCACTTCCGCTGCCCGCGAGCGTGGTGAAGGCTTTAAGCAGGCCGCTGACGCGCACAAATTCAACGTGCTGGCCAGCCAGCCGGCTGACTTCGACCGTACTAAAGGTCTGAACGTGATGCAGAACCTGCTGCAGGCGCATCCGGACGTGCAGGCAGTCTTTGCCCAGAACGACGAAATGGCGCTGGGCGCGCTGCGTGCGCTGCAGACTGCAGGCAAAACCGACGTGCTGGTGGTGGGCTTTGACGGCACCGCGGACGGCGTGAAGGCGGTAGAATCCGGTAAACTCAGCGCGACCGTTGCACAGATGCCAGACAAGATTGGTATGATTGGCGTCGATACCGCAGATAAAGTTCTGAAGGGCGAAAAAGTGCAGGCGATCAACCCGGTTGACCTGAAACTGGTTACTAAATAAAACCCAAAGAAAAGCATGGCAACGCGCCACCCTCGCGGTGGCGCAACTTCCTGGATAACTCCCTATGAGCAAAAGCGCAAAACTGGCGGTACTCGGCAGCATCAACGCCGACCACATCCTCAACCTCGCCCATTTTCCCCGTCCGGGTGAAACGGTGATCGGGAAACAGTATCAGGTTGCCTTTGGCGGTAAAGGGGCCAACCAGGCCGTCGCGGCTGGCCGTGCCGGCGCTGACATTGCTTTTATTGCCTGCGTGGGTGCAGATGACATCGGCGAACGTATTCGCCAGCAGCTGCAGCAGGACCAGATTGATACCGCTCCGGTGGAAACCGTGGCGCAGGAAGCCACCGGCGTGGCGATGATCTTCGTGAATGGCGAAGGCGAAAATAACATTGGCATCTACTCAGGCGCGAACGCGGCGCTGACGCCAGCCTATGTGGAGCGCCACCAGCAGGTAATTCGTTCGGCCGATGCGCTGCTGATGCAGCTGGAGTCGCCGCTGGACAGCGTGCTGGCTGCGGCCCGCATCGCGCGCGCCAGTCACACTCAGGTGATCCTCAATCCGGCACCGGCGACCCAGCTCTCTGATGAGCTGCTGGCGCTGATCGACATCATTACGCCGAATGAAACCGAAGCGGAAATCCTCACCGGTATCGCCGTCAACGACGACGACGACGCGGCGCGGGCAGCTCAGGCGCTGCACGCCAAAGGCATCGATACCGTATTGATTACGCTGGGCCGGCGCGGCGTATGGCTCAGCGAGCAGGGCCAGGGACAGCGTATTCCCGGCTTCAGCGTGCAGGCGGTGGATACCATCGCTGCCGGTGATACCTTCAACGGTGCCTTCATTACCGCGCGGCTGGAAGGCGTGGCGATGCAGGATGCGGTCCGTTTTGCCCATGCGGCGGCAGCCATTGCCGTGACGCGCCCGGGCGCACAGCCCTCAGTGCCGTGGCGCACTGAGATTGACGCATTCCTGCAGCAACAGGGTTAAGCGCTTGGCTACCATGAAAGATGTCGCCCGTCTGGCGGGCGTCTCCACCTCCACTGTTTCGCACGTTATCAACAACAACCGTTTTGTTAGTGAACAGGTGCGCGACCGAGTGGAACAGGCGATTCGCGAATTAAACTACGCGCCGTCGGCGCTGGCGCGCAGCCTGAAGATCAAGCAAACGCGCACCATTGGCATGTTACTGACCGCCAGCAGCAACCCGTTCTACTCGGAGGTGGTGCGCGGTGTAGAGAACAGCTGCTATGAACGCGGCTACAGCCTGATTCTGTGCAATACCGAAGGCGATGAAGAGCGCATGAATCGCAGCCTTGAAACGCTGATGCAGAAGCGCGTGGATGGCCTGCTGATGATGTGCACGGAAACCCATCTGCCCTCCGCCGACATCCTTAATCGCTATCCTTCGGTGCCGATGGTGATGATGGACTGGGCGCCGTTTGAAGGGCGCGGCGATATTATTCAGGATAACGCGCTGCTGGGCGGCGAACTGGCTACGCAGTATCTGATTGATCGCGGTTACACCCGCATCGCCTGTATTGCCGGGCCGCTGGATAAAACCCCGGCGCGCCTGCGTCTGGACGGTTTTCATCAGGCGATGGCTGCCAGTGGGCTGGCGGTGCCGCCGGGCTATGTGGTGGACGGCGATTTCGAATTTCAGGGCGGTTTTAACGCCATGAATCAGCTGCTGGCGCTCGATCCGCCACCGCAGGCGGTGTTTACCAGCAACGATGCGATGGCGGTGGGCGTCTATCACGCCCTGTATCAGGCGGGACTGCGCGTGCCGCAGGATATGGCGGTGATGGGCTATGACAACATTGAGCTGGCGCGCTATCTGACGCCGCCGCTCAGTACCATTCATCAGCCGAAAGATGAGCTGGGCGAGCTGGCCATTGATACGCTGATTCATCGTATGAGCGATCCCGACGCCAGCCAGCAAACGCTGGTGCTGACGCCGGAGCTGGTGGAGCGCGGTTCGGTTTAACTGCTTTTACGCGTTTTCTCGCGGTTGGCGATCAGGTTACGGCCATCACCCGGCCGTAACATCAGAAACGCCAGCGCCGACAGCACGGTAATCACGCCCATGGTAAAGAAGGTGGCGTGGAACTGCTGCACCGTGGTGCTCTCAAAATCCTGGTAAAAGCGCAGCACGGCGGCGCTGACCGCCACGCCAAAACTGATCGACACCTGCTGCGTTACCGCCAGCACGCTATTGCCGCCGCTGGCGTTCTCATCATTCAAATCCGCCAGCGTGATGGTATTCATGGCGGTAAACTGGGTGGACATCGCCATGCCCAGTACAAACAGCGCCACCAGCAACATGATGATGCTTCCGTCCGGCGACTGCAGCGCGAAGCTGGCGACCAGCACGCCGATGATAACCGTAATGCCCACCAGCGTTTTACGATAGCCAAAGCGGCGCAGCACCTGAGTCACGGTGGATTTAGCCAGCAGCGAGCCAATCGCCGTAGGGCCCATCATGCAGCCGGCGATGATCGCCGGATAGCCAAATCCTACCTGTAACATCAGCGGCATCAGGAACGGAATACAGCCAGTACCGAGACGCGCGGCAATATTACCGATAATCCCGACGGAGAACGTGCGTGTCTTAAACATCGGCAGACTAATCAGCGGAGCCGGATGGCGGCGCGCATGCATAATATAGAGCAGCAGCAATACCACGCCGCTGACCAGCACCAGCACCGCCTGCCACGGCGATACGATACGCTCGCCAAACAGCTCAATACCGATGGAGATCAGCACCAGGCCAAAACCAAACAGCATAAAGCCGCCGAAATCGAAGCGGCGTTTTGGCGTGGTGAAGTCTGGCATATATTTGCGTGCATAGAAGATGCCGGCGATGCCGATAGGAATATTAATCAGGAAGATCCAGTGCCAGCTGGCGTAGGTGACCAGCAGACCGCCGAGCATAGGGCCAAGAATCGGTCCGACCAGGCCGGGCATGGTGACGAAGTTGAGTACCGGCAGCAGTTCGCTGCGCGGATAGGCGCGCAGCAGCGCCAGACGCGCTACCGGCATCATCATTGCTCCGCCAACGCCTTGCACCACGCGCGAAACCACCAGCATGCTCAGCGATCCGGACAGCGCACAGGCCAGTGACCCGAGCGTGAACAGGGAAACCGCCACAATAAACACCTTACGCGTGCCAAAGCGATCGGCCAGCCAGCCGCTGACCGGAATCAACATCGCGACCGTGAGCGTATAACTGATGACAGCGGACTGCATGGCGAGTGGGGAACGTTCAAGGCTAGTGGCAATGGCGGGAAGCGCGGTATTCAGGATGGTGGCGTCGAGAGCCTGCATAAAAAACGCCATGGCGGCGATCCAAGGCAGGCCGGCCATACTGCGCGCGGAGCGAATCATTGAAAATCCTTCTTGAAGAAAATCGGTCAGCAAAGAGCGTAAGTTAAACAGGATAGCATCGGTCGCTGCGACGATGGCGCTGATTTGTGCCGCCGGGAGAGCTGATTTGCCTGATTATTGGCCGGGAAATGTCTGTTTTTACCGCGTTCGTATAAAAAAGTAGCTTTCGGTCAATTTTTTTCAGGAAATGCTTGTCACTTCAGATTAACTCCCTATAATGCGCCACCACTGAGACGGCAAAGCGGCAACGCAGGCGGCTCAGCAGGGCGTGAAGTGATTCACCCCGCCGGAGAAAAACGCTGAAAAAAGTGTTTGACTCTGAAGGAGGAAAGCGTA
>NZ_POWN01000017.1:0-31203 GCF_002928355.1 Pantoea sp. ICBG 828 | reverse complement strand
CCTGGCGGCAACAGCGCGGTGGTCCCACCTGACCCCATGCCGAACTCAGAAGTGAAACGCCGTAGCGCCGATGGTAGTGTGGGGCCTCCCCATGCGAGAGTAGGGAACTGCCAGGCATCAAACCAGTGAAGAAGCCCCGGACGAGAGTCCGGGGCTTTTTTACGTCCCTACTTCAGCAAATTTACCGCTAAAAACGCGAAAACTCCCCACTGTAAAACCGTGCAATCGGGTAAACTACGGCCAGATTAATCAGTAAAGGCCGTAACATGTCCAGCCCTCAGACTTCCCTGAAAGCGTTCAACACACTGGGTCTTGCAATCGCGGCTGAAAAGCTTGTTGTTGCGGATAGCGCAGAAGCCATTTCCTCTGCCTGGCACGCCAGCCAGCAAAATAATCAGCCGTTTATGGTGCTTGGCGAGGGCAGTAACGTCCTGTTCCTCGAAGATTTTGCCGGCTGCGTGGTGATAAACGCGATTAAAGGCATCACCCTGGAAGAGCACGACGAAGCCTGGCATCTGCACGTTGGTGCTGGCGAAAACTGGCATCAGTTGGTTGAGCATACTCTAAAGAAAGGCCTCACCGGGCTGGAAAATCTGGCGCTGATTCCTGGCGTGACGGGATCGGCACCCATCCAGAACATTGGCGCTTACGGTGTTGAATTTAAAGATATTTGCCAGTACGTCGAGGTGTTACACCTGCCGGATAGCACAGTCACGCGTCTGCACCGTGATGAGTGCCAGTTTGGCTATCGCGACAGCATCTTCAAACACGCGATGAAGCACGACTATGTGATTGTGGCCGTCGGTCTGCGTCTGGCCAAGCAGTGGAAACCGGTGCTGAGCTATGGCGATCTGGCGAAGCTCAATCCCGCCACCGTATGCGCGTGGGACGTATTCAATGCGGTGTGCCATATGCGACAAAGTAAGCTGCCCGATCCGCGCATAACAGGCAATGTAGGCAGTTTCTTTAAAAACCCCCTGATTTCCGCTCAGCAGGCAGAGGCATTGCTCACGCACTATCCTGCTATGCCGCACTATCCACAGCACAGTGGTGAGGTCAAGCTGGCCGCGGGCTGGCTGATCGATCAGTGTGCGTTGAAAGGCTATCGTCTTGGCGGCGCTGCGGTGCATCGTCAGCAGGCACTGGTACTGATCAATGAAGACAATGCCACACCGCAGGATATTGTCGCCCTGGCCCATCATGTGCGTCAGGAGGTGGGGAAAAAATTTGCCGTGTGGCTGGAGCCTGAGGTGCGGTTTATTGGCGCGCAGGGCGAGCGTAACGCCGTCGAGGTGATTTCATGAAAGATCAAAGCGTTCCGTTAAAACTGGTCGCCCTGCTGGCCGATGGCGAATTTCACTCTGGTGAACAGTTGGGTGAAGCGCTCGGTATGAGCCGCGCTGCCGTGAATAAACATATTCAGACGCTGAAAAGCTGGGGCCTGGATGTCTACACCGTGACAGGGAAAGGCTACAGCCTGCCAGCGCCCATTCAGCTGCTGAATGAAGAGGCGATACTGGCGCATCTGCATCAGGCGGATTTGGCGGTGATTCCGGTTATTGACTCCACGAATCAGTATTTACTCGATCGCATGGACCAGCTGAACTCCGGCTATGCGTGCATCGCGGAATATCAACAGGCCGGGCGCGGCCGGCGCGGACGGAAATGGTTCTCGCCGTTTGGCGCCAATCTTTACATGTCCATGTACTGGCGACTGGAGCAGGGGCCAGCTGCGGCAATGGGCCTGAGTCTGGTGATTGGTATCGTGATGGCAGAGGTTATCCAGTCGCTGGGCGCGGCAGACGTCCGCGTTAAGTGGCCAAATGACCTCTATCTGCAGGATCGTAAACTGGCGGGTATTCTGGTTGAGCTCACCGGTAAAACCGGCGATGCGGCGCAAATTGTGATGGGCGCGGGGATCAACCTGGTGATGCGGGGCGAAGGCACGGCGGAAATCAATCAGGGTTGGATCAATCTGCAGGAAGCGGGCATCGAGATCAATCGTAACGAACTCGCCGCCAGGCTGATAAACCGTCTGCGTGAAGCTTTACCGCTGTTTGAACGGGATGGGCTGGCGCCGTTTGTCGGCCGCTGGGAAGCGCTGGATAACTTTATCCATCGCCCGGTAAAACTGCTGATTGGCGATCGTGAAGTGCATGGCATTGCGCGCGGAATTGATAAGCAGGGCGGTTTATTGCTGGAACAGGATGGTGAGATTAAATCCTGGGTCGGTGGCGAGATCTCATTACGTCCCGCTAATTAACACAGTAAACACTAATGCATTAAACGCCCTGATAAAGCAGGGCGTTTTTAATACTATTTTCGTAACCGTACACTTTGCACGGCATGATCAGCAGACTTGGTCATGATCAGGCTGGCCCGCTCTCGCGTAGGTAAGATGTTTTCTTTTAAATTCAGCCAGTTAATCTCTTTCCATAACCCACGTGCAATACTCTCTGCTTCCTCTTCAGGCAGCTGAGAATAGTGGTGGAAATAAGAGTCCGGATCGCTGAAGGCACCTTCGCGGAATTTAAGAAAGCGATTAACGTACCAGCGCTCTAATAAATTTTCTGGCGCATCAACATATATTGAAAAGTCGACGAAATCTGAGACAAATACATGATGCGGATCGTGCGGATAATCCATACCGCTCTGCAGGACGTTCAGCCCTTCCAGAATCAGGATGTCCGGCTGCTGCACCACCTTATCGCCATCCGGGATGACATCGTAAATCAGGTGTGAATACACCGGTGCGGTGACCTGGCTGGCGCCCGATTTCAAATCCGATACGAACTTCACCAGTCGATGCATATCATACGACTGCGGGAAGCCTTTCTTTTTCATCAGGCCGCGCTCTTTCAGCACCGCATTAGGGTGCAAAAAGCCATCGGTGGTGATGAGTTCCACCTTACGGTGTTCGGGCCAGCGGCTAAGCAGCGCCTGTAGCACGCGGGCGGTGGTGCTTTTACCGACAGCGACACTGCCGGCAATACTGATAATGTAAGGGATCTTCTGGCCATTGGTACCAAGGAACTGCTCCAGCACCGCCTGACGGCGCAGATTTGAACTGATATAGAAGTTCAGCAGACGTGATAGCGGCAGATAGATCTCGGCAACTTCTTCCAGCGAAAGATCTTCATTGATGCCGCGCAGCCGTTCAATTTCGCTGGCGGCCAGCGTCATCGGTACGGAATCTCGCAGCGCAGCCCATTGCTGGCGATCAAACTGCAGGTAGGGCGTCGTCAGTGGAGTCGTTTTTTTACTCATAAGCATGCATCTGACCGCAAATTCTGGCTCATCAACACCTTGCAGCAACAGGCATACAGCGATGTGTCGAACTCAGTTGCACGTCACAGGGGTAATTTAACGAGAACAATGGGCAGGAGGGTAACACCAGTGTGACTTTAAAAAGAAGTAAAATGATAAACCTGAGCACGCTTTCGTAAGCAGGCCCGCATTTTTATGATCACAGTATGAGGCTAACGCGGTATTAAAGAATAATCAGGCTGTGGGCTGGCGGAAAAACACACCATGTTTGCTGCTTTTTGCTGCACTGGCGGGGCGTTTTGCGAGGATTTGCACAAATAGTAAGCGGTAGTGCAAATTTAGCAATTTTTTTGTTGCATCCTGAACCCGGTCTTCCTAGAATGCGCGTCACTTGATGCCGGCTTAGCTCAGTTGGTAGAGCAACTGACTTGTAATCAGTAGGTCACCAGTTCGATTCCGGTAGCCGGCACCATCAAGTAGGTGGGATTCCCGAGCGGCCAAAGGGAGCAGACTGTAAATCTGCCGTCACAGACTTCGAAGGTTCGAATCCTTCTCCCACCACCATCTCAACCTCTCGGTTGAGCGTCAGATAAAGGCTTATCTGATGGGTGAGTTCAACTCTCTCACCTTCGAATTCAGATTGCGCAGTAGCGTGATCACCGTCAGTCAGAAACTCTGACTGGCTCGAATAATAGAAGGTCTTCTTTTATTATTCATAAGCTACAGAAAGAACAGGTAGCCGAGTTCCAGGATGCGGGCATCGTATAATGGCTATTACCTCAGCCTTCCAAGCTGATGATGCGGGTTCGATTCCCGCTGCCCGCTCCAGATGTGCTGATATGGCTCAGTTGGTAGAGCGCACCCTTGGTAAGGGTGAGGTCCCCAGTTCGACTCTGGGTATCAGCACCACTTCCTTTATCTCTCTCCTGATTCTCTCTCTGTAAAACTAACATCAGGTTTTGCCTGGTTAATGTGACGATATCTTTGATATATCCGTGTCTTAGAGGGACAAGCGATGGCTAAAGAGCAATTTCAACGTAACAAACTGCACGTAAACGTGGGCACCATCGGTCACGTCGACCACGGTAAAACCACTCTGACTGCGGCAATCACCACCGTTCTGGCTAAAACCTACGGCGGCCAGGCGCGTGCATTCGATCAGATCGATAACGCGCCAGAAGAGAAGGCTCGTGGTATCACCATCAACACCTCTCACGTTGAATATGAAACCCCGACCCGTCACTACGCACACGTTGACTGCCCAGGCCACGCCGACTATGTGAAAAACATGATCACCGGTGCTGCGCAGATGGACGGCGCGATCCTGGTTGTTGCTGCGACTGATGGCCCAATGCCTCAGACCCGTGAGCACATCCTGCTGGGCCGTCAGGTTGGCGTTCCTTACATCATCGTGTTCCTGAACAAGTGCGACATGGTTGATGACGAAGAGCTGCTGGAACTGGTTGAGATGGAAGTGCGTGACCTGCTGTCTGCTTACGACTTCCCTGGCGACGATACCCCAATCGTACGCGGTTCTGCGCTGAAAGCGCTGGAAGGCGACGCTGAGTGGGAAGCGAAAATCGTTGAGCTGGCTGAGCACCTGGATAACTACATCCCGGATCCAGTCCGTGCTATCGACCTGCCGTTCCTGCTGCCAATCGAAGACGTATTCTCAATCTCTGGCCGTGGTACCGTTGTTACCGGTCGTGTTGAGCGCGGCATCGTGAAAGTGGGCGACGAAGTAGAAATCGTAGGTATCAAAGCGACTGCCAAGTCTACCTGTACCGGTGTTGAAATGTTCCGCAAACTGCTGGACCAGGGTCAGGCAGGCGAGAACTGTGGTGTTCTGCTGCGCGGTATCAAGCGTGAAGAGATCCAGCGTGGTCAGGTTCTGGCTAAGCCAGGTACCATCAAGCCACACACCCAGTTCGAGTCAGAAGTTTACGTTCTGTCTAAAGACGAAGGCGGCCGTCATACTCCGTTCTTCAAAGGCTACCGTCCACAGTTCTACTTCCGTACCACTGACGTAACCGGTTCAGTAGAGCTGCCAGAAGGCGTTGAGATGGTAATGCCAGGCGACAACATCAAAATGGTTGTTACCCTGATCCATCCAATCGCAATGGACGAAGGTCTGCGTTTCGCAATCCGCGAAGGCGGCCGTACCGTTGGCGCGGGCGTTGTTGCTAAAGTTATCGCGTAATAGCGATAATATTTGACGCAATGCACACGGAAAGGGCATCATTTGATGCCCTTTTTGTACGCTGTTAACCAGAACCTGGCTCATCAGTGATTTTCGATCATAATCATTGCTGAGACAGGCTCTGTATTACGGCGCTGGATACCGAGTTATGCCCAAAAGCGCATTCGGTTTGGATGCCTCGCTCTGCGGGGCAGAATAGTTTCTGAATTATTGTGGCAGGTTGGTTTATGAGTGCGAATACCGAAGCTCAAGGGAGCGGGCGCGGCCTGGAAGCGGTAAAGTGGGTAGTTGTGATCGCATTGCTGCTGGTAGCAATCGTCGGTAACTACCTGTATCGCGATGTGACACTGCCTTTACGCGCGCTGGCTGTCGTGGTGTTGATCGCTGCGGCGGGCGGCATTGCGTTGCTGACTACCAAAGGCAAAGCAACCGTGGCTTTTGCACGTGAAGCAAGAACCGAAATGCGTAAGGTCATCTGGCCAACTCGCCAGGAAACATTGCACACCACGTTAATCGTTGCCGCGGTCACTGCCGTGATGTCACTGATTTTGTGGGGGCTGGATGGTATTCTGGTCCGTCTGGTATCGTTTATCACTGGCCTGAGGTTCTGAGATGTCTGAAGCTCCAAAAAAACGCTGGTACGTCGTTCAGGCGTTTTCCGGTTTTGAAGCCCGCGTAGCCAAGTCGCTGCAAGAGCATATCAAACTGCACAACATGGAAGAACTGTTTGGCGAAGTCATGGTGCCGACTGAAGAAGTCGTGGAAATCCGTGGCGGCCAGCGTCGCAAAAGCGAACGCAAATTCTTCCCTGGTTACGTACTGGTCCAGATGGTGATGAATGACGCCAGCTGGCACTTAGTGCGCAGTGTACCGCGTGTAATGGGCTTCATTGGTGGTACCTCTGACCGTCCGGCACCGATCAGTGATAAAGAAGTGGATGCGATCATGAACCGCCTGCAGCAGGTGGGTGACAAGCCGCGTCCGAAAACGCTGTTCGAGCCAGGCGAGATGGTGCGTGTCAACGACGGCCCGTTTGCCGACTTCAACGGTGTGGTCGAAGAAGTGGATTACGAGAAGAGCCGCCTGAAGGTTTCTGTTTCTATCTTCGGCCGTGCAACGCCGGTAGAACTCGACTTTGCTCAGGTGGAGAAAGGCTAAGCCTTTTGTTCACTTTTTAGCTCTTGCGGAAGGCGCGAAATTTACCTATAATTTCGCGCCTTTTGTTTTTATGCGCTGGCAACAGCGTGTAAATCGTTATCACGGGGAGCCTGTTCGCCAGGCGCTATACCCAATAGAGGAAATATCATGGCCAAGAAAGTACAAGCCTACGTCAAGCTGCAGGTTGCAGCTGGTATGGCTAACCCGAGCCCACCAGTTGGTCCGGCTCTGGGTCAGCAGGGTGTTAACATCATGGAATTCTGTAAAGCGTTCAACGCCAAAACAGAATCACTGGAAAAAGGTCTGCCGACTCCAGTAGTTATCACCGTATACAGCGACCGTTCTTTCACCTTCGTTACCAAAACGCCTCCGGCTGCCGTTCTGCTGAAAAAAGCAGCAGGCATCAAGTCTGGTTCTGGTAAGCCGAACAAAGATAAAGTCGGTAAAGTAACTCGTGCTCAGGTACGTGAAATCGCAGAAACCAAAGCTGCGGACATGACTGGTGCTGACGTAGAAGCGATGACTCGCTCTATCGAAGGTACTGCTCGTTCCATGGGCCTGGTAGTGGAGGACTAAGAAATGGCTAAGCTGACCAAGCGCATGCGCGTGATCCGTGACAAAGTTGATGCGACTAAACAGTATGACATCAACGAAGCTGTTGCTCTGCTGAAAGAACTGGCTACCGCTAAATTCGTAGAGAGCGTGGACGTTGCTGTTAACCTCGGCATCGATGCACGTAAATCTGACCAGAACGTACGCGGCGCGACCGTTCTGCCACACGGTACTGGTCGTTCAGTACGTGTTGCCGTCTTTACCCAGGGCGCAAACGCTGAAGCTGCTAAAGCAGCTGGCGCTGAGCTGGTAGGTATGGAAGACCTGGCTGATCAGATCAAGAAAGGCGAAATGAACTTTGACGTTGTTATTGCTTCTCCGGATGCAATGCGCGTTGTTGGCCAGCTGGGCCAGGTTCTGGGCCCACGTGGTCTGATGCCAAACCCGAAAGTTGGTACCGTAACTCCTAACGTTGCTGAAGCTGTGAAAAACGCTAAAGCGGGTCAGGTTCGTTACCGTAACGACAAAAACGGCATCATCCACACCACCATCGGTAAAGTGGACTTCGATGCTGACAAACTGAAAGAAAACCTGGAATCTCTGCTGGTTGCGCTGAAAAAAGCTAAACCTGCTCAGGCGAAAGGCGTGTACATCAAGAAAGTCAGCATCTCTACCACCATGGGCGCCGGCGTTGCCGTTGACCAGGCTGGTCTGAACGCAGCAGCAAACTAATTGCTGCTTGTAACGGGCGAAAAATTCATCTAGAATCTTACGCCCGTTGTTCTGGTTGATCCGTCAATTCAGAACCCAAATTCATAGTCGCGGAGTGCACAGGTCTAAACACCTTGTCATTCAGCGACTAAGGTTGGAGCCAGGCCTGATCCTGGCCTCCGTCCAAGACCGCAGGAGCAGAACCTCTTTGGAAGTGATGCTTAATATCCTGCGTAGACGGTGACAGAACCAAAAAGAATTTTTTCTTCACTGGATTCTGCTCACCGTGTAACGCGCTTACGGCCTTCGGGTGTGTAAGTGAAGTGAGTTCCGGGAAATTTTCCCGGTCAAATCCAGGAGCAAAGCTAATGGCATTAAATCTTCAAGGCAAACAAGCAATTGTTGCTGAAGTTAGCGAAGTAGCCAAAGGCGCGCTTTCAGCGGTTGTTGCGGATTCCCGTGGCGTTACCGTTGATAAAATGACTGAACTGCGTAAAGCAGGTCGTGAAGCTGGCGTCTACATGCGTGTTGTTCGTAACACCCTGCTGCGCCGCGTCGTTGAAGGTACTCCATTCGAGTGCCTGAAAGACACGTTTGTTGGTCCGACCCTGATTGCATACTCTATGGAACACCCGGGCGCTGCTGCTCGTCTGTTCAAAGAGTTCGCGAAAGCGAATGCAAACTTTGAGGTCAAAGCTGCAGCCTTTGAAGGTGAGCTGATCCCGGCGGCACAAATTGACCGTCTGGCAACGCTGCCGACTTACGAAGAAGCACTGGCACGTCTGATGTCGACCATGAAAGAAGCTGCTGCTGGCAAGCTGGTCCGCACTCTGGCTGCTGTTCGCGACGCGAAAGAAGCGGCTTAAGGCCAGATTCTTTTTCTTCGTACTTGCTAACGTATAAACTTTTACTGATTCTTAGGAACAATTGTCATGTCTATCACTAAAGATCAAATCCTGGAAGCCGTTGCAGCTATGTCCGTAATGGAAGTAGTTGAGCTGGTTTCTGCTATGGAAGAAAAATTCGGCGTTTCTGCTGCTGCTGCTGTAGCTGTTGCTGCTGGCCCGGCTGAAGCTGTTGAAGAGAAAACTGAATTCGACGTTATCCTGAAAGCTGCTGGCGCGAACAAAGTTGCTGTAATCAAAGCCGTTCGTGGCGCAACTGGTCTGGGCCTGAAAGAAGCTAAAGACCTGGTTGAAGCTGCTCCAGCTGCAATCAAAGAAGGCATCAGCAAAGACGACGCAGCTGCACTTGAAGCTGCTCTGAAAGAAGCTGGCGCTGAAGTTGAAGTTAAGTAAGACAATCCTCGGGTTGCAGTCTGCGTAAACAGACTGATGGCTGGTGACTTTTTGGTCACCAGCCTTTTTGCGCTACAGGGGAACGATGGCGTTTCGCACTGTTTGTCCATTGTTCCTCTTCAATATCTTTTTCTATCGACGACTTAATATACCGCTTTCCTGTGAGGGTTCCCTGCCTGCGCAACGGCGATGAAATGATTTAAGAGTGATAGAAAGATGTATTGCATGGGGTGCTGCGCATCGCATGAAAAACAAAATAGTGTTGCATGAACTGTCCCTTCAGGACGGACAGCGTGGGTCGACTTGTCAGCTAGCTGAGGAACCCTATGGTTTACTCCTATACCGAGAAAAAACGTATTCGTAAGGATTTTGGTAAACGTCCACAAGTACTGGATGTGCCTTATCTCCTTTCTATCCAGCTGGACTCGTTCCAGAAGTTTATCGAGCAAGATCCAGAAGGCCAGTACGGTCTGGAAGCAGCCTTCCGTTCCGTGTTCCCAATCGCGAGCTACAGCGGCAACTCTGAGTTGCAGTATGTCAGCTACCGTCTGGGTGAGCCGGTGTTTGACGTGACAGAATGTCAGATCCGTGGCGTGACGTACTCCGCACCGCTGCGCGTTAAACTGCGTCTGGTGATCTACGAGCGCGAAGCGCCGGAAGGCACCGTCAAAGACATCAAAGAACAAGAAGTGTACATGGGCGAAATTCCGCTCATGACCGACAACGGTACCTTTGTCATCAACGGTACTGAGCGTGTTATCGTTTCTCAGCTGCATCGTAGTCCTGGCGTATTCTTTGACAGCGATAAGGGTAAAACGCACTCTTCCGGTAAAGTGCTGTATAACGCACGTATTATCCCTTACCGCGGTTCATGGCTCGACTTCGAGTTTGACCCGAAAGACAACCTGTTCGTCCGTATTGACCGTCGTCGTAAGCTGCCGGCCAGTATCATCCTGCGCGCGCTGGATTACACCACTGAGCAGATTCTCGATCTGTTCTTCGAAAAAGTGGTCTTTGAAATCCGCGACAACAAGCTGCAGATGGAACTGGTGCCTGAGCGCCTGCGTGGTGAAACCGCCTCCTTCGATATCGAAGCCAACGGCACGGTCTACGTTGAGAAAGGTCGTCGCATCACTGCGCGCCACATCCGTCAGCTGGAAAAAGACAACATTCAGCACATCGAAGTGCCGGTCGAGTACATCGCGGGCAAAGTGGTTGCGAAAGATTACATCGATCTGAACACCGGTGAGCTGATCGTGCCGGCGAACATGGAGCTGTCACTGGATCTGCTGGCGAAACTGAGCCAGTCCGGTCACAAGCGCATCGAAACCCTGTTCACCAACGACCTGGATCACGGCCCGTACATTTCTGAGACGCTGCGCGTTGACCCAACCAACGATCGCCTGAGCGCGCTGGTTGAGATCTACCGCATGATGCGTCCTGGCGAGCCGCCAACGCGTGAAGCCGCAGAAAACCTGTTCGAGAACCTGTTCTTCTCTGAAGATCGTTACGATCTGTCGGCTGTTGGCCGCATGAAGTTCAACCGTTCTCTGCTGCGTGACGAGATCGAAGGTTCCGGTATCCTGAGCAAAGACGACATCATTGAAGTGATGAAGAAGCTCATCGGTATCCGTAACGGTATTGGCGAAGTCGATGATATCGACCACCTCGGCAACCGTCGTATCCGTTCCGTCGGCGAAATGGCGGAAAACCAGTTCCGCGTTGGCCTGGTGCGTGTAGAGCGCGCTGTGAAAGAGCGTCTGTCTCTGGGCGACCTTGACACGCTGATGCCACAGGACATGATCAACGCCAAGCCAATTTCGGCCGCGGTGAAAGAGTTCTTTGGTTCCAGCCAGCTGTCCCAGTTTATGGACCAGAACAACCCGCTGTCTGAGATTACGCACAAGCGCCGTATCTCTGCTCTGGGCCCTGGCGGTCTGACCCGTGAACGCGCCGGCTTCGAAGTGCGTGACGTACACCCGACTCACTACGGTCGCGTATGTCCAATCGAAACCCCGGAAGGTCCGAACATCGGTCTGATCAACTCGCTCTCTGTTTACGCGCAGACTAACGAATACGGCTTCCTCGAAACGCCGTACCGCCGCGTGGTTGACGGTAAAGTGAGTGATGAAATTCATTACCTCTCTGCTATCGAAGAGGGTAACTACGTTATTGCTCAGGCGAACACCAATCTCGCCGATGACGGCAGCTTTGTTGACGATCTCGTCACCTGCCGTAGCAAAGGTGAATCGAGCCTGTTCAGCCGCGATCAGGTTGACTACATGGACGTTTCCACCCAGCAGGTGGTTTCTGTCGGTGCGTCACTGATCCCGTTCCTGGAGCACGATGATGCTAACCGCGCCCTGATGGGTGCGAACATGCAACGTCAGGCTGTACCTACCCTGCGTGCTGACAAGCCGCTGGTTGGTACCGGTATGGAACGTGCTGTTGCGGTCGACTCCGGTGTAACTGCTGTCGCGAAACGTGGTGGTACCGTGCAGTACGTCGATGCGTCACGTATCGTTATCAAAGTTAACGAAGACGAGATGTATCCGGGCGAAGCAGGTATCGACATCTACAACCTGACCAAGTACACCCGTTCTAATCAGAACACCTGCATCAACCAGATGCCGTGTGTTTCTCTGGGTGAACCTATCGAGCGTGGCGACGTGCTGGCTGACGGCCCGTCTACCGACCTCGGTGAGCTGGCGCTGGGTCAGAACATGCGCGTGGCGTTCATGCCATGGAACGGTTACAACTTCGAAGACTCCATCCTCGTTTCTGAGCGTGTTGTGCAGGAAGACCGTTTCACCACCATCCACATTCAGGAACTGGCTTGCGTGTCGCGTGACACCAAACTGGGGCCGGAAGAGATCACCGCTGACATCCCGAACGTGGGTGAAGCTGCGCTCTCCAAACTGGATGAATCCGGCATCGTGTATATCGGTGCGGAAGTGACCGGTGGCGACATTCTGGTAGGCAAGGTCACGCCGAAAGGTGAAACCCAGCTGACGCCAGAAGAGAAACTGCTGCGTGCGATCTTCGGTGAAAAAGCCTCTGACGTGAAAGACTCGTCACTGCGCGTGCCGAACGGCGTTTCCGGTACGGTTATCGACGTACAGGTCTTCACCCGCGATGGCGTGGAAAAAGACAAGCGTGCGCTGGAAATCGAAGAGATGCAGCTGAAGCAGGCGAAAAAAGACCTGTCTGAAGAGCTGCAGATCCTCGAAGCGGGCCTGTTCAGCCGTATCCAGGCCGTCCTGATTTCAGGTGGCGTGGAAGCGGAGAAACTGGACAAGCTGCCTCGTGAGCGCTGGCTGGAACTCGGTCTGACCGACGAAGAGAAGCAGAACGCGCTGGAGCAGCTGGCTGAGCAGTATGACGAGCTGAAGCACGAGTTTGAGAAGAAACTCGAAGCGAAGCGTCGCAAGATCACCCAGGGCGACGATCTGGCACCGGGCGTGCTGAAAATCGTCAAGGTGTATCTGGCCGTTAAGCGTCAGATTCAGCCTGGTGACAAAATGGCGGGTCGTCACGGTAACAAAGGTGTTATCTCGAAGATCAACCCAATCGAAGACATGCCATACGATGAGAACGGTACGCCGGTCGACATCGTACTGAACCCGCTGGGCGTACCATCGCGTATGAACATCGGTCAGATTCTGGAAACCCATTTGGGTATGGCGGCGAAAGGCATTGGTGAGAAGATCAATGCGATGTTGAAGAAGCAGGAAGAAGTCGCCAAACTGCGTGAGTTTATCCAGCGTGCTTACGATCTGGGCACCGATGTGCGTCAGAAAGTTGACCTGAACACCTTCTCGGACGACGAAGTGCTGCGTCTGGCAGAGAACCTGAAAAAAGGTATGCCAATCGCGACGCCAGTGTTCGACGGTGCGAAAGAGAGCGAAATCAAAGAGCTGCTGCAGCTCGGCGGTCTGCCTTCTTCCGGTCAGATCACCCTGTTCGACGGCCGTACCGGTGAGCAGTTTGAGCGTCAGGTAACCGTAGGTTACATGTACATGCTGAAACTGAACCACCTGGTCGACGACAAGATGCACGCCCGTTCTACCGGCTCTTACAGCCTGGTTACGCAGCAGCCGCTGGGTGGTAAGGCGCAGTTCGGTGGTCAGCGCTTCGGTGAGATGGAAGTGTGGGCACTGGAAGCATACGGTGCCGCGTATACCCTGCAGGAAATGCTTACCGTTAAGTCTGATGACGTCAACGGCCGTACCAAGATGTATAAAAACATCGTTGACGGCAACCATCAGATGGAACCGGGCATGCCGGAATCCTTCAACGTACTGTTGAAAGAGATTCGCTCGCTGGGTATCAACATCGAGCTGGAAGACGAGTAAGCACTCGCAAGTACTGGTTATGGGACGCGCCTGGCGCGTCCCTGAGAGTTCCACTCCGACGGGAGCTAATCCGTGAAAGACTTACTTAAGTTTCTGAAAGCGCAAACTAAAACCGAAGAGTTTGATGCGATCAAAATTGCGCTGGCCTCGCCAGACATGATCCGTTCCTGGTCTTTCGGTGAAGTTAAAAAGCCGGAAACCATTAACTACCGTACCTTCAAGCCGGAGCGTGACGGTCTTTTCTGTGCCCGTATTTTCGGACCGGTAAAAGATTACGAATGCCTGTGCGGTAAGTACAAGCGTCTGAAACACCGTGGCGTGATCTGTGAGAAGTGTGGCGTTGAAGTCACGCAGACCAAAGTGCGTCGTGAGCGTATGGGCCACATCGAGCTGGCTTCGCCGACCGCGCACATCTGGTTCCTGAAATCACTGCCATCCCGCATCGGTTTGCTGCTGGATATGCCGCTGCGTGATATCGAGCGCGTGCTGTACTTCGAATCTTATGTTGTGGTCGAAGGCGGCATGACCAACCTGGAAAAACGTCAGATTCTGACCGAAGAGCAGTACCTTGACGCGCTGGAAGAGTTCGGTGACGAATTCGACGCGAAGATGGGTGCGGAAGCTATCCAGGCGCTGCTGAAAAATATGGATCTGGAGCAGGAGTGCGAGCAGCTGCGTGAAGAGCTGAACGAAACCAACTCTGAGACCAAACGTAAAAAGCTGACCAAGCGTATCAAGCTGCTGGAAGCGTTCGTACAGTCTGGCAACAAGCCAGAGTGGATGATCCTGACCGTTCTGCCGGTGCTGCCGCCAGATCTGCGTCCGCTGGTACCGCTGGACGGCGGTCGTTTCGCTACGTCGGATCTGAACGATCTGTATCGTCGCGTGATCAACCGTAACAACCGTCTGAAGCGTCTGCTGGATCTGGCTGCGCCAGATATCATCGTACGTAACGAAAAACGTATGCTGCAGGAAGCGGTAGATGCCCTGCTGGATAACGGCCGTCGCGGTCGTGCCATCACCGGCTCTAACAAACGTCCTCTGAAATCTTTGGCCGACATGATCAAAGGTAAGCAGGGTCGTTTCCGTCAGAACCTGCTGGGTAAACGTGTTGACTACTCCGGTCGTTCGGTTATCACCGTAGGTCCATACCTGCGTCTGCATCAGTGCGGTCTGCCGAAGAAAATGGCACTGGAGCTGTTCAAACCGTTCATCTACGGCAAGCTGGAACTGCGTGGCCTCGCGACCACCATTAAAGCGGCCAAGAAAATGGTTGAGCGCGAAGAAGCGGTGGTCTGGGATATCCTGGATGAAGTGATTCGCGAACACCCGGTACTGCTGAACCGTGCACCAACCCTGCACCGTCTGGGTATCCAGGCGTTTGAACCGGTACTGATCGAAGGTAAAGCGATCCAGCTGCACCCGCTGGTGTGTGCGGCGTATAACGCCGACTTCGATGGTGACCAGATGGCTGTTCACGTACCGCTGACGCTGGAAGCCCAGCTGGAAGCGCGTGCGCTGATGATGTCTACCAACAACATTCTGTCTCCAGCGAACGGCGAGCCAATCATCGTTCCTTCACAGGACGTTGTTCTGGGTCTGTACTACATGACCCGTGACAAAGTGAACGCCAAAGGCGAAGGCATGGTGCTGACCGGCCCGAAAGAAGCTGAGCGTGTTTACCGCGCTGGCCAGGCCGAGCTGCATGCACGCGTTAAAGTGCGTATCACTGAATACAGCAAAAATGAGCAGGAAGAGCTCGTTGCGAAAACCAGCCTGATCGACACCACCATTGGTCGTGCGATCCTGTGGATGATCGTACCGAAAGGTCTGCCTTACTCCATCGTCAACCAGGCGCTGGGTAAGAAAGCGATTTCTAAGATGCTGAACACCTGTTACCGCATCCTGGGCCTGAAGCCGACCGTTATCTTTGCTGACCAGACCATGTACACCGGCTTTGCCTATGCAGCCCGTTCAGGTGCGTCAGTCGGTATCGACGACATGGTGATTCCTGCCAAGAAAGCAGAAATCATTGCAGAAGCCGAAGCGGAAGTGGCCGAGATCCAGGAGCAGTTCCAGTCTGGTCTGGTTACCGCGGGCGAACGTTACAACAAAGTCATCGATATCTGGGCTGCGGCTAACGAACGCGTATCCAAAGCGATGATGGATAACCTGCAGACCGAAACCGTGATCAACCGTCACGGCGAAGAAGAGCAGCAGGTTTCGTTCAACAGCATCTACATGATGGCCGACTCCGGTGCGCGTGGTTCTGCGGCACAGATTCGTCAGCTGGCAGGTATGCGTGGTCTGATGGCGAAGCCAGATGGCTCCATCATCGAGACGCCAATCACCGCGAACTTCCGTGAAGGTCTGAACGTACTCCAGTACTTCATCTCGACCCACGGTGCGCGTAAAGGTCTGGCCGATACCGCACTGAAAACGGCGAACTCCGGTTACCTGACCCGCCGTCTGGTTGACGTGGCGCAGGACCTGGTAGTCACCGAAGACGACTGTGGCACATTCGAAGGCATCATGATGACCCCGGTCATCGAAGGTGGCGACGTTAAAGAGCCACTGCGTGAGCGTGTACTGGGTCGTGTGACGGCAGAAGACGTGCTGAAACCGGGCACTGCGGACATCCTGATCCCGCGTAACACCCTGATCGATGAGCACTGGTGTGACGTGGTTGAACTGAACTCCGTGGACGCGATTAAAGTGCGTTCCGTGGTGAGCTGTGAAACCGACTTCGGTGTGTGTGCACACTGCTACGGTCGCGATCTGGCACGTGGTCATATCATCAACAAAGGTGAGGCCATCGGCGTTATCGCAGCACAGTCCATCGGTGAGCCGGGTACCCAGCTGACCATGCGTACCTTCCACATCGGTGGTGCGGCATCGCGTGCAGCAGCTGAATCCAGCATTCAGGTGAAGAACAAAGGTACTATCAAGCTGACCAACGCCAAGTCAGTAACCAACTCCTCCGGGAAACTGGTTATCGTCTCGCGTAACGTTGAGCTGAAGATGATCGACGAGTTCGGTCGTACCAAAGAGAGCTATAAAGTGCCTTACGGTGCGGTCATGGCGAAAGGTGATGGCGAGCAGGTTGCCGCGGGCGAAACCGTTGCAAACTGGGATCCACACACCATGCCGGTTATCACCGAAGTGGGCGGTTTCATCCGCTTCACCGACATGATCGACGGTCAGACAATTACCCGTCAGACTGACGACCTCACCGGTCTGTCATCGCTGGTGGTACTGGATTCTGCAGAGCGTACTGCGGGTGGTAAAGACCTGCGTCCGGCACTGAAAATCGTTGATGCCAACGGTAACGACGTACTGATCCCGGGCACCGACATGCCGGCACAGTACTTCCTGCCAGGTAAAGCGATTGTGCAGCTGGAAGATGGCGTGAAGATCAGCTCGGGTGATACCCTGGCGCGTGTTCCGCAGGAATCTGGCGGTACCAAGGACATCACCGGTGGTCTGCCGCGCGTTGCCGACCTGTTCGAAGCGCGTCGTCCGAAAGAGCCAGCTATCCTGGCGGAGATCAGCGGTATCATCTCCTTCGGTAAAGAGACCAAAGGCAAGCGTCGTCTGGTGATCACCCCGGTTGACGGTAGCGATCCGTATGAAGAGATGATTCCGAAATGGCGTCAGCTCAACGTATTCGAAGGTGAACGTGTAGAACGTGGTGACGTCGTATCCGACGGCCCGGAGTCTCCGCACGACATCCTGCGTCTGCGTGGCGTCCATGCTGTGACCCGTTACATCACTAACGAAGTGCAGGAAGTTTACCGCCTGCAGGGCGTTAAGATTAACGATAAGCACATCGAAGTCATCGTGCGTCAGATGCTGCGTAAAGCAACCATCCTGAGCGCGGGTAGCTCGGAGTTCCTGGAAGGCGAGCAGGCGGAAGTCTCTCGTATCAAGATCTCCAACCGCGATCTGGAAGCGAACGGCAAAATCGGCGCGACGTACATGCGTGACCTGCTGGGTATCACCAAAGCCTCGCTGGCAACCGAATCGTTCATCTCTGCGGCATCGTTCCAGGAGACCACCCGTGTCCTGACCGAAGCAGCGGTAGCCGGCAAGCGCGACGAACTGCGCGGCCTGAAAGAGAACGTTATCGTGGGTCGTCTGATCCCGGCCGGTACCGGTTATGCTTACCACCAGGATCGTATGCGTCGCCGTCAGGCGGGTGAAGCACCGGTTGCACCGCAGGTGACTGCGGATGAAGCCTCTGCCAGCCTCGCTGAGCTGCTGAACGCTGGTCTGGGCGGTAGCGACGACGAATAATCGTCTGCTCTGCTGACCATGAAAAAACCCTGCCTCGGCAGGGTTTTTTTTCGTCTGAAATCCGCGTTATTTCTGATTGATATCCTGACGCGTCAGCCCGATATCACGCAGCTGCGCATCACTCAGGTGCGAAAGAATCTCCCGCGTTTCCCGTCTGGCCTGCCAGCGTTTTATCGCGCGCACGCCGCCACGAAAGATATCGAGTAAGGTCACGCTGAACGGTTTTGCCGCCCGGTTCTGATCGAATTCCATAATCCCAGCCCTCAGTATGATGTCTGAACAACATTTTCCCTCTGATGGCGAATGCAATACAGATTCAAAAATCACTTATCTTTAACATACAGATTGCGCCCGTACCGATCTGAATGGTAGAAATAGGCGTCATCTGTACTGATTTTTGATCACCGTTAACGCAGCGAGGCACACAATGACGCGCTATCAACATCTGGCCTGTCTGCTTTCAGACCGTATCGAGCAGGGGCTGTATCGCAGCGGCGAACGCTTGCCCTCGGTGCGTACGCTCAGCATTGAGCACGGCGTCAGCATCAGCACCGTGCAGCAGGCTTATCATCTGCTGGAAGAGAAGCAGCTTATCGTGCCGCAGCCGCGTTCCGGCTATTTTGTCGCCACCCGTAAAGCCACGCCGCCGGTGCCGGCGATGACCCGCCCCGTACAGCGTCCGGTTGAGATCACCCAGTGGGAATCGGTGCTGGAACTGCTGAGCAGCCGCATCAGTGGCGACGTGCTGCAGCTGGGCAGCGGCATGCCGGATTTGACCCAGCCGACGCTGAAGCCGCTGTGGAAAATCATGGGCCGCCTGGCGCAGAAGCAGGACATTGATCAGCTGAATTACGACAGCCTGCTCGGCGTGACGGCGCTGCGCGAGCAGGTGGCGCGGCTGGCGATTGACAGCGGCTGTCAGCTGACGGCAGAAGAGATTGTCATCACCACCGGCTGCCATGAAGCGCTGTCGGTGTCGATTCGCGCCGTGTGCGAGCCAGGCGATATCATTGCCGTTGAGTCGCCGGCGTTTCACGGCACCATGCAGACACTGCGCGGTCTGGGCATCCGCGCCATTGAAATCCCTACCGATGCGGTCAGCGGGATCAGCCTTGAGGCGCTGGAGCTGGCGTTTGAGCAGTGGCCAATCAAAGCGGTGGTGGTGGTACCCAACTGCAATAATCCGCTCGGATTTATCATGCCCGAAACGCGTAAGCGGGCGCTGCTGACGCTGGCGCAGCGCTTTGATGCGGCGATCATTGAAGATGATGTTTACGGCGAGCTGGCGTGGGAGTATCCGCGTCAGATCACCATCAAATCGCTGGATATGGATGGCCGCGTGCTGCTGTGCAGCTCGTTTTCCAAAACCCTGGCGCCCGGCTTGCGCGTGGGCTGGGTCGCGCCGGGACGCTATCGCGATCGCGTACTGCACATGAAATATATTGGCACCGGTTCGACGGCAACGCAGCCGCAGTATGCGGTCGCGGAGTTTATTCGTCAGGGCCATTACCTGCCGCATTTGCGCCGCATGCGCCAGGTGTATCAGCGTAACTATGAGACGTTTAGCTGCTGGGTGCGCCACTATTTTCCCTGCGGCATTTGCGTCTCGCGGCCGCAGGGCAGTTTCCTGATGTGGATTGAGCTGCCGGAAGCCTTCGATGCGGTGCGGCTGAATGCGGAGCTGCGGGAGCTGAAAATCCAGGTGGCGGTCGGTTCGCTGTTTTCGGCGGCGGGTAAATATCGCAACTGTCTGCGCCTCAATTATGGTCTGCCAATGAATGAGCAAACCGAGCAGGCGATTGCCAGCCTCGGCGCAGCCGTGGAGCGTGCCATGCAGGCCTGCAGTGCGGAAACGCGCCATATCATCTCCCTGACAGAATAACGGTGGAAAGGCAGGGCCGGACAGAGAGTCGGGGAAGCCAGCCCTGGCCCGCTGCAAGCGACAGCGGGCAGGCTCACTTTAGCGCTTGTCCCCGGTCGCGCCAGTCCTGACTGCTGCCGTTTGCGCGCCGTATTCGCGGATTTTTAGCGCCGTTGCAGTCAGTTACAACGCTTATGCGACATGCTCTGGGGATTCTACCAGCGCCAGCAGCTGGCGGGTGGCCGCCTGCCAGTCTTCCGCCTGGGTAATCGCGCTGACCACGGCAATGCTGCCGACGCCGGTCGCCAGCACCTCCGGCACGCGTGCCAGCGAAATGCCGCCAATCGCTACGGTGGGAATGTGCTGCAGCCGCGCCAGATGGCGCTTCAGCTCGGCTATGCCCTGTGGCGCAGAGGGCATCTCTTTGGTTTGTGTCGGAAAGATGTGGCCGAGCGCAATATAGGACGGACGCAGCGCCAGTGCGCGATCCAGCTCGGCGTCATCGTGTGTCGACAGACCCAGGCGTAAGCCGGCGTGGCGGATAGCGTCCAGGTCGGCCACATCCAGATCCTCCTGACCAAGATGCACACCATAAGCGTTGTACTTAATCGCTAAGCGCCAGTAATCGTTGATAAACAACCGCGCACCGTACTGTTTGCCCAGGGCGATGGCATCGCGTACCGCGGCTTCAATCTGGCGATCATCGCCATCTTTGATGCGCAGCTGGAGGGTGCGCACGCCGGCTGCCAGCAGGCGTTCAATCCACAACACGCTGTCGACAACCGGATAGAGCCCCAGTTTTGGCGCGGTGGCAGGGAAGGCTTCAGTCATCATTTTTCCTCTTTCAGGGCATCGGCGGCGTGATACAGCTCGCCGCCACGGCTACGGAAGGCATCGGACATTTGCGCCATGCCCAGCGCTATCGGCTGGGCTTCAGTCTGCTGACGGGCGGCAAATTCGCGCACTTCCTGGGTGATTTTCATTGAACAGAATTTGGGGCCGCACATGGAACAGAAGTGGGCCACTTTGCCGGACTCCTGCGGCAGGGTTTCGTCGTGATAGGCCCGCGCGGTATGTGGATCGAGCGCCAGATTAAACTGATCTTCCCAGCGGAACTCGAAGCGAGCTTTCGACATGGCGTTGTCGCGGATCTGCGCGCCGGGATGGCCTTTAGCCAGATCGGCAGCGTGCGCGGCGATCTTGTAGGTAATCAGCCCCTGCTTAACATCCTCTTTATTCGGCAGGCCAAGGTGCTCTTTTGGCGTGACGTAGCACAGCATCGCGCAGCCAAACCAGCCGATCATGGCGGCGCCAATCCCGGAGGTAAAATGATCGTAGCCCGGCGCGATATCGGTCGTCAGCGGGCCCAGCGTATAAAACGGCGCTTCATGGCAGTGTTCCAGCTGCTCGGTCATATTGCGGCGGATCATCTGCATCGGCACGTGACCGGGGCCTTCAATCATGACCTGCACATCATATTGCCAGGCGATTTGCGTCAGCTCGCCTAAGGTACGCAGTTCGGCAAACTGGGCTTCGTCGTTGGCGTCCTGAATCGAGCCGGGACGTAAACCATCACCGAGCGACAGCGCGACATCATAGGCGGCGCAGATTTCACAGATTTCGCGGAAATGCTGGTAGAGGAAGTTTTCCTGATGATGTGACAGGCACCACTTCGCCATGATGGAGCCGCCGCGCGACACGATGCCGGTCAGCCGTTGTGCGGTCATCGGCACATAGCGCAGCAGCACGCCCGCGTGAATGGTGAAGTAATCAACGCCCTGCTCAGCCTGTTCCAGCAGGGTATCGCGGAAAATGTCCCAGTTAAGATCTTCTGCAATACCGTTGACCTTTTCCAGCGCCTGATAGATTGGCACCGTGCCGATCGGCACCGGACTGTTGCGCAAAATCCACTCGCGCGTTTCATGGATATAGCGGCCGGTCGACAGATCCATCACGGTATCTGCCCCCCAGCGCGTGGCCCACACCAGTTTTTCCACTTCCTCTTCAATCGACGAACTTACCGCCGAGTTGCCGATGTTGGCGTTGACCTTCACCAGAAAATTGCGGCCGATGATCATCGGCTCCGATTCGGGGTGATTGATGTTGGCAGGAATGATGGCGCGGCCGCTGGCCACTTCGGCGCGTACGAATTCGGCGCTGATATTCTCTGGCAGCTGCGCACCAAAGCCGTGGCCGGCGTGCTGCTGCAACAGCGTTGCACTGCGGATACGCTCACGTCCCATGTTTTCGCGCAGCGCGATAAACTCCATCTCCGGCGTGATGATGCCCTGACGCGCATAATGCAGCTGCGTGACGCGGCGACCCGCTTTGGCACGGCGCGGCAGCGGCAGGTGTTCAAAACGCAGATGATCCAGCCCGTCATCTGCCAGCCGCTGCTGACTGTAGCTTGAGCTGAGTGCGCTGATGGTTTCGCTGTCGTTGCGTTCGGCAATCCAGCCGGCGCGTAATTTTGCCAGACCCTGATGCACATTAATGGTCGCGTGGGGATCGCCATAGGCACCGGCAGTGTCATACACCGGCACCGGTTCATTTTCTGCGTATTGCGGATGATCTTTGCTGCCGCCGGTGTGCGTCGGGCTGAGCTGAATTTCGCGCATCGGGACGCGGATATCCGCGCGGCTGCCGCTGATCCAGATACGTTTGGAGTTAGGGAAGGCGGTTCCCTGGAGCGAATCGATAAATTTTTGCGCCTGCGCGCGTTGTTCACGACGTGAGGTTTTAGCATCAGACATAGCAAGTTTCCTGAAAACAAGGGGAAGCTGCTTGTCCGGAGTCCGGAAGGAGTAACAGAAACGGTGCCGGGCGCCTGACTGCACCGTGCTGATCACATCTACTCTTGTTCCCTTCGCAGGTACTAACCTGATCAGGTTCCGCGGATCCCGAATTAACGGTCTCAGCCCCTAAGGGCACTCCGACAAGTTTACGTTTTACGCGATAAGCGACTTTACTGACTGCTGCACGCTGCGCTTATATCGCAAAGTTTGATTGTGGATTGTCGTTAAAAAAGACAATAAAAAAGCCCATTCAGCATAAAAGGGCTTTTCCTGAATAACAAGTCTTTTACAACTGCAGCGGTTCAGGCCGGACGAGCAATGGTGCTGTCATTGGCTACCGGCGGGCGCGCCAGCTGGTTATCCCAGGCGAGCTGAATCAGTTTGTCTTCCAGCGTAAAGCGTGACTCCAGCGCTTCGCCCACTTCTGACAGCGCCTGCTGGAAATCCACGCAGTTGTCGTCATTAATGGCCTGCTGCAGATGGCTGTCATACAGTTGCATCAGACGTTCAGTATTGCCTTCCAGCGCCGGATAGATCTGCGCCGCCGCAATCATCGGGCTGTCGCCGGACATCTCGCTGATGATGCGCTCGTAAACGCTGAAGTGGCCGGTAGAGAGATAGTCCACCAGACGATGGCAAAACGCATCCAGCGCCTGTTCATCCAGCGCGGTCAGCGCTTCTTTGTTCGGCTTCATGCCAATTAACTCGTAATAGGTGACGAGCAGCTGTCGACGGGCGCGCAACCATGAGTCGACTAATTCATTACCGCCACCTACACGCTCGGTCAGGTTATCTAACTGGGTAAGCATACGGGACTCCAGGTGAGTTATAGTTGTTTATTACACACTTAACATCAGGATTTCAGCGTGCCATTTGACGCTAAGGACAACGATTAAGATGCAACGTGAGATCTCAAGCGTAGACGCTGGCTGGTGGATTGTCAGCTCTGCGCAGAAACTTTGGTTGCCGCAAGGCGAGTTGCCGCATGGCTTATCCGGCGAGTTTGGCCTGACCGGCAGCAGCGGCAGAGTGATTGGCGAGTGGCAGGGCGAAAACGTCTGGCTGGTATGCGAAGCGCGTCCGGACAATATGGCCTCGGTGCGCCAGCTGATTGACGAAGATGTCGGTCTGTTTCAGCTCGCCGGGCGCGGCGTGCAGCTGGCTGAGTTCTACCGTTCGCATCGCTGGTGCGGCTATTGCGGCCATGAAATGCAGCACAGCAAGCGCGAATTTGCCTGCCTGTGCAGCCACTGCCGCGAGCGCTACTATCCGCAAATCGCCCCCTGTATCATTGTGGCGATTCGTCGCGGTGAGGAGATCCTGCTGGCAAACCATGCGCGCCATCGCAACAGCATCTACACCGTGCTGGCCGGTTTTGTCGAAGTCGGCGAAACGCTGGAGCAGGCTGTGGCCCGCGAGGTGATGGAAGAGAGCAACGTGCGGGTAAAAAATGTGCGTTACGTGACCTCGCAGCCGTGGCCGTTTCCGCACTCGCTGATGATGGCGTTCATGGCGGAGTACGATGGCGGCGAGCTGCAGCATGATGGTAAAGAGCTGCTGGATGCTGGCTGGTATCGTTACGACGACCTGCCCCTGTTGCCGCCGCCGGGCACCGTGGCGCGCCGGCTGATTGAAGATACGGTTGCGCTGTGTCGCGCCAGCGCGGCGTGAAAATGCTACACTGCCGGCCTTAGCATGAGAGAGCCCATTATGAGTGAACTGAAGAACGATCGTTATCTGCGCGCCCTGTTACGCCAGCCGGTGGATATCACCCCGGTATGGATGATGCGACAAGCCGGGCGTTACCTGCCGGAATACAAAGCCACGCGCGCTGAGGCCGGTGATTTTATGTCGCTGTGTAAGAACGCGGAGCTGGCGTGCGAAGTCACCCTGCAGCCGCTGCGCCGCTATGCGCTGGATGCCGCGATCCTCTTCAGCGATATCCTGACCATTCCGGATGCGATGGGCCTGGGGCTCTACTTTGAGACCGGCGAAGGCCCGCGTTTCTCTCACCCCATCGCCTGCCGTGCCGATGTGGATAAACTACCGGTGCCGGATCCGGAGCAGGAACTGGGTTACGTGATGAATGCGGTGCGCACCATCCGTCACAACCTCAAAGGCGAAGTGCCGCTGATCGGTTTCTCCGGCAGCCCGTGGACGCTGGCAACCTACATGGTAGAAGGCGGCAGCAGCAAGGCTTTCACCAAAATCAAGAAGATGATGTACGCCGAGCCGCAGACGCTGCACGCGCTGCTGGATAAGCTGGCAGAGAGCGTGATCCTTTACCTCAACGCGCAGATTAAAGCGGGTGCGCAGTCGGTGATGGTGTTTGATACCTGGGGCGGCGTGCTGACCGGGCGCGACTATCGCGAGTTCTCGCTCTATTACATGCACAAAATCGTCGACAGCGTGCTGCATGAGAACGAAGGACGACGCGTGCCCATCACCCTGTTTACCAAGGGCGGCGGCCAGTGGCTGGAAGAGATGGCGGCCACCGGCTGTGATGCGCTGGGCCTTGACTGGACCACCGATATTGGCGAAGCGCGGCGCCGCGTGGGCGATAAGGTCGCGCTGCAGGGCAACATGGATCCGTCTATGCTGTATGCACCCCCTGCACGAATTGAGCAGGAAGTGGCGGGGATTCTGGAAGGCTTTGGCGCAGGCGAAGGTCACGTTTTCAACCTCGGTCACGGGATTCATCAGGATGTTCCGCCAGAGCACGCTGGCGCGTTTGTGGAGGCGGTGCATCGGCTATCACGACCATATCATCAGGGATAAGCATGGATTTAGCCGCACTACGACAGCAACAGGTACAGCTCGCCGCCAGCGTGGTGCGGCAGGATGATTTTGACGTACTGCCGCCGCGCTTCATTGGCGGCGCCGATGTCGGTTTTGAACACGGCGGCGAGGTAACGCGCGCCGCCCTGGTGATCCTCGAATACCCTTCATTAACGCTGGTGGAGCATCGCATCGCGCGTGTCGCGACCACCATGCCTTACATCCCCGGTTTTCTCTCGTTTCGCGAAATTCCAGCGCTGCAGGCGGCGTGGCAGCAATTGTCGCAGCGGCCCGATCTGCTGTTCGTCGACGGCCATGGAATCTCTCATCCGCGCCGGCTGGGCGTTGCCGCGCATTTCGGCTCGCTGCTGGATGTGCCGACTATCGGCGTAGCGAAAAAGCGCCTGTGCGGCCGTTTCGCTGAGCTGGATGCGGCACCGGGCAGTCGTCAGCCGCTGATGGATAAAGGCGAGCAGATTGCCTGGGTGTGGCGCAGCAAGACGCGCTGCAACCCGCTGTTTGTCTCAACCGGCCACCGCGTCAGCCTCGACAGCGCCCTGTACTGGGTTGAAGCCTGCATGGCCGGCTACCGCTTGCCGGAGCCAACGCGCTGGGCCGATGCCGTGGCGTCTGGCCGTCCCGCTTTTGTGAAGTGGCAAAATGCGCGCTAACGCTGTTTGTGCGCGGCTTTTGCGGTACACTGCCGCCAGCTAATCTACCGAGAGTAAGTTTGATGTTACAGAACCCCGTCCATTTGCGTCTGGCGAAGCTGGAAAGCTGGCAGCACATGACCTTTATGGCCTGTCTGTGCGAGCGAATGTTCCCCAATTACTGGGCCTTCTGTCAGCAGACCGAGTTTGCCGATCCGCAGCTCTATCGCCGCATTCTCGACCTGGTGTGGGAAAGCCTGACGGTGAAGGATGCCAAAATCAATTTCGACAGCCAGCTGGAGAAACTGGAAGCGGCGATCCCAAACGGTGACGACTTTGACGTTTACGGCGTGCACCCGGCGATTGACGCCTGCGTGGCGCTGAGTGAACTCCTGCACGCGCAGCTGAGCGGTGAAACGCTGGAGCACGCCATCGAAGTCAGCCGCACGTCGATCACCACCGTGGCCATCCTCGAAATGACCCAGGCCGGTCGCGAAATGAGCGACGAAGAGCTGCGTGACAACCAGGCGGTAATTGACGAATGGGACCTGCAGTGGGAGATTTTTCGCCTGCTGGCAGAGTGCGAAGAACGGGACCTGGAGCTAATCAAAGGGCTACGTGCAGACCTGCGTGAAGCCGGAATCAGTAACATCGGTATAATTTTTCAGCAATAAGGCGAGAAAACGTGACTTCAGGCCCGAATTACCGCGCCTGGAGGCTTCACATCAGCCCCCTGTCTGGTCTACATTTGGGGGGCTGAAAATTGTGGCTATCGGTGCGTGCAGGCTGAAGAGTGCCAGAATATGGCTTTTCCCTCGCACTCGTTGCTTAGCAAGCGATAAATACACTTTAAGGATAACTTATGAACAAGACTCAACTGATTGATGTGATCGCAGAGAAAGCGGACCTGTCTAAAACCCAGGCTAAAACTGCGCTGGAATCTACCCTGGCTGCGATCACTGAGTCTCTGAAAGAAGGTGATGCTGTACAACTGGTTGGTTTTGGTACTTTTAAAGTGAACCACCGCGCTGAGCGTACCGGTCGCAACCCGCAGACTGGCAAAGAGATCAAAATCGCTGCAGCTAACGTGCCAGCGTTCGTCTCTGGTAAAGCACTGAAAGACGCTGTTAAGTAAGTTTTCCGCATCGCGGTTTAGCTTTAAAAGAGGGGCGATTTCGCCCCTTTTTGTTACCGGGGCCTGCTATGCTGAACATCTCTCCTCAGCGCCTCTGCGCCATCCTCCTCGGGGTATTACTCACCGGCTGCAGTGCCACTCCCGATCTTCCGGCTTTCACCGCCAGCGGCTATCTTTCTGACCGTGGCACGGTGCGAATCTGGCGTAAAAACGGCGACCACGAAGCCGTCCATCTGCGTACTGTCTACACCCCTTTCAATGGCGATAGCCGGGAAACCACCGACTATATCTGGCAGGCGGATAAACTGCTGAGCGTGGAACGGCACGTCACTGGCCAGCAGCCGGACGACGTAACCCTGCGTTTCGACCATCAGGGCAACCTCAATTTTATGCAGCGACAGCTGGCTGGCCGGCGTGAAGCCGTCAGCGCCGACAGCGTCGAGCTGTACCGGTTTGACGCGCAGCGCATGCTGGCGCAGAGCAATGCACTGCTGAGTGGCCGGGTACTGTTGCGGCAGGGGCACTGGCAGGGCGGTACGCAGGTTCGTGACTGTGAGGGGCAGCAGGTGAATGTGGCGTTCGATCGCGACACGCTGGCGACGCTTTATCGACAACAACAGGGGCAGCAACAGCCGATTACTCTGTCGTGGCTGGAAGCGCCAGAGGGGATTCAGCTGCTGCGTGCCACGCCGGAAGATGAGTGCCGCTGGCAGCCGAAAGAGGCCGATTTTTAGCGGCGACCGGCTGGCCGCCGCCGGGGGCTTACTTGCGGTTAATCGCGCGGTAACCGATATCATTACGGCAGAAGCTGCCGTCCCATGAGATGTGCTGCGCCAGCGCGTAGGCATTCTTCTGCGCTGCCGCCACATCTTCACCCAGCGCAGTCACGCACAGTACGCGACCGCCGCTGGTTACCACCAGGTCATCTTTCAGGGTGGTGCCGGCATGGAATACCTTCCCGTCCGGTACGTCTTCCAGCGGCAGACCGTGGATCTGATCGCCCGTGTTGTAGTCGCCCGGATAACCGCCAGCGGCCAGCACCACGCCGAGTGACGGGCGCGGATCCCACTGTGACTGCAGCTGATCGAGCTTGCCGTCGACGGCGGCGAGGCACAGCGCGACCAGATCCGACTGCAGGCGCAGCATGATCGGCTGCGTTTCTGGATCGCCGAAGCGGCAGTTGAATTCGATCACCTTCGGCTGACCGGCTTTGTCGATCATCAGACCGGCATACAGGAAACCGGTGTAGGTGTTACCTTCCGCTTTCATGCCGTTAACGGTTGGCCAGATGATCTGATCCATCACGCGCTGGTGGATCTCATCGGTCACTACCGGTGCCGGTGAGTAAGCGCCCATGCCACCGGTGTTCGGGCCGGTGTCGCCGTCGCCAACACGTTTGTGATCCTGGCTGGTTGCCATCGGCAGGACGTTATCGCCGTCCACCATCACGATGAAGCTGGCTTCTTCACCATCAAGAAACTCTTCGATGACGATGCGGTGACCTGCGTCGCCGAACGCATTGCCGGCCAGCATGTCCTGCACCGCCGCTTCTGCTTCGGCCAGCGTCATGGCGACGATGACGCCTTTACCCGCGGCCAGACCGTCCGCTTTGATGACGATCGGCGCGCCTTTCTCACGCAGGTAAGCCAGCGCGGGTTCCACCTCGGTGAAGTTCTGGTATTCCGCCGTCGGGATCTGCTGGCGGGCAAGGAAATCTTTGGTGAAGGCTTTTGAGCCCTCCAGCTGCGCGGCAGCCTGCGTCGGGCCAAAGATTTTCAGGCCGGCAGCGCGAAACGCATCGACTACGCCAATCACCAGCGGCGCTTCCGGTCCGACGATGGTCAGGTCGATGTTTTCCTGCTGCGCAAACGCCAGCAGTGCCGGAATATCGGTGGCGCTGATGGCCACGTTCTGCAGGGCCGGCTCCAGCGCGGTACCGGCGTTGCCTGGCGCAACAAATACGGTTTCTGCCAGCGGCGACTGTGCTGCTTTCCACGCCAGCGCGTGTTCACGTCCACCATTACCAATCACTAAAATTTTCATCGTTACGGCTCCAGGCTATTAATGGCGGAAATGACGCATGTCGGTGAAGATCATCGCGATGCCGTGCTCGTCGGCGGCAGCAATCACTTCATCATCGCGGATGGAACCGCCCGGCTGGATCACACAGGTGATGCCCACTGCCGCCGCAGCATCAATGCCATCGCGGAACGGGAAGAAGGCGTCGGAAGCCATGGCGGAACCCTTCACCTCCAGTCCTTCGTCAGCGGCTTTGATGCCGGCAATTTTGGCAGAGTAAACGCGGCTCATCTGGCCCGCGCCAATACCGATCGTCATGTTGTCGCGTGCATACACAATGGCGTTGGATTTAACGAATTTTGCCACTTTCCAGCAGAACAGCGCGTCACGCAGTTCCTGTTCGGTCGGCTGACGTTGGCTGACAACGCGCAGCTGGCTGGCATCGACCATACCGAGATCGCGATCCTGAACCAGCAGGCCACCGTTGACGCGTTTGAAGTCGAGACCGGCCACGCGGCTCTGCCACTGACCGCACACCAGAACGCGGACGTTCTGTTTGGCTGCGGTCACGCGCAGTGCCGCTTCACTGGCCGATGGCGCAATAATGACTTCCACGAACTGACGGCTGATGATCGCCTGCGCGGTTGCTTCATCCAGCTCACGGTTAAAGGCGATGATGCCGCCGAACGCCGAGGTCGGATCGGTTTTATAAGCGCGCTCGTAGGCGGCAAGAATTGAATCGCCTGCGGCGACGCCGCATGGGTTAGCGTGCTTGACGATAACGCAGGCTGGCTCGCTGAACTCCTTGACGCACTCCAATGCCGCATCGGTATCGGCAATATTGTTGTAGGACAGCGCTTTGCCCTGCAGCTGCTGTGCGGTGGCGACCGACGCTTCGCTGACTTGCTCTTCAATATAGAAAGCAGCGTCCTGATGGCTGTTCTCGCCGTAACGCATATCCTGCTTTTTAATAAAGTTGAGGTTCAGGGTGCGCGGGAAGCGGCCAGCCGGCGCGGTGCTTTCGCCGTGATAGGCCGGTACCAGGCTGCCAAAGTAGTTGGCAATCATGCTGTCGTAAGCGGCGGTGTGTTCGAAGGCTTTGATCGCCAGGTCGAAACGGGTTTCCAGCGTCAGTGAATTATCGTTGGCATCGAGCTCCGCGATGATCGCGTCATAGTCACTGCTCTTCACCACGATCGCCACGTCTTTGTGGTTCTTGGCTGCCGAGCGCACCATGGTGGGACCGCCGATATCAATGTTCTCAACGGCATCTTCCAGGCTGCAGTCGGCTTTCGCCACGGTCTGGGCAAAGGGATAGAGGTTCACCACCACCATGTCGATAGGATTGATGGCGTGCTCGGCCATGATGGCATCATCGGTGCCGCGACGGCCCAGAATGCCACCGTGCACTTTGGGGTGCAGCGTTTTGACGCGTCCATCCATCATTTCCGGGAAACCGGTGTAGTCAGAGACTTCCGTAACGGGCAGGCCAGCATCTGCCAGCAGGCGTGCGGTGCCACCTGTGGAGAGCAGCTCAACACCACGATGGGAGAGGGCCTGAGCAAATTCGAGGATACCGGCTTTGTCAGAGACACTGAGCAGAGCGCGGCGTACAGGACGACGTTGTTGCATGGTGGTTTTATCCCTTGGCTTTGTTTCGCGTAAATAAGAGCGTTACATCAGGCTTAACTTTCTCTCTCTATATATAGAAGAGAACATTTACCTCAGGTAACGCCCCAAAAGGGGCATCCTTGACGTCGCGGGGCATTGTAGCGAAAACGTTTGCGCGATGCTCGCCTAAATTTATTACCGGCTGCAGATGTGGATAACTTTGTGTGTAACCGGGTATAAGGCGGGGTTTTGCTGTGGAATGCAGCGAACGATTGTTTTTATTGAATTTAGCGGTTGCGCGTGCCGAACAACTCCCTATAATGCGCCTCCATCGACACGGCACAACGACTTACGGAATGCGGTGTAGGCAGGAAGCTTCGTTAAGAACTTCCGCCGGAGAAAAACGCTGAAAAAAGTGTTTGACTCTGAAGGAGGAAAGCGTAATATACGCCACCTCGCGACAGCAGGCCGAGCGCCGCGTCGCACCGCTCTTTAACAATTTATCAGACAATCTGTG
>NZ_POWN01000016.1:0-34652 GCF_002928355.1 Pantoea sp. ICBG 828 | reverse complement strand
GGGAAAAGTCGTGGTGTGCGCGGCGATGAAGAAGCTGCTGCAGCTGGCTTATGGCGTGCTGAAATCGGGTCGTCCGTTCGATGCCGAAATATGTCTTGCCAGGTAACCGGCAAGACGGTATCTACAACGATGCGGGACAGGTTTTGTCGTCAGGCGCGTTCATGCGCATCTGTGGCAAGGTTGCACAGTACCGTAGGGTGCGCATTCATGCGCACCGGCGTGAATCGGTGGATAGATTCATGCACGTCTGTAATAAGGTTGTACAGCATCGTAGGGTGCGCATTTATGCGCACCGGTGTGAATCGGTGGATAGATTCATGCACGTCTGTAATAAGGTTGTACAGCATCGTAGGGTGCGCATTCATGCGCACCGGCGTGAAAATGTTTGCTTAGATAAACGTCATTGCGCAATAAATTGCGCCGCTACCACTCGTGCGGTTATCAGCGGCATCACATGGAAGGAATATCTGCGCGAGAAATCGCGCCATCATGATTTATTGAGGATGCGATATCTGCATTATCCAGTCGCACAAACCGTAGCGGCGCGATTTATCGCGCATTTCAATTACCGCACCGCTCTATCACGACGCCTGCAAATAATGCACTACCGACTGGTTCAGCGTGTCCAGCTTCTCTTCCAGCAGGAGAAGCCCTTCGCGGATGACCTCGTGATCTTCAGCGCTTTGGCAGGCGCGCTCGATCTGCCCGCACAGATCATCGATCTTCCCGGCATAAATGATCTGCGCCGATCCGCCCAGCCGATGCAGCGATGAGGCCAGCGCCGGCCAGTCCTGCGCATCAAAATGGCGCCAGCACTGCTGCATATCGTTGCGGCTCTCCTCGCCGACCTTCGCCAGCATCTTCGCCACCATCGCATCGTCGTGATACACCATGGCGCGCAGCGATTCGAGCGACAGCAGCGAATCCAGCGCCGGCACTTCGGCGGCCGGCTCGTTGCTGCTCAGCAGCTCGGCCAGCTTGTCAATCTTCAGCGGCTTAAACAGGCAGGCGTTCATGCCCGCTTCCAGACAGCGCACGCGCACGTCCGATTGCGCATTCGCCGTCAGACCAAAAATTTTCACCGCGTTGCCACTGCGGCGCAGGGTCTGCGTCAGTTCGATGCCGCTCATGCCCGGCATATTGCAGTCGGTGATAATCAGATCGAACGACTGATGCGCCAGCAGCGCCAGCGCCTCTTCGCCGCTGCTGGCTTCGCTGATCTGCTGACCCAGCTCGCTGAGCTGGCTTCGCAGCAGCAGGCGGTTGGCCGGATGGTCGTCGACCACCAGAATATTCAGCTGCGGCAGCGCACGGCTGCGCGCCACGCGGGTTTTCTCCAGCAGCTTGCGCGCCCGGCGTGCCGGCATCATCACGTTAAGCTGAATCAGCGTGCCGCGTCCCGGCTGGCTGTTGAGGTTCATGGTACCCTGCATCTTCTCCAGCAGCTGGGCGCTAATCACCAGGCCAAGGCCAGTGCCGGTCTGCTTGCGTCCCTCTTCGGTCTGGGCAAACGGCTGAAACAGTTTGGCCTGGTCGGCAGCGCTGATGCCTACGCCGCTGTCTTCGATCTCAATTTCCAGCTCCAGCGAACCGTCTTCCCACTCATGGCCGATCACCCGCACTTCCACGCCGCCTTCTTGGGTAAACTTGATGGCGTTATTGATGTAATTGGCGATCACCTGGCGGAAGCGTGCGGCATCGATAAACACTTCCAGCCCCGGCGGCGTATCGCTGTGGTAGTGCAGCGTCAGATTTTTGCCGCTGGCCATGCCGTCAAATAACCGCACCACCGGCAGCACCAGTTGCTCAGTGCTGACCCACTCCGGCATTAGCTCCAGCTGGCCGCTCTCAATCTTGGCCATGTCGAGGATATCGCCAATCAGCCCCAGCAGCGTGTTGGCCGACTCGTAGGCGATCTGAATGGCTTCGTTGTCGCGCTGTTTGCGCCCTTCCAGCTCCAGCAGGCCAATGATGGCGCTGATCGGCGTGCGAATCTCATGGCTCATGGTGGCGAGGAACGAACTCTTGGCGCGGTTGGCTTCATCCGCCACCTTTTTCTCCGCCTGCAGCGCCAGCATCAGCAGTTCGTAGGCGGTAACATCCTGCCAGCCGCAGATCAGTCCGGTGATATTGCCCTGCGCATCGCGCTGCTCCTGCGCCCAGTGGTGCACCATGCGCGCTTCGCTGCCGTTTTCGATCTCAATTTCCAGATCCTGGGCGGTATCGCCCCACAGACTGTTATGCGCCAGCGCCACCAGTTCCGGGTCGTTGACCGCTTCCGGACTCATCAGCGGATAGAGTTTACTGATAAGCGGCGACAGCGGATGGCGCTGATCGTAAAGCGAAAAACTCAGGCGCTGCGCGTCGACGCCGGCAAAAAAGCGCTGAAACGCACCGTTAGCACTGACCACGTTCCAGTTGCGATCCAGCACGTAGACCGGCGTTGGCAGGCCATTCAGCAGCGCATCACGAAAGCGCAGTTCAGCCTGCAGGTCAGCTTCTGCGCGACGGCGATGCTTCACCTCTTTGCCGCGATAGTAAACCCACGCCAGACAGGCGATCAGCAGCAGCGCGGTCAGCAGAGTGATGGCGTAAAACTGCGCGCGGTACAGCTGCCAGGTGGTGCGCGTGGTCTGCGGTGTGCCCTGCCAGCGGCTGGCAATCAGCGAGATTTCGCTCGGCTGAATGTCGGCCAGCGCTTTATCAATAATGCTCAGCAGCTCCGGCTGATCGCGGCTGACGGCAAAGCTCAGCTCCACCGGCGGCAGCGCCAGACGCGACACGATCTTCAGCGGCTGCTGCGCGTAGCGCGCCAGTAACGTGTTCACGCTCAGCTGGTTATCGATCAGCCCGGCGACCTTGCCCTCCTGCAACAGTTGCAGCGCCAGGCTGGCGTTATCCACTTCAGACAGCTGCAGCGTGGGGAAGCGATCCAGCAGCGCCTGACGCGCCGGATTGCCTTTGACGATACTGAGCTTCATGCCGGGATAGAGCGCCTGCGGCGCATCGGACTGGTCTGGCACCAGCAGCACCAGCGGCACCTTCAGGTAAGGTCGGGTAAAGCGTACCGCCTCATGTTGGCCGCCATCCTGTGCCACCGCTGCCAGCATCGCTACCTGATGCTGCTCCAGCTGCTGTACGCCGTCACGCCACGAATACGCCGGCACCGGGGTGAAAAACAGCCCGGTGCGCAGCTGGATCAGATGCAGCAGATCGGCGCTAATGCCCTGAAATTCACCCTGCTCATCCAGCAGCGCCAGCGGTGCGGAGAACGGATTGAACGCCACTTTCACCTGCGTATGCTGCTGTAGCCACTGCTGCTCGCGCGGCGTCAGGCTGAGCGGATCCTGCAGGCGCCAGACGTCCGGCCGCTGCGTCCACTGCCGCGAAATCAACCGATGCTGTTCGCCGGGAATGGCGGCGATGGCGGCATTCAGTGCTTGCAACAACGGCTGATTATCAGCTTTCACCACCAGACGGCTGCCGTACAGCGCGTCTTCCGGCAAAATCGCGGCCAGCGCCAGCTGATTGACATAGCTGCGCTCAATCAAAAACGTCGCCGCCTGCAGGCTGCCGAGCGCATAGTCCGCTTCGCCACTGGCTACCGCCGCCAGCGCCGCCTGGCTGGAGGGATAACGCACGATAGTGGCGTCAGGGAAATGCTGTTTGATTTGAGCATCGGTAAGAAAGCCTTCGCGCATGGCGAGGCGCAGCGGCGCATCGTACGGCACCGGCTGTGAGGCCTGCTTCTCCGCGGCGATCACCACCGGACGATTGATGAGAAAACTGTCTGTTGTCCTGAAGGCCGCCGCATCGTGCAGTTCGCGCCCCGGCGAGCTAAACAGCGCATCCGCCGCGCCGCTTTTCACCGCTGCCTGCGCCGCCGCCTGGCTGGGATAACGCACCATCACCGCCTGCATGCCAAGATTGCGCGCCAGCAGTTGCAGATAATCGGTGTAGATGCCTTCCACGCTGTTGCCGCTGCCCGCTGCCTCCTGATAGATCAGATAAGGCGGCAGCTCCGGTGTCCACACCGCGACGCGCAGCTCATGTTTAATGCGCAGCCAGCGCCACTCGTCACCGCTCAACTCAATATGCAGGGGTGCCAGCTTTTCACGGCTGAACAACTGAAATATTTCGGGCTGCGGCTGGGCGGCCAGCAGCGGGCTCAACAGCAGCAGAAGCAGGGTGACCAGGCGCAGCATCGCTACTCCATATGATTACGATTGGCGAAGGCAAAGAGATCGCGCAGGCTTTTGCAGTGCAATTTCTCCAGCAGACGGCCTTTGTAAGTTGAAACGGTTTTATTGCTGAGATTCATGCGGTTAGCAATACGCATGTTATCCAGCCCCTTCAACAGATAAGTGAACACCTGAAATTCCTGCGGCGACAGCGATTCCAGCAACTGCTTATCGGAGTGGATGTGATTCTCTTCCGCCGGCACATTAATACCGGCCAGCGGGAAGTAACCATAGCCACTTTGCGCTGCACGAATTGCGGTGATGATTTCCGGCAAATTGTCCTTTTTACTGATAAAACCATTCGCTCCGCAGCGCACACTCTGTACCGCATAAAAGTTCTGATTCTTACCTGAGACGATAATAATAATACCCGGAAAACTCTTAGCACGCAGCGCTTTAACCACTTCGATGCCGTTCAGCGAGTGAATATCAATATCCATTACCACGATATCCGGATAATGCTGGTCGATTAGCTGCAGCGCTTCATAACCATCATCGGTTTCGGCGACCATGCTATGCCCTTCTTTTTCAAGAAGAAAGCTTACCGCCATGCGGGCCATAGGATGATCGTCGACGACAATAAATTTCGCCATGTTTTATTTCCTGACGTGACCTTAAAGAGAAAAGTTAATTACCTGACTATTAGACTAATAAATTCAACCCTGAATCAACCACAATCAAATAACAAAACGTAGGTCGCGTCCTACACACCACCGATGAACATTCCCATATCCCTGTGCGGAATTTAATCGTAAGATCTGACCATCGCGAATTAATTACTCTGCGAACAATATGAGTTGTATTTAAATGTAAGGGCGTAAATATGGGAAAGGAGGCTCCAGTGAAAACAGGCAGTGATAATAAGCCGAAGAGAATCATTATTGCGCTCAGCTGCCATTTTGCACTGACCGGTTTACGTGAGTTGTGCCAGCCGCTGAAGGATTGCAGCGTACAAACGCTGCAGATTGCGCCGGAAACGGTAGCGGAAGAGTTGATGTTCAACCACGCCGATTTACTGATTACCGAACTGCCGCGTGACGCCGCCGGCCTGGCCGAGCTGCTGCTGATTCCCGAGTGGTTTAAAGGCCATACGCTGATTCTGCTGGATGAAGAGACCGAGCCAATGCGTCAGACGCTGGTGGCCGCCGGATTCTCTGCGGTAGTGAATAAAAACGATCGGGCTGAGGTACTGCAGCGCAGTATTGGCCAGCAGCTACAGCGCAAACCGTCGCGCTACGATTACGCCGCACCGGGCCGCAATGCGCTGGCACGCGAAAAACGCGTAATGTGCGCCCTGCTACGCGGCATGAAGCCAGCGCGCATTGCGCGTGAAATGGGCCTGCACCCGCGTGAGATCAGCCGCAGCAAGGTCAACAGCCTGGCGCGCAGCGGGTTTCCCACGCTGAACGCGATGCTGGCCTGCACCGGCCGCCGCCCGATTTAAGCAGTGGGAAAGCGCACGTCGCAAAAGCGTATATAAATCCGTAGGTTGCGCATTCATGCGCACCAGGACAGCGCAGCAACAACACGCACCAACCGTAGCGGCGCAACGTATTGCGCAATCTACCGCAGTGCGGCTGGCGGACTTGCGCGATAAATCGCGCCGCTACGACACCTGCGGTCTGGAAATCGGGCATCTGAATGGCGCAGCAATAACACCGCTGCAACCGGTGCGAATGAACAATCTGCCACCCGGACGGCACAGCAATAACACTTTGCACCAACCGTAGCGGCGCAATTTATTGCGCAATCTACCGCGGTGCGGCTGGTGGACTTACGCGATAAATCGCGCCGCTACGCCACCTGCGGTCTGGAAACCGGGCAGCTGAATGGCGCAGCCATATCATCGCTGCAACCGGTGCGACTGGACAATCTGCCACCCGGACGGCACGGCAATAACACTTTGCACAAACCGTCGCGGCGCAATTCATGGCGCTATCTACCGCGGTGCGGCTGGCGGACTTGCGCGATAAATCGCGCCGCTACGCCACCTGCGGTCTGGAAACCGGGCACCTGAATGGCGCAGCCATAATGCCGCTACGAAACCTGCGGTCTGGAAACCGGGCAGCTGAATGGTGCAGCCATAAACCGCTGCAACCGGTGCGAATGAACAATCTGCCATCCGGACGGCACAGTAACAACAACACGCACAAACCGTAGCGGCGCAATTCATTGCGCAACCTACTACGGTGCGGCTGACGGACTCGCGCCATAAGCCGCACATTGCAAAAGCGTTACAACTTTGTAGGGTGCGCATTCATGCGCACCTGGACAGCGCAGTAATAACACTGCGCACCAAGCAGCGCGGCGAAATGATTACCTAATCATTAACTCGCAAGGTAATAAAAATTACAGACTGGTCTTAATTGACATGCAGTCATCAGAATATTAACCAGCCTCATCAGAAAATTTTTAATTTAATTCTTAAGACAGGGACTACAGACCACCGATGAACATTCGCATGGGAATTAAATAAAAACAGCACTACTATAACCTCATCGCTTAGCCATTCACTGAATGCAAAGCAATAACAAACAGCCGGATGAAAATAGAATGTAATTTCAGCGGCCAAATACTGAATTCACTAACCTTGTGAAAACGACATTAACCTTCTGATGTTTTCACAGCAAAACCTTCTCCATTTTATCAATCAGGGAAGAAGGTCATTCAACACAACAAAGGAAATAGAAATGATGAAAAACATGATGAAAACAGCCTGTGCGATCGCAGTTCTTGCTGCCAGTGCAAACGTAATGGCAGAAAGTGTAGATCTGTCAATTAAAGGTAATATTACCCCAGTAGCCTGTATTCCTGAAATAGCAGGTGGTGGGGTAATCGATTACGGCACAATTGCTGGTGACAGTCTGAAAGCTGATGACTTTACTTATCTTCCAGCCAGAACTACTAACCTGACTATTCATTGTGATGCTCCAGCTAAAATCGCATTGAAAGTAACTAATAACAGAACAGGTACTGTTCCTGGACGCCCTATTAAGAACGCTTACGATAAACCTACTGATGGAGCAAAACTGTTTGGCACAGAAAATGCCCCAACGCTGGGTTTAGGTATGGCTAATGAAAATGCAATTGGTGGTTGGGCAGCTACTTTTACTAATCCACTAGCTGATGATGTAAAAGCAGATGTAATTCTGACTTCAAATACTGGAACCAACTGGATTAAAAACTCATGGTTAAGCCCTACCCTTAACGGTACTCGTCTCTCTAGTATGGCGAAAACTGGTGAGCTGGTGCCGGTTGCTGCGCGCATTTTCTCATATGACATTAAAGTTGAATCATATATTAACAAGTCATCAGAACTGGATTTATCTAAGCCAGCTGCGCTTGACGGCTCTGCAACTATTGAGTTGGTCTACCTTTAATACTTTAAGCCGGGGAAGCCCGGCTTTTTTAAAACCGGGAAGAAAAATGCTTATTAACTCAACAAAAAAGTTATTCTTTTTAATCATCCTGAATTCACTCCCCAGCTTATCGCATGCAACTGGCATGTTGCCTGATAGTTCCGTTGTGATTATTGAAGAGAAAGACAGAGAGGGTAACTTAAATATCAAAAATACTGATAATTTCCCTGTTCTCTTACTTACGACCATACAGAACATTCCAGATGATCAGCAATCGTTACTAACTGTGACGCCACCTGCAGCACGTGTTGAAGCGGGCAAAGCACAACGAATACGCTTCATGTTAACCACTAACGAACCATTAAAAACTGAACGGCTTAAACGCGTCACTGTAGAGGGTATTCCTCCCCAGGAAAAAGGTAAGAGTGAATTGCGTATGACGGTGCGTCAGAATTTGCCAGTCATAATCCGTCCTGCCGGGTTAGAAAAGGATTTGTCGCCATGGAAGCGCCTGAACTGGAAACTGGACGGTAATTCGCTGCAGGTGAAAAACGACTCTCCTTATGTTGTCCGCCTCGCGCAGGTAGTACAGACCTTGCCAGACAAGACAGTTTGGCAATTACCGAATAGTTATGTCCTGCCAGGCCAGCAATTTACTTTGTCACCGGATGGCGGGAAAAAAGCCGGCAAGTCTTCTCAGGTACGAATTTCTCCCGCCACCACCTGGGGTTTCAGCGTGGATACCTATGACGCGCCGCTGACGCGCTAAACGGGGTGAACCGTGCCACAGCATAATAAAAATAAACCCCGTACTTTGCGTCCCAGCTTACTTGCTATCTCTCTGATGCAGGCGCTGGGCAGCTTTTCCGCCCAGGGTGCAGAGCCGGTAGAATTTGACCTGGCCTCACTGCAGGCTCGCGGCGTCGATCCACGTCTGGCGGCGCATTTTAAAGACGCACCACGTTTTATGGCCGGTGATAACACCGTCAATCTGCGCGTTAACGGCAGCGAACGCGGCCGCATTCGCGTCCATTTCGACGAGCACGGTGAGCCCTGTATCGATCGCGCGTTTCTGCAGCAGGCGAAGCTGGTGGTGCCCAAAAGTTTATCCGATGGTGAACGCATCAGCCTGAACAGCCTGTGGCCGCAGGCGGAACTGCACGCTGACCCCGGTGAAGAACGTCTGACGCTGATTGTGCCGCAGCAGGCATTAGCGGCCGCCAATAACAGCGGCGACTGGCAGCACGGCGGTGTCGCCGGCCTGGTTAACTATGATGCGCAGTATATGGATTCGGCTGGCCGTTTAGCCGGCGTCAATTTTATGCAGCTGTACAGCGAGGCCGGGATGAATTTCAGCGACTGGATTGTGCGCAGTCGTCAGATATTGACGCGCTTTAACGGTGAAACCTCCCTGCGTCATCAGGCGGCCTACGCACAGCGCACGCTGGCGGCATCACAGAAAGTGTTGCAGGCCGGTCAGATTAACCTTGCCAACTCACTGTTCGGCAGCGGACAGGTGCTGGGCATGCAGCTGTTTCCCGAGCTGTCACTGGAAAAACAGGGCGGTGCTGGTCTGGTGGAGGGCATCGCCAGCAGCGCCTCGGTGGTGGAAGTGCGTCAGTCTGGCGCGCTGGTGTTCAGCACCACGGTGCCGGCCGGCCCGTTCCGGCTGGAAGGCTTTTCGCTGCTGAACACCCGCAGCGATCTGCAGGTGACCGTGACCGGCAGCCAGGGCGATAAACGTGAATTTGTCGTGCCAGCCGCTTCGCTACCGCTTAGCGCCGCCAGCGCCAATGGCCTGTCGGTGGGCATCGGTAAACTGGAGCAAAACGGTAGCGCTGAAGCTCCGTGGCTGGCTACCGCCTCGCGCGGCTGGCGCCTGTCGCCGCGTAATAGCTTAACAGCCGGCGTGATGGGCTCTAATCCGTGGCGTGCCGTAGCGGCGAGCGTGACCAGTCAGCCGCTGGACAGCACCATTACCCGTCTGCAAACCACGCTGGCGGACGATGCGCAGCACGGTAATCGCGGCGTGGCACTGGATGCCTCGCTGAGCCAGCAGCTGAGTGAACGGGTGAGCTTAAGTTTCAATGCCAGCCGGCAAACCAGCGGCTATCGCGAACTCAGCGACAGCCTGCAGCGTGACCAGCAGGATAACCGCAGCCGCGCGCGCGACCAGTTCGGTGCGGGTATCGGCTGGGCGCTGGATGATTACGGTTCGCTGTCGCTGTCGTGGGCGCGCAGCCGCACCTTCGACGGTGACAGTATCAACTACCTGAACGCGGGGTGGACGAAATCGTTTGACCGCGCCTATCTGAGCATCAATGCCTCACGGGATAACGGCGGCCGCTACAGCACGCCGGACAATCGTATTTATATGACCCTCAACATCCCGTTCGGCGATGCGCAAACCGTCAGCAGCTACGTGAACCACAGCCAGCGCAACGGCAGCCGGGCCGGTATGCGTTACAGCAATCGCCTGAGCCAGGATCGCAGCTGGTCGCTGAGCAGCGAGCGAGATTTCCACAGCCAGCGCAACAGCGTCACCGGTGCGATGGATATGGTGACGCCGGTCAGTCAGCTCGGCGGCAGCCTGAGCAATAGCAATGACGGCAATACCAGCTGGTCGATGCGTGCCAGCGGCGGCGTGGCAATGCACCAACATGGCGTCACGCTGTCGCCGTATCGCATCAGCGATACCTTCGGCATCGCCAAAGTCGGTGATGAAAGCGGTGTGCGCATTGAAACGCCTGGCGGCCCGTCCTGGACCGATGGCCGGGGCTACGCGGTGATTCCGTCACTGAACAGCTTCCGCCGCTCTGACGTGCAAATTGATACGCGCAGCCTAAAAAAGAACGTCGATATCGTCAATGCGCTGCAGGAAACCAGCGCCGCGCGTGGCTCGGTGAGTTATATCGCCTTTGACGTAGTGCGCACCCGCCGCGTGCTGGTGGATGTGACAGACAAAGCCGGTAAACCGCTGCCGTACGGTGCCAGCGTATTTAATCCACAGAACCTGTTCGTGACCGCTGTCGGTGCCGACGGTGCGGTATTTATCCCGGATGCCGGCGATGGCGGCAGGATGGATGTGCAGGTCGGTGGCGAAACGCTGTGCAGTTTCGACCTGACATTGCCGCCAAAACCTACCGAAGCGAGCCTGTATGAAACCGCCAGCGCGCAATGTAGCTGATAAGGAAGCAAACCCATGAAATACCCTTTTTCAGCGCTGGCGTTAGCGCTGCTGCTGTGCCAGAACGCGCTCGCCAGCCTGCCGCCGATGCTGCAGGACAGCCAGTGCAGTTTATCACTGGGCATGCCAGAGATTAATTTTGGCAACCAGACCCGCTATCAGCTGGATGAAGCAGGAGCCGGTCAGCTCTCGCCCGGTACCCGTGAACTGACGCTGGCGGTGGCCTGCCCCTACAGCCAAACGATGAAGCTGGCACTGCGCGGCGATCGCGCGCAGAACGGGGCATTTCGCTATGGCGAACGCGGCAGCGTGAAGATTCGCCTCTTTAATGCCCGCGTTGACGGCCAGCCCGCAGAGCTGCTGCGCAGCGGCAATGCGCAGGCCACCAGCAGCAACAGCATTGCGTTGCAACCCGGTGAAACTTTTGTCGCGGTGCGCGGTGGCGCGATCCAGCAGGGCAAAACCTTTACCGCGCAGGTTGAGATCACGCCGCTGCTGCCGGAGAGCGCGGCGCGCGCCACCCAGCTCAGCAGTAGCGAAGCACGACTTACCCTGGAGCTGCTGCGCTAACCCCGCGCTGCACCGCTCCGCCATTCCCGCAACGGGCGCACTGATGCGCCCGTTTTTTTACGCCATCACAAGGAGAACAGACATGGCACACTTCCGACTTTCCCCTCTCTCTTACAGCTGCGCGCTGGCGCTACTGGTTGCCAGCGGTGCGCAGGCGGCCTCAGCGTGGCAGGCGCTCGACGGTGCCAAAGTCGCAGCGACCAGCGGCTACGAATCACGCAGCGCGCGTGACTATCCGCTGCTGGCCAGCGGCGCCGGCAGCCTGCTCACCACCGCCGTGCCCGGCCTGAACTTCGTCACCACCGGTAGCCTGCTGTATGCGGCGCAGGCACTGAACGGCGGACGCATCGAACTGGATGGCGCCCATCTCGCCACTGACGGCGTGATGGCGCACGGCGCGAACCTCAGCGACGGACAATTCATCATGCGCGGCGGCAGTATCAGCACGCTGGGCGACAGCAGCGCCGGCGTGATGGCCAGCGGCAACAGCGAGGTCACCCTGACGGATGTCACGCTCAGCAGCCGCGGGCGCGATGCCACCGGCGTTACCCTCAGCCAGGGCCAGCTGACGCTGCGCGACAGCCGCATCAGCGCCAGCGGTGAAAATGGCGGCGGATTAGCGCTGGGCGGTGGCGGACGCGGCAATGCGCGCGCGGCGCTCAGCGATGTGACCATTGAACTGAGCGGTGCCGGCACACGTGCGGCAATCGAACTGGGCAACGTTACGCTGAACGGCAGCCAGGTGGCGATCAACGTCAGCGATCGTCATCGCGGCATCGAAATCTATAACCCGCAGGGCAGCAGCGGACGCGGCAGCGTGACGCTAAGCGACAGCCAGATCGTCACCGATGCCGGCGACGGCGTATATACGCTGGGCGGCGATGTGCTGCTCAATAACGTTACGGTCGACACGCAAAGCGGCATGGCGGTCAACGTCAACAATCGCTCGACCGCCACGCTGCTCGGCGGCAGCTTTAACACCCACGGTGATAACGCGCACACGCTGTGGATCGCCTCGGAGAGCGCCTCCGCCCATGCGCAGGACAGTCGCTTCAGCAGCCAGGGCAACAACGCACACGCGTTTCACGCGCAATTTGGCAACGCCACGCTGGAAAATGTCGCGCTCAGCACGCAGGGAGCCGGCAGCTATGGTCTGTACAGCGAAGCGCAGGTTGATGCGCAGAATATGACGGTAGAAACCCACGGCTCCGGCGCCATCGGCGTGTTTGCCGCGCGCGGCGGCAACATCAATCTGGCCAATACTCAGGTACGCACCGCCGGTGATTCCGCCACTGGCCTGCTGGCCTATCCGGGCTCGGCGATCAGCGGTAAACAGGTCGATGTTAAAACTGAAGGCGCCGGCGCGCACGGTGCCTGGGTGCGCTCTGGCAGCATGCAGCTGCAGCACAGCATGCTCAGCACCGCAGGCCAGCAGGCGGCGGGTTTGCTGGTGAACGCTAACAGCAACGGTGACAGCAGCACGGTAACGCTCGACAGCACGCAAATCGTCAGCCAGCAGGGTGCGGCCATCAAAGTGACCAACAGCAACGCTGACATTACGCTGACCAACGGCAGCCAGCTGCAGGGCGGCGACGCGCTGCTGGACGTGGCGAGCGGTACGCTGCCGTCAGAAGTGACGCTGAACGCGGATAACCATGTAAGCCTGCAAGGCGACGTCCGCGCCGACGCCGCCAGCCGGGTGGCACTGGCGCTGAGCAACGCCTCACAGCTGAGCGGCAGCGTTCAGGGTGCCAATAGCCTGACGCTCGACGCCAGCAGCCAGTGGCAGCTCCGCGCCAGCTCAACGCTTAATACGCTGCACAGCGACGGCAACGTGAGCTTTGCCCCGCAGGCCAGCGGCTTCAGCACGCTGGATGTGCAGACGCTGAGCGGCAACGGCAGCTATCACCTGAACACCGATCTGGCAGCATTGCAGGGCGATCTGATTCGTGTCGCGGGTGCTGCCAGCGGCGATCATCGGCTGGGGATTAGTAACAGCGGGCGCGAACCGCAGCAAAGCGACGCGGCGCTGACGGTGGTGACTACCGGCGGCGGCGATGCCCACTTTGCGCTGGAGCACGGCGTGGTCGATGCCGGCGCGTGGCAGTATCAGCTGGAGCAGCGCGGCCAGGACTGGGTACTGGCGCAGAAGCACGATGAGGACGAGCAGCCGCTGCCAACGCCTTCCGCCGCCACAGTTACCGCACTGTTTAACGCCGCGCCGATCGCCTGGTACAGCGAGCTGACCAATCTGCGTACCCGTCTTGGCGAAGTGCGCGACAGCGCAGCGCAGGGCGGCGCCTGGACACGCGTCATCGGCAATGACTGGCGTATCAACGCGCGCAGCGGCGTGGCGTGGCGCCAGCAGATGCAGGGCGTGGCGATGGGCGTCGATAGCGCCAAAACCACCGGTTATGGCCAGCGCCTGCTCGGCGTGTTCAGCGGCATCAGCAAAAGCCGGCTGGCCTTCAGCGGCGGCAGCCAGGGCACCATCAACAGTTTCTATATTGGTGGCTATCACACCTGGCTACTGAATGACGGCTGGTTCGCCGATGCGGTGGTGAAAGCCAACAACTTCAGCAACCGCGCCGACGCGCGTATGTCTGATGGCAGCAAGGCCAGCGGCAGCTATCAGACCGCCGGATTTGGCGCCTCGCTGGAGCTGGGCCGCAAGTTTAACTATCAGAACGGCTGGTTCGCCGAGCCATCACTGCAGTTCTCCTCGCTGTGGGTGCAGGGTAAAGCATACCGCCTGAGTAACGATCTGGCGGCGAAGGCGGCGTCTGGCGGATCGCGCCTGGCAACGCTGAACCTGACCGGTGGACGCGAGATGGCGCTGGAGAACGGCGGCAAAGTGCAGCCGTGGCTGCGCGCCGCGCTGGCGCAGGAGCTGGTGCGCGATAATGCCGTCAGCGTTAACGATCAACGCATGAACAGCAACCTTGCGGGCCAACGTCTGGAGCTGGGCGCGGGCGTTAACGTCTCACTGACGCGCGATGTTGCGCTGTATGCGGACGCCAGCTGGAGCCATGGCGATAAGCTGACATCACCGTGGAGCGGCAGCGCAGGCCTGCGCTGGCAGTTCTGATCCTTATCTGGCACGCGTTCAGCGTGCCTTTTGCTGCGGTGCCACTGTCTGGCTGACAGGGTACCGCAGCGCGTTAAGCGACACGCCCTACGCGTCCACCGCCCTGCGGCTGAAACAGAAAGAACAGCCCGGCGCCGGGACTGATCACCAGCATACGCCCTCCCTTTTGCGGCTGCAGTTCCCCCAGCGCCAGCGTGCGCGCGTCATTGAAATCCGTCACCAGCGCCGGAAAATGCGCCATGCCGTTAATCTGCGCGCGATACTCGCGCATCATGCCGCGTCGCAGGTGCTGCACATCGTTATTGAGCCAGCGCGGCAGGCTGTTCGCCAGCTGATGCGCGGCCACCGGCCCGCCGGTATAAGCCAGCAAACGCACGCGCGCCTGGCGCGGCGGCTGAATAAAGTGGTGAATGAACCAATCCATGTATGCGTCTTTCATCCCTGCGCTTCCCCTGTGCTGATCGGCTGGCCTCAGGCTATTTTAAGGACTGGCAGGTTTAAGGTTAATGAGACCTGGCCTACGCGCCGGTCAGTGCAGTCTGACAAATGGGGGAGATTCTTAGTCGTTTGGGTTTGGGTTTGGGTTTGGGTTTGGGTTTGGGTTTGGGTTTGGGTTTGAGTTTGAGTTTGGGTTTGCCCTCACCCCGGCCCTCTCCCGCACGCGGGAGAGGGAGCGGTCCGCTGCGGGCGGGGAAGGCAGTGCGTAACATGAGAGAACCAGGAAGGTGCAGCGGGTGAAAAGTATGAAAGGCACGCAGGCAAAGGCTAAAGATGACCGATGACACCCTGGCGCACCAGCCAGCTCCCTTTCCCCTACCAGCACCAGCCAGTTCCCTCTCCCGCTTGCGGGAGAGGGTTAGGGTGAGGGAAAAAACCACTCTGAATTCAAACCATTAAACCGCCTGCGCGCACGCCCACGCTGAGCTCCACGCCCACTGGAAATTGTAGCCGCCGAGCCAGCCCGTCACGTCCACCACTTCGCCGATGAAATAGAGCCCTGGCACGTCGCGCGCTTCCATGGTCTTTGACGACAGCTGCGTGGTATCCACGCCGCCCAGCGTCACTTCGGCGGTGCGATAGCCTTCGGTGCCGTTTGGCTGCACGCGCCACTGGTGCAGCGTGGTCACCAGCTCGCTCTGCTGCTTGCTGTTAAGCTGCTTCAGCGTCACGTCGGGAATCTGCTGCAGCTCCTGCAATACTTCCACCAGCCGCTTTGGCAGGATCTTCGCCAGGCTATTTTTCAGGCTGAGGTTGGGATGCGCCGCACGCTGCACGTCGATAAAATCGTCCAACGCGGTCTCCGGCGACAGGTTGACGGTGACAAACTCGCCCGGCTGCCAGTAGCTGGAGATCTGCAGTACCGCCGGACCGGACAGGCCGCGGTGGGTAAACAGCATCGCCTCTTTAAACAGCGTGCCGTCCTGAGCGGTGATGGTGGTCGGCAGCGCCACGCCGGAAAGCGTGTTCAGCTGCTCCAGCAGCGGCTTATGCAGCGTAAATGGCACCAGCGCGGCGCGCGTCGGATGGACGCGCAGCCCAAACTGTTCCGCCACCTTATAACCGAACGGTGTTGCCCCCAGTCCCGGCATCGACAGACCACCGCTGGCGATCACCAGCTTGTCCGCGCGAACCGCCGAGCCATTCAGCTGCAGCGTATAACCGTCGTCGTCGCGCGCCACGCTCAGCACTTCGCTGCGCAGTCGCAGCGTCACCTGGCCGGCTTCACACTCCTTCAGCAGCAGATCAACAATCTGCTGCGCCGAATCATCGCAGAACAGCTGGCCAAGAGTTTTCTCGTGCCAGGCGATGCCGTGACGATTAACCAGATCGATGAAATCCCACTGGGTGTAGCGCGCCAGCGCCGATTTGCAGAAGTGCGGATTATGCGACAGATACGCCGCCGGTTCGGTGTACAGATTAGTGAAGTTGCAGCGGCCGCCGCCGGACATCAGGATTTTACGCCCTGCCTTCTTGCCGTTATCCAGCAGCAGCACGCGACGGCCCAATTGCCCGGCCTGCGCCGCGCAGAACATGCCGGCCGCGCCTGCACCAATGATGATAACGTCAAACTTTTCCACTGTCTTAACCCACCTGATTTAAAGGCGCTGATTGTAGAGATCTGCGGCTTTTCGCGCCAGCGACAAAAAATTGCCGTAAATGTGTCATATTGTAACTTGCTCATTTTGCGGTCTTTTTGCCATTAATTACCTGCCGGATGACAAATTTAAGACAAAAAAGAGCTATATTTTTCTTTCCCATAGCGCACGTTGTCGCAGATAATGCGCCGCGTTCATGTCCTCCAAAATGGCGTAACGTTTATGCTACATCTGTTTGCTGGTCTTGACCTAAGCACCGGCCTGTTATTGGTTCTTGCTCTGCTGTTTGTGTTGTTTTACGAAGCAATCAACGGCTTTCACGACACTGCCAACGCGGTCGCTACAGTCATTTACACCCGTGCGATGCGGGCGCAACTGGCGGTTGTGATGGCCGGTGTGTTCAACTTCTTAGGTGTGCTGCTCGGCGGTTTGAGCGTGGCCTATGCCATCGTGCATATGCTGCCAACCGATTTGCTGTTGAATGTCGGTTCGGCGCATGGGCTCGCCATGGTGTTCTCCATGTTGCTGGCGGCGATTATCTGGAACCTCGGTACCTGGTATCTCGGCTTACCGGCGTCCAGTTCGCACACGCTGATCGGCGCCATCATCGGTATTGGTCTCACCAATGCGCTGATGACCGGCACGTCGGTGGTGGATGCGCTGAACCTGCCGAAAGTCATCAATATTTTCCTCTCCCTGATTCTGTCGCCGATCGTTGGTCTGATCATTGCGGGTGGCCTGATTTTCCTGCTGCGTCGCTACTGGAGCAGCACCAAAAAACGGGCTCGCATCCACATGACGCCCGCTGACCGCGAAAAGATCGACGGCAAGAAAAAGCCGCCGTTCTGGACGCGTATCGCGCTGATTGTCTCCGCCATTGGCGTGAGCTATTCGCACGGTGCCAACGACGGTCAGAAAGGCATCGGCCTGATCATGCTGGTGCTGATTGGCGTCGCGCCGGCGGGCTTTGTGGTGAATATGAATGCCTCCGGTTATGACATCACCCGTACGCGCGATGCGGTGAACCATCTGGAGCAGTATTACCAGCAGCACGGCCAGTCGCTGACGCACATCGTGCAGATGGCGCCACCGGCGGTGCCGACGCCGGAAGAGTCGCTCGGCGGCCCGCAGGAGTTCCATTGTGATAGCTCCCGTGCGCTCGATGCGATTAACCGTGCGCAGGGTCTGCTGGGTAACCTGCAGAGCTACAGCGATCTCACGCCTGACCAGCGCGGTCAGATGCGTCGTCTGCTGCTGTGCATCTCCGACACCGCGGACAAAGCCGCTAAGCTGCCGGAGACCAGCGCCGACGATAAGCGCTTCCTCAATAAGCTGAAAGGCGATCTGCTCGGCACCATCGAGTATGCGCCGGTATGGATTATCGTGGCGGTCGCGCTGGCGCTCGGCATCGGTACCATGATTGGCTGGCGCCGCGTGGCGACCACCATCGGCGAGAAGATCGGTAAAAAAGGCATGACGTATGCGCAGGGCATGTCGGCCCAGGTAACGGCGGCGGTGTCGATTGGTATCGCCAGCTACACCGGGATGCCGGTTTCGACCACGCACATTCTGTCATCGTCGGTTGCCGGTACCATGCTGGTAGATGGCGGCGGTCTGCAAAGCCGCACCATCAAAAATATCGCGATGGCCTGGGTATTCACCCTGCCGGTGTGTATTTTGCTGTCTGGCTCGCTGTACTGGATTGCGCTGAAGCTGATTTAACGCTTCAGCGTTGCAGGGTTCTGTCGTAGTGCGTTGCGAATACAACACAGCGCGCCGCGACAGAACCCGCTCCCCCTCTCAGTGCCAAATCGCTAAGGCGATCAGGCTCACCACCACCAGAAAACACAGCCCGCTGGTCAGAACAAACTGACCGCGCACCCGCTCGCAGCGACGAATAAATTCATCGTCGTGATGATCGCGATAGCGTTTCTCCCAGATATAGCGCACCAGCCGCACCTGCTTGCTCGGCTGACCGTGGGACGTAAAGAAACCGGCACCATCAACATACTGATACAGCAACGGATCGCACCCGCGCAGCACCGCCAGCAGTGAGCGCAACGATGAGAAGTAACGCGCCATATTCACCAGACAAACCACACACAGAGCCCAAAAAAGCGCGATAGTGCTGATCATGTTCCCCTCCCGGCTGGAGCCGCAATGACGTTACCTGCAGCGGGGAAAAGCTGCAGACGCCCCACGGGAAATAAGCCAGCCACAGATGAATCGAATTGCATTGTTGTTATGCGGACCTGAGCGCGCTACCCGGACGGGAGTGGCCCTCATTTTCAGTGTAGGAGATCTGTTTAAATTTTTTCCAGCGATGATTTTCGTTCAGCGCGAGCGAAAAAAGCGATAACCCATGATCTGACTCACAGCCGGGCTTCGGTTTGCAGCATTTGCTACCTACTCTGGCTATACTCGGGATATAACAATTATTCGCCTGCGTGGCTGACATTGTGGTTGGTGGCGCTTCATCGCCGTTACGCGCAAAGGATTACGCCAGCCGAACGGCAGAAATTCGGGTTGCCCCAGAATCTTGAGAAAGGAGTTTTATCATGGCTTATAAACACATCCTGATTGCAGTAGACCTTTCCCCGGAAAGCCAGTTACTGGTTGATAAAGCGGTATCACTGGCCCGTCCTTATGATGCAAAAATCTCGCTGATTCACGTTGACGTGAACTATTCAGATCTCTACACCGGGCTGATTGACGTCAACCTCGGCGACATGCAGAAGCGTATTTCGGAAGAGACACATACCGCGCTGCGCGAGCTCTCCACCAACGCCGGTTACCCGATTAGCGAAACCCTGAGCGGCAGCGGCGATCTCGGCCAGGTGCTGGTGGACGCGATTAAAAAATACGATGTCGATTTGGTGGTGTGCGGACACCATCAGGATTTCTGGAGCAAGCTGATGTCGTCAGCGCGCCAGCTGATCAATACCGTGCATATCGATATGCTGATTGTGCCGCTGCGCGATGAGGAAGAGGAATAACCGCGAGGCGTGGGGTCGCCGGGACCGGATTCGGTCGCCCTCAATGGCGACCCTGCAGGGATACGGTGCGATTCGGTCGCCATGAATGGCGACCCTACAGGATACGGTGCGATTCGGTCGCCATGAATGGCGAACCTGCAGGATACGGTGCGATTCGGTCACCATCAATGGCGAACCTGCAATGAACATTAACGCTGTAGGGTCGGCATTAATGCCGACCTGTTTTATTGCCGCACCGCCTGAACCAACGGCGGATAAATATCGAAACGGTGGCTTTTGGTCACCACCGCCGATTGGGTGGCGACGCCGGCCAGCGGCGGTGCGTAATCCGGGCGCTTCACCACGATGCGCTTCTTCGCCAGACGGCGCGCCGGTTCGAGCAGCGCATCGGCATCCTCGTCCGGCCCCACCAGCGACTGAAACACCCGCATCTCCTTCTTCACCAGCGCGCTTTTCTGCCGGTGCGGATACATCGGGTCGAGATACACCACGTCCGGTGCCGGCGTGATATCACTCAGCGCCTGCTGGCTGACCACATGCAGCAGCGTCAGCCGCTCGCGCAGCCAGCCGCCGATCTCCGCATCTTCATAACCACGCCGCAAACCATCTTCCAGCAGCGCCGCGACCACCGGATGACGCTCCAGCATACGCACGCGACAGCCCAGCGCGGCCAGCACAAAGGCATCACGTCCCAGCCCCGCCGTCGCATCCACCACGTCGGGCAGATAATCCCCTTTGATGCCCACCGCTTTCGCCACCGCTTCGCCGCGTCCGCCGCCAAATTTGCGCCGGTGCGCCATCGCGCCGGAAACGAAATCGACAAAGATGCCACCGAGCTTCGGCTCGTCCACTTTACGCAGCTCCAGATGCTGCGCTGTCAGCACCAGCGCCAGCGTGGCGCTGTCGTCCTGCTCCAGCCCCCAGCGCTGCGCCAAATGTAATAAGGCGCCGTCTCCGGCGCCTGTTTCATCCACTAAACCGATCTTCACAAGCAGGCTTATCCCTGAATTCCGTAGTGTTCCAGCATCGCATCCAGCTGCGGTTCACGGCCGCGGAAGCGCTTGAACAGCTCCATCGGCTCTTCGGAACCGCCGCGCGTCAGGATGTTGTCGAGGAACGACTGACCGGTCTGACGGTTGAAGATGCCCTCTTCTTCGAAGCGCGAATAGGCATCGGCAGCCAGCACGTCGGCCCACAGATAGCTGTAGTAACCCGCCGCGTAGCCACCGGCAAACACGTGGCTGAAGGCGTGCGGGAAGCGGCCCCACTCCGGACTCGGCACCACGGCAACCTGCTTTTTCACTTCACGCAGGGTTTCGAGGATTTGCGCGCCCTGCGCCGGATCGAACTCGGTGTGCAGACGGAAATCGAACAGGCCGAACTCCAGCTGACGCAAAATGAACAGCGCCGCCTGATAGTTCTTCGCCGCCAGCATTTTATCCAGCAGCGCTTTCGGCAGCGGCTCACCGGTTTCGTAATGGCCGGAGATGAACGCCAGCGCTTCCGGCTCCCAGCACCAGTTTTCCATAAACTGGCTCGGCAGCTCGACCGCATCCCAAGGCACGCCGTTGATGCCGGATACGCCCGGCGCTTCGATGCGCGTCAGCATGTGGTGCAGGCCGTGGCCGAACTCGTGGAACAGTGTGGTCACTTCATCGTGAGTGAACAGCGCCGGTTTGCCCTGTACCGGGCGATTGAAGTTACAGGTCAGGTACGCCACCGGCTTCTGCAGACTGCCATCGGCTTTGCGCATCTGCCCGACGCAGTCATCCATCCACGCGCCGCCGCGCTTGTGCTCGCGCGCGTAAAGGTCGAGGTAGAAGCTGCCACGCAGCTCGCCGCTCTCGTCGTACAGGTCGAAGAAACGCACGTCCGGATGATAAACATCCACGTCGGTACGCTCTTTGGCGGTGATGCCATAAATGCGCTTCACCACTTCAAACAGGCCGTTCACCGCGCGTGATTCCGGGAAGTACGGACGCAGCTGTTCGTCGCTGATGGTGTACAGATGCTGCTTCTGCTTCTCGCCGTAATAGGTGAGATCCCACGGATTCATGTCATCCACGCCAAACTCTTTTTTGGCGAAGGCACGCAGCTGCGCCAGCTCTTTTTCACCCTGCGGGCGCGCGCGTTTGGCGAGGTCGTTCAGGAAGTCGATCACCTGAGACGGGCTTTCCGCCATTTTGGTTGCCAGCGATTTGTCGGCGAACGAGTCAAAGCCCAGCAGCTCGGCCAGCTCGTGGCGCAGCGCCAGCTCTTCCGCCATGATCGGGCCGTTGTCCCATTTACCGGCGTTCGGGCCCTGATCGGAGGCACGGGTGGAATAGGCGCGATACATCTCTTCACGCAGCGCGGCGTTATCGCAGTAGGTCATCACCGGCAGATAGCTCGGGATATCCAGCGTCAGCAGCCAGCCTTCCTGCTGTTTGGCTTCCGCCTGCGCTTTGGCCGCGGCCAGTGCGCTCTCCGGCATGCCCGCCAGCTCGGCTTCGTCGGTGATCAGTTTGCTCCAGCCCATGGTGGCGTCCAGCACGTTGTTGCTGTAAGCCGATCCCAGCTCGGAGAGGCGCGCGGCGATCTCGCCATAGCGTTTCTGTTTCTGTTTATCGAGGCCGATACCGGACAGCTCAAAGTCGCGCAGGCTGTTATCCACCGCTTTCTTCTGCGCGGTATCCAGCTGTGCGTAGCTCTCGCCCTCACGCAGGTTGCGATACGCCTGATACAGGCCTTCGTGCTGGCCCACCCAGGTGCTGTATTCGGACAGCAGCGGCAGCGTCTGCTCGTAGGCTTCGCGCAGTTCCGGGCTGTTTTTTACCGAGTTGAGATGGCTGACCGGCGAGAAGATGCGGCCCAGTCGATCGTCCACTTCCGCCAGTGGCTGGACTAAATTTTCCCAGGTGTAAGGCGCGCCCTGCGCCACTACGCGCTCCACCGCCGCGCGACAGTCGTTCAGCGCTTCAGTTACAGCGGGAACCACGTGCTCAGGTTTGATGGCGGAAAAAGGCGGTAGCGTAAAAGGCGTGAGTAACGGATTGGTCATAAGCGCAGTCCTTTCATCATGGAGTGGGGCCGCGCGCAGGGGCGCGGCGCAATTTTACTAACATGCGGCCAGACGAGGGGAAAATCAATGCCACCCGCAAGGGCAGAGAGAAAAACGCGCGATGAATCGCGCCGCTACAATAAGTGCACGTATCGGTAGCGGCACGATTTATCGCGCAATGTTGAAAAAAAAGCCCGCCAGACGGCGGGCCAGAGGTTATTTGATGGCCAGCTGATAATGGATCACATCATACGGCGCAACCCACGGTGGCAGCGGCTCGCGCTCGTAAATATCTTTCGCCAGCGCCCAGCCTTCCACTGCGCCGCCTTTACCGGTCAGTGACATGCCCTCCTGCAACAGTGGCGGCAGGCTGTCGTTGAACGGCACCTGATCGTGCGAAAAATCATTGATTACCTTGCCGCTCAGGGTGGTAACGCGGACGCTGACCGCCGCCTGCTGGTCCGGCAGCAGTTTGCCTTTCACGCTTTTCACCGCAAACCACTGCATGCCGAGATCTTTCTTCAGCGCTTTACGCTTCGCCACTTTCTTGTCCAGCTGCGCGTAACCTTTTTCAATCAGTGCGTTCAGTCCTTTGCCAATGGAGGCCTGCATAGTGGCGTAACGGCGCGCCATCTCTTCGCCATCAAGCAGCGAATCACCGCTTTGCAGCTGGGTGGTTAAGCCGGCAATCAGCTGATCCATACTGATGCTGAGGCCGATGTCTTTGACCATCTGCAGCTGCACCACCGCATTGCTGGCGATGAACTGACCCAGCGTGTAGCCATCGCGTTCGGCATCGCTCTTCGGGGCAGAAAGTTTCGGCGCGGCGGCCGGTTGCTGCTTCGCCGCCTCCAGTTCCCGCGTCAGCTGCGCCAGGTTGTGCGCCTGCTGCTGTTTTTCGCTATCCAGCGCGGCGAGTTGTTTTTCACGCTCGGCCTGCTGCGTCTGCAGCGCGGCGAGTTGTTTTTCACGCTCGGCCTGCTGCGTCTGCAGCGCGGCCAGTTTTTGGGCGCTCTCAGCCTGTTGTGCGCTGAGCTGCTGCTTGCTTTCAGCCTGTAATGCCGCCAGCTTTTTGTCGCTCTCCGCCTGCTGGGCGCTGAGCTGCTTTTTGCTCTCTGCCTGCAGCGCCGCCAGTGCCTTGTCGTTTTCCGCTTTCAGCGCTTTAAGCGCATCGGCGCTCTGGGTGGCCGCCGCGCGCGCGTCGCTGAGCTGCTTCGTCAACTGGGCGATGCCGGCACTTTGCTGCTGCTGTGCCTCTTTCAGCGCCTGCTGCAGCGTGGCGATGTTTTTCTCCTGCTGCTGCTTCTCCACGCTGAGCGCTGCCAGTTTTTTATCGTTCCCGGCCTGCTGGGCGCTGAGCTGCTTTTTGCTCTCAGCCTGCAACGCCGCCAGCGCCTTGTCGTTTTCCGCTTTCAACGCTTTAAGCGCATCGGCGCTCTGGGTGGCCGCCGCGCGCGCGTCGCTGAGCTGTTTCGTCAGCTGGGCACTGCCGGCGCTTTGCTGCTGCTGTGCCTCTTTCAGCGCCTGCTGCAGCGTGGCGATGTTTTTCTCCTGCTGCTGCTTCTCCGCGCTGAGCGCTGCCAGTTTTTTGTCGCTGGCAGCCAGCTGCGCCTTTAACGCATCGTCCGCTTTCACCGCAGGTGCCGCAGACAGCTTTTCGAGTTCCGCCACGCGGAGGCGCAGACGCGTCAGTTCCGCACTGTGATCGGGCGCTGTTGCGGCTTTTTTCTCTGCCTTGCTGACGGTTTTCGCCGCCGGTTTAGCGGCCGGTTTTGCAGGTGGCTGTGGTTTTGCTGCCGGTGCCGGCGGCAGGGTGCGCGCTGCTTCGCTGAACGCGCGCAGCATGTCATCATCAGCCGCTGACGCGGCCTGTCCGGGTAGCAGTAAGGCCGCGCTAATCAGCACCGCCAGCAGATGACGCTGTGTCATCAAAACCTCCAGTCGCGGCTCCTTGCCGCTAAGAAACAAAAGGCCTCATCTCAATATGTTAATTGAGATGAAGCCATCCACCGCGCGAGGTTGTCGCGCTGTTAAAAAAGGGGTCGGCTTACGCCGTTATTGTTAACCGGCCTGGCGAATAATCAGCTGTGACAGACGGGTTTTAATGCGGAAGCACAGTTCACGGATCTGGAACTGATAGCGCGGCATGACTAAATCGTTAATATCCGCGCCGATCGAATCTTTAATCTGCAGATATTTGTTGGTCTGCGCGCCAATTTTCTGGAATTCCGCCTGGTAGCTGTCATAAGACGCCTGGCTGTAGAGACGCATCGCATCCAGCTCTTTACGGCACTGCTGAATGTTGCTGGCGCGATCGTCAGCGAACGAGGCAGCGGCCGGCTGAGCTGGCGCTTCGGTTACAAACGGCTGGCCGTCAGGCCGTGCAGCGGATTCAGCCATCGGCTGAGCGTCGGCGGCGGGCGGCGTTACCAGGCTATGAACAGGCTGTTGTTTCGCGCAGCCGGCCAGTGCCAGCAGGCTTGCCACCGCGATACCAGTCATTTTTTTCATTATTGTCACCAGGAGTTATTAAGGATGCTTGAAGCAAAAAATTATACGGCCATGGCCGAAAAGTTTCCTTGCCAGAGACGCATTCCTGGCATTTCGCTCGCGACCGCTTCGTTTTCGGCTACTAACTTACTTAATCTGCGGTAAAATTTCGAGAGTCGAATTATCCCTAAGTGAAATTAGTTCTCTACCAGACCGGTCGCATTCCGCTAAAGCGACCCGGGCGCTGAAAACTTAAGCGGATGGTAAAACGTCAGCAATTTTTATGCGGCGCGGCTATAATCGCGCCACACACGATCTATTCGACTTCATTGATCCAACCGCGGACCCCTCTTTTTTATGCTGAGTTATCGCCACAGTTTTCATGCCGGCAACCACGCCGACGTGCTGAAACACACCGTTGAAAGCCTGATCCTCACCGCCCTGATGGAGAAGGAGAAACCTTTCCTCTATCTGGACACCCACGCCGGTGCCGGACGTTACCAGCTGAGCGGTGAGCACGCCGAACGTACCGGCGAATATCTGGAAGGCATTGCGCGTATCTGGCAGCAGCCGGACGCACCAGCGCTGCTGAAGCCCTATCTGGCGGCGATTCGCAACCTCAACCCAACCGGCACGCTGCGCTATTACCCTGGCTCGCCGCTGATCGCCCGCCATCTGCTGCGCGACGAGGATAAGCTGCAGCTCACCGAACTGCATCCGACCGATTACCCGCTGCTGCGCAGTGAGTTCAGTAAAGATGCGCGCGCCCGCGTTGAACGCGCGGATGGTTATCAGCAGTTGAAGGCCAAACTGCCGCCACCGACTCGTCGCGGTCTGATCCTTATCGACCCGCCGTACGAAATGAAAAGCGATTATCAGGATGTGGTGAAAGGCATTCAGGAAGGTCACAAACGTTTCGCCACCGGCGTCTATGCGCTGTGGTATCCGGTGGTGTTGCGCCAGCAGATCAAGCACATGCTGAAGGATCTGGAAGCCACCGGCATCCGCAATATTCTGCAGATCGAGCTGGCAGTGCGTCCGGACAGCGATCAGCGCGGCATGACTGCGTCCGGGATGATTGTCATCAACCCGCCGTGGAAGCTGAAAGCGCAGATGGAAGAGCTGCTGCCGTGGCTGCACCAGAAACTGGTGCCCGCCGGCACCGGTCACTACAGCGTGACGCAAATCGTGCCGGAATAAGCGCTACACCTCAAATATCGCAAAATCATGCGCCAGTTCGGTGGCCGGAAAAACCGACTGGCACTCTGCCAGCAGCCTTTCCCGATCCTGCGACAAATAGCGCGAGCTAAAGTGCGTAGCGATCATGCGTTTTGCGCCAGCGCGCTGTGCCACGCTGGCCGCCTGCACCGTAGTGGAGTGGCCGCGCCCGTTGGCTTTTTCCGCCATCGCCGCTTCCAGCGTGGTTTCATGCACCATCACATCGGCGTTCGCCGCCAGCTGCAACGCCACCTCGGTGGGGCCGGTATCGCCGAAGATCGCCAGCACTTTGCCTTTGGTGGACGGGCCAAGATAGTCGGCGCCGTTGATCTCGCGGCCATCTTCCAGCGTGATGCGTTTGCCCTGTTTCAGATCCTGATACCACGGGCCGCGCGGCACACCTTCCGCCTTCAGGCGCGGTGCGTCAAGGAAGCCCGGCTTATCATGCTGTTCGATGCGGTAGCCATAGCACTCAACCACGTGGTTTAGCGCATAAGCAGTGACGCGAAACTCACCGTTATCCAGCACCAGACCGGCTTCGATCTCGACAATCTCCAGCGGATAGCCGGTATAAGAGCCACTCAGGCTGAGCGCAGTCTCGACAAACTGGCGCAATCCTTTCGGACCGTACAGCGTCATCGGCTCGGTCAGGCCCGCCATCGAACGGCTGGTGAGCAGACCCGGCAGGCCAAAGATGTGATCGCCATGCAAATGGGTAATAAAGATTTTTTCCAGCTTGCCGGGCTTAAGCGCCGATCGCATAAACTGATGCTGCGTCGCTTCGCCACAGTCGAACAGCCAGGTCTCGCCGCGCTTCGACAGCGTCAGCGCAATGGCCGTGACGTTGCGCTGCAGGCTGGGCGCGCCCGCGCCGGTACCAAGAAATGTCAGGTGCATGATAAGTTCCTTTAAGCCAACCCCTTGCCGGCATTCAACCCTATTACATACATAGGTGCAAACTTTGCGCCGGTAACTGAAGCGGCGTTACACTCTATGCCAGTTTTCCTCCAACAGATGGACACAACGGATGACCAGACATTTTGATTACCTCGCCATTGGCGGCGGCAGCGGCGGTATCGCCTCCATTAACCGTGCGGCGATGTATGGCCAGAAGTGCGCGCTGATCGAAGCGAAAGAGCTGGGCGGCACTTGCGTCAACGTCGGCTGTGTACCGAAGAAAGTGATGTGGCATGCGGCACAAATCGCCGAAGCAATTCACCTGTACGGTCCGGATTACGGCTTTGATACCACCGTTAATCGCTTTGACTGGTCAACGCTGGTGAAAAATCGCAGCGCCTACATCGACCGTATCCACACCTCGTACGACAACGTGCTGGGTAAAAACAAGGTGGAAGTGATCAAAGGATTCGCGCGCTTTGTCGATGCCCACACGGTGGAAGTGAACGGCGAGACCATTACTGCCGACCATATACTGATCGCCACCGGCGGTCGTCCCAGCCATCCGCAGGTGCCGGGCGCAGAGTACGGCATCGATTCCGACGGCTTCTTTGAGCTGGACGCGCTGCCAAAACGCGTTGCGGTGGTAGGCGCAGGCTATATTGCGGTAGAGCTGGCCGGCGTGGTGAATGCGCTGGGCGCAGAAACTCACCTGTTTGTGCGTCAGCATGCGCCGCTGCGCAGCTTCGACCCGCTGATTGTTGAAACGCTGGTTGAAGTGATGCAGGCGGAAGGTCCGACGCTGCACACCGAATCGATCCCGAAAGCGGTGATCAGGAATGCTGACGGCAGCCTGACGCTGCAGCTGGAAAACGGCCAGCAGCAGACGGTGGATTGCCTGGTGTGGGCGATTGGCCGCGAGCCCGCCACCGATAACCTCAACCTGGCGGTGACCGGTGTGGCGCTGAATGACAAAGGCTACATTCAGGTCGACAAGTTCCAGAACACCAACGTCAAAGGCATCTATGCGGTGGGTGATAACACCGGTGCGGTCGAGCTGACGCCGGTGGCCGTGGCGGCAGGCCGTCGCCTGTCCGAACGCCTGTTTAATAACAAGCCGGACGAGCATCTCGACTACAGCAACGTTCCCACCGTGGTGTTCAGCCATCCGCCGATTGGCACCGTCGGTCTGACCGAACCGCAGGCGCGTGAGCAGTATGGCGACGACCAGGTAAAAGTGTACAAATCGTCGTTCACCGCCATGTATACCGCGGTGACCCAGCACCGTCAGCCGTGCCGCATGAAGCTGGTATGCGTGGGGCCGGAAGAGAAGATTGTGGGTATTCACGGTATCGGCAACGGCATGGATGAGATGCTGCAGGGCTTTGCGGTGGCGCTGAAGATGGGCGCCACCAAAAAAGACTTCGACAACACCGTGGCGATTCACCCGACGGCGGCGGAAGAGTTCGTCACCATGCGCTAACACCGCCTCCGCGCCATCATCGCAGCCCCCGCCTGGGGGCTTTTTTGTTTGCTGACTACTCAACAGCGCGCATACCCGCTATGATTTTTGCTTTGCTGGCCCGGCGGCCAGCGTTTTGCGGTAACGGGACGACGTCAGCACGTGAATATCATCAGCATAATTATGGAGTCGGGCAAAGCTGCGGTCGACGTCGCGCTTTACACCCTGATTCCCATCATGGTGGTGATGCTATTCATCATGAAATACCTCGAAGTGAAAGGCGTGCTGGATTTTGTCGTGCGCCACGCCACGCCGTTACTGAAGCCGCTGGGGATTACCGGCCTGGCGCTGTTCGCACTCATCCAGTTGAATTTTGTCAGTTTTGCCGCACCGCTCGCCGCGCTGGCGATCATGGAGAAGCGCGGCACTTCAGACCGCCATATGGCGGCCACGCTGGCGATGCTGTTTGCGATGGGCCAGGCCAACGCCTTTTATCCGCTGATTCCTGACGGGCTCAACTGGAGCGCCGCGCTGCTGTTCTCCATCAGCGGCGGCGTGCTGGCGGCCGCCTCAACCTATCATTTTTTTGCCCGCAAACTTTCCGACGTCGCGCTGCGCGATGAAGACCAGGGCGTGGAGAACAGCGACACGAAGCCGGGACTGATCGCCATCATCAACACCTCGGGTGCCGACGCCATTCGCCTCGCGCTCGGTTCGCTGCCGATGCTGATCCTTTCCTTGTCGGTAGTGGGCATCCTGAAGAGTGCCGGCGCCATTGAGCTGCTGACGCAGCTGCTGGCACCGCTGTTACACAAACTGCATATCGCCGAGGTGTATGTGCTGCCTGCGCTGACCAAATGCCTGGCCGGCGGTACCGCCTATTACGGCGTGGTTGCCGGACTGGTCGAACAGGGGCAGTACAGTGCGCACAACATCAACGCCGCGGCAGGCCTGCTGATTCAGACCTTCGACCTGCCCGGCATCGGCATTTTCCTCGGGCTCTCCAGCCGTTTTCCGCGCCTGTTCCGCTTCGCCGTGCCCGGCATTTTGCTCGGCATTGCGCTGCGCGCCACGGCGCACAGCCTGCTGTTCTGATGCCCAACGCTTAATATCGACGTGATTCAGGCCGCTTTGAAAACGGCCATCCCGACTCACGTAGCGAAAAATGACAATATTACATCCAGAGCAGCTCAGGCTTATTGAAGGTAACAAATTTCTCGGTAAAGAACCGACACTCATCAATAGCCAGATTAATTTTCATGGTAAGAACAATATTCTGATATGTGAGGAGGGCGTAGTCCTGCAGGATTCCGTAGTGGATTTTCGGGCGGATAATTCAATCATTTATTTGAGCCAAAGTGCGATACCCTACATCGTTAAAATAATTGCATTCTCAAATTCGGTCTGCTTCATCGGCAGACATAATTACTTCAATGAAAAGTTAACGCTGATTCTCTCAGAAGAAAAAAATATCATCATTGGCAATCATTGTTGTCTCTCCTTTGGTATCTGGATGCGAACCGCCGATCCTCATCTGATATATAACATTGCGGATAATCAGCGCATCAATCATTCCCGTAGCATTTATATCGGCGATCACGTGTGGATCGGACAAAACGCGATGATTTTAAAAGGTTCCTCGATCCACTCCGGCAGCGTAATTGGTGCCATGAGTCTGGTGGCGGGGAAAACGATACACTCCAATAGCTGCTGGGGCGGGAACCCAGTGAGAATGCTTAAAGAGAATATTGCCTGGTCCGGAGAAAGCGTTCATCACTGGACAGAAGCGACAACGCGTGCCTGGAACATGTGCGATACCGAACCAATGCAGTTTAACCATGACGACCATGTATTAAATATTGCGGTGATTGAACAGGGGTTTAAAAATGCCCGCAATGTTGTTGATAAATGCCAATATCTATTGAAGCATATCGTTAAAAACGAAAATAAAAATCGTTTTTATGGTTAAGGTAAATAAAAGAGACAACGATGTCAGCCAGTCCGTGTTAACCAGCCGCAGACCGCCATTAATAACGGTCTGCGCAACCAGGTTACACGGCAAAGTTACGCATCCGCGCCAAACGCCAGCGCTCTCTGCGCGCGCAGTTCTGCCAGCCGGGCTTCCAGCGCGGCTTCGATGTGCTGATAGGCCGTGCTGCCCAGCGCCAGCCGCAGCGGCATCGTTTCCTGATCCAGCGTCGCCAGCGTGGCCGCCACGCATTTTCCGGCATCACCCAATATAGCAAAGTCACCCGCTTCAATCGCCCGACGGAACTGACCGGATGCGTTATCACGATAGGCGTCGAGCGGCGCGGCGATATCCAGCCCGCTGGCGAAGTTAGTGACGGTCGGGCCCGGCTCCACCAGCAGCAGCTCGATGCCAAAGCTGGCGACTTCCTGGCGCACCGCTTCGACAAAACCTTCAATGCCCCATTTGCTGGCGTGATACAGGCTGAAATTGGGATACGCCACCTGGCCGCCTTCGGACGAGATCTGCGCAATGCGGCCACCGCCCTGCTGGCGCAAATGCGGGATGACGGCGCGAATCAGCTGGATCGATCCGGTGAGATTGGTGGCGATCTGGCGTGCAATCTGCGCGTCGCTGAGCTCTTCCGCCGCGCCAAACAGACCGTAAGCGGCGTTGCTTACCACCACATCAATACGCCCGACGCGGGCAAAGGCGCTGGCGATGGCCGGTGCGATACTGGCCGTTTCGGCCAGATCCAGCCGCATCACCAGCAGCCGATCGCCATATTGCTGCTGCAAATCGGCCAGCGCCTGCTCGCGGCGCACCGTTGCCACCACGCGATCGCCGCGCTCAAGTAAACGTTCACTCATCAGTCGGCCCAGTCCGCTGCTGGCACCGGTAATTAACCAGGTTTTCATTTTGCGCTCCTCATGTTGAAAACCTGATGATAGATCGCTTTACTGGTGGTCATAATCTCCCCAATCGCACATGACCTGGTGAGGAAATACCACCAATGAAACGCCCCTCCTGGCACGAACTGCAGGCGATCAAAACGCTGGGCGAGCAGCGCAGCTTTCGGCGCGCCGCCGAGCTGCTTGGCCTGAAGCGCTCTTCGCTCAGCCACCTGGTGAAAACGCTGGAGCACAACCTCGGCGTGCAGTTGTTTCAGCGCACCACACGCAGCGTGTCGCTGACCGACGCCGGTGAGCAGCTATTACAGCGCCTCGCGCCGCTGCTCAATCAGATGGATGAGGTGCTGCACGACGTCAGCCTGAGCCGCCAGCAGCAGTACGGTACGCTGCGCATCAGCGCCAGCGATGTGGTGATTGGCCTGCTGCTGGATCAGGTGGTGCCCGAGTTCAGCGCGCGCTACCCCGGCATCCAGCTTGATTTCTCCGCCCAGGGCGCGCTGGTGGATATCACCGCCGCCGGGTTTGATGCCGGCATCCGGCTGATTGAGGATGTGCCGCAGGATATGGTGGCTATTGCGCTCGGCGGCCCGCTGACCTTCGTTACCGTGGCCTCGCCCGACTATCTGGCGGTGCACGCGCCGGTGCGTCAGCCGCAGGATTTACTGCAGCAGCAGTGTATTCGTCATCGCCTGCCCGGGGGCAAACGCTATCGCTGGGAGTATCAGAGTGCGGAAGAAAGTCTGGAGATTGACGTGCCGGGTACGCTGACGTTAGACAATAACGCGCTGATGGCGCGCGCGGCCATCAACGGTTCAGGCATTGCGTTCGTGCCTTCACTGTACGTTAGCGAGGCACTGCAGCAGGGGAAATTAGTGGAGCTGCTGGCCGACTGGCGCATTCAGTCGGCGGGAATCGCGCTGTGGTTCCCGCCGAACCGGCATCAGTCGATGGCGCTGCGGCTGTTTATCGACGCATTGAAAACCCGCCTGCCGCACCACCGCTGAATCAGCCCTGACGCTGCGGCGCTTTGTGCACCATGGTGTAGGCGTAGTCGACGCCCATGCCGTAGGCACCGCTGTGCTCACGCACCAGATCCATCACCGCATCGTAGGTCTCTTTGCGTGACCAGTCGCGCTGGTACTCCAGCAGCACCTGCTGCCAGGTCACCGGCACCGCACCCGCCTGCACCATGCGCTGCACGGAACGTTCGTGCGCATCAACACTGGTGCCGCCGGAGGTATCGGTCACCACATACACTTCGTAACCGGCTTTCAGCGCCATCAGGGCCGGGAAGGTCAGGCACACTTCGGTCCACAGCGCCGAGATGATCAGTTTTTTGCGGCCGGTTTTCTCTACCGCCTCGACAAATTTCGCGTCTTCCCAGGAGTTCATGGAGGTACGCTCAATCGGCTTCGATTCCGGATGCACCGCCAGCAGTTCTGGCCAGATGTAGCCGCTGAAGCTTTCCGTTTCTACCGAGGTGTAAATCACCGGCACGTCGAAAATTTTCCCCGCTTTCGCCAGGGCGACGGTGTTATTTTTGAGCTGCTGGCGGTCAATATTGGCGACACCAAACGCCATCTGTGGCTGGTGGTCGATGAAGATCAGGGTTGAGTTCTGTGGGTCAAGCAGGTCGAGTTTAGACATGATAGTTTCCTCTAAAGTGGTTTTAAATTTGTGTGTTGTGCTGCTGGAATAAACTTTAGAGAAAGCGCGGACAAAGAGATAACGCAAAGAATTTTACAACTTGTTCAAAGCGTTTTTAGAAGATTGATTTAAATGGATTAATTCACTCAAGCGCAGCGTTTTTGCTGGTAAAACAGTGGCTCACCAACGTTGATTCTGCGCCTGCGACGGGCGTAATCTGTGGCGACAAAATCATAAAAAACACCATCGCAAAATGATCGTACGTCCTCATCAACACTGGTTTCTCCGGTTGTTTGACTGGCACGGCTCTGTGCTGTCTCGCATTGCGTTCCGCCTGTCGCTTAACCTGCTGATGTCAGTGATCGCCATACTGGGTTATCCCTGGTATTCCACGCTCGGCATTCACCTGACCACCGCACCATTCAGCCTGATTGGCGTGTCGATCGCCATCTTTCTTGGCTTTCGCAATAATGCCAGCTACGCGCGCTTTATCGAGGCGCGCACGCTGTGGGGCAATATGCACATTACTCAGCGCTCGCTGCTGCGCCAGGTGAAAACGCTGCGCGGACTGCGTGCGGAACAGGTGCAGGAGTTTATCGGGCTGCAGCTGGCGTTTAGCTGGAGCCTGAAACACCGGCTGCGTAAAACCGATGCCCAGGCCGATCTGCAGCGGCTGCTGCCGCCCGCGTGGCACGCCGCGGTGCTCGGCCATCCGATGCCGACCTCGCAAATCATGTTATGCATGGGCGAATGGCTGGCGCAGCGGCGTGATGAGGGTTTAGTGACGGATATCGTCTGGCAGAGTATTGATGACAACCTTAACCATCTGTCGGCGTATCTGGGTGGCTGCGACCGGCTGGCCAGCACACCGATTCCCTTCGCCTACAGCCTGATTCTGCACCGCACGGTGTATCTGTTCTGCACCCTGCTGCCGTTCGCGCTGGTGGCGGATTTGCACCTGATGACGCCGCTGGTGTCGGTGTTTATTTCGTATACCTTTTTGTCACTGGAGTCGCTGGCGGAGGAGCTGGAAGATCCGTTCGGCACCGCGCCCAATCACCTGCCGCTGGACGCGCTGTGCGTGAATATCGAACGCAATCTGAAAGCGATGAACAACGATTTCCCGCTGCCGGCAGCGAGCCAGCCGGACAGGTATTTTAATCTGACGTGACGGCACGGGCTGATTCAATCGCCATGCCCGCTGAGCGCACCGCATCGTAGCGGCGCGATTTATTGCGCTAATCCGACCGCTGCACCGCTGTTTTCTTGCGCAATAAATCGCGCCGCTACGGTTTGTGCGGAAGGTTATTACAGCGCCGTTGCAAGCGCTCCTGGATTGGGACCGGTATTTTAATCTGACGTGACGGCACGGGCTGATTCAATCGCCATGCTCGCTGAGCGCACCGCATCGTAGCGGCGCGATTTATCGCGCTAATCCGACCGCTGCGCCGCTGTTTTTTGCGCAATAAATTGCGCCGCTA
>NZ_POWN01000015.1:0-43704 GCF_002928355.1 Pantoea sp. ICBG 828 | reverse complement strand
CGATTATGATGCAGCAGAGCTGAAACATAATCCCGCGAACAGTTAGAGCCAAATGCCGGGTTCGGCAAAATTCCTATTATTTCTAACCATGTATCAATACGCGCTCCCGGTTTATAATTGTTGTCGCGATTCACTTACCAAAAGGAAAATATGATGAAAAAGGGACTACTTTTACTTGGCCTGCTGACCGCCGTACTGCTTACCGGTTGCGATGCGGGCGCTAAAAGTCTTGAGTGGTATAAAGCGCACGATAAAGAGCGGACCGCTAAATATGAGGAATGCAGGAAAGCTTCCGATCCGCGCGGCACAGAAGACTGTCGCAACGCTATTGATGCCACAGTCCTCGGAGGCTCCTTCACAAAAAGTCCGGAAAAGAGTTGGTAGGAGCCCGGCAGACCGCCACCAGACTTTTTTTCGCCCTTTTCGAGACAGTCTGGTTTTCCGACATTCATGAATTAAACTGACGCAGGGTTGTGTCCGCTATTAGCGATGAGCAGAATTAGGCGGATAATCTATGAGATGATTAGTGAGTTAATGGTGATGTACTATAACTAATCATCACGGCGGTTACGTTCATATCCTCTGCGTCCTCTCATCGCCTGTTCGTTGTTGAGCGCAATATAGCGCTCAAATCGGCCACTAAGTTGCGTAAGTTTGCGTGGCAAATCTTTGGTGACAAAGGCTTCCGGGATATCAAAGTCATCCAGATGCCCTACCAGAAACTGGTGCACTTTTTCCAATACGTCTAACAATGTAATGTTGTTACTTTGCTGCTTCTCTAACAACGGTCCCTGCCAGATGTGCCAGAATGCTTGCTGACGAAGACAATTTTCACTGCCCGCCAGTTGCCAGAGTTCCATAAACATTTTCCGAGCAATCTTAAACGGCTCACCATCAAACGCCTCGATAAGAAAGTAGTAACATGGAATTTTAAGCGCGTTGATTCTGGCGATCTCAATTTCAGGATCACGACGCAAATCAATGAGGTTACTGAATCGTGAGCGCATACAGGCTATGGGATTTAACACCCTGACTTTTTCGTTCATTTCCGGGATATCTGGGCCGGTTGCTTCCACATAAAACGGGGTGGTATGGAGGTAAAGCTTGCTCCCCAGAAAATCAGAGCGTTCAAAGCCTCCAGGATGGTCGATAATATCCACTACATTTGGCTCGTCAGGCGCATCCGGCACAGCAAACAAACGATTATCATCTCGTTTAATATCATGAGTGTCCTGATCGATAAGCATGAATTTAGCTAGAGATGGTGGTTGACCGTCCTTGTTTTCCCACGCCTTTACGTTGAGCGTTTCAGCTATGGCTGCAATATCGTCTCTTCGGGCGCTGTAGTCGCAGTCCACAGAGGTAGTAAGACGCTCATCAGGCAACTTGTCGCCGTATTGAGCATGATAATAGGATATCCAGTATTGAACGGCTTGGCCGCCCACAGTGATCACCGCATGCTTGAACTGATCTGCGTTGCAGATCAGTTGCTGATTTAGCAGGTACACCTGCTCGTAAGGGGGGATAACATTTTGAATAGACATAAAAAAACCATCAGTGGATGATGGTTTATTTTGCAACAAAGTTCATTGTCAGGCAAAAGCGATCTTATGGGCAAACTTGTTGCTGGCTGACTTGCTGAATCGACTTTTGACTGCAGGTTGGTACCCAGCACGACCAAGCGCAACCTGCACTGCTACAGCATTGTAGCGTTTATGCTGCTTCTGTTTAGCTTGTGCGGGAGTCATAATCTAGTACCTGAAGGTAGTTATATAAAAATGAGTTGCAGTAAATATACGTCACGAATCTTCGTTACGCAATAGTATACTATTAATGCAACCATTGAGTACTTTCAGAGTACAAAGTAAGTAGTAAACTCTTGGATAAGAGTATAGATATCCTTGTTTGCCAGATACTCATATATCATTTCCAAGAAACTCTACTACCCTTAAGTCTTTGAAATAAAAATTTATTTTCTCGCAGTAAAAGAGTAGGAAAGTCTGCCATCATTGTACAAACTTGGCGAAACCACTTGAAACCCCGCTCATGGCACAAAGTGGATTAATGCTTTTCAGTTCACTCACATTCGATAAAACCCCTTTCCTTACAAGCTACTGCTCTGCAGCAGGCAGGGCACTACATCATCTTGTAATGACTGCAGCTGACAGTGCTACCATATGTTGTTCCGGACGGGGCGATACATCTTCCCTCGGGCGTTGTTCTGCACCCGCCCCGTCCGGCCCGTTAGGTTATACTTCGATGAGTGCGGGTTTCCCCGTACCGGATTCTGCGCCAGCAAAGTTTTGATTTTTGCTATTACACTGAGCTCAGAGTGGCGTAGTTCAGGCCCAAAAATGACACCTCTGTCTTCAAGCCAGTCTCCGATTTTCGCTCAATGAAGCAGCTATTTCTCAGGTTCCTTCTGATAAACAGGATCGCTGCCTCGCGGGAACTTCAGCGCTTCTTGCCGGTAAAATTTCAGGCGCTCCCGGAAGTATTCACGCATTTCTTCTGGCTACTGCCGCTCAACTTCTGCAGGTATTACCGGCTGGTTCAGTCGCTCTTTGTAGGCCACGCCTGACGCAGCTAAATCCACATTAACTCTGTCGCGCTCTTCCCGGGTCCGGGCTGCAAGGTTATATGACATGATGATTCCTCCGGATAACAGTATACCGCCTATGCTGAATAGCAGGAGGTGCTTATGTGTGGACGATTTGCGCAGTACAGCAGCAGGGATGACTATTTTGAAGCGCTGGGGATTGGCCCGGAGGAATTAACCCGCGATCCGGAGCCAATTGGGCGGTACAACGTGGCGCCAGCCACAAAAGTTCTGTTACTCAGTGAGCGTGACGGAGAGCTGAAGTTCGATCCGGTGTACTGGGGCTACGGGCCCGAATGGTGGGATAAACAACCACTCATCAATGCCCGCAGTGAAACTGCCGCATCAGGTCGCATGTTTAAACCGCTGTGGGAACACGGCCGGGCCATCGTGCCTGCAGATGGCTGGTTTGAGTGGCAAAGAAACGGTGCCGGAAAACAGCCATATTTCATTTACCACCGTGAGAGGCAGCCGCTGTTTTTCGCGGCCATCGGGAACCCCCCCATTGATAGGGAACACGGCCGGGAGGGCTTTGTTATCGTCACCGCAGCCAGCAATCAGGGCATGGTAGACATACATGACCGCCGTCCACTGGTCCTGACTGCAGACGCGGTCCGGGAATGGCTGAGTAATGACACTTCGCCGGCGCGTGCAGCTGAGATCGCACATGACAGCGCACTTCCTGAGTCCGCTTTTACCTGGCATCCGGTCACCACAAAGGTGGGCAACGTTCATAACCAGGGTCCGGAGCTTGTTCAGACAACTGACAGCAACTGATCTAACAGTCATTGCACTCGTCTGCAAATCACCCTGGAAGTGCTTTGCTGTTTGCGCCAGCCCCCAACGCTCGCCGCAGTCACGGCTGAGGCGTACCGCAGCAGCGCGAGGAACGAACAGTCGTGTCGAGGAAGCGTCATTCCACCGATGCCGGTATTGACTGCTTACGCACAATGCGCTTTTTATGCATTTCAACAAAACCAGCCCGGCCACAGAGCGCCGGGCTGTTACGGTATAACCGGAAACGCCTCTCCACGTCTGCCGGCCCTGACCTGAGCATAGTGGCGCTGCTCAGCATCAGCCAGGCCGACCTTCATAAAAATTTTCCGGCAGGTCAGTCAGATGGCTTCGCTTCTGCGCCAACCCGTTTCGCTCCCTCTTGCCAGACAATTCTGCCTCAATAACACTGTATGTATAAACAGCAAAATAACGGGAGGAATTTTATGCGCGATTTACTCAGCTCTTTCGCAGTCACACTGAAGCATGGCAAGGGCATCAGATTATGAACTCGGTCAGCTGTACCGCCGGCCTGACGCTCCTCTGGCCCCCCATTTTTACGCCCCGGGTCCGGGTACCGCTTTATGCCGATCCTTGCGCCGCCGGCTTTCCCTCCCCTGCGCAGGATTACGTCGAGAAAGAGCTCGATCTGAATGAACTGTGTATCCGCCGGCGTGCATCAACCTTCTTCGTGCGCGCCAGCGGCAACAGCATGCGGGACCTGGGCCTCTGTGACGGCGACGTCATGGTGGTTGACCGCGCCGAGCAAGCGGCTCACGGCGATATCGTAATTGCCGAGGTCAACGGCGAGTTTACGGTAAAGCGCCTGCAGCTGCAGCCCAGGCTCGCTCTGTTGCCCATGAACCCGTCCTACCCGGTGATCTACCCGGAGGAGCTGCAGCTGCTTGGCGTTGTTACCTGGTTCTTTAACAGCACCCGTGCCCGCCGGAGGTGGTCATGCCCATGTTTGGCCTGGCCGACGTTAACTCCTTTTACGCCAGCTGCGAGGCGCTGTTCCGCCCAGACCTGCGCGGCAGGCCGGTGGTCGTGCTGAGTAACAACGACGGCTGCGTCATCGCACGCAGCGCCGGCGCCAAAAAACTCGGCATAAAAATGGGCGCCCCGTGGTTCCAGATAAAGGGGCAGGAATTTGCCGAGTGTGTGCATGTGTTCAGCTCAAATTATGCGCTTTATCATAGCCTTAGCCAGAGAGTAATGACTGTGCTTGAAGAGATCACGCCCCGCGTCGAGCAATATTCCATTGACGAAATGTTCCTGGACCTGACCGGCATCGATGGCTGCGAGGACTATGAGCACTTCGGCCGGCGCCTGCGCGCGCACGTGCTGGCCACTACAGGCCTGACCGTCGGCGTGGGTATGGGGCCGACCAAAACCCTGGCAAAATCGGCGCAGTGGGCCAGCAAGGAGTGGCCGCAATTCCGGGGAGTGCTGGCGCTGACGCCGGGCAATCCGAAGCGCACCGCAACGCTGCTGGAAAACCAGCCCGTTGAAGAGATATGGGGCGTTGGCCGGCGCATCGGCAAAAGACTCAACCTGATGGGTATCGAAAATGCTCTGCAGCTGGCGCGCGCGCACCCTGCCCTCATCCGAAAGAACTTCAGCGTGGTGCTTGAGCGCACCGTTCGCGAGCTCAACGGTGAATCGTGCATTCCCCTTGAGGAGTTTGCGCCGGCGAAACAGCAGATCGTCTGCAGCCGCTCCTTTGGGGAGCGCATTACGACAAAAGTGGCCATGCAGGAAGCGCTGTGTCAGTACGCTACCCGGGCGGCGGAAAAACTGCGAAAAGAGCGCCAGTTCTGCCGGCGCATCAGCGTTTTTATCCGGACCTCGCCGCATGCGCAGGGAGAAGTCTTTTACGGCAACAGCGCCGGCGAAAACCTCACCATACCCACGCAGGATACGCGGGACGTGATCGGGGTGGCTATGCGATCGCTCAACCGCATCTGGCTTGACGGGCGGCGCTACATGAAGGCCGGCATAATGCTCGATGACTTCACGCCCAACGGCGTCAGTCAGCTGAACCTGTTCGATGAGGATACGCCGCGGGCGAACAGCGCGCAGCTGATGAAGGTGCTTGACGGTATCAACCAGTCCGGTCTTGGCAACTTGTGGTTTGCACGTCAGGGAGTGAATACGGAATGGAAAATGAAGCGGGAAATGCTATCCCCGGCGTGGACAACGCGCTGGAGCGACATCCCCGTAGCGCGCGTTGAATAGCCAGGCGCAGGCAGCTGAAGCTGGACCTGATGCCTGCCGTCAACCTGCCCTCTCAGGAAAACCGATGCCAGAATTCATCCACAATATACAGAGGCTTGCCGGGTTTCTTACCGCGGAAATAACTACCGCGTGGCAACTTGTCACCACTTGAAAGCTGACGAATCCAGTCTTCAAAAGCAGGGCAACGCCGGCGGTACCTCCCCTTAAACATGTCGGCTGACTGACTATACTCATGCAGGTTTACTCCATACCCGCGCGCCTGCTGCAATAGACCCTGTATTCCCATCTTTGTGCCCTTTTTTTTGCTGTATTCTTCAGCGTGAGCTGTTTTTCTTCCAGGTATCATTGGCCATGAATGCCGCACGCGACACGCAAGCGCCCCACAGCAGCTGCAGGCCGATTTTTATCAACTCGCTGGCGTGCGGCAGGAAGAAGAGCGGCACGATAAATACCGCACTCAGCAGGAATCCCCATTCAGCAGCACTTTTTTTGTCTTTTCCATCGAGCTTTCTAAGCCCCATAAATCCCAAAATTAAATTGATCAGTCTGTTCATTGTGACCTTCAGATTCAGTGCCCCCAACATCTTCTCAAATGGCTTGCAACTTTATAGCCAGCAGATTAATCAGGGGATCGCTTTTATTCGTTCTCTTTAAGCCAGTCATCAACAAGGAAGTTGATTACGTCTGTTATAGAAGTACCTTTTCTGGCGCAAGCAGCCTTGAATCTTAGGTGCTTTTCCTCATCAAAATTGACGTTTACACGCTTAGCTTTTCCAGTCACAACTGGAGTGGTGACAACATTTTTAAGATCCCTGTTTTCACCAAAAGTCATTTTCTTATTACTGCTGCTATGAGCCTTTTCAAGCGCCATGTGACTCTCCACGGAAAAATTTCACTGAGTATCTGAGTATCTGAGTATCTGAGTATCTGAGTATCTGAGTATCTGAGTATCTGAGTATCTGAGTATCTGAGTATCTGAGTATCTGAGTATCTGAGTATCTGAGCATCGAAAGCTTTAGTCAAATGAGTAATTGAGCACATGAGTATCATTAACACTCATATGTGTAAATACTCAATCACTCAACACTACTAACTATCTCTTTTGTAAGGATTTCTATTTCACCCTTCGCTGCACCATCATTGGATTCAAACACACTGTCGCCATCGAGGATTGATTTCACATACACCTGTCGCTGAGTTATTGCAGTGCGAAAACATTTAACGCCTGTATCCTTAATGCTTTCTTTAAGAACATTGAGCATGGTTGCCTGCTCAATTTTTCGAGTGATCAGGAAACGGGCTTCAACTTTCCGGCTGTATGCTTGCGCTTCAAGCACCGTAACTACACTGCCAGCTGCAGAGAAATCTAAAGGACTTGGGGTAACAGGAATTATGACAAGATCGCTGACCATCACGGCAGCGGAGGTGATTACGGAAAGCGAACCAGCACCGTCGACGATAACGTAATCATACTCAGCAAGATCTTTGCGGATTCCGTAGACATCTTTTTCTGAGGCAGCTGTATATACATCGAATACTGCTTTGTCAGACTTACTCCAGTTTGTCAGACTCATCTGTGGGTCTGTATCAACTACAGCAATATTGTACCCGCTTCTGGCCATAGCAGTGCTGACATTGATAACAGCAGTCGTCTTACCAGAACCACCTTTTGGGTTCAGAAAAGAAATAACCTTCATGTTAGATAATCCCTACGTTAAAACTCAAATGAAGCTGTGAGTAAATGAGTATAGAGACTTAAAGCGCATGAATAAAGATATTTTACACATTAACTCAAAAACACAAATGAGTACACACTCAAAAAAAACATTCCTATGTTATTGATAAAAAAGAAGTATGGCAACCTCATTCTACTCACTTGAGTAAAAACACATATGAGAGTTTACTCAAATGATATTTTGAAGATGCAGGGCGAGTATCATCTCAAGCTGGTTAACGCACTGCGCGCCGGACATCTGCACCTGGCGGTGGGGCACCACGCCGGCAGGCAGGCGTCCTGCGCGGAGATCCGCCTTTACCTCGCGCTGCTTGAGCGTGGCCAGCTGCACAAACGGGTACGGCTGGCGCAGCAGAAAGTCTCCCCGGGTGAGCGCCAGCGCCTCGATGATGCGCGCGCCGGTGTTCCACAGCGTGGTGAACAGCATCTTGCGGCGCAGATCTGGCATGAGTGGAGCAGGGCGCTGACCTCCGGCGCCAGCAGGTACTTCGGAAGGTCGTCGACCAGCGCGGCCGGGTAGTCTTTGGCCACCGGCAGGTGTGCGGGCGGTGTGGTGTTCCCGTAAGAGATGAGGCCGGTCACATCGCAGACATCCTGTTTAACGTTGTGGCCATGTTTATGACTCCTTTAACTGACTCTGAACATTTTCCCAGAAAAGCTTTGTCTGGATGAGGTGCGCGACCTGAGTTTGATGGTGTTTACGCCACAGCAGCCACAGTAAGTCTCCTGCCGAACTAGGGCCGCGAAGAAGCTGAGCGTTTGGCATGCCACAAACTTTACGAAGGCGCGTAGCCAGTATGAGCGCGCGAAGTCCGAGACGCGTCGCCTGATACTGCCGGGTAAAAAAACCTTCCGTGGGCTCCAGCGGATCGTCAAATTCGAAGGCGCTATGAATAATCCGCTTTGCTTCTTCCTGCTGAATAAACAGCTCGCGTAACTGGTAAATCAGACGCTGGGGCAGGGACCGCCAGTCTCCGCTGACCTCTGTAAAATCAAATGACGGGAAGTCTGTTTCGGCATACCAGCCCCCCTGCTGTTCATCAGGTTTCCCTGCATCTGATGCGACAGGAACGCAGCCCTCACTGAACCTTTCCAGTAAAAAGACCAGCTCGGTGGCGATGAAGTACCGCTCCCGGTTCAGCTTTTCTTCTGATGCCCGCTTTTCACGACGTGTAATAAATATATGCGACAGCCACTGGCTGCACAGCGCGCCTGCAATACCGGCGCCCGCGCTGATAACCGGCACCCAAACCGAAATCCCGCCATCCATACCCCTGTGCTCCTGCTCTGTTGTGTTTTCCCGCCTGCCATCCGGAACCGGCAGGTTCAGCGGGCGCGATCGCCGTCGCGGCTCAGCCCCGGGAGGGCGGCCTGCGCCAGCATCCTGTCGCGGTGCGCGTCAAGCCGCTCCAGCCGGACGCCGGCATCCCCGGCGTGCATGATTTCGGGGCTGCCCGCGTCCCCCTGAACCGCCGGCGCGGATGCAACCCCGGCACAAGGCCGCCGTCGCCGCTAAGGGTACAGATCACCCGCCCGCCGCCGGTGACGATCTCGCGCCGCACCTGCGCCGCCTGCCACGTTCCTCCGGCGATCCGCGTTTCCCTGAGCCAGAGTTCGCGCAGCCGGTACACGCCCCGCGTGAGGGCAGCAATGTCGTCCATCGTGTGACTGTCGATCAGATTCACTGCAATCCACCTTATAATTTCTGATGCAAAAATTAACGGTAATGGCAAAACCCTCTGTGATAGTTACCCTGCATTCAGTAAAGGCCGGAAACATACCACAGGTGATATTACCAACCTGCAATTAACGTAAGGCGGCATCCGGTGGATCCGCTTTCTGCCTGATTTACGGCTTTAGCGGGAGCATAGCATGCGCCGCCGGGGAGAGAAGTTCCGGTTCTAACTGCTCATTTAAATACGGGGACTAATAGTCCCCGTGTAGGCGGAAGTATCAGCTAGTTCCAGAAAGGATCATTGTCCCAACCTTTTGGGAAACCAGTATCAGACATATAGAGTTGAGCTGCATGACTGCCAGAAAAAAGGTTTAGGATTTCAGCCTTAAGATTAATATCACTGATACCTAGAGATTTAATCATTTTGCGCAAAACACATACCGTAAGATAAGGGCGGTATTGATGAGCTTCAGTGATAGTGATTTCAGCACCTATTTGACTCGGAACCGCAAGTTTTGCGTTCCACAATCGGCTGTGATGCGCACACCTATTCCGTACGTCACGGAGGCGGCGAACCCAGTTGGTTAGAATCTTAAAATCATTAGCACCGAACTCTTTAGCAAGGTTATCAAGCAGAGCATTGTTCGGAGCAGGCAGTTGACGAAAATAGCTGTGGTCTATAGCGTCAATATGTAACCGGTGCCTTTCTTTGTATAAAAATATCTGTCGTCCAGATACCAGAAGGGATTATTTGAATAAGCAGATAGTGCGTGATCAAGCCTACTCCTGAGTTTAACCTCTAGACGAGCAATGATGCCAAATAGCAATACACGAAGCTTCTCGTCAAAACGGTACAGCTCTACTCCATACTCAAAATATTCATCCTTCCTGTAATGCTTTCCACCGGGACTTACTGGATCTAATAAAGGATGAAGGTAGATTTTGAAATGATAGTAACTTATCAAACTGAGGGTATTTTCAGCCTCAGCCTCATCTAAAAATTCTAGTTTCTTAGCCTTAAGGTCATTAATAAGATCTGCCGGAGTACGATAAGGCTTGCTGTATAGGGTTGTTGGCATGCAGCATCATCCCTGAGTAGGCAAAAAAAAAGCCCACTAACTTCCCCTAAGGGTTGTTGCAGGCATCATTGACTCTAATACTACTCTTGCTGACGAATACGTCAACCTCATTTAATCAAAAATGATCAATTTGTCTCCTAGCAGGACATCACCATGACTAAGCCATTAACATCGAGAAACCATACAAATCATAGGTGTATGTCAATCAATACATTGGCCAGTCAGGTACGCGATGCCAACGAAGGGGGGGGTGATATGGTTAAATGCAAAAAGATCGCCAATTAAATAATTGCGCACTATTTGATAGCTCTAAATGTAATGGATGGCGCAGATATCCTAATCTGATCAATTAGGCACCCAAAAAACCATAACCAACGAAATCATAACGATATAAACTATATTTTAGACGCTAACACCATGCAAAAAACAAGGTTATTTTTAAAAAGGACATTTTGAATAGCCAATAAAGACATAGCCAATTTAAACCGCATATTGCTATTATTGTCCTGTTAAAACCAACAGGACAATTTAAGTATACTCAAAATGACCAGTGCAAGACCTGAAAAAAAAGGGTGATGTATGCCGGTGACAAAAACGAAAACTTTTTCGGGCAGGGTGGAACGCGTTGTACATGTGGCCACTGTTAATGACGTTAACCTGATGCTGTATGACGTTCTGCTTGCGGAAGAGCCGGAATGGTTGCGCATCTGCACTACCGAGGTTGAGCATGCAGAGAAAATTGCGTTTCTCAGCCCAGACGCTCACATTGAAATCAGTGTACGGGGCGACATAAATATCCAGGGGACGACGTACAGAGAATTTCACTCCCTCCGCTCATGCGCACTGTGAGCGACTTGCCTGAAGACAACGGCGACCGGGAAGCGCTCAGGGATTATTTACGTTAAGAGGAGGGACCGCTGAACCTATGCAGATTGCACGTATTTATCTTCGCGTCAGTACGGATGAACAGGAACTGACCCGGCAGAACAGCATTATTGAAGATGCCCGTGGCAGGGGTTTTTATGTCGCCGGCGTCTATAAAGAGAAGGCTTCAGGTGCCAGAGCTGACCGCCCTGAACTTCAGCGCATGATTGCCGACCTGCAGCCCGGAGAGGTGGTTGTGGCCGAAAAGATTGACCGCATCAGTCGTCTTCCCCTTACAGAGGCTGAGAAACTGATTGGCTCGATTAAGGCTAAAGGAGCGAAACTGGCTATACCCGGCATCGTGGACCTGTCCGAGCTGGCCGTCAGCCAGGACGGCGTGGCCAGAATCGTACTTGAGTCCGTTCAGGACATGCTGCTTAAGGTCGCCCTTCAGACCGCACGGGACGACTACGAGACCCGTCGTGAAAGGCAACGGCAGGGCGTTGAACTGGCGAAGGCTTCAGGTAAGTATAAAGGGCGCAGGCCGGAACCCAAAACGCATGAGCGCATCATTGCGCTTCGCGAGTCCGGTATGACGATTGCGCGTACAGCAACTCTCGCAGGGTGCAGCATAAGTCAGGTCAAACGGATATGGGCCATTCATAAAGAAAATTCTGCTGAATCCAAAGGAGCTGAGAATAAATGACACCAGAAATCGGGGTTTGATGCTCAGTGGAACGAAAACTCACGTTAAGGGCTTTTGTAATACTATGCATGGGAACAGTTTCGAACATTAAAACCCACTCACGATTGGGCTCGCTTAAACCAGGTTGTATAGCTGAGAGGATACAGACATGATCATCTTACTGGGCAGTGCGTTTGTGGCCATGTTGCTGCTGTGCATTTATATGATGAGGAAAATCAGGCAACAGTCTTTCAGGATAAACCAGCTGGAGTCCGCGATTAGGGGGGGAAGTACCGGGAAAAAGATACCTTATGAATCGTTATCGCTTCTGGACAGTCTGAGAAGACAGGCAAAGCAGTGGAACAGTTCAGAAGACAATCCCGAACTGTTAACAGTACGTCCTGCCTTTATCGAATGCCTTGATGATTACCTTACCGGCATTTTCAGCGCAGTACCTGAACTGAACGGCCGTAATGAGATAGCGCCTGCAATTGAGTCCCGTCCGCTTTATACCTCACTGAATATGACTCATTCTGTGATGGTATGGTTTGAACCACATCCCGTCAGCTTCCCCGTGGCCAGTCGTGAACAGTCAGAGCGTATTGCAGCTGCCCTGAATGCTAAAGGAATTGAGGCAAGATGGACAACCAGAGAAACAACGATGTGACCGTTCTGTAAAGTTGCTCTTTGTCTGATCTGATATACATTTCCGCAGCGAGGCTCACCGGGGAGGAAGTGCGGGCATTTCAGAATGCTCAGTAGCGTTCCAGTACCACCAGTTTCCCTTACCGTATTCCGCATCGTAATAGGCCGTCTTCTGCTGCCTGCGCAGCTGATACTCCGGCGTGTTCATGCCGAAGACTTCCACCGGCAGCGCATCCACGCCGGGTACGTCCTTAAGCACGAAATCCGGGAATACATCATCCTCACCGTCGTAGCGCAGCGGCTTAATGAAGGCACGTTTTTCCTGCCACAGCCGGTCTTCGACCATTCCCTCATAGCCTGAATCCAGCGGAATGAAGCGGGGGCTGACCGTCATCAGCGCCACGTCGATAACGGTACTGCAGCTGGACGGCCGGTTGCGCCCGTCTACGTGCCTGAATGTCGTTTCTGGCGGCTCCGTTTCCACGATGACCACGACCTTCATGCCCCGGCGCCAGTCGCCCAGCTCGCGGCAAAAGCTCCTCTCCAGGCGCAGGCGCACGTCCTCCGGCAGCACCAGGTCAGGGAAACCGAAAAACAGCCCCAGCGGCAGCGTGGTCTGCAGCCGCTCATCGGCCGCGTCGCTCCAGGCGGCCAGCTGCGAGATCAGGATGAGGCGACGTGCGCCCCTGCCGGCGTCCTTCGCAATCTGGCGGTTCTGCGCGACCTGCGGCGAATCCTTCATGGCCATCAGCATCAGCGACTGCTGCAGCGGGATCCGGCCGATGTGGATGCGCGCTGCAGTCTCATTCAGGCGCCAGCTCACCCAGCCCGGCGAGCGTTTCTTTTTATCGAATGCAGGATGCCAGACGTTGATGCCGGACTGTTCCCAGAGCAGGTGGAGCAGCCCCAGCAGGCGCATCGAGGGCTGCCGGCGCCGCCTCCCCGGTCCGGCACCGGCCGGAGGCGCATCACGGGTTTTATCAGGAACGTCTTTCTTCTGCAGGCCGGTGGGCAGACGGACCACAAGCCGGCCATCCGCCGCCGCTTTGACCACGTCAGGGGCATAGATGGCAGCCTGTCGCTCATCAGGCCAGACGGAGTAAAAGCGGCAGTCTGGCGCGTGTTCGTGCCCGGAGAAAGCCCATGAGGCGAGCCAGCACTGGTCTGTTTTCTGTGAAAGATGCACTTTCAGGCGCCGGCGCTGCGCCTCTTCCTCCGGGGGATGGCACAGGCAGGTGACCACCGTGGTGGCCTTGTTGTCACGCGCGTGCTTCAGCCAGCGCTGCCACTGCTCCGGCTCAGCGCTACGGAAATCCGCACCGCATTCCCGCGAGCCCCGCAGCCCGGTGAACCGGACCCGATACGTTTTCTTTGCCGCCATCACAAACCCCTTTCCGTAAAGAACGCTGAATATGCGACCTGCGTGATTTTAATTCAGGCCGGCTGCCGGGCAGATTACCGGTGAGGATTCATTCCACAACCGGTTAAATTCAGCCTGATACTGCCGGGCAATATCAGGTTCGTCTTTAATCACCATCGCGTTCTCCGCATTTCTTTTTTCAGCAGAAGACGTGTAATTAAATGAGCCGGTTTCCACCGCACTGCCGTCGGCCACAATAAACTTGTTGTGCATGATGCTGTACATGCCGTTAAGGCGCACGTCCACGCCAGCGCACGCGAGCTGGCTGACAAGAGACCAGCGGTCCCGGCTTTTCTTTTCATCGGCGACCAGCCGGACCTTAACGCCCCGCGCAACGGCCGCTGACAGCGCCTGTGCCACCGGCCGGCTGGTGAAATCATAGGCCGCCACGTCGGCGCTCTGACGCGCGCTGCCGGTGAACTGCAGTATCAGATCCAGCGCCGAGCCCCCGGGCGAAAAGCCGGCCGTTACGGAGGCCTCCGCCCCGTGAATAACGGGAAGGGTCAGTAATGCCGTCATGATTAAAGCCTGTTTTTTCATTATCCTTCACCGCCATAAAATAATGTTAAAATATTTTAACACCTGAAAGACATTAATATAAACATGTTAATATGAATATATTATAAATATAAAATCAGAGCTGAAGATATTCCGTAATCTGACGATAACAGTTACGTGTCAGGGAGCAGATAATATGAATGAATTTCACGAATTAAATATCATGACGTCACGCGGCGATATCCACGGCGCCTTTTCGCTCATCCGCAGCTGGAGCGAAAACGTCGCCCGGAAAATCATGAAAAAAGCGGGCTACCCTGTGACGCCGCACACGGGCCGCGCGTTCTGGACGTGGGTGCAGGAGACCCTGATCCGGGCGGCCCGCGAGCGGCGCTGCGGCTACCGGGCGCGCGCTGAACGCCGGGCACCGGTGCGTCGCTGGCGGCAGCAGGCCGCGGAAGACTATGATGCCTATGCGCAGATGATGGCGTCAGACGCCGCGCCGCAGGCTGCCCCGGAGGGAAATATAGCGCCCCCCGATGTTGCTCCTGAAAAATGCGTCGCCATCCGCGGCCGCGCAGAAGGCCTGATACACCTTTGCCGGCACCGCGAGCCAGCGCCGGCACGCGCCGTTCCGGCACTCCAGCTCCGGCACGCCGGTGGTCGGATCGTAGCCCGCGCTGCGAAACAGCTGAGACGTCACTTCATGCCTGTTCATGGTGTGGCTCCTGTCAGGGCCATCGCTCACGTGGCCGCCGTCCGAAAAAGCGGGGTGCCGCCGGTCAGCGCCCCGTTCAGGGAGTAAAATCAGACGATTTATTATTCAGATTACGTGGGTGTTGTTACCGGCCGCCCGCCGTGAAACCTGAGCTGGCGCGCAGGTTCACTGTAGTCTGAGAAGTTCGTCAGCTTTCCGTCCTGCCTTCACGCTGCACTGAATCCGTCCGCGAGGAGAAGATGCTGATGTTCATCAGAACCTCCGGCCGCCTCGCGTCGCCAGCCCGAACGCTGCAGCAGCTTATCCAGCGCGGCCAGGTCGCCGGTGATGCGCGCGTCCAGGGGGCTGTGCTGCCGTCCGCGTTCGTCAAAGCCGTTATCCAGTGCGCTGCGCCGGAGGTAAATACCGGAAACTGACGGGCTGAGCCGCAGCTGGCGGCGGCCGCTCCATTCGTTTTCTGACAGCACCATATAAATCCAGCCGGTGAGCTTCACGGCGTGCAGGGCGTGCTGGAGCCGGAACAGGTCGTTCTGCGCCTGCAGGTTGCCGTTGCCGGCGCGCCACAGGTAGTCGAGCTTGCCGGGCAGGTCGGCGCGCAGGCCCTTCTCCCGGCCCTCTTTCAGCAGCCAGCTGATGTCGCTCGCCAGCGCCCGGGGAAAGCGACGCTGCTTTTCGGCGGTGGCCAGCCAGCGGGTCAGAAACAGGTTGTCCTGTGCAGGTGAAGTCACGATCCCGTCGCGGCGGGCGGTATGCAGCGCAATCAGGCCGCACCACGCCAGGTGACTGACGTTCACGTTGTCGTTATTCATAAGCCGCGTCCTTCATGCCGGACCACATGAAAAAATGGCCCTGAAATACGGCATTTTATGACATCATCAGGCCTGAGAAAACCCGGCGGAGCCGGAAGGAGGTTCAGCAGCACGGCCTGACTTTATCCGGCTGGCTCCGCAGATTTTCAGTCCCGCAAATCAGGGCGGGAGCAGGCGTAATGAGAGCGGTCCTGGTATCCGGAATCCTCCGCGGCAGTTTACGATTTGTTGAGCATCAGCCCCCATTTGAGGACTGACGGGCAGTGTGCAGCCCGCCCTCTATGCCGCGTCAGCGGCATATGTAAGTGCCTTTACTCATTGTTTAAAATCAGAAAAAACATCGTCAGTGATTTGCGCAGTAAACCGAATACCTCTTGGCAGCTCAATATTTACACTCTTTTCAGAGTTAAGCTGAACAGTCACTGGAGGAACCGGAACTGATTCAATGACGTCGCCTACCAGTTTGCCGTTCACATATCTTTGGGTATCGTAATAGTTGATTTCCCCAGAGATTTCTGCTTTGTAACCCTCATTATTTTTAACAAGATCGATATAAAGAGTGGTCGCGTTAAATTTTCTTTCCAGCGCATCGTGGAATTGTTTACCCGGAAGAGGCAACAACGGATAGAGGCGGATGTGACGGATTTTATCCTCCTTAATGTAGCTAAGTACCGGATCTGTATATCCTGCTTTTCCGGAAACAGGAGACTGCATTTCCGTTTTCAGATAGAGGGGAGCAGAAGATTGCGGTTTTGTTGCACAGCCTGTCAAAAGAACAGCTGCAGCCAGAGTTAAGCTGGTTAATAGTTTCATTTTATTCCTGTTTCTATGTGGGATCTGTTCAGTATATCGGCTGAATTATGCGTGGCTTGATACCATTTATAACGAGGATTTTGATAGAAGCAGGCAAGCAGTGCGCAGCCGGCCCCTGAATGCCGCATGAGCGGCATGGAGGCGTCAGAAAGAATTCAGGACGGCGCTGATGCCATCGGGCGCAGTGAGCCGGAGCCGGTTACAGCGCCACAGAATAAACTGGCCCTGATATTCGGTATTTCAGGACGTCATCAGCCCTCAGAGAGCCCAGTCGCCGCCATCGCGGTGCCTCTCCACGACCTCCTGGTCAGGATAGATTTCCAGCGTCTCGATCGCACTCAGCATGGCCGTTTCCATCTCCGGCGACCATGCCTGCGTTCTGGCCAGTTCTCCGCGGATAAAGCCGGCAATCCGCAGCCGCGTGGTTTCAAGACCGTCGCCGGCCATGGCCATGACGACGGCGCCGATCATGGTGTAAACCCTCTCCAGCTCCCCGTGCTGCTGTTGAGTCATCTGCATCGCACTTACCTCTCAGACGTAGCCGGACGGGCGAGCAGTGCGCAGCCCGTCCTGTGAATGCCGCGTGAGCGGCATGGAGGCGCCAGAAACCGTTCAGGACTGCTCAGATGCCAGCTGGCGCCGTTAGCCCGGCAGAGCCGGTTACAGGGCCGATGGTGGCGAAAGCCCAACCCCGCCCTGATCGACGCCGTTTAAGCAGCGGCCTGTCAGCAGCTTATCAGTCAGATGGTCGGAGACGAAAGAAAGATACCGCGGGCCTCCGGCCATAAAGCAGCTCAGACTCTGTAGTTACAGCATCCATTTATCAGCCACTGCAGTTCCGGCCCTCCGGGCCGGGCGGCCGGGGCTGGTCAGTGGGGGCAACCGGGCTTCAGGTACGGCGCGGGTCCGGCCTGAGAGGGGCTGGATGGTTCAGAACTGGCTGATTACAGTGAATTCTTTGTCTGTTGTAACTAACTGCTCAGAAGGGGCCCGCGTCAGCGGGAGGTGCTTCAAATTCTGAGTGGCGCGGACGTTTACGGCCGCTGTAAGCGAAGGCCTTATTTATCCCCGCAGAATGCCGGCATGAACACCTTATTTATCTTTTCTGATTAATTCTTTCTGACGTAAGTCAGGAATGTTTTGCGGGTAATTTCAGATCTGTTTGCAGGTAAGTCACGCTTTACGATTGCGGGTAAGTGTGGATAAAAAATTCCGCGACCGGAGAGCAGCGCGAATGAGGGATATTTTGCGGGAAAACGGATGCCGCGGCGGGCCGGAAATGCGCGATTTTATCTGCGGCACAAACGCCTTTACCGCCAGTTAAGGCGGTAAAATTCGCAGGTGTTCGTCAGTGGACGACGTCGGGCGGGGCCGGCTCGTAGCCGAGGCCGAGCTCCAGCTGGTTCAGGTTCTGCCACACCAGGCGGTCAAAGGCCTCCGCGTCGGTGTTCATCAGCTCGTGGTTCGGCAGCGTCCGGATAAGCCAGCTGGCCATCGCCGTACGGCGCTCGTCGAGCGGAAGTTTGCCCAGCTTTTTGCGGCGCTTCTCTTTCACGGCCTTTTCACGCCGCTTCAGCAGCGTGGCCATGCGCATGTTCTCATACCAGCGCTGGCGGGCGGCGCGCACCGATTCATGCGTACCCGGTTCGATAATGCCCTCCGCTTCAGCTACAAGGCGCTCGTTACGCTGGACATACAGCTTATCCATATTGACGCCGCACAGCTGCCAGAAACGATCGGTGAGCACGATATGGCGCGGCATCCAGAATTTCTCAACCGGGTCCCACTCAAGCGAAGGCATCTCCAGCAGCCCGTATCGCGCCAGCTCCGGAAAAAGGCGCGACAGCCGGCACGGCTCGACCCGGGTGCCGGGTATGACGTCGCCGTTATCATCTTTCGGGCTGAGCTCTTCTGCGAGACTGCCAACGTTAACGGTGACTACCCAGGTGGCTATATCAGCGCGCTGTATCAGCAATGGAATGATCGCGTCAATCAGCGCGCGGCGCTCCGGCCGGAAGTCGCGCTCGCGGCCGGCCGCGTGGCGCAGCCTGACGAAATACGGATTGCGTGAGATCCGCTGGCGCAGGCGCAGCTGGCCGGTGGCCCGGTCTTTCACGACGAGCCGGCGCATGGCGTGGCCGAACTCACCCGGCAGCGGTCGATAGTTCTGCGGCGCGAACCAGACGGGCTCAGGACATTTGCAGGTGACGGCGTGATCGCCGCGATGGCGCCCGTCAGGTCTGGAGGTCGGGTCGTTTAACCCGATTAAAATCTGGTCATTCACCCTGTCCTGAACTTATGGCGGACAGGGGTTGTCTTATGAACTGCATGCGTTATAATCCTTTGCAGGCGCAGCGCCTGCTTTTGGACCCCCTGATTCTGAATCTTCCGCCAAGTTGATTAAGCAGAGTCAGGGGGTTTTTGCATTCAGAGCCCGGTAAATGCCGCGCTCCGTACCCTGGACGTTTTAACGGATACGTCCCATCCGGTTCAATTCTGCCCGCGCCGCGCATGTCCGGCCACAGGTTTTCGCACATCCCCGTCATCAACCACCACAGTATTCGACAAGGATCTAAAAAGGATCGCCTCCCGGCGAATTCTGAAAAGAATACCCATCTCAACCGGTTAAATCCAGCACAGATTGCACATAGCACGAATCGTATGGATAAAAAAAGTTCACCGATAAATTTTACCGTGACCGTCATCACAACTGCGGTTGTGGCTTAACGCAGTTCTGCGCCTGGCGGGACGCTGAAACGACTGAGAGCACGGGGGACGGGTAATTTTTCATTATTCAGCGGAACGATCGCGGACGATCGCCATTCAGGCGACGGGCAGGGCGTTCAGGCTGAGGCGTACCGCAGCGGCGCGAGGAACGAACAGCCTGAACGACGTGGCCGTCAGGGGGTAAAGGTTCTGGCGGGATGGCCGATACCCCCTCAGGCGCTGGCAATGAAACCATTCTGATAATGCCGGCGCTGCTGGTTGCCCGGTTCTGCACCGGGCTTTTTTAGTTTCCGCCCGCGCGGACGATGGCCTGCTGCAGGACGTCTTCACTGACGACGCCCGGGATGACGGTGGTGTTGTCTGCCGTGGCATTCTCAGCCGGCATGACGACAATGCCCGGCGTGCCCGTCAGTCCCAGCATCTCCGCCAGCGCGTCGTTGTTTTCGATGAGCCTGTCGGAAACGGCGCTGTCATCACCGGAAGCGGCACCTGCGCCGGCGGCCGTGGCCACCTTTTCAATATCCTCTGCCGTGAGTTTCCCCTCGTTGTGCCCGGTCCGGTAAATCCCGTTGTGGAAGGCCATGTAGGCCTCCGCGCCCTGCCTGCGGTAAATACCCAGCCCGCGGTGCGAGGCCAGCGTCGATTCCGGATAGCGTGAGGCAAAGATGGTCCAGTCACGGAAGGCAAAGCGTACGCCGGCGTTGGCGGCCATCACCTTTTCCATCACCGGCGCCATCATGCTGCAGGCGATGCATTCATAGTCAAAGAACTCCGTAACGATGACCTTCGAATCCGCCGGCCCCTTAACCGGTACGCCGTCGAATTGCATCAGCAGCCGGTGAGCTTTAAGCGCAGACTGCACGTAAGCCTGCTGCTGCATCGCCTGCTGGCGCGCCTGCAGCTTTTTGCTCACCTCAATGAGCACGTCGGGATGCGCCACCAGGTAGTCAGCGGCAATTTCACCTATGCGGGCCTGCTGCGCGGGGGTAAAGTCTGCAGCCTCAGCCGCATTCGATGGTGCTGAGGGCAAAGCGGTGCTCATGGCCAGCGCAATGGCGGCCAGTTTCAGGATCTGTTTCATGATTTCTCTCGCATGCCTGCGCGGAGCAGGCGGAAGGTGAGGCGGCCGCACAGGGCGGGCCGCAGTAATTAACGTTCTTTTTGTATGTTCCGGGACGGCTCGTGAGAAAGTTCGGGCGGCAGGCGCTCGGGGCCCTCGTGCTGAGCCGGCATGCTGATCCCCGCCGCAATCTCCCTGTCCGTCCGCGAACCTGCGGCAAGCTCTGTTGCCAGCTCTGATTCTCCTTTTCCTGAAGGCACCGGCTGCTCCCGGCTCTCCTCCGGCATCCTGACCTCCGGATAAGCCTGCCGGCTACCTTCCAGAACCCGGCCGGCCAGGTCCGTTTCGTCCACGGCAGGCTTCGCGACAGGGTCCACAGGCTGCTCAATGTCAGCCGCCTCCTGTGGAACTGCACGGCTGAGGTCTGCGGCGAGTTTTTCCTCTGCCGCCACGTCTGCCCGCCCGTCTCTGACGCTTGTCTGCACCTCCGGCGCGTCCGGCACATCAGGCTGATGCACGTCCTGCCTGACGAGGTCTCTGATGGTCTCGTCGCCAATGCCGGTGGGTGCCGCCGGCGTGACCGGTTCATCCGGAACAGGCGGCGGGCTCTGCAGGCTTCTGACCGCCTCTTCCACCGCCGCCCCGGCGAGCGGCTCCAGGCCGCCGGAAACCTTCAGCAGCTGCGGAGACGGAGCGGCGTCCCCGGTCTTCAGCAGAATGCCGGATGTCGGGTATTCTCGCGCCGCGCTGAGCGCCTCTTCCAGCGTGGCCACCACAAGTGTTTCTCCGTTCCGGCTTTTCTGTACAAGTGCGGCCTGCGCGCCGTCGGTGACGATACGCCGCTCGGCCCCCCGATCGACGTCACCGCTTCCGGGGCGCAGCGGAACCATTGTCAGGCCCGCCGGTTTACCGTTACCGTCAAACACCGGCAGGGCCAGGTGGGGTTCAGGGAACTTTCGCGTCGGCGGGATGATACGTGCCGTCACGGGGCTGCCGCTGAGGCCGTTTGACCGCAGGTACGCACGGCCAATTGCGGTTTTCGACGCGGCCTGCCCCATCGCCCAGATCCGCCGGGCCTGATCCCGCTCAGGCTCCGGCATAAGCGCGTCATGCGCCGTCGCCGGTCCGTTTTTTCGGACGCCGAGCGTCTCCATCCAGCCGGCTCTGTCATCTGTAACAATCTGGACATGGTCCTTCGCGCGTGAGACGTTGATATAAAACGCCCGCGCGCCGCTCATCCGCTTACGGGCACCTTCCACGCCTTCCAGCGCCAGCGAGTACCGGGCACTGGCACCCTGTGCACCATAGCCGGTGACCGCCCAGCTGTAATCCACGTGCCGGTCTGCCAGCGTTGTCGCCGGGTCGATGACCTTCACCCCGCTGCCGTTACGCAGAACAATCTCACCGTTTTCGCGCAGTTCATCGACACGGTATTGCTCGTGCGCAGCGTGACCGGCCTGCTTCTGGGTTTTACTCAGGCGGACGCTGTCACCGGTGCGCAGCTCAATTTCACGGTGTTCAAAAACCTCGATTTCCATTGCGTTAAGCTCCTGCGGCGACCAGTAGTGCGTGCGCCCCGCTTCATCCCGCAGGGTGACGTTGCCATTTTCGTGGTCCACGCCGGTAACGTGCAGATACCGCTGGTTCGCCATGACCACTTGACCGGTTTCCCAGTCCTTTATGCGGTTAAAATCGTGCCGCCCGCCATTAATCCGGTCCAGGACAGAGACGGTCCGGGCTTCCCCGCCCAGCTCTTTCGCCGCCACCATCGCATTATGGATGCCCTCGTTGATGGCTCTGCGGTCTTCATGCAGCTGCACCATGATCATGGTCTGCTCCCGCGCCTCATCGGTGCGGCTCATAAAGTCAGCCACAATGCTGGACACCGGGTCTGCTGACTGAACAATTGATCCGCCAGGTACCACCGTACCTGACCGGCGGGGTACAACGTCTGGCGCGACGCTTTCAATCTTTCTCAGCGCCGCTGCGGAATCATTACCGATGATGCTGTAAACCGCAGACTTCAGCGCCGTATCACGCTGGCGCACGATTTCCTTCATCACCGCGACGTCGATCGGGCTCCGCTCCTGCATCAGCTGGAACGGCGCGCCACTTTCAGGCGACTGCAGCTGCGCAATGTCCCCCACCGCCACGGCACGGCCGTTGCCGGCAGCGATTGCGCGGTACGCCGCCGCGGTGTCCTGGTTACCGATCATGGAAGACTCATCGATAAGAAACAGCATATTGTCGTAGCGGACGTCCTCACCGGCGGCGCTGCGCGTCTGCCAGTCCAGTACAAACGACTTAAGCGTCTGCGCATCGATGCCCGTCCCCGCCATCTCTTTTACCGCCCGGTGAGTCGGCCCCAGCCCGACGATAACCGGACGCACGTCAGCCGGCAGGGTATCAATAGCCGCCTTTACCGCATTAAACTGGGTGGTTTTACCGACGCCCGCATACCCCTGCACGGCCGTAAAGCGGTCCGGACTCTTCAGAATAAGCGAGGTGGCCTCTTTCTGCCCCTGCGTCAGGCCTGACAGAAGAGACGGATCGACCTGTGCCATCAGCGGCACCTGTGTGTTTTTGCCCCGATCGATTTCACCGAGGATGGCTTTTTCCATCTCCCATGTGGACCGCGCAACGAAGTTGGGCCCGGCGCTGGTCTGTACCCCGATGAGATCACCTTCCTTAACCTGCCGGGTAATTTCATTTTCGATGAGCTTCAGGTCACCACAGAACGTCAGCGCCTCATCAAGCAGTTTTGTCCGGGAGAAAGCGACCTCCCGCATCTGCGCGACGCCGCGCGTAACGGCTTTCTGCGCGTCAGAGAGCAGCTGCGTACTGAGCGTGTCTATGGCCTCACTGGCGTCTTCCTTCCCGCTGGCCTGACGGACCAGAGACAGCGGGGAGCGTGTTGAGCGCAGGCGGCCGAGCTTCTCTTCCGCCCGGCTCAGGGCTTCGCCGGTAAATATTTCGGCCTCATGGCCAGACTGCGCCAGCGCGTTAATCATGCTGACCGACAGATCCTGAGCCCCGAGGCTGGCCAGCACGGTACCGTGCTCGTTGTCCCGGCTTCCGGGGGCACTGACGTAGCCGTATGTAACGTAAAGCGGATTTGCCGGGTCGATACGCAGCGGCTTTTTCTGCCCCTCCCGCTGCACGACAAGTGCGCCATTCTCAACGGACGTGACGGTGAGGCGATCACGTGCCTTCAGCCCGGCGTTTTTGTCGCCGGCAAGCGCAAACAGCCGCTCCCCCGCAGCAACCTCCAGCTGAGACTGTGTAAACAGGCGCCAGTCACCGGAAAGTGCGCTGAGCTTTACACGGGACAGTACACCATCCCCGTCGATCAGGGAGAGCATGCGGGTTTCATCATGTACGCGGTCAATGACGTAGTGATGCGTTTCATTTCTCTCCGACCTGTCTTCCAGCACCATACCGGCGCGGTAGGTCTGAGGGAGGCGACGCTCTTTTGCTGTCATATATACCGGCGTGCGCGCCACAATGCTGACCGGCGCCTCCCCCAGTCGTCCGGCTTCTTTCAGCGCATTCCGGATGACACCGGTCAGCTGGGCCTGCTCACGCGGACCGGCCACAACCGCCGTCACGGGACCGGCTGCGGGGTCCATTCCGGCAAAACGCTCTGCGAGTGCACGATAGCGCTCGCGCTTGTCCTGAATGCTGGTCACGCGGACCTCAATACCGTCAGACGGTGCGTTCAGGCTCTGACGTTCTACCCCCGCTGCGGTCAGCACGGACAGTGCGTTCGCGTTTGACTGCCGTCCGGCGCTGTCCAGAAACAGCAGCTGCGCGTTCTGCAGCTGAGCCTCTCCGGTCAGCACCAGCATTTCCTTCAGGCTGAGCTTTTCCGCACTTTCCACGATGACTGTACTCTGGGGGGCAAGGCTGAAGGTGCCATCAAGCATGCGGCTGCGGTGGAGAAGCCGGTCTTTGAGCGCCGGTGATTTGGCAAAGCTGAGTGCGCGCTCGGCTGAACTGGTCAGTACACTGACCTCGCGCCCCTGTTCACGTGACATTGTCACCAGTTCTTCTGTTACCGCACGCAGACGGCCGACTGAGGCCGGTGCGCTGATGATAACGGCGGGCGCCCGGGCCACGTGCTCAAGGTGCCCGGGAACCGGACTGCCGGTGAGGCTGAAACTGACCACCCTGTTCTCTTTCAGAATATCCGCCGCCAGCGACTGCACCGACAGCTCATCCAGCAGGTGAATGTGCGAGGTAAATACACCCTTATCACCGTCGAGAGGCACGAGCAGGTTGTCATGAATCGCCTGATCCAGCGCCCTGCGCAGGTCCGGAATGCTGTTCTGCAGCTCACCGGCGTTGTGTGCGGTCAGCAGGATGTCCCCATAGGTAAACCGCGTTTTGTTGTCGCTCAGCACGGAAATGGCGGTGCGGACCGCCTCCATCGCCTGCACTGGCGCGTCCTGCACCTCACCGGCATCAGGCCGGGATTTTTCACGCTCGCGGGCTTCATTCATGACGCCCTGAAGATCAAAACCGACGTCGTCCATCTGCCGCTGCCAGCGATCGCGCAGACGGGCCCGTCCGTCTGCGGTTTCCGGCTTAGCGATCGGCTCCTCCTGCTCCCGGACTGCGGATTTTAACGTCGCCTCAGTGCCTGCTTCAGGGACTCTGCCAGACGTATTCACAGCCAGCTCTGGTGAGGCGGGCGGTTCCTGCCGGGTGCGTAACGGTGCCATTTCGTCTGCGCCATACTGACTGATATCCTGCTTGCGCTGGCGCGTATCCAGCGCTGCCACGTCGCGGCTTTTCAGTGAAGCGTCTTCGCCTGCGCGCGCATGGATTTCACGATGGCGCGATGAGAATTCGTCCAGTACCTCCCCGGTAAAGCCCTTTATTTCCCACAGGTCGTGCCGGCCGCCGGTGGGCAACGTTTCATACCCAATATCCTCCGCCTTACCTTTCAGCAGGTTGCGGTAAATTTTGCCGTACGTTATCTGGTTGCGGTACACCGTTTCGATGAAGCCGGCGCCGTGGATCGCATCGGTAGCCAGCGCTTTCCACTTCCCGTCCAGCTCCGTCACGTTGGCCACCACTGCGTGAGTATGGATCTGCGGGTCGAGGTTACGCGAAGTGTCGTGCGTGAACAGCGCAGCGACCATTTTCCCGGTTGGCGTGATGCGCGTGACGCCGTCCTTCGTATCGCGCGCGCTCACCATCTGTTCCATGATGGCCAGCGTTTCTTTCACCGCATCGTGGTGCGCCTCCAGCAGGCGTTTATCGCCGCCGGCGAGGATCAGCATTGAGACGCTCTTGGGTGCCGAGAAGGTAAAGTCATGACCGGGGCGGTGCACGTGTGCACCCTGAACGTCCTTACCCAGTACCACACCGTTGGGGAGGCTGCCGTGCAGAATTCCGGTGAAAGTATCGAGATCGACCGGGCCTTCCAGCCCCAGCTCGCGCGCGCCTTCCCCCAGCCACTGGGTGGGCATGTCGTCCATAAAGTAGTAGTTATCCTTGCTGCTGTAGTAGCCGGCAGCGTCGGCGGCAGAGGCCACCGGAGCAACGGTCATCATCGTTCATACCCTCCCGGGTCCAGGCTGTCACTCATCTCCTGGTACGCCGCGTAGTCGTCGCGGTGTCGCAGGATGTTTTTTTCGTCGTCGGCCATACGCTCGTTGGCGTCGCCGTGCTGTGCGGCGCGCTCCTCCTTACGTTGCTGTTCGGTTTTACGCGGGCTGATGTGCCGCACGGTCAGCCGGCCCCCGTCGTCTTTTTCCATCTGCATGTGCAGTTCGGGGGCTTCACCCGCGGGGGCTTCGCTGTCGGTTCCTGCATTACCTGATGTGCTGTTCTGGAGCCTTCTCATCCTCTCCAGTGGAGAAAGCGGCGAACCCGCCTCTTTCCTGGCCGGTGCCGGCGTAGGAACAACCCTGATGGTTTTCGACGGTGCTGTGGCGGTACCGCCCTCCGGAACAATGGCAGGTGTGGATGATTCAGCCGGAACCGTAGTGACGCGCGGAACTACTTCGCGGCGCGGGAACGGTCGCACGTTAGAAGACCCTGACGATGCGCTTATGTCGGGGGCAGGCGTAGCGGGAACAGCAGGCTGGCCCGGTGCGACAGACGGCTTCCCCTCTCTCACGGTAGCCGGCTCCGGCGTCGTCACGGGGACGTCAGCTTCTGCCGGCGCGGCGGACGGCGAGGCAGCCGCAGGTTTAACCGGAGCGGGCGCGGAAGCGCGGTCCTCCCCTTCCAGCCACTCCTCTCCGGTCGGGAACGAAATGTCCGCCGCCCGGGCGCTGCGCTCGTTATTTTCGATGATGCGCTCGAGTTCGGGACTCAGCCGGTCACGGAAGTCGCGCTCCATCAGCGCCGGATGATATTTCTTCTGTTTGCGGTACTTCAGGCTCAGCTTCACCACCGGGTATTCGCCCGGCAGGCGTACGTAAAAGCGCAGGTTGGGCATCTTCATAATCTGGTCGTAGTCCACGATGGGCTCGTTGACCTTGTCCCTGCTGATGGAGATACCGTCCCGAATCTGGTCGAGGCCGTAGCTGTTCTGTTCGCGCGCCTCGCGCCGGCGCTGATGGCCCAGCTCCTCTTCCACCATTTTGGCCACCTCGGCGCTCGGCGAGCGGCCGTAGGCGCGGGTGTTGAGCAGGTCAAAGATGGCTTTGGCCATCTCGCGGCCGTAGATGTGCACCAGCTGCGGGATGTTCTGGATACCCAGCACGAAGCAGCCGCCGAACTTGCGCGCTTCGGCCAGCGTTTCGTTGAACTCCGGTATCTTCTGCAGGCTGGCAATCTCATCGCCGACGAACCACACGCGACGGTCGCTGTTCTCCCCCATGCTCTGCAGCAGCAGGGTGGCCAGCGACAGCCACATGGATATCAGCGGGCGCACTGCCTTGCGGTGGCGGGCTGTGGTGGAGATAAACAGCCAGCTGCTGTCGTACTGCGCGTCGGTCATCCACTCGCGGATGCTGAACTCCGGTTTGCCCTCTTTATCCAGCCCCTGCAGGTAGCGCAGCGACTTGGCGTAGTTGGTCAGCACCGAGCGGATGGAGATGGCGGTTTTCTCGATTTTTTCCTCGACCAGGTTGGCCGACGGGGTGTTTTTGAGAAACTCGCGCAGGCTTTTCAGGTCGATCGAGAGGCAGGTCTTCAGGAACGTCTCGATGCTGCGATCGGGGCGTGAGGCAAACTGCATGGCCGTGTCGCTGAAGATGGTGCGCGACGAAGACACCCAGAACGGGTCGGAGTCCCCTTCCACCGGCATCAGCGCCGCCGTCATGTTCTCGTAGTCCACCACGTCGCGCGCCTCGCGCCACAGCACCCAGTTTTCACAGCGGCTGTCGTGCGCGTTCAGGATTTTGTCCAGGCGCTCGTCGTAGTGCGTCTCGATGAAGGTGCCGCCGGAGTCGTACACGATCGCGCGATCGCCGCGCCGGCGGATATAGTCCAGCAGCCAGCGGATGAGCGTGGACTTGCCGACGCCGATGGTGCCGTGGATCAGAAAGTTCATGACCTCGGCGTTCTTCACCATGTTCAGGCCGCCAATCTGCAGATCGGACTTCTCGCCAGCCTTTTTCAGCAGCCGGTTTACCTCCTTCGGCTTATCGGTGAGCGTCATACCCGAGATAAATTCGTCCTCGCTCTCCTTCTTGCCGATGCGCCCCACGTACCAGGCAATCAGGCACCAGAGCAGGCTGGCGGCGATGCCACATGCGGTCGCGATAAAGCGCAGGTTCGCCATAAACTGGCGGCCCATCTCCTGCATCCACGGATTGGCCAGCAGCTGCGCCGGCGTCAGCTTTATGGTGCAGAGCTGTGCACCTTCGCCGCAGTGCCAGAAGATGTCCCACGTAGCGCCGGCCGCGCCAGGGGACAGACCCAGTAGCGAATGGGTGGGCCACGCCGCCCAGTACCAGAAGCCGTTACGCAGTACGTCGTCAGGCGTTGTCAGCCAGAACAGACCTGCGGTGGCCGCCACGAACAGCAGCAGCATCCAGTGAAATATCCAGTTGCTGACCTGCGCAAACATGCGCAGGCGGTAGGCCGTCATCTGGCCACCCTGTGTCAGGTATTTAGGGGTAAAACTCATGGGAAACTCCGGAAAGCGCGCAGGCGCAGCCCGCCCGGGGAAATCGGGCAGGCTGTTGCAGGGAGAGAAAGTGGCTGAGGGCCGCGCGGGCCCAGGAGATTATTTCAGGGTGCGAAGTGCGGGCGTGTGGTTATGTCCCGTGCGGCGCTGCAGCCAGTGACCAGCCATCAGGGGGAGACCGCAGGCAAGGAACAGCAGGTTCCAGCAGGCAAGCGTCAGGGCAGACAGCACGCTGCCGGCCGTCAGCACCAGTAAAACCAGCAGCGCAGTGATAACACCAGGCGGCATCATATTGCCCTGCATCGTGCGGGTGGCGAGATCGAACGCGAACAGATGGCTTTCGGTCATGATGGTTTTGACGATATCAGGCCCGAACTGCCACAGCACGAGGGCGCTCCAGGCAAAAAACAGGGTAGTCCAGACAATAAGGGTGCGTGCCGCACCGTTGAATGTGAGCATGGGGTTTTCCTTCAGGAAGTTAAGAACAGGGGTTAAATACAGCCGTTACAACGCTATTCCCGACGCGCGCGAAGCGCAGCAGTAATACTTCAGGGAAATCAGAGCCACGCTCCCGCCACCCCGTGCATCAGGGGGGAAGCGTAAAAGGGGATCCCGTGAGGGAGGAGGACAGCACCCGTGGTGGTGGTGGTGCTGTCCCGGTGTCCGCAGCCCGGGGGGCACAGACGGGGGTCGGCAGGCGCCCCGTTGTCAGGAGAGTGTTCTCATTTCTCCTTAAGGCGCGTGCCGCCGGTTCTCACCGGTCGTTAAGTAATACCAGGTAATTCAGCGGCCTGCAAGCTTCAGAATGCGTTTTATGGCAGCCTGCAGCACGGCGGTCAGGACCAGCCCGCACGCCCCCATACTGATGATATAAAGCAACATCGCCGCCAGCATGAACATGCAGAACTCTCCCGTTCCCGCTCCACCCGGCGTGGCATCGAGCAACCTGAGCCAGTCCACAAAACGCCAGGGGAGCCAGCTGTCCGTTACGTTCACGAGCAGCAGGGTGATGATGGCGGCTGTCAGCATCAGATTCAGGAAGCCGGGCAGTGAAGACGCCAGTCGTTCAATTTTTCTGCGCATGGCGCCTCCCGCATCTGTCAGCTGACTGAATTACATGATCCCGGCAACAGACTTCGCCAGCTGCGCCTCCAGCACCGGCTTCGCCTCTTCAAACTTCAGGTTGACCTTGTTCGCGTTTGACACCACGCGGGTCTGGTATTTCATGCGGTTGCCCTCTTCGCTGCTGGTCTGCAGTTTGATGCCGGAAGTGCCCTGACGCAGCGCCGCCACGTTGTCCGTGGTTACTGCAGTTTTGCTGCGTTCAGAAATCTGCAGATCGGTCACCATCGTGAAATTAACATCCTCTACCAGTGCATCTGCGGCCATACCGGCCAGGCCGGTAGCCAGACCGACACCGAGGATAGCTCCGCCAGAGGTGCTGTTATAGGCGGTGATCCCGCTGCCCAGCGCGGCACCCAGCACGCCCCCTTCGTAGCCGGAGGACAGGAAGCCCTGTGCCTGACGCAGATCCATCTTCTCGGCCTTCAGAACGTTGGCCTGAATCCAGTAGTACGCAGCGTCAGGATTTGACGTCACGGTATAGCCCTTCGCGCGCAGGTCCTGCGCCAGCAATGGCTCCAGATCGCTCATGTCCTTGTCGGAGGTGTTGCGAACCTGCAGGTAAACAGTCTTCTGGCTGGATGGCTCAAGCCAGACGGTCTGACTCATCTGGGTTTTGACGTCGAGGTTGCGTTTTTTGATGGCGGTACTCATGGCACCACAGCCAGAAAGCATCAGGGAAGCAGCGGCAATCGCCGCCACGAAGGCGTTACGGTTTTTCATAGACGTATCCTTGTTTTACGGAAAAAACGGGACAAGCGCGCCCCGGGGCACGCTGTTTTAATGGGTGTTTTTTGGAGAGAACCCCTCCGTCAGAGTGCCGAAAGGGGTATCGGCAGGAGCCGAGAGAACTTAAATCTTTTTAATAATCTTGGCGAATTTACTCATCGCCCCAGCAATGCCATAACGCGTTAATTCTGAGCTTATTGATGCCTGCATGATCAGGTAACTAATTAGAAGAACGAACGGAGCGGCATAAAATAACTGCGGAATAAATGCCGCAGCGATTGCTAACATGCCATTTATGACTATTGCTACTTCACTTATTTTCCTAAAGAGAGCAGTTAACCTCTGTATCAGTAATGACTTAATCCTGACTTCTTTGGGGATGGAGGTCAAAAGCATAAACGGAGTGTACAACATGGCCATTATCGCAATGGCCAGGATAAGAGTGAAGCCGCCAAAAGCCAACGTCAGCCCCTGATAATGCAAGATTGGATTAATCCAGACATCATCTGGGGGTACAAAACTATAGATGATGTATGCGAGCGATAATGCATAAAATGACAAGCAAGACATAGGGAAAACAGCACTCGATTTGATTACATCGAATGCAGAGGGAATCAATCGCTCTCCGGATGCAAGGCTTTCAAAAATAAAATCCGCATCCTTCTTAATATCGTTATACATCATCGCTAGCACCCCTTACTTATCCGGCACGCCGCCTGAGTTCCTTTAGTTTTTTATCAAAGTCGTTTCCAAGACTTTCTCTGGGCTTCTGACCTTGTTCGTTTAACTCTTTATCATGACCAGCTTTGAAACTACCCTTAGCAGCATCATGCTCATGCCTCAGTATATCACTGGACGTCTGAACAGTGGTTTTATTTTCAGCGATTTTACCGTCATTTTCCCTGATTGTTTCCATCAGGCCAGATCTTTGTGCTGCAACCTTGTTGGCCACGCTACTTTCAATGCCGGCACCCGACGCCTTCTCGCCCACGCGTTGTGAGCCACTGCGAAAATCTTCGCTCATGGCCTGCGACGGGGCACCTGCCGGCGCGGTCAGATTACGTTCACGTGTCTGCACGCTTTCCTCTGTGACGCCGCTGCCGCGTCTCTCCGCAGACGAATGCTGGCTGGGATGAGACGCCGTGCGGACAGCACCGCCGCTGACAGCTTCCGGCACGCCAACCCTCTCAACACCACTACTACGCGCTCCCCCCGGAACGTCCAGTGACTGAGCCGGCTGCAGCGGCTGGCCATTCACCTGGTCAGTCCGGGCGCCGTAGTTGCGCATTATTTCCGGCTCAAGCCGCTCGTGCATAAACTCGGTGGCCGCACCCTGCGCGCTCCGGACGTTGGTCAGGATGTTTTGCGCGTCGCTGCCGTACTTCGCCGTAGTCCAGTCCACGAACTCCTGATTGTAGTTGGCGTCCAGGCTAGCGCTCTGAGTCTGCGACAGCGTGGCCATGCGGCTGAACTCCTGGCTGCGCGTGCTGCTCTCCGTATACTGATGGTACTGACTTTTTGCATCGTTGAGCGTCGCCGCAAACTGCTGTGCCAGCGAGTTCGACTGGTTGTCCGTGTGGCTGCCCGACTCGCTCAGACGGGTCGACGTCACCATGTCCATGCCCTGACGGAAGTCGCGCGCCTCCTGGCTGTTCTGGTCATGACGGTTATCACGGCCCTCCGAATGACTGTCCTGCGTGCCGTGAGAACTACCGGTAGTACGGCGCAGATCAGCGCTGATATTACCCTCACCGCCGGCGCTGAGGCCTGTGGCCCACTTACCGAGTTTCCCGGCCAGCTGGTCGCCGGAATCAAATTTCACATATCCCCTGACACCCGCACCGGCGCTCCCCTGATTGGTGATATCCATCAGCTGGTTATACGCCTGCTGCTCGGAAACGTTGTGCGACTTCGCATAGCTTTCCACCGCCGACTGCATTTTGCTGACCCCGCGACTCACACTGGTGGCCACGCTGTTGTCGCTGCCCTGCGTGACGGTGTCGCTGTTGCCGCTCTGCTGCGTCAGCTGGTTCATCTGCTGGAAGCCGCTGGTCACGCTGTGGTTGTAGCCATCCAGCGAACTTTGCGCCTGCTGCTCCGCCTGCCGCGCCTGTTCGGTGAACCCGCTGCTGGCCAGCGAGCTCAGCCGCATGCTCACCGGCAGGTTGGATATCGCCTGGCTGGTATCCACCACCGTGTGGCCGTCCGCCGTCTGCGTCATCATCGCATTGTTGCCGGTCTGGATGCTCTGCGACCCCGAACGGCGGAGCATGTTGGTGTCAAACTTGTTGGCGCTGACGTTATCCATCGACATGTTGTTAAACGACCAGTTGCCGTCCGCTGTGGTGGACGCCTGCCCGCCGGTTGCAAACGCAGCCGAACTCATCACGCTACCCACAACCTGCGAGCCCACTGACGCCGCCCCTTTGGTCAGGAAGAACGCCAGCACCGGAATGGACATACTCAGGTAGCCCGCGATGTTGGCCGCGTCCGAATGCTGCAGCGCCACCTGGTCCTGATTGGCCAGCACCAGCGGCGTCGCCCCGGTTTTGGTCTGCAGGTAGAAGTTGGCCAGCGAGTTGAGGATGGCGAACATCACCGGCCACATCGTGAAATAGATAAACCCGCCCGCGTACAGCTTCAGCGTTTTCAGTCCGAAAATATCGTGATTCACCAGCGCCAGCGCGATCACCAGCGGGAACAGCGCAATCAGGACCAGCATCATCAGCGACTGGAACATCGGCAGCGTGCGCGCGGCAATAACCCCGCCCGCACCCCAGCTGATGCGCTGCTTGGTCAGGCTTGACTCGGTGGCGAGGTTCAGCAGGTTGGCGGTATCCGACGATCGTGCCGCAAAGCCCTTCCAGCCGTCGCGGATGGCCGCGTTGGTAATGTTGTTGCGCATGATCTGCGAGGCGCTGAGGCCGCCCGCGTAAAAGAAGTTGTAACTCTCGTCCATCGCGTTGCCGAGCAGCGTATCCCCGCTCACGCGGGTGCCGAATATACGCGTGGCCAGCGCGTGCCACGTCGTGCCGCCGATGCGCACGTCCGCACCGATAAGGTTTTTGATGACCGCCGCCGCCTGCTGGCAGGTGATAAACTGGCGTCCGCCGCCGGTATCCTGATACAGGCCGCGCAGCGGGCTCGGGTTATCGGTGATCAGCGTCAGCGGATCGGTGCTATTGAGCAGTTGCGACACGGTGTACTTGTTGTTCAGCAGGATGTCGCCTACCACGCAGTTCTCCACGTAGTCGGTCAGCATCTGCGACAGCTGCGGGTTCTGCGAGCGGAAGTCCGTGGTCTGCGCCACGATCTGCGAGCCGAACAGCATGCCCGACTTCGTGTAGGTCAGCGAGTCCGGACGCGAGAAGCTGTACTCATAGAGGCGCGCCAGCCCGAACTCCGTGGACGTGGTCAGCCCGGCGATGAAGGCGAGCCCCGCCGGCACGTTGTCCACTTCGTACACCGCCGCCGGGTCCGTGACGTCGACAATCTGCACGCTGCGCTTCGGTACGAGCAGCACTGAAGTGATCACGAAGAAGACGGCCAGCCAATGGAGAAATACCGTCGGGTTGCGCGATTTGACAAAGCTGAACATTACGCCCAGCACGCCAAACAACCCGACGATGCGCTTCAGCGTGTCGTACGTGTCGCTGCCGATGACGGTGACAACGCCGTTGAACACCTGCCGCCACATGTCACCGCCGTAAATGGTCCAGACTTCAGTCATGACGGATACCCCGCTGAGAATTGCCCTGCCAGAACGCTGCGATCTTGTCCGGCACCGTAAAATCAGTCATTGCCGGTCCCCCACTGATAGTTGCCCTGATAGGACGTTGAGATAATGGTCGATACCTGCTGCTGCAGGTACTGCATGTTGCGATCGATGCCGTCCAGCGCATTCTGGTCGGCGGTCGACTGCAGCTTCATCTGCGCCAGCAGTGAGGTTGCGGTCATCACGTTGTTACGCAGCTCGCCGGCGGCCTGCTCCGGGAAGTTTTTACCCGCCAGCGACTGGCTCGCCTGCTTCACCAGCTCCTGCAGATACTGGATCATCATGTCCTGCGCGATGAAGTCCGCGACCTGAATCAGGTAGGTCGGGCTCATGCCCATGCTGCGGGAGTTGGTCAGATACTTGAGCACCGGCACCGAGGTGGTGTTAATGAAGCCCTTTTCCCTGTCCGACAGGCCGGTATCAGCACTGAGCTTGCTGTCGATGGAAATCATCAGGTTGCGCACCTGGGTGACCAGCGCCACGTCGCTGCTGACCGTCACGCTGGTAACGGTCGGACCGAGGCAGAGGTCCTGCTCGTCGCAGCCGTAAATCTTCGCGGTGCCGCCGCGCATCAGCACGGTGATGATGTCGCGGTTATCAACCAGCGGGGTCAGGATGGTAACCTGCCCGTCCTTGTTGAAAATGATGGAGCCCACCACGCTCATCACCAGCTCCTTCAGCTGACGGTTGCCGTCGAACAGGTGATTGCGGCCCAGCGCGTCCCAGATGAGGTTTTTGTTTTTCAGCACCTGGTCTTTATCTTTATCCGGGGCGCGACTGGTGACGCTGTCACCCTGCCCGCCCACCGTGCAGCCCTGACGGGACGCCGCCCAGTCAGAGAAAATGTTGCTCTCGCCGGCAATGTCCTGGCAGATTTTCTGATTGGACACCTGCGACACCGGCCAGAGGCCGCCGATGATGCCCTGTGCGGCCTGACAGGAGCTCATGTTCATGGAGTTTACGTCCGAGGCCAGCTTCTGCAGGAAGTCTTTGGCCTGCTTGAGCTCCGGCACCATCGTCTGCAGCGCGAGGTCAAAGGCGTAGCCGGCGGCGTTACTCATAATCTGCTTCACGAACCGCTGCAGCTCGGCGCCGTTGATAAAGGAAAACGCCCCGAGGTAGGCATCGATGCCGCCGCAGCCCGCGTTCAGCGAGGGCACCTGCATCGAGATGAGTTGCACCTGTTTGACGGGGTTACGCAGATAAACCGAACCGCCGGTGAAGTAGCCCGCGGCCTGCCCCTGCCACGCCTGCGCTTTTGAGACGTTGCCGTCAAAGCCGAGGCTGCCAAAGTAACCATTGAGGTCGCCTTGCACGTCGGCCAGCGCCGGGCTGCTGATGACCATCGCCGTGGCGGCGGCCAGAAAGAACTGCCTGAATTTCATGTGTCAGAACTCCGTAGCGGGCAAAGAATGAACTGCCCGCACTGAATGAGATAAACAGGCTGCGGTTATTCAGCCTGATGCAACGTCACGGAATGGCGGGCCTGGCTGGCGTAACGAAACGCCGCGATCGTCGTGAAGGCTCCCGGGTCGACAGACAGCTCTCCACGCCGTGCCGGATTGGCCGGGACAAGGGATTCCTGCGAGAAGATAAACAGGCTGACGCCCTTATCCCGTAGTTCGGTGAGCAGCGCGCTGAACGCGCGGCCTGCATGCTGCGGAAAAAAGCCATCGAGGATGAGGACCTTTTTCCTGCTGGCGACCAGCCGCGCGATGATGTCATCCCGTTCTGCTTTAAACTCTTCCGGCGACAGCAGCTCGTAACAGAACCAGTCCGCTTTAAGCTTTGTGGCCAGATTATGAGCAACGGCTGACTTGCCGGTTCCGGTCGTGCCCTGCACGTAAACGTGCCCACCACGCGTGCGCCAGAGTTCAGTCAGCACCCTGGCATGTTCTTCCACGTTCAGCTGCAGCATTTTTTCCGGCGTAAGGGCCCTGAAAAGGGCATGCAGGTTTTTTTTCATTTCAGTCAGTCTCAGTGAAGGTGCGTGCCGGGGCGGTAAGGGCCGCGGTCAGTCATGAATCCGTGCCGGCGCAGCGTGATGCTGACCAGCGCGCCGCAGCCAAAGCCGCCGGCAAGGGCAAACAGAAACAGCAGCGGGTAGAGCTGCAGCCCGCTCAGCAGCAGCGCATCGGTGCCGTAAGCGACACTGGCGGGCAGGCGGGCAAGGTCGCAGGCAAGCCAGGCGTAAATCCCGGCCGCCGCCAGCATTGAGGCGCAGACGAGCAGCAGCGCCGTCTCGGTTCGCGAGAGCGTAAAAGGTTGTTCCGTCATGATTTTTTCCGTATGCGGTGGGGCCGCGTGCGTTACTGCGGGGTCAGCGAGGCGCTGCTCGGTACCGGGCCCAGCGTGTCGGGCGGCAGGTGGTCAATATCGGCCTCGATCATCTGCGCGAGGCGCTGGCTTACCGTACCTATGTCGGTGTCGCCCTGATAAAGCGGATAAGCCATGTTGGTATTCACGTTGACCATAAAGGTGGTCGGCGTCGCGATGGGCAGACCGTTGCCGAAGAACGTCAGGATCTCGCCGGCAATGGGCTCGTTCGGCCCGGCTTTACGCGGAATGAGCGCCACCGGGAAGGACGTGTCGCCGTAGCCGTCAAGCGTATACGGATACACTTTTATGCCGGTTTCATCCGCCCACGCCTTCAGTTTTGGATCAAACTTCGCGCTGTACTGGCAGCCGCGCTGCATGAACACCACCACCGCGTAGTCGTTGAGATTTACGCGCCGGCCGTCGGTCAGCGTCATCAGATTCGGCGGCTTCGCCGGCGCTGTTCGGGCAGGCAGGTTACCCGGCAGCCCGAAGTCTGGCAGCTGAGCCCCCTGCTGCGCCTTTGCCTGCTCCAGCGCGGCGATTTCGTCGGCTACCGAAGCCTGTGCCAGCACCGGTAGCAGCAACGCTGCCGCCAGCAGAACCTTAAGCCTCATGATGGCCTCCCGGTCCGCTGCGCGCGCGGCGGTGCGCGATGATCCCGAGGAGAATCCCCAGTGCCATAAGGACAAAACACGCCACCGAAACGACGATCAGCACGTCGTACGTCAGGCTCTCGGAATACGTCAGCAGCTGGCGCAGGCAGTTGAAGATAATGCCCGCCATAAACAGCGTGACGATAAGCGGCAGCCACAGGGAAAACCATCCTGAAAACATAATTGCCGTTACTGGCGGACCTGACTATCCCGTCACGCCCGGAGTCCTGGTGACCGTCAGTGTGGTAGCGTATGTATAATGAAACTATCTGGCCTTTAGTAATGCGCTGCGGTGTGAGTGCCGCCTGTCCGCTATTGTTTACCGTGATATGATCTACCGTGAGGTCGAAAGCTTTCATGGTGTACCACAGTCGATTGCCATCCTGACTGTGATAGCCTGGCGATTTAGGGTACAGGAACTCCCACGTTCCTGCGCTGACAACGCCGGACTCTGGCGCAGTGAAGTCATAGCGCACCCAGTAATCATCCAGAAGGACTGCTGTAGAATTCGCAGCGTCAAGTACGAGCTGGGTGTTAAACGTTTCCGTCGAACCCGTTACCTGAATGCTGCCGGTCCGTGCACACGTCTGCACCTGTGCCACGTCCCGGTCGCAGCTGTAGTTCTCAAACACCGACTTTGACACCACTTTCGTGGTGCACTGCTGGTTCGTGCCGTCCACGATGGAGCCGCTGTTCGCCTCGGCGTTTTTGCCGTTCTGGATAAAGTCGGCGTTCGGGTCGATGGTCACCGCCGGGTTCTTCGTGGACGAGTCGGATATTGCCTGCCCGGCCTCGTTCTGGCTGAGTTCGGTCTGGCCCTTATCGCTGATGCCACCATCTCCGCCCTGCACCCCGCCGTAGTAGCCGCTTTGCGATGGGCTTGATGTGTAGCCCGGAATAACGGACGCCGGGTCGGTGCCTTTTGCTGCCGATGTTCCCTGACCTTTGTTTGAGCCGGCATACCCCGCACCGGCGTTATACGCATCGCTGACGTCGTCAGCACGAACCCCGGCGACTGAGAACAGCAGCAGGATGAGTAGCAGTCGCTTCATCGCGCGCCCTCCGCACTCTGCAGCAGCTGCGCCGCCGTGGCTGAACAGTCACCGCGCTGCTTCACCTCTTCCAGCGCCTGCTGCACCGGCAGGCTGCCGTAGAGCACGTCAAACTTCCCGCCGCAGGTCACAACCAGCGCGGGCACCGCCTTAATGCCGTACTGCTGGTACAGGGTCGGGTCAATCTGCACGCCCGCCTGTTTGTCCTTCTTCGACAGTTCAAACATCTTCTCTGCGGTCTGGCGGAAGTCGTTGTTCAGCAGACCGCGCAGGGTAGCCGGAATGCCGAAGCGGCGGGCATCAGAGAGCATCGGCAGCAGCCCCTCCTCCGGAATGCCCAGGCTCACGAAGTACACCGCGCGCGGGGTCTGACGGGTAGCGCTGTTCTGATCCGCCTGTCCGGCGGCTATCTCATTCTGCATCTGCGCAACCCGCCCCTGTTGCACGTCCGGCAGGGTGATGTTCATGCCCTGCAGCTGACTTTTAAACAGCGCGAGATCGCGCTGCTGCTGTTTCATATACGCCATATCGTCGCCGGCAATCGCTGGCTGATCAGCTGCGCCCGCGTCCGCGCAAAGCAGAATGGCGCTGAAGGTCAGCGCCGTAATGAGTAAGGTTTTCATGGTCATTCCTTTACAGGTATACGCAGTTGCGCTTTCGCCACATCAGGTAGCCGAAGTTTTTCTTTGATGCGGGCGTGTTGTGCGTGCTGCCCCACAGCTGCGTGGTCGTGCCGAACGGGTGGCAGTCCGAAGGTTCGGGGTACATGTTCACCATCTGATACCGCCATCGGGACTTGGGGATGATCGGGGATGGATATTCGTAGCACACCGCCACGTCCGCCCCGACCGTCTCCATGACCAGTCCCTCGCGATGCAGCTTGAACGCCATGCGTTCGCTGACCAGCAGCGAAGCCTCCAGCGGAGAAAACTCGTTGCTGGTATAGCCCGTGAACGGATACATCGAGCCCTGTGCACCGGCGCACCAGAACAGCGGGTCCAGCGGCATGCCCGCGGTAGAAGCGATTGAGTCAGCCGCGCAGGCGCCCTGCGCCAGCAGGTTACTGAAGAGCGCCACTTCCGGATTCAGGATCATGGCAAGCGTGCTGTCGTTCCAGAGCGGGTCCACTTCAGACAGGTAGGCAATGTCCATATCACCGGTCTGCATGCAGCCTTCACTGGTAATAATGTTCAGCCAGAAAATCAGCGGATACTTGTACCAGTGCACGTGATAGAAACTTCCGGGCGTCGGCGCGTCGCTCTGCCCGCCACGCCCGGTGCCGGTGCGTCCGAGGTCGATTTTAAAGCCCCCCATGTTCACCATGACGCCGGGCTCACGCGTGACGTCCGTCATGGCCAGCGGCTCCCAGAAGCCGATGGCCAGCCCCAGCCGGTAAAAAATGCCGTACGGGCAAAGCTGGATTGGCGAGGCGGGATTGGGTGTATCAGGATGCGCGCCGGATGCCAGCTGAATGCTGCCGAGCGTCATGGGAAACAGGCACTTCCAGCAGACGTCACTGATCGGATTCACCCAGCGGCCGTCGCCGGCGTTGCTGGTTGCCGCCATCACCGGCTTTGCCATAATGCCTGCTGTCAGCAGGCACAGTATGAGGAGAAAGCGCTTCATGCGTCCTGTGCCTCCGCCTTTCGCCGCAGCCAGACGCACACCGGGCCTTCATCCGTATCGTGGATGCTGCCGGTAAACCAGCCCGCGCCAGGGGGGCCGGAAGGCTGCCACTGACTGCAGTTACCGGTTTTCCGGAAAATATCCATCATCCATTCAGGCACGTCGTTTTCCATCCAGGTCGTCGCCGACTGCAGATTGTGTTCATCAAGCCAGGCTTCAAATTCACCAGGCTGCGGATAATCATTGCCGCCTGCCGGCAGGAAAAAAGCAGGATGCGTCCAGCCGCCCCAGCGATCGCGCACGACCGGCTGAGCCGATATTTCAGCGGGGTGTGTCATAAGAGGAAATTCCGTGGTTGCGGCAGCCGGGCTGCCGGGGTCAGACGTTAATCAGGCCTGCCTGCGGGGTGCAGGCTGAGGCGTACCGCAGCGTATGCGAGGAACGAACAGCCTGCGCTGCGCGGGGAGGAATAGGTTAGGTGCCGTATTTTTATTCACCTCCGGAACCGGCCTGGTCGTTTTCGTGCCGAAAGGTACGAAAGGCCCAGCCGCCAGCCGCTTGCTTTTCTGCTTTTTCCGTGATGCCCTGCTCCAGCGCTGCGGCCAATTCCGTGAACCTTTCGACAAGCTCCTCATTCTTAGCCCAGGCATCCGCCTCGAGGACGGCCCACAGACGGTCCTGCTTCACAGCGCTGTCAGTGTTCAGACCCTGATGCCATTTCCATGCAATAGGCTCCACGCAACCGGTTGGCGTCTCAGCCCGGAAAAAAGGAGAAGTGAACGTCATCACACAGGCGTGGGCTGACCACAGAACTCCCCCTCCACCGCGCCCAACTTCATCTTCTTGTTTCTGCCAGCCCTGCATTAACCCCATATCTTTGACATGGTCAGGTAAAGTCTGCGGTCCCCTGCGGGGGCCGCCGTAGAGGCAGTCAATGCTGCTCACCTGGTCGTTCCAGTAAAGTTCTTCTAATAGGTTTTTTCCGTAGTTCCTGAGAAATTCCGGTATGACCGACTGAAGCTTTCCAGGAGCCACGGTACAGCTAAGCGTGACCTGCCGCAGGGGTTCATGGCCTTCACCGTCATTTGGTATGGCGGGGTAAGAGCAGTAGCACATGCCACACTGCTCATGCATAACCACGCGGTGACGCTCGGGAAAGTTACTCATCCTGTATTTGAGGTGACTCAGGAAAAACGACAGCCCCCGGTTGGGTAACAGGCTGTCCGTCTGTATCAGAACGGTCAGCCAGTCCCGATCCTGATTCGGCCTGAAATCCCGGAATTCATCTATCCAGTGCAGTGTTCTGACCATCTGGAAATTATGCTCGTAAAATGTCAGCTCTCCTTCGGGGCACTCCTTCAGCTGCCAGTTCACACCGTTCGCACTGCCTCTAAGTTCGCCTGCAGATTCAGCGGGTGGGTGACCTTCAAACCTGTCTGCCAGAGCCTCTGCCATGTCGGGGATCCCTCTTTGCAGACCGCCCGGCGCGGCCGATAGAATCAGTCTGTATTTCGTCAGTATGCCCCTCGCTTCTTGAGGACAATCCTGTTCGGCGTTTTCCAGGTCATTCCGGCGCAGGGGCTGTTCTTCAGGAGGAACCTCTTTACGACCACGCGAACTTTCAAGAAGAAAGTTAACAAGGTTAATTAACCCTCCCCCTGCCAGCACACCTATCAGGGACAAAACACCTATTTCGGTTTGCGTCATATTCCGCTCCTCACTTCGTTACCGCATCGTCAGGTAGCTGGTCCACCTCACGCCTGATGACATACCAGCCGGCCGCCTCTGCGCCCCGCTGGCACCAGTCCGCCCTGCTGCCCGCGTAACCGTCCTCCGCCGCCTGCAGCTGCAAATCTTCCAGCGCCGCTTCACTCCGCAGCGGCGTAATATGCTGCGAGCGCGCTTTCACAATTGCCCCGCCCGCACGGGCCCGCACGGCGTGTGGTAACGCCACTTTTGCCCGTGCATCGGTGCCGAAGGTGTAACCTTCCGCCTCAATAGCGGCTGCGAAAGCGGCCAGCAGCTGCTGCCAGTACGCGGTTTCCTCATGCGCAAGTGCACGTGCAGCCATCGCCGGACTGCCGAACGGCGCCGGTACGGGAACTGACGTTCCGTGGCGAACGCTGAATGCATCACTCCGATCCGCCTGTTTTGCAGGGAAAACCCTGCCCAGACGAACCATCACAACGGACAGCACCAGCAGCATAAGGAATAAACCGACCGCGGGCAGATGATCCGTCAGGTCACCGAGTGCACGAATACTCGCCGGCGAAAGCGAAATTTCCGCGCGACACGTAGGCTCCGGCGCGGGCGCGCTCCAGACCGGCTGCACGGCTGGCGCTGCATTCTGCTGCATGGCGGAGACCTCTGAAGATTTCCAGTCATTAACCAGTCGCGGAAGCAATTCATTCTGCATGAGGCACCCCCGTCAGCACCGTCATGCCGTACTGACGCATGACCTCCCCCACGTCTTTGTCGGTGAGTGAGGCCAGTACGATGGCCGACCGGACCTCTCCGCTGCACGCCAGCAGCGTCTGCAGCGCCGCGCGCATAATCATCGACTCCGAGTACAGCGGGAACTCGGCGGTCATGCGGCGCAGCCCGGATTTGTCGTCGTCATCGAGGCGCACCTGTGCGACATGACGCTTTAACTTCTTCGGGGCCGTCTGCCCCCGTGCGTTGTGACTCATTTCAGCGCCACCTCCTCCACCTTCAGCATCCTGTCCGCGCGCGTGATGCGCACCGGCGTGTGCTCAAAGCCGAATTTTGTTGTTAACGTGCCGTACTGGTCGAAGTACACCGGCTCATCCAGCGCGATGCTGCTGTCGTGCACGTTACCGTTGACCAGAATGACCTTATAATTCTGCTGCCCGGCGAGCTGCGGCTTCAGCCACGCCATCTGCTGCGGGTTGTCGCCATCGATGAAATACAGCGTCTCGCTGAAGGCGACCTTATCCAGCGGGTTGACCCTGTCTCCCGCCCGGGCGATGACGTTGCCGCGCATGTCCCGGATGGTTTCCCGCACCGTGAAGGTCGGGTCATACAGGAATGCCCTGTCCGTTTTCGCCGGCGTCAGGCCGGCCACCGGCGCGGGCCTGACGGCGTGGGCCTTCACCCGCGCCTCGGCCTCGCGCTGCAGCCGGTCCAGCTCACCGCTGTCTTTCATGCCCTGCAGGCGCTGGCCGATAAAGGCCAGCAGGTCGGGCTCGGCAATGGGAAACAGGTGGCCGATGGTGCCGAGCTCTTTCGCCTGCGCGGACCAGATACCCTCCCAGTCCTGAAACATGAATTCAGGATCGTCTTCTGAGGCATGGAGGTCGCGGCAGGCTTCATGAAACTCGTCCTTCTCCTCAAAGTTCGTGAGATCGAACCACTTCCCGAATATGCTGCCGCAGTTATATTTGTGATAAGTCCCGACGTATACCGCTGGTCCGTTAAAAGTCATAAGCAATCCTCCGCAGTCAAAGTTGTCTCAGTTCCGGCCTGTGCCGTGCCTGAATGACAGCCCGACGAAGAGACGCAGTGGTCAAGCGGGACGAGGAGGCCGCAGCGCCAGCGAGCGGAGCCGTGATTACGCACGGCGCTGACGCGAAAACTGAGCGGAAGCCCGACGGAAGTAAGCGCGGCAGAGGGAGTGCGAACGGGCGAAGGAGGCGCGCTTGACCACAAGGCGATCGGGCTACAGTGAAGGCACGGCACTGGCCGCAGACCGCACGGGCCGGGTTTTCTGCCTTTCCCCCGCCTACTGGCGGATAAAAGCGGCGCGCAGCAACATCGTAATACTTCGTTGTCCACAACCGGCGTGCATATCCCGGCCGGAACCCTGTGGATAAACCCCTGCCGACAGCGGTAGCAGTGAAACAAAAAATAATGGTTGAAATATAACCACTCGTTGGTTATTTCAGGTGGCTGCGTATCAGTGCAGCTCGCCGGCAAAGAGAAAATCAATCCCCCTAATCAGTATCCCTTCATTCGCTGGGCTGGCACCGATTATGAA
>NZ_POWN01000014.1:0-64715 GCF_002928355.1 Pantoea sp. ICBG 828 | reverse complement strand
TCTGACGTGACGGCACGGGCTGATTCAATCGCCATGCTCGCTGAGCGCACCGCATCGTAGCGGCGCGATTTATCGCGCTAATCCGACCGCTGCGCCGCTGTTTTTTGCGCAATAAATTGCGCCGCTACGGTTTGTGCGGAAGGTTATTGCAGCGCCGTTGCAAGCGCTCCTCGATTGGGACCGGTATTTTATTCTGACGTGACGGCACGGGCTGATTCAATCGCCATGCTCGCTGAGCGCACCGCATCGTAGCGGCGCGATTTATCGCGCTAATCCGACCGCTGCGCCGCTGTTTTTTGCGCAATAAATTGCGCCGCTACGGTTTGTGCGGAAGGTTATTGCAGCGCCGTTGCAAGCGCTCCTCGATTGATGTGCCAGTAAAGAACTTAACCCAGCTTATCCAGCCAGCGGACATACGCCTGGTCCCACAGCGCGGCGGGGGTGCCGGCTTTACCGAGGCCAAAGCCGTGGCCGCCGCTGCTCAGTTCGATTAGCTCAACCGGCACGCGCATCCGGCGGCAGGCGTCGCGCATCAGCTCAGTGTTGTGGGGGTTGGAGGTATGATCGTCCTCCGCCTGCGCCAGAAAGGTTGGCGGATAGGCACGGGTAACGTAATTTTGCACTGACCAGTTGGCTTCCTGGGTCGGCGTGGCGTCATTGCCCACGATCATCTGGTGAGTACGGGTGTGCTGATACGGCGCTTCAAGGGTGATAACCGGGTAAATCAGCCCGACGCTGTCTGCGGTTGGCCGGATGTCATCCAGCGAATCCTGCGGTGAATAGGTGACGAAGTCAGGCCGCGCTGCCGCCATGCCGAGCAGATGGCCGCCGGCCGAAAAGCCCAGCAGGTGCACCTTATTTTCCATCGCGCGCACCATGCGAATCGCGCGCTGCGCATCCTGCAGCGGCGCCAGTCTGCCGGCCTGCCACTTTTCACCCGGCAGACGGTAGCTCAGCACGTAGGCGGTATAGCCGTTGGCATTGAGCCAGCGCGCCACCGGCCAGGCTTCACGTCCCATGCCGATAAACCGGTAGCCGCCACCAGCCGCAACGATCACTGCTTCGCCGTTGGGATTCTCCGGACGAAAGCGCTGAATAGCGGGAGAAACGATATTGGTCCACGAACCGTTAGCGCTGACTTTCAGCAGGCCAGACGGACCGCCGCCGCCCGGTGGCTCGTCCGGCCAGAGCGGAATAATGTCATCCCGGGCAAACAGTTTGCCCGCCGTCATGGAGAGTACGGTTGCTCCGCTAGCCAACAGAAAACGACGCCGTGTAATCATCTTGCCCAGTAGCCGGTATGGAAAATGCGCCAGCCCGGAGGCGGCGTCTCATTATGTGATGCAGGTCCTGTTTCAATCTGGCGATAATGTACGCATTTCGTACAAAAAAGCCATAAAAAAACGCGCCAGAAAAGGCGCGTATTCACGAAGAGAAGGGGAAAAGTTAATCCTGCTGCTGGAATTGAGTCATCACCGTCTGCTCACACTGCTGCTGATCGTGACGCAGCTTCGCCCGCTCTTCTTCACCCAGCTCCAGCCATCCGTTGACCACTTCCTGCGCGGTTTCCTCGTTGAAGGAAGGCTTGTTCATGGCCGACGGTGACTGGCTGGCCGCCAGCTGTGACTTCATTTTCTCGGTGTAGCTCTGCATGTCACCGGTTTTCTGCTCCCCGCTAACAATGTGGCACAGCTGGCTGGCGTAGATATTCTCCTGCGCGTCGGCATCCGTATCATCCGCCAGCGCGCTGGCGGACAGCGACAGCCCTACCAGGGCGATAAGCAATGCTTTCATAATAAGCTCCCGTTATTTCCAGAAAATCACGTTTCATCTTGCTGCGTGCGTGCCGCCTGCCGGGCAGCACGCCAGTTCAGTAGCGGCGTCACCGTGATGCCGTGCAGCACAATGCTGCACACCACCAGCGTCAGCGCCATGTCCATCATCTGTTCCGCCTGCGGGCCCTGCAGGCCGTGCACCCAGGCATAAGCAATATAATTGATACTGCCGATGCCGCGAATCCCCAGCCAGCCAATCAGCATCCGCCGCATAAACGGCATTTCGCAGCGCCAGGTGGTCAGCCATACCGCCAGCGGTCGCACCACCACAAACAGCAGCAGCGCCAGTCCGATGCCGGTGAGATTCCAGTGATGCGCCAGCGTAATACCCAGCACCACCATCATCGCTGCCGCCAGCAGGCGTTCGATAGTATCACCAAACGACAGCGCATCGCCGACCACCAGGCCGACCGATTTTACCGGGCTGCCGCCCCCCTGCTTCAGGCGCTGGTTAGGATTGACCAGCACCTCTGCCGGCAGGTAGCGCTTCTCTTCCGGTAAATCTTCCAGTGGAAAGCGTTTAGTCACGCGCAGCTCGGCGCGGCGTAAGCCAACGCCTGCCGCAAAGGTGGCAAGGAAGCCAGACGCATCCACCGACTGCGCCGCCGCGTAGCTCAGGGCGATCAGTGCCAGCGCGAGGAAATCATTAGGGGCTACGTCGTGATGCGCGCTGCGCAGATGGGTCGCCAGCTGGCCGATCAGCCGGCCGAGCAGATAACCAATCGCCAGGCCGCCGCCAATCGCCCACACCACATCGCGCGCCGCCCAGCCGCCCAGCAACTCCAGACTGAAGGCGCCCGGATGCATCAGCAGCAGCGCCAGCATCAGCAGCGGCAGCGCTGAACCGTCGTTCATGCCGGCCTCGCTGGAGAGCGCCACGCGCAGAGCATCGTCATCGCGCGCATCGTTAACAGAGATCAGGCTGGCAAGCACCGGGTCGGTCGGGGCAACAATGGCACCAAACGCCAGCGACAGCGGCCAGCCAAAGCCGGTAATCCAGTGAATCAGGCAGGCCATGCCGCCGACGGTCAGCAGCATCGCCGGGAATGCCAGCCGCAGCCCGACGCGCCACGCGTGCGCGCTCATCGGCAGACGCAGTTTGAGCCCGGTGATAAACAGCGAGGCGGCCATGGTGATTTCGGTGATATGGGCGGCGAGCTCGGCGTGGCCGATAATGTCGATTTGCAGCAGATTAAGCATCCACGGGCCGCACAGAATGCCCGCGAACAGGTAGAGACCAAACGACGTCACCGGCCCCCGGTGAATCCAGCCGGAAGCCAGTGACATCAAAAGTAGCAGACCGCCAGTAAGGGCGGTCCAGGCCAGGAAGTTCATAACGCTCCGTTTTTAAATAACATTCTCCTTTAAGCCTGGCACAGGATCGTGAATTAGTTTTGCAGATGGCGACTGGCGAGGCGAATCAGCAGCGCAAGCACAGCGGCAGCCGTCGCAAGGCTGACCACGCCATTCCAGCCGAAATGGGCCAGCGCCAGGCTACCGAGCGCCGCGCCGGTCGCCATACCGATAAACACCACGGTGAACATCAGCGCATTGAGGCGGCTGCGCGCTTCCGGCGCCAGGCTGTAGACCAGCGTCTGATGCGCCACCAGCGTGGCCTGCACGCCAAGGTCAAAGCCGATGGTGCTGAGGATAATCAGGCCAAGCTGCGCCGGCACCGGCAGCACCGGCAGCAGGAACATCAGGGCAAACGACACCATCACCAGCGTGGCGCCATACTGAGTGACACGCGCCGGGCCGATGCGGTCGGCAAAACTGCCCGCCAGTGGCGCGGCCAGCGCCCCGGCGGCACCGGCCAGACCGAAGGCCCCTGCCACGGCGCTGTCGAGATGGAAGCGATCGCTCAGCATCAGCGCCAGGGTAGACCAGAAGGCGCTAAAACTTACCGATAGCAGGCCCTGCGCCAGCGCCGCGCGGCGCAGCGTCTGGTGATGCTGCCACAGATGCGCCAGCGACAGCAGCAGACGCGGATAGCTCACCGTGGTGCCCGGCGTAAAGCGTGGCAGCGCGCGCCACAGCGCCAGACTGCTCAGCAGCACCGCCGCCGCCGCCATCATGTACATGGTGCGCCAGCCCAGATACTCCGCCACCACGCCGCTCACCACGCGCGACAGCAGAATGCCGACCAGCAACCCGGTCATCACCGTGCCGACGGTTTTGCCACGGCTGCGCTCCGGTGCCAGCGCCGCCGACGCCGGCACAATGTCCTGCGCTACGGTAGCGGTTAATCCGGTAACAAAGCTGGCGATCAGCAACGCATTGATGCCGCCGGAAAAGCCGCACAGCAGCAGCGCGGCGACCAGCAGCAAGCCTTTAACCAGAATGATGGTGCGGCGATCGTGGCGGTCACCGAGCGGGGCCAGCAGCAGAATCCCCAGCGCGTAACCGGCCTGGGTCAGCATCGGTACCATACCAACGCTGCCGATGCCCACATTAAACTGCTTACTGATGATATCCAGCATCGGCTGGCTGTAGTAAATCGATGCCACGCTGAGACCGGCACCGGCCGCCAGCGTAAATACCAGCGGCGCCGGCAGCTTTTCAGCAGGCATGGCAGAAGATTGAGACATGGCAGACATAGTGGTTTTCCCCCGTGATGATGCGCTTATTAAAGCGCGTTGCGGCCATACGCGGTAGACTGCTATGACACAGAACTGTTATGCATGGTACGTATGAGCACACTCACCAGCGTTGACCGCATCGAACTGATGCAGACGTTTATCCGTATTGTTGAAAGCGGCTCGCTATCGGCGGCCGCGGCGCAGCTCGGCACCACCCAGCCCACCGTGAGTCGCCGTCTGCAGGCGCTGGAGCAGCGGCTCGGCCTGAAACTGATTTTACGCACCACCCATGCGCTGAAACTCACCGACGACGGAGAGCGCTGCTATGCCCAGGCGCGGCAGCTGGTGGCGACCTGGCACGCGCTGGAAGATGAGTTAACCGGCGCGAATGACGACCCGATCGGCACGCTGCGCGTGCGTGCGCCGCATGCGTTTGGTCAGGATCAGTTGATTGCGCCGCTGATGGATTATCTGCAGCGCTATCCGCGCCTGGCAGTGGAGTGGATGCTCAACGACCGCACGCCGGACTTTGTCAGTGAAAACGTTGACTGCGCCATTCAGGTCGGCGCGCCCACCGATCCGTCGGTGGTGGCGGTGCTGCTGGCGGAAGTGCCGCGCTTTGTCGTCGCGGCACCGGCGCTGCTGGCGGCTCATGCGCCGGTGAAAGAGGTTACCCAGCTGACGCAGCTGCCGTGGCTGGCGCTGACCAGTTTTTATCGTAATGAAATTGCGCTGCAGCGTCTCAGCGACGGCCAGCCAATCAACCTGGCGATTGCCCCGCGCCTCGCCAGCGATAGCCTGTACGCGGTGCGCAAAGCCGCGCTGGCGGGCATGGGCGCCGCGATTGTGTCGTCATGGGTGGTGCAGGAGGATTTAGCCAGCGGCGCGCTGGTGCAGCTGGTGCCCGACTGGCAGGCACCGCCGCTGCCGGTGTGGCTGACCTACCCGTGGGCCAGTTATTATCCGGCCCGCCTGCAGCATTTTTTCGCGATGATCAGGGACGTGATGCCGCAGCTGACCGGCACGCAGCCGGTGCGGTAATGGGCCAGGTCGCCATGAATGGCGACCCTACGGGGCACTGCGGTTTTTACAGGGTGCGCATTTATGCGCACCAGTTACAACTGGCCAGGTCGCCATGAATGGCGACCCTACGGGGCACTGCGGTTTTTTACAGGGTGCGCATTAATGCGCACCTGGTGCAATGGGTTAGCTCGTGCGCGAAGGTCACGATTTTTTTTCAACCTTCGACATATTATCCAGCCAGCCCATCACAAAGGCCGACAGCACGAAGGTCAGGTGGATGATCACGTACCACATCAGCTTTTCGTTGGCGACGTTACGCGCGTCCATAAAAATACGCAGCAGGTGAATCGATGAGATCGCCACAATCGAAGCTGCCACTTTGTTTTTCAGCGAGCCGGAATCCATCTTGCCGAGCCAGCTCAGCTTCTCTTTGCTTTCATCGATATCCAGCTTGGAGACAAAGTTCTCATAGCCGGACAGCATCACCATGACCAGCAGGCCACCAACCAGCGTCATGTCCACCAGCGACAGCAGCAGCAGAATCAGATCGTTTTCCGCGATGCTGAGAATGTTGGGCAGCAGGTGAAAAATTTCCTGAAAAAATTTAACCGTCAGCGCCAGCAGCCCCAGCGAAAGTCCAATGTAAACCGGTGCCAGCAGCCAGCGCGATGCATACATCAGGTTTTCGGTAAAACGTTCCATAAGTTCCCATTTATCAACAGACAAGCCAGCGAGTATAACCGAACTTATGTGAAGTTATTTCAGTGCTTCTTCCGAAATTTCAGGCGCGGCCGGCAGCGGCAGCGACAGGCGAAACACCGCCCCGCCCTGCGGCCGGTTTTCCGCCCAGATGCGACCGCGATGTGACTCAATAATGGTTTTGCTGATGGCCAGCCCCAGCCCGACGCCCGGCACGGCCGACTCCTTGTCGCCGCGGGCAAACTTGTCAAAAATGCGCGTCAGATTCTCCGGCGCAATGCCCGGTCCGTTATCCCAGACAGCGATCTCCAGCCGGGTTTTATCGCGCCAGGCGCGAATGCCGTGCTGCGCGGCATTGCCGGCATACTTCAGGCTGTTTTCGATCAGGTTAGTAAACACCCGCTCCAGCATCGCGCTGTCACCTTTTATCAGCACCAGCTCCGGCGGTAAATCCAGCGTAAAGTCGTGCCCTTTCAGCGACGGTCCCATGCTGCTTAGCGCGCCGCCAATCACCTCGTCCAGCGCCACCCACTCTTCGCGCAGGTTGAGCCCGCCGGACTGAATGCGCGCCATATCCAGCATGTTACTCACCAGCCGGATGGTGCTCAGCGTCTGTTCGCGGATCTGATTGGCCTGGCCAACATATTTCGACTGCTCGCTGGCGAGGTCCAGCATCAGCATCTCGGCCTGGCCAAACAGCACCGTCAGCGGCGTGCGCAGATCGTGGGACAGCGCCGACAGCAGCGCATTACGTAGCTGCTCGCGCTCGGCGGCCAGCCGTGACGCGGCTTCGCTGTGCGACAGCGCCATGCGTTCCAGCGCGTTGGCAATCAGCACCGTAAAGGTCTCCACCAGCCGCTGCTGTTCGGGAATCATCAGCTGGCGCAGGTTGTCCGGCTCAACCACCAGCAGGCCGCGGCAGTGCGCCCCGCTTTTCAGCGGCAGAATCTGGTACGGCACCGCCGGTAACGTATCGGTGCCGGCACCGGCCGGTTGCCCTTTGCTGTAGCTCCATTTGGCGATGCCGAGGTCGGGCGGCGTCCCGATGGTGCTTTCACCCGCCGACTGCAGCTCACCCTGTTCGTCGGGCAGCAGCAGCTGGCTGCGCGCCTGCAGCGTCACCTCAATGACGCGCTGGCTGGTGGCAGCGATATCCTGCGGCGTCAGCGCGCTGCCAAGCGATTTCGCCATCTCATACAGATGGCGCGCGCGCTGTTCACGGTAGCGCGCCACCCGCGCCTGATAGCGCACGCCGGCGGTGAGATTGCCGACAATCACCCCGACCGCCAGCATCACCGCAAAGGTCACCAGATATTGCAGATCCGATACCGCCACCGTGCCGGTGGGGGCCACAAACACCAGGTCGAAGGCCAGAATATTGATTACCGTGGCGAACACCGACGGCCAGCGGCCAAAGCGCAGCGCCACCAGCACCACCGCCAGCAGATAGATCATCACCGCGTTGGCGGTATCAAACTCCACCAGCCACCAGCGGCCAATCAGCGTCACCAGCACGCAGAGCGCGATCGCCATCAGACACCCGCGCAGGTGCAGCCGCCATTTCTCGCCGCTGGCACGCTGGCCGCTCAGGGCCGCTGGCACATCGCGCACCGGCTCATCCAGCGCCACCACCAGCAGGTCAAGCTCCGGCCCCAGCTCGCCGAGACGCTGGGCAAAGCTGTCGCGTCGCCAGCGCCGCTGCGGCTGGCGGCCGGTGACGATTTTGCCGAGATTGTGCTCGCGCGCATAGCGCAGCACCGCGCGCGCCTCGTCCGGATCGGACAGCGTGGCGGTCTCCGCGCCCAGCTCCTGCGCCAGCTGCAGCGTGCGCAGAATGGCGCGCCTCTGCGCTTCCGGCAGTCGGTTGAGGCGCGGCGTTTCCACATACACCGCATGCCACTCGCTGCCGAGACGGGCAGCAAGACGGGCGGCGGTGCGTACCAGCTTTTCACTGCCGGTGTCGTCACCGATGCACAGCAGAATCGCGTCGCGCGTGTGCCACACTTTGTCGCGCCCCTGCTGATCGCGCCAGGCGCGCATCTGATCGTCTACCCGGTCGGCCGTGCGGCGCAGCGCCAGTTCACGCAGCGCGAACAGGTTGCCTTTGCGGAAGAAATTTTCGATGGCGCGCTCGGCGCGGTCGCCGACGTACACTTTGCCCTCTTTCAGCCGCTGACGCAGATCGTCCGGCGGCAGATCCACCAGCACCACTTCGTCGGCGCTGTCGAAAAAGGGATCGGGTACGGTTTCGCGCACCTGAATGCCGGTGACGCCGCCCACCACGTCATTCAGGCTCTCCAGATGCTGCACGTTGACGGTGGTAATCACGTCGATACCGGCATCCAGCAGTTCTTCAATGTCCTGCCAGCGCTTGGGATGGCGCGAGCCCTGTACGTTGGTGTGCGCCAGTTCATCCATCAGGATCACCGCCGGATGGCGCGCCAGCGCGGCGTCGAGGTCGAATTCCGCATGGCGCGACCGACCAGTGGCGCGCCGCGCCAGCACCGCCAGTCCCTCCAGCAGCGCGGCGGTCTCTTCACGGCCGTGAGTTTCGACCACGCCAGCCAGCACGTCCAGCCCCTGCGCACGCAGGCGCTGCGCCTCCTGCAGCATGGCGTAGGTTTTCCCTACGCCCGCGCAGGCGCCGAAGTAGATTTTCAGTTTACCGCGATGGCTGTCGCTGTGATTGAGCAGCAGGGCATCGGGATCGGGGCGCGGTAATTCGTCGTGTATGTCGTTCAAATATTGAGTTCCGTACGAACAATGAAACGGTCGCCATAAATGGCGTTACGCTGTGGTGCGGGCATCGAAACGGTCGCCATGAATGGCGACCCTACGTTTGTAGGGCGCGCATTCATGCGCACCGAATTCACCTCATCCCTGCAAATCATCCAGCGCCATATTCAGCCGCAGCACGTTCACCGTTTCTTCGCCGATAAACGGCAGCAGCGGGCGCTCGGTGTTGCGCGCAATCAGCGCCTCGACGTCTTTCAGCGTCATGTTGCGCGCTGCCGCGACGCGCGGTGCCTGCCACAGCGCGGCTTCAGGGGAGATGTCCGGATCCAGGCCGCTGCCTGAAGCGGTTACCAGCTCCACCGGCACCGCTGCCGGCGCCTGCGGATTGGCTGCGCGCAGCGCAGCGACCCGCTCCGCCACCGCTTTATCCAGCGCCGGATTACTGGCGGCAAGGTTGCTGCCGCCTGATGCCTGCGCGTTGTACGGCACGTCGCTGGTGGCCGATGGACGGCCCCAGAAGTGGCCCGGCTGGCTGAACGCCTGACCGATCTGCTCTGAGCCGCGCACCGCGCCGTCGCGCTCAATCAGCGAACCGTTGGCCTGCGACGGAAACCACCACTGCGCCAGGCCGGTGGTCAGCAGCGGATAGACCGCGCCGGTCAGCAGGGTAAGCAGCACTAACAATACTATAGCCGGACGTAACTGACTCATTTCTCTTCTCCTTACACCAGGCCCGACAGCGTCAGCAGCAGGTCGATCGCTTTAATGCCAATAAACGGCACCACTAAACCGCCTACGCCATAAATCCACAGATTGCGGCGCAGCAGCGCCGCCGCGCTCATCGGCCGATAGCTCACGCCTTTCAGCGCCAGCGGAATCAAAAACACAATCACCAGCGCGTTGAAGATCACCGCCGACAAAATCGCCGAGGCCGGTGAATGCAGCGCCATCACGTTCAGCATATTGAGCTGCGGATAGGTCACGGCAAACGCCGCCGGGATGATGGCGAAGTATTTCGCCACATCGTTGGCGATACTGAAGGTGGTAAGCGAGCCGCGCGTCATCAGCATCTGTTTGCCGATGTGCACCACTTCCAGCAGTTTGGTCGGGTTGGAGTCAAGATCGACCATGTTGCCCGCCTCTTTCGCCGCCTGGGTACCGGAGTTCATCGCCACCGCCACGTCGGCCTGCGCCAGCGCGGGCGCATCGTTGGTGCCGTCGCCGGTCATCGCCACCAGGCGCCCTTCCGCCTGATACTGGCGAATCAGCGCCAGCTTGGCTTCCGGCGTCGCTTCCGACAGGAAGTCATCGACACCGGCTTCCGCCGCAATCGCCGCGGCGGTTAACGGGTTATCACCGGTGATCATCACCGTTTTGATGCCCATCTTGCGCAGCTCGGCGAAACGCTCCTTGATGCCGCCTTTAACGATGTCCTTCAACGCCACCACGCCCAGCACCTGCGCGCCTTCGGCCACCACCAGCGGCGTACCGCCGGCGCGCGCCACCTCTTCCACCCGGGCATTAACCTCAGCCGGGAAGCTGCCGTGGCTGGCTTCGATATGACGACGTACCGCGTCGACCGCGCCTTTGCGGATCAGGCGATCCTGCACGTTGACGCCGCTCATGCGCGTCTGCGCAGAGAACGGGATAAAGCTGGCGCCCATGCTGCTGAGATCGCGTTCGCGCAGGTTAAATTTCTGCTTCGCCAACACCACGATGCTGCGCCCTTCCGGCGTCTCATCGGCCAGCGATGCCAGCTGCGCCGCGTCGGCCAGCTGCTGCTCGCTGACGCCCGGCGCGGGCAGGAACTGCGTCGCCTGGCGGTTACCGAGCGTGATGGTGCCGGTTTTGTCCAGCATCAGCACATCCACATCACCGGCGGCCTCCACGGCGCGCCCGCTGGTGGCAATCACGTTGGCTCCCAGCATGCGGCTCATGCCCGCCACGCCAATCGCCGACAGCAGTCCGCCGATGGTGGTGGGAATCAGGCACACCAGCAGCGCCACCAGCACCGTCACGCTAACCGGCGTGCCGCCCCAGGCGGAAAACGGCCACAGCGTGGCGGTCGCCAGCAGGAACACGATGGTCAGCGACACCAGCAGGATGGTCAGGGCGATTTCGTTGGGCGTTTTGCGGCGTTTGGCGCCTTCCACCATGGCGATCATGCGGTCGAGGAAAGTTTCGCCCGGATTGACGCTGCACTGAATCACCAGCCAGTCCGACAGGATGCGCGTCCCGCCGGTCACCGAGGCAAAATCCCCGCCGGATTCACGAATCACCGGTGCCGATTCGCCGGTGATGGCGCTCTCATCGACCGATGCGCCGCCCTCCAGCACTTCACCGTCGCACGGGATGATGTCCCCTGCTTCCACCAGCACCACATCGCCTTTGCGCAGCGTATCGGCCGCCACCGGCCGCCACTGCGCACCATGAAACGGTTCCGCCAGTTTCTTCGCATCACTGTGCTTGTTCACCCCTTTCAGACTGTTGGCCTGTGCCTTGCTGCGCCCTTCCGCCAGCGCTTCGGCGAAGTTAGCGAACAGCACGGTAAACCACAGCCAGATGGCGACCGCCGCGGTAAAGCCGGCGCTGCCGTTCAGCTGACCCGCCGCCATACCGATGGCCAGCAGCGAGGTGAGCACGCTGCCGATCCACACCAGAAACATCACCGGGTTGCGAAACTGTACGCGCGGATCGAGTTTTTTCACCGCATCCAGCATCGCGGTGCGCGTCAGCGCCGCATCAAACAGCGCCAGTTGTTGACGACTCATGATTCCGTTATCCCTGAATAAGTTGCAGATGTTCCGCCACCGGGCCAAGCGCCAGCGCGGGAACGAAGGTCAGCGCACCCACCAGCAGCACGGTGCCCACCAGCAGTGCGATAAACAGCGGGCCGTGAGTCGGCAGCGTGCCGTTGCCGACCGGCTGAATTTTCTTCGCCGCCAGCGAACCGGCAATGGCCAGCACCGGAATGATGATGCCGAAGCGGCCGACCAGCATGCAGAAGCCCAGCAGCAGGTTCCAGAACGGGGTGTTGGCGCTGAGACCGGCGAAGGCGCTGCCGTTGTTGTTGGCCGCCGACGACACCGCATACAGCACCTCGCTGAAGCCGTGAATGCCAGGGTTGGCCATACCGGCGCGTCCAGCTTCGGTCATCATCGCCAGCGCAGTACCCAGCAGCACCAGCGTCGGCGTCACCAGAATCGCCAGCGCGGTCATTTTCATCTCCCACACATCGATCTTTTTGCCCATGTACTCCGGCGTACGGCCAATCATCAGACCGGCGATAAACACCCCGAGCAGCACAAACAGCAGCATGCCGTACAAGCCGGCACCGACGCCGCCGAACACCACTTCGCCCAGCTGCATCAGCCACATCGGCACCATGCCGCCCAGCGCAGTGAAGGAGTCATGCATGGCGTTTACCGCGCCGCACGACGCCGCGGTGGTGATCACCGCAAACAGGCTGGAGTTGAGAATGCCGAAGCGTGTCTCCTTGCCTTCCATGTTGATCGCGCTATCGGCCCCCAGGGTCAGAAAGTGCGGATTGCCGCGCAGCTCAGCCCACATCACCGCGACCACCGCCAGCACAAACATGATGCTCATCGCCCACAGCAGCATATGGCCCTGACGGCGATCGCCCAGTTGCTGACCAAAGGCAAAACACAGCGCGGCCGGGATCAGGAAGATGCTCAGCATCTGCACAAAGTTGGTCAGTGCCGTAGGGTTTTCGAACGGATGCGCCGAGTTGGCGTTGAAGAAACCGCCGCCGTTGGTGCCGAGCATTTTGATCGCTTCCTGCGAGGCTACCGGCCCGAGCGGCAGCGTTTGCTGCGCGCCTTCCAGCGTGGTGAAGGCATGATAGGGTTCAAAGTTCTGAATGCTGCCCTGGCTGACAAAAAACAGCGCCATCAGCAGGCTAATCGGCAGCAGCACGTAGACGGTGATGCGCATCAGGTCGCGCCAGGCGTTGCCGAGCGTTTCCAGCGAACGGTTGGCAAAACCGCGCATCAGCGCAAACGCCACCGCAATACCGGTTGCCGCCGAAAGGAAGTTTTGCACCGTTAAGCCCGCCATCTGGCTGAAGTAACTCAGCGTGCTCTCGCCCGCGTACGCCTGCCAGTTGGTGTTGGTGACAAAACTGATCGCCGTATTGAGCGCCAGATCCCAGCTCAGGCCAGGCAGATGCTGAGGATTGAGCGGCAGCGCGCCCTGCCCCATCAGCATCGCCAGCAGCAGCACAAAGCCGAGCGCGTTAAACAGCAGGATGGCCAGCAGATAGTGCGGCCAGCGCATCGCCGCGCCGTCAACGCCGGCCAGACGCCACAGCACGCGTTCGCTGCGCGTTAGCAGGGGTTTATCCGCCACCATCAGCGCCAGCAAGCGGCCCAGCGGCTGCGCCAGCACCATCAGCACCAGCAGATAGCACGCAATCAGTAAAAACGCATACGCCGCCATCAGAATGCCTCCGCATTAAGCAGGGCATAAATCAGGTAGCCCAGTAATAAAAATACCAGCACGATGCCGGCTATCACGCCCACACTCACAGCAACCTCCAGAGGATTTGGTAGTGCAGCAAGCATGCGCGGCGCGGCATAAAGAAGGGGTAAAAAGGCGCAGAGCGGGCGTAAAGAAAGTATAAAAACGCGGGCAGATCAGGCGCTTTCCAGCGCCCAGATGCGGTTCAGGTCAACGTTGTGCCACAAGCCGCTGTCCTCAGCGCCGGTGATGGTATCGGTGCAGAAGCTGTCGCCGAGGTCCAGCGCTTCCGGTTTGACCTCGCGCTGCGAATGCAGCGACCAGAACACATGCACTTTGGGCTTCAGCAGCGATTTTTCCCCGGCCTGCACCACCAGCGCCACGCGCCCGGAAGCCAGCCGTACCAGCGAGCCCACCGGATAAATACCGATGGTGCGCACAAACGCGTGCAGCAGCGCACTGTCAAAGTGGCCGCGCCAGCTCAGCATATTGTGCATCGCCTCAGCCGGCGTCCAGCCTTTGCGATACGGGCGATCGGAGGTCACCGCGTCGTAGACGTCACACACCGCCGCCATGCGTGCGTAGAGCGAGATCTCTTCGCCCTGCAGCCGATGCGGATAGCCGCTGCCATCGAATTTTTCATGGTGATGCAGCGCAATATCCAGCAAATCTTCATCCGCATGTGCTTCCATCAGCATTTGCGCACCGACGATTGGATGCTGGCGCATAATCGTAAACTCTTCGTCGGTGAGCTTATCCGGCTTGTTGAGGATGGTCAGCGGCACCGCGGCTTTACCGACGTCATGCAGCAATCCGCCCATGCCCACGCGACGCAACTGCTGCTCATCCAGCCCCATTTTCTTGCCCAGCGAAATCATCAGACCGCACACCGCCATAGAGTGCAGGTAAGTGTAATCATCATGATTTTTCAGCCGCGCCACGCTGAGCAGCGCGGTTGGCTCGCGGGTAATCGATCCGGCAATTTCATCGACCAGCTCAAGGGTAAAGGCAAGATCGAGGCCCTGCCCCATGCGCGCTTCGTTGAACATCGCCAGCACCTGCGGCTTGCCCTGGTTGAAGATGCACTGCGCCTGATCCATCTCGCGGAAAAACGGCGTCTGCGGAATGTCTTTTTTCGGCTGCGGCGTGGCAGGCGCGCGCACCGACCGCTCGGGATCGATCCATACCTGCTGGATCCCCTCGTTACGGATCAGGGCGATCTGACGCTTATCGGTGATCAGCATCTGGTTGCGAATGCGTTTGTCCTTGATCCACCAGACCTCAAGCTTGTGGATAAACATGCCTGGCCGCAGCTCGTCAACGGTAATCAGCTTTATCACGATATCGCTCCTTAATATCAGTGGATGGTAAGGAGTGATATCGGCAGCTGAGCAAAAAATCTTCAGGGCGGCGTGACTGGTCGGGTCAGGCAGGAACGTTTATGCATAGCGCAATAAATTGCGCCGCTACCGCGCAGTGCATTAAGCCACTTTAATGCCAGCCTTTTGCGCCGTTTTCTCTTCTGTTGCAGCGGCAGCGTTGTGCCGATCGCCTACGCGTTCAATCGGGCCCATCACCAGCAGGAACAGCAGTGCCGCGACGACACAGTGCGCACCGACGAACACCAGGCCAATGCTGTAGCTGCCGGTCAGGCCAACGATCACGCCAAACAACAGCGGCGTGATAAAGCCCGCCATGTTGCCGATGCCGTTGAAGATCGCGCCGGCGAGGCCAACCGCCTCTTTGGGTGCCGTATCGCTGACCACGGTCCAGGTGCCCGCGCCCGCCGCCACGCCTTTGCCGAAGAAGGCAAACGACATGATGGCGATAATGCCGGCGTTGGAAGGGATCACCGCCGCCAGAATCAGCGAGGCGGCCATCAGCATGCCAACGATGTACGGCGTTTTGCGCGCCCACGACAGGCTCCAGCCGCGCGCCAGCAGCTTATCTGAGATGTAGCCACCGCTGATGCCGCCCAGAAAGCCAAACAGCGCCGGTGCAATGGTGGCGAAACCGGCATCCAGAATGTTCATGCCGCGCGCCTGCACCAGATAGATCGGGAACCAGGTAATGAAGAAGTAGCTAAGCGCGATGGTGCAATACTGGCCGAGGTAGGCGCACCACAGCATGCGGTTGGTGAGCAATGTTTTGAACATCGCTTTGCTGACCGGCGGCCGTGCGCGCAGCGTTTGCGCGGCGTCGATATCCACCAGCGCGCCGCCCTGTTCAATGTAATGTAACTCGCTGGCGGAAACGTGCGGATGCTGACGCGGGCTGCGCATATAGCCCGCCCAGACAAACACTGCCAGCACGCCGATGCCGCCGAGCACAAAGAATGGCCATTCCCAGCCATAACGCGACACCAGCCAGCCGGAGAGCGGTGAGAATATCGCCACGGCAAAGTATTGTGCCGAGGCAAACAGCGACGATGCGCGTCCGCGCTCTGCGCCCGGGAACCACATGATGACTGCGCGGGCGTTGGCGGGAAAGCTCGGCGCCTCAATCAGGCCCAGCGCGAAGCGCAGCGCAAACATCAGCGTCAGCGCCATGGTCATGCCACTGGAAAACTCACCGACAAATCCCATCAGCAGGGTCGAAACCGACCACAGCGCCAGCGTCACGCCGTAGACCTTTTTGGTGCCGAAGCGATCGAGAATCAATCCGCCGGGGATCTGACCGATAACATACGCCCAACTAAAGGCCGAAAGGATCAGGCCGAGCTGGATCGCCGACAGGCCAAACTCCTGTTTGATCGCTGAGCCGGAGATCGACAGGATCGAGCGATCGGCATAAGCGACCACTGACAGGAACAGAATCAGGCAAAGGATCCAGATACGCACATGGCTGTTCTGGCTGCGGTTTTTGCGTTGCAACATAGGCTGAATTCCTTGATGGAGGAGCATCCTGCCCCGAAGCGATGATGGTCAGGAATACCGCGCAGATTTCCCTGTTCAGCAACTATAGGAAGCCAGTGTTGCTCTGGTCATTGTGCGAATGAAGGAATCCGCGCGGCGAAACGGCGCGGGTTTTGGTCGCTGACACAAAGCCGGGTGCGGTAGCGCACAAAATCTTCAATCCGTGCTGGCTTTCGCCGCGGAATGTGCGCCAGCGCTGAGAAAAGAGTTTGCGCGATCACTATGAGCAGGCAAAGCATCCATGCGCGTCGGGCAAATTGTGCGCTACACAGCAAATTACCACGCAGCAGATTGCCAGCTCTGCTGCCGGCTCGTAGGCTGAAAATGATTTCATTGAGCCATTTTTAACACCAATGAAAAATTTATTCTAATAAACAGCTTACTCTGGAGTCTGCGATGAAAACCCTCAAGGCGATACTGTTACTTGGCCTGCTGACCAGTTCAGCCTCCGCGCTGGCGGAGAAGATTGGCGTGTCGATGGCCTATTTTGACCAGAACTTCCTTACCATTATTCGTCATGCCATCGATAAAGAAGCCAAAGCGCGCGGACTGGATGCCCAGTTTGAAGATGCGCGCGGCGACGTCGGCCGCCAGACCGACCAGGTGCAGAGTTTTATCAGCGCCGGCGTGGATGCCATCATCGTCGATCCGGTGGATTCTGCCAGCACACCACAGCTGACCAGACTGGCGCAGCAGGCGAAAATTCCGCTGGTGTACGTCAACCGCACGCCAGGCGATAAAACCCTGCCGCCCGGCGTAGTGTTTGTCGGTTCGGACGAACGCGAATCCGGCACGCTGCAAATGGAGGCGCTGGCTAAGCTGGCGAATTATAAAGGTAACGTGGCGATCATGATCGGCAACCTGACCGATGCCGGCGCGCTGCAGCGCACCAAAGATGTCGAGCAGGTGGTGGCGAAATACCCAGGCATGAAAGTGGTACAGAAGCAGCCAGCAAATTATGCGCGCAACGAAGGCATGGACCTGATGCTCAACTGGATTGGCAACGGGGAAGCGATCGATATCGTCGCGGCCAATAACGATGAGATGGCGATTGGCGCGGCAATGGCGCTGGCAAAGAGCAATAAAAAGATTCTGGTGGGCGGCATCGACGCCACGCCGGACGGCCTGAAGGCTCTGGCGCAGGACAAGATGCAGGTGACGGTGTTTCAGGACGCCATCGGTCAGGGCAAAACCTCGGTAGACGTGGCGCAGAAGCTGATTAAAGGCGAGAAAGTGGCTTCACACGTGTGGATCCCGTTCGAGCTGGTGACCAAAGAGAATATGCAAAAATACGTCGAGCGCAGCCAGTAGCAGACGGACACTGCCGGGGCGCGATTATGGCGAGCTGAGTTGCCTGGTGCGCATGAATGCGCACCCTACAGATAGTCTGTGAAATTGTAGGGTCGCCATTGATGGCGACCTGGGTTGCCTGGTGCGCATGAATGCGCACCCTACAGGTAGTCTGTGAAATTGCAGGGGCGCCATTTATGGCGACCTGGTTACCGGGCGCCCCGGTTCCAGGCCGACGCAACCATCACTCGCGCAGTATCGCCATGACGATAATGTCGTGGTACTCGCCCTCGCGCAGGCAGGCTTTGCGCTTCACGCCTTCCTGCTCAAAGCCCAGGCGCTGATACAGACGCAGCGCGCGCTGATTGTCGTGAAACACTTCCAGCTCAACGCGGATCACGCCCAGCCAGTTAAAAGCATAGTCGATACCGGTGCGGATCAGCCGCTCGCCGATGCCACGACCGCTAAACGCCGGATCGACGCCAATACCAAAACTGATGCTGTGACGCGTACGCGGCCGCTGTTCGGTAAACAGCGTCAGCTCGCCCACCATCTGCCCGTCGATTTCCGCCACAAAGCCGATATAGCCTTCGCTGTCCATACGCTCGAATTTTTTCTGCCAGGTGGCGACGCTGGGAAACGGCAGCTGCGTGGTCCAGCGATACACCTCGGGATGACTGTATAAACGTTGATAGGCGGCGGCATCGCCCGGTTCGCGTCCGCGAATCTGCAAATCCATGTCGATAATCCCTGTTCAGTTGCACTAAGCTGTTAACTCTCACCGATCGGAAAGAGTGGCCTTATGTTGTATCGTCGTTTTGAACGTTTTATCAATATTTTTCAGGATGCCCCCACCGATTCCCCACCCGCCAGCGTGTGGCCGTTTTACCTCTATTATCTGCGTCAGGTGTGGCCAGGTTTTGTCGCGCTGCTGATTGTCGGACTGGCGCAGGCGCTGATCGAAGTGGCGCTGTTTAGCTATCTCAGCCGTATTATCGATCTGGTCAATCACACCACGCCCGCAACGCTGTTCAGCGATAACTGGCCGATTCTGCTGTGGATGGCGGCGGTGGCGCTGATTCTGCGGCCGGTAGTAATCGCGCTGCACGATATGCTGGTGCATCAAAGCATTAACCCCAGCATGACCAGCATGATTCGCTGGCAGCATCATAACTATGTGCTGCGGCAGAGCCTCAATTTCTTCCAGAACGATTTTGCCGGCCGTATCGCCCAGCGCATCATGCAAACCGGTAACTCGCTGCGTGACTCGGCGGTCCAGCTGGTGGATGCCATCTGGCACGTGGTGATTTACGCCGTGACCTCACTGGTGCTGTTCGCGGAAGCTGACTGGCGCCTGATGATTCCGCTGATCGTCTGGATTGGGGCGTACAGCCTGTCGCTGCGCTTCTTTGTGCCGCGCGTTAAGCAGCGCTCGGTGGTGTCATCCGAGGCGCGCTCGAAGCTGATGGGCACCATCGTTGACGGTTACACCAACATCGCTACCCTGAAACTGTTTGCCCATAACGATCTGGAAAAACGCTACGCGCGCGACGCCATTCAGGAGCAGACCGACAAAACCCAGCATGCCAGCCGCATGGTGACCAGCATGGATATCACGCTGTCGACGCTCAATGGCCTGCTGATTGTCAGCACTTCCGGCCTCGCGCTGTGGCTGTGGAGCCAGTCGCTGATCAGCGTTGGCGCCATCGCGCTGGCCACCGGGCTGGTGATTCGCCTGGTGAACATGTCCGGCTGGATCATGTGGGTGGTGAACGGCATCTTCGAAAACATCGGCATGGTGCAGGATGGCCTGAATACCATTGCGCAACCGCTCAGCGTGCAGGATGCGCCGCAGGCGAAAAAGCTGCAGGTGACGCGCGGCCAGATCCGCTTTGAGGATGTGCGTTTTGACTATGGCGGCGGCCGCCAGGTGATTAACCGCCTGAATCTCAACATCAAGCCTGGCGAGAAAATCGGTCTGATTGGCCCGTCCGGCGCCGGTAAATCGACCCTCGTGAACCTGCTGCTGCGGCTGTATGACATCAACGGCGGGCGCATTCTGATTGACGATCAGGACATCGCGCAGGTCACGCAGGCGAGCCTGCGCAGTCAGATTGGCATGATCACCCAGGATACGTCGCTGCTGCACCGCTCGATTCGCGAAAACCTGCTGTACGGTCGCCCGGATGCCAGCGAAGCCGAACTGCAGGCGGCGATTGTGCGCGCCCGCGCCGACGAATTTATCCCGCTGCTCTCCGATCCGCAGGGCCGTACCGGGCTGGATGCGCACGTCGGCGAGCGCGGCGTCAAACTCTCTGGCGGCCAGCGCCAGCGTATTGCCATCGCCCGCGTGCTGCTGAAAGATGCGCCGGTTCTGATCATGGATGAAGCCACGTCGGCGCTCGACTCTGAAGTGGAAGCGGCGATTCAGGAGAGCCTGGAGACGCTGATGCAGGGCAAAACGGTGATCGCCATCGCCCATCGCCTGTCGACCATCGCGAAAATGGACCGGCTGGTGGTGCTGGAAAATGGCGGCATTGTTGAGATGGGTAACCATCGCGAACTGCTGGCGCACGGCGGGCTGTACGCGCGCCTGTGGCAGCATCAGACCGGCGGATTTGTCGGCGTCGATTAATCGCCGCGCCGGTAAGGCAGGGCGTCGCGCGCTTCCTGTGCCCAGGCGCGCACCCCTGCCCGCTCCTGGTGCAGAAAATCCCCGACCGCATCACGCAGCCCCGGATGGCACAGATAGTGCCAGGAATGGGTGAGTTGCGGTTCAAAGCCGCGCACCAGCTTGTGCTCGCCCTGCGCACCGGCATCAAAGCGCTGCAGCCCTTCAGCGATGGCGAAATCCATGCCCTGGTAGAAACAGGTCTCGAAGTGCAGCCGGTCAAACTCCGCCAGACAGCCCCAGTAGCGGCCATACAGCGTGTCGTCATCCACCAGACAGAAGGCCATGGCGGCGGGCTGCTGCTGTAGCGTGGCGATCACCACGCGAATCGCCTGCGGCATCCGCTCCGCCAGCAGGCTGAAGAAGGAGCGCGTCAGATAAGGTCGCTGGCCGCGCACCGCGTAGGTGTTGGCGTAGCAGGTATACACAAAATCCCACTGATCTTCACGCAGCTCATCGCCGCGATACCAGTTAAACGCAAAGCCGCTGCTGGCCAACTGTTCGCGCTCTTTGCGTAGCTGCTTGCGTTTGCGCGACATCAGCGTGTCGAGAAAGTCGTGAAAATCGCGGTAACCGCGATTGTGCCAGTGATACTGCACGCCGAGACGCGCCAGCCAGTCCGGCTGGGTTGCCAGCAGCGCGTTGGCGTGCGGCGTGGTGAAGTTGATATGCGCCCCGCTTAAGCCGTGCCGCTGCAACGCATCGGGCAGCGCTTCCAGCATCGGGATGATAGCCGCCTCGTCACCCAGCAGCCGCGCACCGGTCACCGGGCTGAACGGAATGGCGCCGAGCCATTTGGGGTAATAAGGAATACCGGCACGCTGGCAGGCATCGGCCCACGCGTGATCGAACACATATTCGCCCCACGAATTGCGTTTACGGTAGCCCGGCAGCGCTGCCCGCAGCCTGCCGTCTTCGCGCCACAGCAGATGTTCCGGCTGCCAGCCGTTTTCCGCGCGCACGCTGCCACTCTCTTCCAGCGCGAGCAGGAAGGCGTGACGCAAAAAAGGTTGATTGTCAGGTAACAGCGCATCCCATTCGGCAGCGGTGATCTCCGCCAGCGATGACAGGTGAAGCAAAGGCATTGGTGGCTCCCGGCCAGCTTAAGGCGAACGCCTAGTTCAGCAGGTTTTGCCGCTGTGCGAAAGGTGCGGCGCACTGAATGTAAAGCGGGTCGTTGCGCCATGCTGCGCACATTGCTGTCGCGGCCCGTGCCACGATTTTTCACGTCGCCTGTGTATACTCACCCTTTTCCCTTGCAGGAAATGCCATGGATCGTCTTGATTGTGATCGCATGTTTGTCGCCGTACTCGAAGTCGGCAGTTTTGCCGGTGCCGCCGCCCGGCTCGGCACCAGCAGCGGCCAGGCGTCAAAGCTGGTGTCGCGTCTGGAGCAGCAGCTTGGCGTGCAGCTGTTCAAGCGCAGCACACGGGCGCTGTCGCCCACCGAGATCGGCCGCGCCTATTACGAGCGGGTGAAAACCCTGCTGGAGGCGTTCGACGCGCTGGATGCCACGGTGCAGGAAAATGCCCGCTCACCCACCGGTCGCCTGAAGATTAGCGCACCCGGCACCTTCGGCACCGCGGTGCTGGCCAGCGTGCTGGTGGCGTTCGCGCGTCACTATCCGCTGATTGAGCTGGACGTCAACTTCTCCGACCGCGCCGTGAATATCGTCGATGAAGGCTTCGATATGGCGATCCGCATCGGCAAGCTGGACGACAGCAGCCTGATTGCGCGCCGTCTGGGCGAGGTGCCGATTCGCCTCGCCGCCGCGCCCGGCTATCTGCTGCAGCACGGCACGCCGCAGCACTGGCGCGATCTGGCGACGCATCGGTGCATCAGCGATACCAACTTTCGCGATCCGTGGCACTGGCCGTTCGTCACGCCGTGCGGCGACAGCGTCAGCATGCCGATTCGCGGCCGCCTGTGCTTCTCCAATACCGAAGCCTGCCTGCAGGCGGCGCTGGCCGGCCTCGGCATTGCGCGTCTGCCCGGTTTTATCGCTGCACCGGCGCTGCAGCGGGGCGAAATCGTCACGCTGCTGGAGGACTTTGCGCCGCCAGCCATGGGCCTGTTTGCCCTGTATCCGCCCGCGCGCCATCTGGCGCAGAAAACCCGCCTGCTGATCGACTTTCTGGCCGAGCACTTCCGCCTGCATCCGCCCGGCTGATTCCTTCCATTCTGGAAACAATCAAAGCCGTTTTGCCCGGATTATCAGCATAACGGCAGCACGGTAAGCTGCTGACATCACTTCAGAGGAGCAGAGCGATGTTGGTAAACGGTAAGTGGAGCGCAGAGTGGCATCCGGTTCAGGCCACCGATAAACAGGGTGGCTTTGTACGCCAGACTTCCAGCTTTCGTCACTGGATTAGCGCCGATGGCAGCAGCGAATTTGCCGCCGAGCCGGATCGCTATCATCTGTACGTCGCGCTGATCTGCCCGTGGGCCTCGCGCACGCTCATTGCACGCAGCCTGAAAGGGCTGGAGCAGATTGTCAGCGTGTCGGTGGTTGAGCCGCAGCTTGGCGCGCAGGGCTGGCGCTTCGGCGATTATCCCGGTACCGATCGCGACCCGCTGAACAACGCTGAGTATCTCCACCAGCTGTATACCCGCGCCGACGCCGACTTTACCGGGCGCGCGACCGTGCCGGTGCTGTGGGATAAAAAAACACAGACCATCGTTAACAATGAGTCGGCGGATATTCTGCGCATGTTCAACAGCGGCTTTGGCGAGCTGGCTGACAACCGGCTCGATCTCTACCCTGAGGATCTGCGGCCGGAGATCGACGCGCTGAACGCAACGATCTATCCGCGACTTAATAACGGCGTTTATCGCACCGGTTTCGCCACCACCCAGGTGAGCTATCAGCAGGCGTTTAATGAGGTATTTGAGCAGCTGGATGAGCTGGAGCAACGGCTGAAAGATGGCCGCACTTTTCTGCTGGGTGAACGACTGACCGAAGCCGATATCCGCCTGTTTGTGACCCTGATACGCTTTGACGTCGCCTATCACGGCCTGTTCAAATGCAACCTGCGCCGCCTGCGCGATTACCCGCTGCTCGATCGTTATCTGAAGAGTGTGCTGGCGGTCTCCGGCGTGCGGCAAACGGTGAACATCGACCACATCAAACAGGGCTATTATTCGATTAAAGCGCTGAATCCCAACGGCATCGTGCCAGCGGGACCGGATATGGCGGACTACGGTTTTTAAGGAGCAGGGCAATGGCAAAAGCGTTAGTGGTGTTTTTACATGGCGTCGGCAGTAATGGCGCGGATTTGGCGGTGCTGGGGCAACACTGGTCAGCGCTGCTGCCCGACGTGGCATTTGCCGCGCCCGATGCGCCCTTTCCCTTTGAGCACGCCATGGGCTATCAGTGGTTCAGCCTGACCGGCATCACGCCGGAAAACCGTCCGGCACGCGTACGGGCTGCGCGCGACGCCTTTGACGCCACGCTGCAGCAGCTGATGGCGCAGCACGCGATGGCCGGCGCGTGGCAAAAGGTGATTCTGGTGGGATTCTCGCAGGGCTCGATCATGGCGCTGGATGCGCTGGCCTCCGGACGCTATCCGCTGGCTGGTGTGGTGGCCTTCTCCGGTCGCCTGGCCTTTGACGAGGCGCTCACGCCGCCGCCGCATGCCTCCGCGCTGCTGATTCACGGCAAAGCCGATGAGGTCATCCCGTTCAGCGAAACCGTCTCCGCCGCGCAGCGCCTGCAGAGCGCGGGCGTCGCGGTCACCGCACAGTATGAACCCGCCACCGGTCACACCATTTCCAGCCACGGCGCAATGCAGGCAGCGGCCTACATCGCCCAGTGTCTGCAGGATTAAGGCCAGTAGCGCTGCAGCGCCTGCCACGCCTGACGCGCGGCCGCTTCCGGCGGCTGTGCTTTGAGGCGATCGTTAAACACTTCGATGCCCACCGGACCGCGATAGCCTGCACTTTTCAGCTTATCGACAAAGCGTTCCACTTCAATGATGCCGTCGCCGGGCAGCAAGCGCTGATGGCGCGCATAGTCGCTCAGCGCCTGCTTCTCCTGCGGTGGCATCTGCGCCATATCGCACAGCTGCACTTCATAAATGCGGTCGGCCGGAATGCCGTCGAGCTGAGAGGCATCGCCACCGCGTGCGCAGATGTGGAACAGATCGACCACCAGCCCGATATTGGGCTGATCCAGCCGCTGCAAACGCTGCCACGCCAGCGGCAGCGTATTGTCGACGCTGCACCACGCCATCGGTTCATACATGATGCGCATGTTATAGCGCGCGGCTTCCGAGGCCAGCCAGCGCAGATCTTCATCAATGCGCTCCGCAACGCAGTCTTCGCGCGTGGTCGCCGGCGCCTGAATGGTATCGCAGCCCAGCGATTGCGCGACGCGAATGAAATCACGCAGTTCGGCGCGCTTTTGCAGCCGTTCGCTGTCCGGCGCGCCGGTAAAGTCACGCAGCACCTGCAGATTGGTAAAGCCCAGGTTTAGCTGCGCGGCCAGCGCCGCCGTGTGCTCAGTAACCTCTTCCCGCCACATTTCAACCTGATCGAACCCGGCGGCACGCGCCGCCTGCAGCTTATGCGCCGATTCACCGTTTAACAGCACCAGGTTAAGGAATTTCGGGTTTGCAGACATCAACAGCTCCTTAATCGTCCGGATAAAGCGGTGACAGAGGCTGTGCGCCACCCGCACAGCATCCTGATCAGTATCCCCCTCTCAAGGGTGATTTCAAGCGTGTCGTTTAGCCCAGCAGGTTCACCACGGCGAAACCGGCAAAGGTCATCAGCAATGAACCGATGACATGCACCATCACGCTCGACATTGCCCACAGGTATTTTCCTGATTGTAGCAACACCACGATCTCGGCCGAGAAGGTCGAAAACGTGGTCAGCCCGCCGCACAGGCCGGTGACGATCAGCAGTTTCCATACGGGATCGATGTGCGGATTGCGCACAAACCACGCCATCGCCGCGCCAATAATAAAGCCACCGACCAGATTAACGATCAGCGTCCCTGGCGGCAGGTTTGGGAATAACGTATTGAAACGTAGAGAGATAAGCCAGCGCAGCGTGCAACCGATGGCACCACCGATCATGACCGTGAACAGCGACTTCAGCATAGTCTGGAGCTCCTGAATTGAGATACGCGCAGGGCCGCGGCAGGACAGAAACTACACCTGACACACCGCCGTCTCCCGCGCAGGGATAAGCAAGTTGTCAGGCGTCATCAGCCGTCTGTAACCAGAGGGCGGTTGGGTAAGGTGGCACGCCATCACCTCAGAGGCACGATAATACGCTGGCGCGGCGGAGGTGACAATATTCACCTGCCGTCAGCGTATCGTCGGGAACAATTATGTTTTACCGTGGCAGACATCATCAGCGAGGAGATTCCGATGCGTACCCTGATTTTTGATACTGATATCGGCGTGGATGACGCCTTTGCGCTGGCGTATGCGGCGCGCACGCAGCAGCTGCTGGGCATCACCACGGTGTTTGGCAATGTCGCGGTTGGCCAGGCGGTAAAAAATGCCCGGCTGTTCTGTGCAAAGATGAACATCAGCGCGCCGGTGTATCGTGGCTGTGCGCGTCCGCTGGCGCTGGCCCCTTCCGCACCGGCTACCCTGCACGGCGCAGACGGTCTCGGCGATGCCTTCGATAACCCGTATAGCGATGCCGCCGACAGCGCGGTGCAGTTCATCATTGATAGCGTACGCGCGCAGCCGCACGCGATTACCCTGGTGGCAATCGGGCCGCTGACCAATATCGCCTGCGCCATCAACCAGGCGCCAGACATCATTCCGCTGGTGAAAGAGCTGGTGATCATGGGCGGCGCGTTTGGCACCGACGGCCACGCCGGTAACGTGACGCCGTTCGCCGAGTTCAATATCTGGAAAGATCCGCATGCCGCCGATCAGGTGCTGGCCTCGGCGCTGCCGGTGGTGATGCTGCCGCTGGATGTGACGCACAAGGTACTGATCAGCGGAGAGGAAGTGCGCCAGCTGAATCAGCCGGTGTTAAGTGCTATCTGCCGGCCTTATCTGGCTTACAGCCTGCAAAAAGAAGGATTTGATGGCATGGCGCTGCACGATACCCTGACGCTGTCGTGGCTGGCGCTGCCGCAGGCGTTCAACGTGACGACAGCGCCGGTGCGCGTGGTGACCGAAGGCATCAGCCGCGGCCAGACGCTGCAGCGCGTGAGCACCCTCGCCTCGCGCGACGATCCGTTCGCCGGCCTGCGCGCCCAGCGGTTGTGTCTGGGCGTCGATGCCGAGGCGGTACGGCAACATTTTTTTGCCGCGCTGCGCGTCTGACACTCTCTTTAGCGGGCGAAATGGATGACGCCTTTGATCAGCTCAGGGTTGTTGATCACCCCGGGCTCAAAAGTCTCGGCCAGCGTCGAGAAGTCGTAATGGCGGTTGAGCATCATATCGGCCCGCAGCTGACCGCTGGCCATCAGGGCGCGCACCTTGTCGAAGTCTTCCCGCGTGGCGTTGCGGCTGCCCAGCAGCGTGGTCTCCTTTTTGTGAAACTCGGTGTCGGGGATCACCAGATCGCCTTTGTGCAGGCCAACAAACACGATGGTGCCGCCGTGACGAATCAGCTGCACGACGCTGTTCATCGCCGCCGGACTGCCGGTGGCGTCAATCACTTTAGCGGCCAGCCGCCCGCCAAACTCTGCGCGCAGCGCGGCCGTAAAATCCGCCGCCAGCGGATCGATCGTCACCAGCTGCAACTGCTGCGCAACGTGCGCGCGCCGCTGAGCGCTGGTATCGGCCACCACCACCTGTGCACCGACTGCGGCGGCAATCGCCGCGACGCCCAGGCCAATCGGTCCGGCCCCGACCACCAGCACCTGCTCATCGGCGACCAGCGCCGCGCGTCGCACCGCATGGGCGCTGATGGCAAAGGGCTCAATCAGCGCCGCTGCTTCGGGCGCCACATCGTCAACCGCCAGCAAATTAGTGTCCGGCACGCTGAGAAACTCGCAAAAACCCCCGTCCTGATGCACGCCAATCACTGAAATCTGTTCACAGCAGTTGGTTTTGCCGCTTAAGCAGGCGTCGCAACGCTGGCAGGCCACGTAAGGAATCAGCGCCACGCGCTGCCCTGGCTGAAATCCCTGCGCCGTCGCGCCCAGCGCCACCACTTCACCGCACAGCTCATGACCGAGCACGCGCGGATAGGAGAAAAACGGCTGATTGCCGGCCCAGGCGTGAATATCGGTGCCGCAAATGCCGGCGGCAATCGGTTTGATCAGGACTTCGTGTGCCGCTGGCGTCGGTACGCTGCGCTGCTGCCACACCATGCTGCGCGGTTCGGCGACCACCAGCGTTTTCATGTTCGTCATCGTTTCCTCCTGGGCTGTTCACGCAGTTATGGCGAAAATCGACCGCGGCGGGAGGTTGCGCTGTGCGAAGTGTGAGTCAGCGCGATTTTTTTGGGCTTTGTGTGGTTTTTAATGCATAAAAAACCGGAGGGCCGTATGAGCCGAAGCCAGAATCTGCGCCAGAACGTCATCAATCAAATGCTGGAAGCCATTGCCCGCCGCCATGTGCGCTCGCCGTTGCCTCCGCAGGCGGCGCTGGCCGAGATGTTTAACATCAGCCGCACCACGGTGCGACACACGCTGCAGCATCTGCATCAGCGCGGCGTGCTGGAAAAAGTGGCTGAGACCTACGTGATTGTGCGCGATCCCTGCGAGGAGGATGGGTTTAGCGTACTCAGCCCACCGATCGACCAACAGGCGGTGCAGTTTGAGCAGGCGTTTTTTAACCTGATTAACCAGCGTTTGCTGATGCCAGGCGACAGTTTCACCGAACTGCAGCTGGCGCAGCAGGTGCGGGTCAGCCCGGTGGTGGTGCGCGAGTTCCTGCTGCGTTTTATGCGTTATAACCTGCTGGAACCGGTTAAGCGCGGCCACTGGCGGATGAAGAAATTCGATCAGGAGTACGCCGAAAAGCTGTTTGAACTGCGCGAGATGCTGGAAACGCACGCGCTGACCCGCTTTCTTAACCTCGCCGCCGGTGATGAACGCTGGGTGCAGGCGCGCGATCTGCTGGATCGTCATCGCGCGCTGCGCGACACCATCGCCAGCAACTACCGCCAGTTTGCCGCGCTGGATAAAGAGATGCATACGCTGATTCTCTCCGCCGCCAACAACCCGTTTTTCAACCAGTCACTGGAAATTATCTCTGTGATTTTTCACTCGCATTATCAGTGGGATGAAAGCGATCTTAAGCAGCGCAACATCGTCGCGCTGGAGGAGCATATGGCGATTCTTACCGCGCTCATCAGCCGCCAGGATGTGGACGCGCTGTGCGCGCTGCATGCGCATCTCAGAACCGCCAAACACTCGATGATCCGCTCTATCCGGCAGTACAATTAAAAACCGATTAAAAACCACAAAGCATAAGCGCCCGCACGAATCAGAAACATGTTTGCAACATCTCCCGCGGTTTACTTCTAGTCTCGAAGGCAGCCCCTTAGGGCAGCCCGTTTCGCTGCCGCAGGAACCCCAAGACTGATAACGATAAGTACCCGAACCTGGGAGGTTGCAATGGAAAATACATCAACGCGCGGCGGCACCACCGCGCCAGCACCCGAGCACGCCGGGCAGGATTATGTGCCGGCGCGCGCCGATGTGGTGCGCTCTCCGCGCATCCGTAAGATTCAAATCACCGCCATGCTGTTGCTGCTGTTCGCCGCCATCATCAACTACCTTGACCGCAGCTCGCTGTCGGTGGCCAACATGACCATCCGCGAGGAGCTGGGCTTATCGGCCACCGAGATTGGCGTGCTGCTGTCGGCGTTTTCGCTGGCCTACGGTTTAGCCCAGCTGCCGTGCGGCGCGCTGCTCGATCGCAAAGGCCCGCGCATTATGCTGGCCATCGGCATGTTCTTCTGGTCACTGTTCCAGGCGGCGGCCGGGCTGGTGCATAACTTCACGCAATTTGTGCTGGTGCGCATCGGGCTGGGCATTGGCGAAGCGCCGATGAACCCGTGCGGCGTGAAGGTGATCAACGACTGGTTCAACATCAAAGATCGCGGTATGCCGATGGGGATGTTTAACGCGGCGTCGATGATTGGTCTGTCGGTGGCACCGCCGATTCTGGCGGCGATGATGCTGGTGATGGGCTGGCGCGGCATGTTTGTCACCATCGGCGTGCTGGGCATGTTTCTCGCCATTGGCTGGTATCTCACCTATCGCGACCGGGATAACAACAAGCTGAGCGGTGAAGAGATCCACTATCTGCAGGCGGGCAGCGTGGCATCACGCAAAGAGCCGCTGAGTTTTGCCGAATGGCGGGGGCTGTTTAAGCAGCGCACCATGTGGGGCATGATGATTGGCTTCAGCGGCATCAACTATACCGCGTGGCTGTACATCGCCTGGCTGCCGGGCTATCTGCAGTCGACCTATCATCTGGATCTGAAAAGCACCGGCCTGCTGGCCGCCATTCCTTTCCTGTTCGGCGCGGCGGGCATGCTGCTCAACGGTTACGTGGTGGATGCACTGGTGCGTCGCGGTTTTGACGCGGTGAAAGTGCGCAAGGTGTCGATTGTCAGCGGCATGCTGCTCTCCGCGGCCTTTACCACCTTCGTGACGCGCGCCACCGACACCACCAGCGCGGTGACGCTGATTGGTATGGCGCTGTTCTGCATTCACTTTGCCGGTACCTCATGCTGGGGCCTGATCCACGCTAACGTCACGGCGCGTATGACGGCGTCAGTGGGCAGTATCCAGAACTTTGCCAGCTTCGTTTTCGCCTCTTTTGCGCCAGTAATTACCGGCTGGGTGCTGGATACCACCAAATCGTTCAGCCTCGCGCTGATGATATGTGCGGGCGTCACGGTGGTCGGCGCGCTGGCTTACCTGCTGCTGGTCAGAAAACCGATCACCGATGGGGTGTAACACCAGGGTTTCTGCTTAATGCTCTTCTCCAGGTGCGCAGGTTATGCGCACCCTTGCTTCATCCGCCCGCCACACCTATTCCAGCCGCCGCGTTATCGCCTGAGTCCGGGTCTGATCAGATAAATTAAACTGCATGATGGCAATTACTATCCAGCACTATTAAGCCCGAAATAAGGAAAATATACCGCTAAACACGTCGGTAATAGTTATTATTTTAAGACAAAACTCAAAGACGAATATTATAAATTACCACCCTCAGTGCATTATTATCCATTAATGCATTAACGAAGGTGAATTAATTAGCCACAGTAAACTTTTGTGGATTAGATCAAAGTTTGACCGGATAATTTAACTTACCGTTCAGTCACTATTAATGTTCAGGTATGAGCGTGGTGACCAAATGGATTTACAACGCAAGGCCCTTTTTATCTCTTTTGATGCCGTGGCATTATCGGGTATTACGGTAGAAGCCACTAAAATTGCCGTTCGTTTACGCGAGCAGGGAATCACCTCCTTTCTTGATATCGGCTACGACATAAAAATTGATAAGGGAAACTTCGGACGCCCCTATTCCGAAAATGAAATCAATTCGCTAAAGCATCATTTTACATTAGTCCGGCATGATGAAATCCGTCAGGTGGAAGGTTATAACCCGGCCTTCCTGCAATATATTCATGACGTACTGATTAATCATAGCCAGACGCTGGATGCCGCCGCAGAAAAAATCCTGGTGCAGCAGACGGAAAAGATGGCACAGGCGGTGGCAAACGCGCTGTGCGCAAAATGGCAGGCGCTGGATATCAATTATTTAATCATTGAGAACGGGACGCTGCCGGATAATATTATTTTTACCCGCGCGCTCTATCTGGCGATTGCGCAATACGGCGCCGCTAAACAGCTCGGCCGGTTTGTGTTGTGGCGCGACCATGACCTGATGTGGAACAGCGAATCCACTTCATCGCGTTACGGCAGCGCGCCCTGGCCACATGCCGTCAGGCCGCAGCCCTCGCCGCATATTACCTACGTCACGCTGAACCAGGCACTGGCCTCACAGCTGGCGGCCTGGTGCGAACATCAGGTCGAAATCGAGGTGATGCGTAATACCTATCCTTTTGACCCGAGCCATCCGCGCAAAGATTTACGCCGCCAGTTTGGGTTGCTGCCACAGGATAAGGTGATTGCCCGCACCACGCGGATTATTCCGGCTAAGCGGCTCGATCGCGATATTCACCTGTTGCATGCGCTGAACAGTGAACTTATTGCGCAGCATCAGCCGCAGCGCGTCTATTTAATGGTGGCCGGCGATCCTTTGGAAGACAGCGTACATTACCACGCGTTAAAACAGTTAATTAGCCAGTTCCAGCTGGAACGCTACGTCATCTTTTTTGGCGCGTTAAATCACGACTTTATGGAGCGCAATCCACAGGCCACCACCATTCAGGATCTTTATCACGCCTGCGATGTGGTGTCGTTTTTAACCGCATGGGATTACGACAGCTACGGTAATCCGATTGGCGAGGCGATCAGCCATCAGCGCTGTTATATCGCCACCCGCTATGAATATTATCACGAAGTATATGGCCAGTACGGTTTTGAAGGCGAACTGATGGCGATTTCCGCCAGCCATGATGGCCTGCCGGATGCCGATTTTATTCAGCGCGTCAGTGCCTTATTACGGGATGACGCACGCCGCGACGCCATCGCCACGCGCAATTATCAGAAAGGAAAATCCCTGCTGTCGGATCACATCTTCCGGCAGATATTTAATGTGTAGTTAAGGAGTGACTATGGATAACCGTTGTTTTATTTCTGTCGTGCTGCCGGTTTATAACGAGGCAGCACGTATTAACGCGGTGCTGGAATCAATATTGCAGCAGCGTTCACCCGGCGGATTGTTTAATTTTGATAATCTGGAAGTGATCATGGTGGATAATAATTCCACCGATAATTCGGTCGCGCTGATTGAAGCCTTTGCCGCGCAGCATCCGCAGCTGACGATTCATCAGCTGCAGGAGACGGTGCAGGGCGTCTCTTCGGCGCGGAAAAAAGGCATGGATTTCGCCTCACAGCGCGCCGGTCTGCGCGACGAGGCCAGCGGCTTTCAGCGCAAGCACTACATTCTTTCGGCCGATGCGGACTGTACCGTTGATGCACTGTGGATCGACGAACTGGTCGGCACCATGATTGCGCAAAACGGCGATCTGGGAACCTGTAACTACTACTACGAAACCGCGGATTTTCACGAGCGCCCGCGGCTGTATGCGGAGATAGATAAAACGCTGCGCTGCCGCCACGCTTCCTTCTCCCTGTTTGGCGGCTTTCCGGACGGCAAAGGCTTTGGCGTCGAAAAGCAGCTGTACGACGAAGTGGGCGGCATCGAGATTTTTTACCAGCTGAAAAACGGTGAGTTTGTTGAGCATCTGTCAGACGACTGGGATTTTGGCATCAAGGTGATCGCCGCCGGCGGCAAACCGGTGTATGCGCCCAACTCCCGCGTGCAGATCAACAGCCGCCGGGTGGATAATCTGCTGCACGAAGTAATTGAAGGCGTGGCCTACGGCCATAACGGCATCATCATCATGAAAGATGTGCGACCCACGCTCACCGCACTGACGCCGTTCACCGATGTCAGCGCAGAGCAGGCGCAGCAGGCGTGGCACTACTCGATTAAAGATTACGTGCCAAAAAATCTGGTGCTGCCGGTGCTGCTGAATCCGTCGCTGCTGCGCGACGATGCCGCGGTGATTGATTTCTTCACGGCAGAGGTGGCTGAACGCCTGTTCGACCGCATTCACAGCATAATGCTGGAGATGAGCGTGACCGATTTCCTGCCGATTCACAGCTACAAAACCCCGGCGTTTCGCCTCTATTTTGAATTCCGCCATGAGCTGTTTGCCGCGCTGCGTCGTGCCGTCGGCGCAGAGATTGGCGAGCCGCCGCCGCTGCCGGCCTGCTTCGCCCAGGTGACGGAAAATGATTTCGCCCGCTTTGTCTGGTATTACTGCGAAGATCGCGAATCCGGTGAGGCGCATAACTACTTTGCAAACGGCGGGGTGTTCTGATGCGTGCTGCCTGGCTGCAATCCCTGCAGGATATCGATCGTCACTATCCTCGCCCGGCCATATGCGAGGTGCTTAGCCGGCCGGAAAACGCCGATTTGCTGGAATACGTGGTACATGATCCTTTTGGCTGCCATGTGTTTCCCGGTGATATCGACGATTTTCCGCTGCCGAATTTTTTCCGCGCCATGCAGCACAGCCTGAGCCATGCGCCGCAAATTCATCTGTGGGCGTATATCCCCACCTGCCGCTACAAGTGCCACTTTTGCCAGTTTCCTACGGTGATTGTAAATCCGCAGTCGCCGCGCGCGCCTGAGCTGTTCCGCGATATCGTCGATCGCAACATTCAGGAGGCGAAACTGTGGCTGGCGCAGCTGCCGGCACTGGGTGAAGTGCCGGTGGGTGAGTTCAACCTGTTCGGCGGCACGCCCTCGCTGCTGCCACCGGATGAGCTGCGGCGCTTAATGGATTTTTACCGCAACCATTTCAACTTCCGCGAGGCCACGCTGCGCTTCGAAGGCGAGCCCGGCACGCTGACGCGCGAATTCCTCGCGCAGCTGCGCGAACTGGGCTTCAGCAAACTGTCGTTTGGCGCGCAGTCATTCTCTGACCGCCTGATCAAAGGCTGTGGTCGCCTGCACAGCGCGGATGCCTGCTACAAGGTGATTCGTGATGCGCGCGAGCTGGGCTTCGCCCTGGTCAGCGTCGACCTGATGTATGGCCTGCTGGGACAAACGGTGGATGACGTGCGTGACGATCTGCAGCAGGCGCGCGCGCTTGACCTGTCGCATCTGGTGTTCACCAAGCTGCACATGAAGCCGTTCGCCGAAAGCCGCACCGGCGTGTCGGCGGAGGGAGAAAATGCCTGGCAGCGTAAGAATGCGGCGATGCCCAGTCTGGGTCAGCAATATCAGATGCGCGCGCTGGCCGAGCAGTGGCTGGATGGCGATTACCTTGAACATCCCACCATGTATTTCCACCATCGCAGCGCACCGCCGGAGAAGTGGAAAGCGATCATTACCGATCTCGACCAGCAGGCGCCGGAAGTGGCGATTGGCCTTGGCGGCAGCTCCAAATGTGCCGGCGCGGAGCTGATTAACCTGACCGACTACGCCGATTATCAGCGCGCACTGGATAACGGTGAGCTGCCGATCGCTTCGGTGCGCGGCATGTCGCCGGATCAGCAGGCCATCAACGGCTGCAAGATGGCGCTGTCAACGCTGATTCCGATCGACGATGTGCTGTTTCAGCAGAAGTTTGGCGTCAGCCTGTTTGCCCAGCCGACCATCGCCCGTGCGCTGCGTGAGTTGCAGCAGCGCGAGTTAGTGCACAGCGATGGCCGCTACGTCACGCTCACCCCCGCCGGCCGCGTGCTGGTAGAAGCCATCATCAACACCCAGTTCGACTAAACCGCCCTTACCTCTCAACGGCACGCGACGGCGTGCCTGGAGCCTGTTATGTCCCAATCTGTTTATAGCTTTTTTTATATCGCCATCGACACCGAAGCGGGCGTCACCGCTGAACAGTTTGAAACCTTCGTGCGCGAAAAAGGCGTGCATCTGCCCTGCTATCCCGGCTGGCGCTGGACGCTGTTTCGCGGTCTGCGCGGCGAGCGCGTCGATCAATACCTGATGCTGTTTGAAATGAAAGATGCGGCACAGCGCGCGCGCTTTATGCAGGATGACGGTGAACTTACCGCCGAGGCAGAGCACTTCTGGCATCTGCATCCCGACGCGGACGCGCTGCTCAGCGAGTGGCGCCAGCTGGCAACCTTCGCGCGGCGCCCGACGATTTTCACCCATTTCGATCTGCTGGCAGAGAATCCTAACAGTACGCTGCCGGGCGGCCCGCGTTTTGATGCCCGCAGCGGCACCGCGCGCATTCTCGGTACCCACTATCTGGCGCTACGGCCGGGCGTGCAGCCGCAGGAATTTGAGCAATTCATCGCGCAGAATGCCGCGCGTATCGTTGATTATCCCGGCTGGAAGTTTCATCTGCTGAAAGGCCACAGCGGCAACCGGCTGGACGGCTATGTGGTGATGATGGAGATTGAGAGTGAAGCGGCGCTGAATGTGTTTTATCCGCAGCCTGATATCGCCACCGCCAGCGCGGCTGACTTTGCGCGCGCGCACCGGGATACCAAACAGATGTATGAAGAGTGGAAGCAGCTGGCGTCCTTTTCCGGTTCGCCGCAGCTGTATACCGATTATCTCGCCGTGGCGGAATGCGGCACGCTGAAGTGAGTGCAGGCGGCGCGCTCTGCTCATTGCTGAAACGCGCCGCCGGTTTTCTCCGTTACGACTGGTAGTAATACACCGCTTCAAAAGGCCGCAGGTGCGTCAATGCCCCAGGCGGCGATGCCTCACTGTAATTACTCATCAGTACCTGCCAGTTGCCTTCAACTTCCGGCAGCAGCAGTGGCTGCGCGCTGTGACTCAGGTTCGCCACCACCAGCAGGCTTTCACGCGGCGAATTGCGACGATAACACCAGATGTGTGACGCTTGCGGTGCCAGATCCTGATAATCGCCCTCGGTGAAGATAGCGTAACGCTTACGCAGCCGAATCAGCGTTTGGTAGCCATAGAACACCGAGTTGCTGTCGAGCAGCGCGTTAGCCGCGTTGATCAGCGTATAGTTATCCGCCACGCCTATCCACGGCTCACCCCGCGTGAAGCCGGCATTGGCGCTGCTGTCCCACAGCATCGGCGAGCGGCTGTTATCGCGCGATTTGCTGGCCAGTATCGCCAGGATTGCCGCCTCCGGCTTGCCCTGCGCCAGCCACGCAGCGTGGATGTTGTGGCTCTCGATGTCCTGATACTGCTCAATGCGGGTAAAATGAGGGTTGGTCATTCCCAGCTCTTCGCCCTGATAGATATAGGGCGTGCCCTGCATGCCGTGCAGCAGCATCGCAAAGCATTTTGCCGAGGCGATGCGCAGCGCACCTTCATCACCAAAGCGCGTGACGATACGCGGCTGATCGTGGTTACACCAGAACAGCGCATTCCACGCCACGTCGTGCATCCCGCGCTGCCACTCCGAAAAAATTGCCTTAAGCTGAACGAAGTCCGGTGCCGCCAGCATCCATTTGTCGCCCTGGGGATAATCCACCTTGAGATGGTGGAAGTTAAAGGTCATCGACAGCTCGTTTTGCGCCAGCGAAGCATAGCGCTGGCAGTTGGCCAGCGTGGTCGAGGACATTTCCCCCACCGTCATCAGCGCGCGCGGCGTGAACACATCGCGGTTGAACTCCTGCAGGTAGTCATGGATGCGCGGACCATCGGTGTAAAAGCGCCGCCCGTCATGGCCGGGCAGATCGTCGCTAAAATCCTGGTGCTTCGACACCAGGTTGATCACATCAAGCCGCAATCCATCGACGCCTCGATCCGCCCAGAAGTGGCACACCTGCTTTAACGCCTCGCGCACCGCCGGATTTTCCCAGTTGAGATCGGCCTGCTCCGGCGCGTATAGGTGCAGATAGTATTGCTGACGCCGTTCGTTCCACGCCCAGGCGCTGCCGCCAAACTTAGACTGCCAGTTATTGGGCGGCGTGCCGGGCACCCCGTCGCGCCAGATATAAAAATCGACGTACGGCTGTTCACCGGCTTCGGCACGCTTAAACCAGGCGTGCTCGGTCGAGGTGTGGTTGAACACCATATCCAGCACCATGCGCATACCGCGCCGGTGCGTCTCCGCCAGCAGGTGGTCAAAGTCGGCCATGGTGCCATAGGCGGGATCGATGGCGGTGTAATCCGCCACGTCGTAACCGTTATCGATCTGCGGCGACACATAGATCGGCGTCAGCCACAGCGCATCGACGCCCAGCTGCTGCAGATAATCCAGCCGCTGAATTACGCCATTGAGATCGCCGGTGCCGCGCGCCCCGCTGTCCTGAAAACTTTTGGGATAGATTTGGTAGATCACCGCCTGGCGCCACCAGGGATATTCAGCGTGCCTGTTCATGTTGCACCTCTGCCTGGCTGATGATGGCGGTTGCCGCTTTACGTTTGGTGATGATGATGGTCAGCAGCAGCGGAACCAGAATCGCCACCAGAATCGCCAGCGAGTAAACCGTCCAGTACTGTGGCTGAATAGAGAGAATACCCGGCAAGCCGCCTACGCCGATGCCGTTGGCCATCACGCCGTTGAGGCCGCACAGCAGCGCCGCCAGCGCAGAGCCAATCATGGCGCACAGCATAGGGTAGCGGTACTTGAGGTTGACGCCGTACATCGCCGGCTCTGTTACGCCGAGCCACGCTGAAATGGCGGCCGGCACGGTGAGGTCGCGTTCAGCACGATCTTTGTTAGCGATAATGATGCCGACCACCGCTGCGCCCTGTGCAATATTGGACAGCGCAATCAGCGGCCACACCGGCGTGCCGCCCATGCTCTGAATCATCTGCAGATCAACCGCCAGCGTGGTCTGATGCACGCCGGTGATCACCATCGGCGCATACAGGAAGCCAAACAGCGCGGCCCCAATCGGCGCGAAGCTGCCGGTCATCAGGTGACGCACCGCAAAGGCGATGCCGTCGCCGATCAGACGGCCAAACGGGCCAATCAGGCTGTGGGCGAGGAAAACCGACAGCAGCAGCGCACACACCGGCACCACCACCAGCGTCAGATAGGCGGGCACGATACGTTTTAGCGCCAGTTCGATTTTCGCCAGCGCCAGCCCGGCCAGCAGCGCCGGAATCACCTGCGCCTGGTAGCCGACCCGATCAATGCTGAACCAGCCGAAGTTCCACACTTCCGGCACCTGGCTGCCAATCAGATACGCATTCATCAGCTGCGGTGAAACCAGCGTAATGCCCAGCACAATCCCCAGGATTGGCGTACCGCCCAGCTTGCGCACCACCGACCAGCAAATCCCCACCGGCAAATAGAAGAAGATCGCTTCGCCAATCAGCCAGAGGAAATCGTACAGCCCTTTCACACCGGGATAGAGCTGCACCAGGGTTTTATCATCCGCCACGGCAATATCGCCGAGCACGTTACGGAAACCGAGAATTAAACCGCCGCTAATTAACGCCGGTAATAACGGGAAAAATATCTCAGCAAAATGGGATAATAATGCCTCGTGCCATTTCATCTGGCTGCGCGCTGCAGATTTAATCTGCTCCTTAGAGGTCTCACTAATATTTAGTGCTTCAACTAACGCTTTATAATAAGTGTCAACTTCGGTTCCAATAATTACCTGAAACTGTCCGGCAGAATTAAAGCATCCTTTAACGCCGGGCGTGGCGCGGATGGCCTCTGGATCGGCCTTGTCGACATCCTGCAGCACAAAGCGCAGGCGGGTAATACAGTGCGAAAGTGACAGAATATTTTCCCGACCGCCCACGCGGTCAATGAGATCGTTAATGATCTCGCGACTGATGGTTTTCATTATCATCCCTTATTTCCATGCCGGAATCGGCAGTGGACGATAATACGCCGCTGCTTTTAATTTTAACTATAGCAAAGCGAGGGAATTAGTTGGCGATCACAAAAATATTTACGCAATACATCGCAGGAAAATTAACTTAACAATAATTATTTAACCTGATAACTAAATCTGCGCCATTTAAATATAAATTCGGGACATTTCGTATTGTTGAATATTTATTTAAGCGGTAGCGCGGTGGCTGTGCAACGTTCGCCACCGCGTAACAGCGTGTCAGACGATGCGGTGGCGCAGACGGCCAATCTTCTCAATTTCCACTTCGATCTCATCGCCAGGGAACATAAATAGCGGTGGCGTACGCTTTTTCCCCACGCCGCCCGGTGAGCCGGTGATGATGACATCGCCCGGTGACAGCGGACTAAACGCCGAGATGTATTCAATGATCTTCGCCACCGGATGCACCATGCTGGCCGTGGTATCGTTCTGCACTTCGCGCTGATTCAGCCAGGTTTTGATCGCCAGCTGCTGCGGGTCCGGGATGTCGTCGGCGGTGGTCATCCACGGGCCAAAGCCGCCGGTTTGCTGCCAGTTTTTGCCTGCGGTAAACCAGGTGAACTGCATGTCGCGCACCGTGGCATCCATAAAGCAGCTGTAGCCCGCTACATGCTGTAGCGCATCGGCGGCTTTTACCTGATAAGCAGCCTTGCCGATGATCACCGCCAGCTCGCCTTCGTAATCAAATTCAGCCGTGGTCGCCGGTTTCAGCAGGGGCTGCTCGTGTGCTGCCAGCGAATCGGCAAAGCGTACGAACAGCGTCGGCGCGTCGAGCGTGGCGGCAAACTCCTGGCGCTTGTCGGCATAGTTCATACCAACGCAGAAGACTTTGCCTGGGTTTTCCACCACCGGCAGGAAGCGAATCGCGCTGAAGGCATAGTCCACCGGCTCGCTCAGGTACACCTGCAGGTCACTCAGGCCACCGCGCTGTAGCAGAGTTTTCAAATCCGGACAGCTGTCGCCCAGCCGCGCACCGAGATCGATCACGCCGTCGGGTTGCACGATGCCATAACTTTTTCTTGCCTGGTCAATAAGAGAAAAACTGCACAGCTGCATGATGGCCTCAATGTTATAGAGAATTTGCGCGCAGGTTATCAAAAGCCAGACGGAAAAGCGGTATGACCTGAGGGTAAAGTAATTAATGTTTGTGAGTTTTGGTGACAGAGATGCGCAGAGGGGAACGGCGCCGGGTGATAACCACAGGTCGATCCCTGACCGCGATTATCGAGGGTTTCTGGCGGAGCGCTTAGTTTAAGGCGCCCGGCGGTACGTGTTTGAAGGTCTCAACATAAGAGCGAAACACGGAGCGGAAAAAACGTTTCATGGTGCACCTGATACAAAAATTGTTGAAGAATTACGTGAAAATTATAACGCCCGCGCATTTTTCACGCAATTATTTTTGAACCAGATCACAAAAACGCGCCCACCCCATCGTGCCAGACGTTAACGGAACAGCCCTAAGTGCTCAATCAGGATGGTGCAGCCAATGCTGATCAGTACCACGCCGCCCAGCACTTCTGCCCATTTGCCCATTACCGGACCGATAAAGCGGCCGACCAGCACACCGGTGGTCGCCATGATAGTGGTAGCCGCACCGATGGTGAGCGCGGTGAGCACAATGTTAACCTGCAGGAACGCGAGGCCAACCCCCACCGCCAGCGCATCAAGGCTGGTCGCTACCGCCGTCAGCGCCAGTACCATAAAGCCGTGGCGCTGCGGCGCTTCACACGGCTCGTCGGCCGTCTGACGGAAACCTTCCATGATCATCCGCCCGCCAAGAATGCCCAGCAGACCAAATGCCACCCAGTGATCCCACGCCATAATGTAGTGGCTGGCGGCCAGCCCGATGGCCCAGCCCACCAGCGGCGTCAGCATTTCAATGACGCCAAAAATCAGCCCTGTGCGTAATGCTTCTTTGAAACCCGGACGATACAGCGACGCGCCTTTGCCCAGTGCTGCAGCGAAAGCGTCCATCGACATACCAAAGGCCAGAATCAGGGTTGCGATAAATGTCATGGTTTTCAGTCAATGCGGGGAAATAAGACGATTAAGCCTGCACTTTGTCCGCATATCGGGTTCAGTAATGAAAAAGTGCGCGCAGTCTAGCACGCCAACCCGCCAAAAAAAAGACAACAAAATCATGGGTTTAAGTATAGCAAAGGCTATAACTCTTAACTGCCGCTATTTCTGCAGCTAAGTGGATGGAATAGAAGAAATTTCTTAGCGCGCGCTACTGCGGGGATTGCACCGCGCCGCGGTTTTATGCGCTAATGCCCGCGCTAACTGATTTGGAATGATGCGATGAAAAACCCGTTTGAAACGCTGATCATCCCGGGCGGCATTCTGCTGCTGGGCTTTCTTTCGGCGCTACTGCTGCCCGCCCCTTCGTTTGGCGTAGCGCTGGCAAAACAGCTGCAGCAGGCTCTGCATCTGCAGGATGTGAATCAGCTGTACACCATGGTGTTCTGCGTCTGGTTTTTGCTGCTGGGTACCGTTGAGTTTTTCATTATCCGCTTCGTCTGGCGCCGCTGGTTCCAGCTGCGCTGAGTGTTGCGCGTGATGCATTTTTCTTCTGACGGGCGCCTGACACGGTGCCCAAATTAAAAGTCACACAAATGTAACATTATTTTTACACGATCTGGCGAAACATCAGGCAACATAAAATCCGCATAAAAAATCAATTTCGCTAAAACCTATCTTTTTCAATGCGTTAATTTGTGACCCAGCTCACCTTGTGAAATCAACCCTCTCCATTTCCCTCACACTGTCGCAACAACTACGTTACTATAACTGCCTGATTAGGGGATAAAAATCCCTTATGACAGCGCCGTCGGGCTGATTAATTCTTATGCTGAATCATTTCTGCATTTAAAAAATAAACAAACGTTTAATTCCGATACGAGAATGTTATATTCGAATGCATATGCATAACGTGCAGTTAACCGTTATCACACCTATGGCTTAAACCTGAGTCTTAACCTTTGAGAAATAGCGCAACGCGCTTGCAAAAAGCGTGGCTGTTTCGCCTGCGAACCTGTTGAGCTTCAGGGCAACAGAGAGGAGATGTCGCCTCATGAGCAACACTGCGGTAAATCTGGCGCTAGCCGCCGCTGGCATGGAAAGCACACACCTTCAGGAACGAAAAGACGTAGATGTCCTGCTGATCGGCGCAGGCGTGATGAGTGCTACCTTAGGCACCTGGCTGCAGGATCTCGAGCCAGACTGGTCGATTGAGATGGTCGAGCGGCTGGATGATGTCGCGGTCGAATCCTCTAACGGCTGGAACAATGCCGGCACCGGCCACGCGGCGCTGGCCGAGCTGAACTATACGCCCGAAAGAGCGGATGGCAGCATCGACATTGCCAAAGCGGTGGCGATTAACGAATCCTTCCAGATTTCCCGCCAGTTCTGGGCGTATCACGTACAGAAAGGCAACCTGAGTAATCCACAAAGCTTTATTCACAGCACGCCGCACATGAGTTTTGTCTGGGGCGAGGCCAACGTGGCTTTCCTGCGCAAGCGCTTCCAGGCGCTGCAGAAAAGCACCCTGTTCCGCGGCATGAACTACTCCGAAGATCGTGACCAAATCGCTGAGTGGATTCCGCTGGTGATGAACGGGCGCGACCGCAAGCAGAAAGTGGCCGCCACCTGGACCGACATGGGCACCGACGTTAACTTCGGTGAAGTGACGCGCCAGCTGATTGCCGCGCTGGAGAAGAAAGAGAATTTCCGCCTGCGTCTGCGTCAGGAAGTGCGCGACATCAAGCGCCTGAGCGATGGGCGCTGGCAGGTAAGCCTGCACAACCTCGCCAGCGGTGAGTCGCGGGTGCTGACTGCGCGCCAGCTGTTTATCGGTGCCGGCGGTGCCGCGCTGCCGCTGCTGCAAAAAACCGGCATCCCGGAAGTAAAAGGCTACGCTGGTTTCCCGGTGGGCGGCTCGTTCCTCGTCACGGAAAACCCGGACGTGGTGGCGCAGCACATGGCGAAGGTGTACGGCAAAGCCAGTGTGGGCGCACCGCCGATGTCGGTACCGCACGTTGATACCCGCGTGCTGGATGGCAAGCAGGTGCTGCTGTTTGGCCCGTTTGCGACCTTCTCCACCAAATTCCTCAAGCAGGGCTCGCTGCTGGATATGTTCGGCGCGATGAACAGCAGTAACCTGCTGCCGATGATGCAGGTTGGGCTGAAAAGCTTCGATCTGGTGAAATATCTGGTCGATCAGGTGCTGCAGAGCGATGACGATCGTATGGAAGCGCTGCGCGCTTATGTGCCGCAGGCAAAACAGGAAGACTGGAAGCTGGTCACGGCCGGTCAGCGCGTGCAAATCATCAAAAATGATGAGAAAGAGGGCGGCGTGCTGCGTCTCGGTACCGAAGTGGTCACCTCGGCCGACGGCTCGATCTCTGCGCTGCTGGGCGCGTCACCGGGCGCCTCCACCGCAGCACCGATTATGCTGGAGCTGATGGCGAAAGTGTTCCCGGAGCAAATGCGCTCGCCCGAGTGGCAAACTAAAATCCGCGCGGTAATCCCGTCGTGGGGCCGCAAGCTGAACGGCGACGTGGCGCTGACCGAGAAGGTGCTGGCCGAAACCAGTCGCGTGCTGCAGCTGGATTACGCACCGGTCATCACGCCGGAAGCTGCCAACGACGAAGGCCGTGAAACCGCCCATGTGGTGGGCAAGTAAGCGGCGACGCCTGTCCCTTCACCGGTAAATACAGACCTGACTGGGGCCGCAATCGCGGCCTCTTTTTTGATTACAGTGTCGCCCTTTGGATGACGCAATCCCTGACGGTTCCAGCCTGGGATTTATTCACCAGGAAGCGCACGTTTGTTAGCGGCACAATACATTGCACATTGCGCGATAAATCGCGCCGCTACATCAGGGTGCGTCGTACGGCTTCGTTAACTGACCAGCCCCCCATATTGTGCCCCTGCTTACCGCGCCATCCAACGCCGTGGCATCAGCCCAATAGCAGCGCGTCATACAGCATCCACCCTGTGGTCGCCACCAGCGACAGCGCCATTAGCGTGTTGAATGCCTGACGTTTCCACGCAATCTGCAGGTGATGGCGCAGCCGATCGCCCAGCGCTGCCCAGATTAAAATGCACGGCAGGTTGAGGGCGGCGAAGCCGAGCAGCACCGCCAGCACACCGTTGCTGTTGGCGTACATCAGCGCCACGTTGGTGACCATCAGCCAGGCTTTGGGATTCACCGCCTGGAAACACACGCCGCCCAGCAGGGTCATCGGACGCGGACGTTCGCGCAGCTGCGGCGCACCGGCGCGGAAGATTTTCCACGACAGCCACAGCAAATAGCTGCATCCCACCACCGTCAGCGGCAACCGCACCGACGCCATCCAGTGCAACAGCAGCTCCAGCGCCACGCTCGCCAGCAGCATCTGTAACGCACAGCCGAGCAGGATGCCAAACAGCATCGGCAGCGTGCGCCGGAAGCCAAAATTGACGCCGGACGTGGCCAGTAACAGATTGTTCGGACCCGGTGTAATCGACATCACCGTAACGTAGCTAAAGAAGGATGGATCGAGCATGGTGCGTTTCCCTGAGAATCAACGAAACACCATGCTAATGCGCAAATTACAATGGCAACAGAGACACAAAATGACTATTGTGATGGATACAGTTAAGGCAATTTTAAATTGTACCTATCGCGCGCGGAGGCTTTTGTGTCCCTTCCTCTCTCATCCGGCCAGACGCTGTACCAGCAGCTGGCAGACAGTTTTGCCGAATCTATCCATCAGGGCACGCTGAAGCCGGGTAAGCGCCTGCCGGCCATCCGGCGCGTGGCACAGTCGCACCAGGTCAGCATCAATACCGTGCTAAGTGCCTGGCATATCCTGGAAGATCGCGGCCTGATAGAAGCCCGTCCGCAGTCGGGCTACTACGTGCGTGGCGTGCTGCCCGCGGTGACGCGACCGCTCAGGCCAATGAGCGCCAGCGTTAATGACCCCAGCACGCAAAAACTGGAACTGATCGAGCAGGTGTTCGCCGCGCAGAATCACCCCGACTACACCAATATTTCGCTGGCCTGCCCGCAGGATAGTGAGCTGTTTCCGGCGGCGAAACTGGGACGCATTACCGCCTCCCTTATTCGCCGCGATAACGACATCATTGGTCGCTACGCGCTTCCGCCGGGTAGTGAGCGCTTACGGGAGGAGATTGCGCGCCGTAGCCTGCACACCGGCCTGAATCTCACTGTCGCGGACATCACCCTGACCCACGGCTGCATGGAAGCGCTGCAGCTGGCGCTGCGTGCGGTGACGAAGCCGGGCGACTGCGTCGGGCTGGAATCGCCGACCTACTTCTTTTTGTTCCCGCTGCTGGCCTCACTCGGGCTGAAGGCGCTGGAAATCCCCACCGATCCGCAAAACGGCCTGTCGCTGGATGCGCTGGAGATGCTGCTACAGGAGCAGCGCATTCAGGCGCTGATCGCCATGCCGGGCGCGCAGAATCCGCTGGGCTACGTGATGCCGCTGGAGAATAAAAAGCGTCTCGCGAAGTTAGTGAATACTTACCACGTTCCGCTGCTGGAAGATGGGCTGTATGACGAATTGCAGTTTGACTGGCCGCTGTCGCCGCCGGTCAAAGCCTTTGACCGCGACGGCTGGGTGATTTACTGCACCAGCTTCACCAAAACCGTCGCGCCCGATTTTCGCGTGGGCTGGACGGCTGCCGGCCGCTTCCACCCGGCGATTGCGCGGCTGAAAGCGGTATCGTCGATGACCGAATCAAAACTGCTGAGCGAAACGCTGGCCGAATTTCTCGCCAGCGGCGGTTATGATCACCATCTGCGTTCGCTGCGGCGTCGCTATGCCGCCAATCTGGATGCGGCGCGCGGCATCATTGCCCGTCATTTCCCGCAGGGCACGCGCGCTACCCTGCCGCGCGGCGGCTTTGTGTTTTGGGTCGAGCTGCCGGGCAAGGTTGACACGGTGGAGATGTTCCATCGCCTGTTGCAGGAGCAGATTTGCGTCACGCCGGGCGCGCTCTATTCACTGAGCGATCGCTATCGCCATGCGCTGCGTCTCTCCTGCTGCTATCCGTTTGATGAGCGTTACACCTGGGCACTGAAACGCACCGGCGCGCTGGCCTGTGAAATCACCGGTATCGCGCCGGGTCAGGATCAGGGCTTACCGTTGCGGCCCCAGGTGGTGTAACCCTCGCGTTCGGTCAGCCGCTCGTAATAGGTTTGCACGGCGGGAAAGTCCGGATGGTCGAGCGGGGTTTCAAACCAGCGGTTCACCGCCAGGCCAACCGGAATATCGGCCAGGGTAAAGTTACGGCCCGCGACGTAGCGCCCGGTTTTTTCCAGCTGCTGATTAAGAATACCCATGGTGTGGCTCCAGCCTTTGACGGCGGCAGCCAGCAGGCGCGGATCCTGATGGGCTGGCGAATTGCGCACCAGCGACATAAAAGCATAGCGCCATGAGGTGTTGAGCTCGGTGGCCTGCCAGTCCATCCACTGATCGACCGGCGCACGCGCGCGCGGATTATCCGGGTAGAGCCATTCACCGCCGTTGCTGTTGGCGAGGTAGCGCAGAATCGCGTTGGACTCCCACATCACGAAGTCATCTTCGATGATCACCGGCACCATGGCGTTGGGATTGAGCGCCATAAACTGCGGTGAGTGCAACGACTGCGGGTCTTCGCCCCACGGCTCGTGCTCCCAGGCAATATCCAGCTCTGAACAGAGCCACAGCACTTTACGAACGTTGATTGACGAGTTACGGCCCAGAATTTTTAACATAGCGGACTCCGCTGGCAGAATTGTTAATCTATTCATAGTCCTGTTAGACGCCTTAAGCAATCTGCAGGATGTAAATCCGGATTTCAGACAACCTCAATGAGGAAAGGAGCAAACATGCAGGTGGCGTTTAAACAAGTGGATGTGTTCTCCACAGGCGCGTTCAGCGGCAATCCGCTGGCGGTGATCATGGATGCCCAGGGTCTGAGCGACGCACAGCTGGCGGCCATCGCACGCTGGACCAATCTGTCGGAAACCACCTTCGTGCTGCCACCACAGGATGCCACAGCCGACTATCGTGTGCGCATCTTTACGCCCGGCGGCGAGCTGCCGTTTGCCGGACACCCCACGCTTGGCACCGCGCATGCCTTGCTGGAAGCCGGCTGGCCCCTGAAAACAGCGGGTAAGATTGTGCAGGAGTGCGGCGTGGGCCTGGTTGAGGTGCAGATTGGCGCTGACGGTACGCTGGCCTTTGCCGCGCCGGACGCCAGCCTGACGCCGTTCAGCGATGCGCTGATGAGCAGCGCACTGCACAGTGACGCGTTCGATCTCAGCCAGACGCCAGCCGTGGCGGATATGGGGATTCGCTGGCTGTTGATTCCGATGAGCAGCGCGCAGGCGGTGCTGGAGGTGGTCACCCAGGCGGACGATTTACTGCGGCTGCAGCAGCATGCGGGTGTGAACGGCATCGCCCTGTTTGGCCCGCTGCCGCAGGATGCAGAGGCGCAGTACGAGGTGCGCGCGCTGCTGGTCGAGAACGGTAGCCTGGTCGAAGATCCGGTCACCGGCAGCGCCAACGCCTGTCTGGCACGCTATCTGGCGGCGCAGGGCCAGCGGCAGGATTACTGCGCGCGTCAGGGCAGCGCCATCCAGCGTGCCGGTCGCATTGTGGTGCGTTTTGCCGGTGAGACAATCTGGATCGGCGGGCAAACCCTCACCCTGATTGATGGCACGATTGAGGTGTAAAACGGGCGCTGCTCCGTTCGTTAACACGATTCGGTCGCAGCGCGATGTTTTTACAGTGCCTGACCGCCAGAGGCCTCGAGGCGCTGGGCGGTAATCCAGCCGGTTTCGTCGCTCAGGATCGCGCTGATGGCATCACCGATGTCATCCGGCAGACCAACGCGGCCCAGCGCGGTCACTGAAGCAATATGCGCGTTCAGATCTTTGGTGTCGCGCACGCGACCGCCGCCAAAGTCGGTTTCAATCGCCCCCGGTGCCAGAATGTTGACGCGAATGCGGCGCTCGCCCAGCTCCTTCGCCTGATAGCGCGTCAGCACTTCCATCGCCCCTTTCATGGCGGCGTAAGTGCCTGAACCCGGCAGCGTCATGCGCGTCAGACCGCTGGAAATGTTCAGGATGCGTCCACCATCGGCGATCAGCGGCAGCAGTTTCTGCGTCAGGAAATACGGCCCTTTAAAATGCACATTCACCAGCGCATCAAACTCCTCTTCACTGGTTTCGGCCAACAGCTTGTAATGACCGTGGCCAGCGTTGTTCACTAAATAATCAAAGTTATCGCGCTGCCAGGTCTCGTTCAGCGTTGCTTTGACCCGCGCCGCAAAGTCATCGAACTGTTTACTGTCGCCCACATCCAGCTGCAGCGCCACCGCACGCGCGCCCAGCGCCTCAATCTCCTTCACGACCGCCTGCGCTTCTTCAGCATGACCGCGCCAGGTAAACAGAATATCGACGCCCTTAGCCGCCAGTTTTAGCGCGCCATTCTTGCCCAGACCGCGGTTACCGCCGGTAATCAATGCAATTTTATGAGACATGTTTCGCTCCGGTTGGAAAATTGAACACGGATTAAGGATATTCGCGAATAATTGATCTATAAACGCAGGGGAATACACAGCACTGTTTCACTAACAACAACAATCGGTGAACAACATGGATAAAATTCACGCTATGCAGGTGTTTGTGCGGGTGGCAGAAATGGGCAGTTTTACCCGCGCGGCTGAGAGTCTGGGTTTACCCAAGGGCAGCGTGTCCCGCCAGCTGCAGGCGCTGGAAAACCAGATGGGCACACGTTTGCTGCACCGTACCACGCGCCGTGTGCATCTCACCCAGGATGGGCTGGTGTATTACGATCGCTGCCTGGATTTGCTGTCGATGCTGGATGATATGGACAGCCTGTTCCAGCACGATCCTGCCACGCTGAGCGGCAAGCTGCGCGTCGATATGTCGGTGGCAATGGCGACCGGTTTTATCCTGCCGCGCCTGCCGGAGTTTTTGCAGCACTATCCGGGCGTGGAGATTGAACTGAGCAGCAGCGATCGCCAGGTTGATGTGATTCGCGAGGGCTTTGACTGCGTGTTGCGCGTTGGCGAACTGAAAGATTCCGGCCTGATTGCGCGAAAAATTGGCTCGCACGCCTTGATCAACTGCGCCAGCCCTGGCTACCTTTCCCGCTTCGGCATGCCGGTGCGGCTGGACGATCTCGGCCAGCACGCCATGGTGCACTATACCCAACAGCTGGGGCAGCCCTCGCCGGGCTTTGAGTACTTTGATGGCAAACAGTGCCACTACGTGCAGACCGGCGGCGTGGTGACGGTAAACAGCACCGAAACCTATCGCGCCGCCTGTATTGCCGGGCTGGGCATTATTCAGGTACCGGCGATTGGCGTGCAGCCGCTGCTGGAATCCGGCCAGCTGGTCGAAGTGCTGCACCACTTCCCGGCCAAACCGATGCCGATTTCCCTGCTCTATCCTCACCGTCGCAACGTGGCGCGCCGCGTGCGGGTGTTTATGGAGTGGCTGAGTCAGGTGCTGCAGGAATACGTGACCTGAACGGGCAGGCTATAATTTTATTTTCGCTGTGAACAGGATGCAGAAGGTCTATGACGGACAAAACCACAAAAGCCTCAGCGGCTGAAGCTAAGCCGCTGATTGATATCAAAACCGGGAACAAAACGGTGGATGGCTCGATCAGGCGCGTCTCACGCTTTGCCGCCTGGTTTCAGGCGATCCCGGCAGTAGCTCACTTTTTGCGCGCGCTGGAGCGCTTTAACGATCGCCTCGGCAGCCAGTTTGGTGCGGCTATCACCTATTTTTCATTTCTTTCGCTGATACCGATTTTGATGGTCTCCTTTGCGGCGGTCGGCTTTGTGCTGGCGTCCAATCAGGACCTGCTTTCTGAGTTGATCAACAAAATCGTTAACAGCATCAGCGACCCGACGCTGGCCACCACGCTGAAAAATACCGTGAATACCGCGATTCAGCAGCGCGCGACCGTGGGCCTGACCGGTTTGCTGCTGGCGCTCTACTCCGGCATTAACTGGATGGGTAACCTGCGCGAAGCGGTGCGCGCCCAGTCGCGTGACGTATGGGAACGCAAGCCCGATGACCAGGAGAAGTGGTGGAAGAAATATCTGCGCGACCTGGTTTCGCTGCTGGGTCTGATGCTGGCGCTGGTGATTACGCTGTCGCTGACCTCGATTGCCGGCGCAGCGCAGGCGGCGATCGTGAATGCGCTGGGGCTGGGCGATATCGAGTGGCTGCGGCCGGCGATGACCATCATTGCGCTGTCGATCTCCATCTTCGCCAACTATCTGCTGTTCCTGTGGATTTTCTGGATTCTGCCGCGCCACAAGCCACGCAAAAAAGCGCTGCTGCGCGGTACGCTGCTAGCGGCGATTGGGTTTGAGGTGATCAAGTTTGTCATGACGCTGACGCTGCCGAAGCTGGCGACGTCGCCCTCCGGTGCCGCCTTTGGATCGGTACTGGGGCTGATGGCCTTCTTCTACTTCTTTGCCCGTCTGACGCTGTTCTGCGCCGCGTGGATCGCCACCGCAAAATACAAGGATGATCCCGAGATGTCGCAGCCGCACCACTCTGCGTAACGCGACAATTCAGTTACATTTGCCGCAACAGCAAAAAATGTTTCCTGCTGGCTATTAAAGCAGCAAAAACCAGCAGGAAACGCTAAAGGGTCACTTTTATTTGGCCCTTTTGCAGAGAATCACGCCAGAAAAGCCGCGCTTCCCCTTCCCATCCGCCGCCGATTGCCATAACTCAGAAATTATCCTCTTTTTCGCCGCCAAAGCCCGGTGTGACGCGGTTTTTCGTCATTGAATGCGGCAAAACAGGTGCGTAAGATTCTTTGTTTACATTTACAATTAAGAAACAGTTATGCAAGCCTCCATCTCCGAAACACCCGACCAACCACACGACGGCACACCGGTTAACTCACGCAGTAAAGTGGTAGTTGCCTCGCTGGTCGGCACTGCGATCGAATTCTTCGATTTCTATATCTATGCCACCGCCGCGGTAATTGTTTTTCCGCATATCTTCTTCCCGCAGGGTGACGCTACGGTTGCCACGCTGCAATCGCTGGCGACCTTCGCTATCGCCTTTGTTGCGCGCCCTATTGGCTCTGCGCTGTTTGGTCACTTTGGCGACCGCGTGGGCCGTAAAGCGACGCTGGTTGCCTCGCTGCTGACCATGGGCGTTTCTACCGTACTGATCGGCCTGCTACCGGGTTATCAGACCATTGGCGTGGCGGCACCGCTGCTGCTGGCGCTGGCGCGTTTTGGTCAGGGCCTGGGACTGGGCGGCGAATGGGGCGGCGCGGCGCTGCTGGCCACCGAGAACGCCCCGGCGAAGAAACGTGCGCTGTACGGCTCGTTCCCGCAGCTGGGCGCACCGATTGGCTTCTTCTTTGCCAATGGCACGTTCCTGCTGCTCTCGTGGCTGCTGACCGATGAGCAGTTCATGAACTGGGGCTGGCGCGTGCCGTTTGTGCTTTCTGCGGTGCTGGTGATTATCGGTCTGTATGTGCGCGTATCGCTGCATGAGAGCCCGGTGTTTGCCAAAGTGCAGAAAGAGAAGAAACAGGTGCGGATCCCCATCGGTACGCTGCTGAGCAAGCATATGACCGCGACCATTCTTGGCACGTTTATCATGCTGGCGACCTATACACTTTTCTACATTATGACGGTGTATTCGATGAGCTACGGCACCGCGCCGGCGCCGGTTGGTCTCGGCTATTCGCGTAACAGCTTCCTGTGGATGCTGATGGTGGCGGTCATCGGTTTTGGCGTGATGGTGCCGATTGCCGGCCTGCTGGCGGACCGTTTTGGCCGTCGCAAAACGATGATCACCATTACGCTGATGATCATCGCCTTTGCGCTGATGTTCCCGCTGCTGCTCGGCTCCGGCTCGCAGATTCTGGTGATGGGCTTCCTGCTGCTCGGCCTGAGTATTATGGGTCTGACATTCGGCCCGATGGGCGCGCTGCTGCCAGAACTGTTCCCGACCGAAGTACGCTATACCGGCGCGTCGTTCTCTTACAACCTGTCGTCGATTCTTGGTGCCTCGGTAGCGCCTTATATTGCGACCTGGCTGAATGCGAACTATGGCTTGCAGGCGGTGGGCTTCTATCTGGCCTCCATGGCGGTGCTGACGCTGATCGCGCTGATCGCCTGTAAAGAGACGCGCCACCAGACGCTGTATGAAGCGGTGTGATTGATTGCGTGTTGACAGAACCCGGCTCCGGCCGGGTTTTTTATTGGCGGTGTGGGGATCGTGCGGTGTGTCCCTCACCCTGGCCCTCTCCCGCTGGCGGGAGAGGGAACCGTTTGGTGCGGGCTGATGTTTCTGCACTTATCCATCAACACCGCGCGGACGCTCCCTCTCCCGTTTACGGGAGAGGGCCGGGGTGAGGGCGAGGGCGAGGGCGAGGGCTAGGGTGAGAAAAACCCTTCTGCACCCAGACATAAGACATAAAAAAACCCCGGCAAGCCGGGGTTTGAGTGTGCTGAAAACTGTGTCTCGCGTGCCTTAGCCCGCGACGGCGATGCGTTTCATGTCGGTCATATAGCCACGCAGTTTGCGGCCAACGGCTTCGATTGGATGCTGGCGGATCGCTTCGTTCACGTCGCGCAGCTGCGCGTTATCCACCTGCGTGCCTTCCACCGCTTTGCCCAGATCGCCAGGCTGCAGCGTGGTCATGAACTCTTTCAGCAGCGGAACGGCTGCGAAGGAGAACAGGTAGTTACCGTATTCTGCGGTATCGGAAATTACCACGTTCATTTCATACAGACGCTTACGGGCGATGGTGTTGGCAATCAGCGGCAGCTCGTGCAGGGATTCATAGTAAGCTGACTCTTCGATGATGCCCGCGTCAACCATGGTTTCAAATGCCAGCTCAACGCCCGCTTTCACCATCGCGACCATGACCACGCCTTTGTCGTAGTACTCCTGCTCGTCGATTTTGCCTTCGAACTGCGGGGCATTTTCGAACGCGGTTTTACCGGTCTCTTCACGCCAGGTCAGCAGGTTTTTGTCGTCATTCGCCCAGTCAGCCATCATACCGGAGGAGAATTCACCCGAGATGATGTCATCCATGTGCTTCTGGAACAGCGGTGCCATGATGGTTTTCAGCTGCTCAGACAACGCGTAAGCGCGGATTTTTGCCGGATTAGACAGACGATCCATCATCAGCGTGATGCCGCCAAACTTCAGCGATTCGGTGATGGTTTCCCAGCCGAACTGAATCAGTTTCTCGGTATAAGCCGCGTCGTGACCTTCAGCCACCAGCTTGTCGAAGCACAGCAGTGAACCGGCCTGCAGCATACCGCACAGAATGGTCTGCTCGCCCATCAGGTCTGATTTGACTTCTGCCACGAAAGACGATTCCAGCACGCCTGCACGGTCGCCGCCGGTGGCTGCAGCCCAGGCTTTGGCAATCGCCATGCCTTCGCCTTTTGGATCGTTTTCCGGGTGAACAGCGATCAGCGTTGGGACGCCGAAGCCACGTTTGTACTCTTCACGCACTTCGGTACCCGGGCACTTCGGTGCCACCATCACCACGGTGATGTCTTTACGGATGGTCTCGCCCACTTCGACGATGTTGAAACCGTGAGAGTAACCCAGCGCGGCACCGTCTTTCATCAGCGGCTGAACGGCCTGCACAACGGCAGAGTGCTGCTTGTCCGGGGTCAGGTTAACCACCAGATCCGCCTGCGGGATCAGCTCTTCGTAAGTACCCACTTTAAAACCGTTTTCGGTGGCTTTACGGAACGACGCACGCTTCTCAGCGATGGCTTCAGCGCGCAGTGCGTAAGACACATCAAGGCCAGAGTCACGCATGTTCAGACCCTGGTTCAGGCCCTGCGCGCCGCAGCCGACGATGACCACTTTCTTACCTTTCAGGAAGCTAGCGCCATCCGCGAATTCATCGCGCGACATGAAGCGACATTTGCCTAACTGCGCTAACTGATTGCGCAGATTCAATGTGTTGAAGTAGTTAGCCATGGGTACTCCGCTCAGATGTTGTGTTTGCTTTTGTTCAGTAACGGCGCCGGATTTAGCGCCGCGAATGACCCCATCATATGACAGGAAATCTGTTGCTTAAATTGATATATTAACAACGTCACATTGCAGAATTTGCAACATCACGCTGAGGGCAAAACGCGCATGGATTTACGAGACCTGAAACTGTTTCTTCACTTGGCGGAAAGCTGCCACTTTGGCCGCACCGCGCGCGCCATGCACGTCAGCCCGTCGACATTATCACGCCAGATTCAGCGACTGGAAGAGGATGTCGGACACGCGCTTTTCCTGCGCGACAACCGCACCGTGACGCTGACCGAAGCCGGCGAGCGGCTGCGTCAGTTCGCCCAGCAGACCCTGCTGCAGTATCAGCAACTGCGCCATGTCATGGACCTGAACGGTCCGTCGCTGAGCGGCGAGCTGCGCCTGTTCTGCTCGGTAACCGCCGCCTACAGCCATCTGCCGCCGATTCTCGACCGCTTTCGCGCGGAGCATCCGCAGGTGGAGATCAAACTCACCACCGGCGACGCCGCCGATGCCATTGAAATGGTGCAGTCCGGCGAAGCGGATCTGGCCATCGCCGGCCGGCCGGAGTCGCTGCCCGCCAGTATCGATTTTACACCGCTGGGTTTGATCCCGCTGGTGCTAATCGCCCCGGCGCTGCCCTGCCCGGTGCGCAGCCAGGCGACGCAGGAACAGCCGGACTGGTCGCAGATTCCCTTTATCCTGCCGGATCAGGGGCCGGCGCGGCGCGGTATTGATGTATGGTTTCGCCGCCACCGCATTGCCAACCCGCAGATTTACGCCACGGTGTCAGGCCATGAGGCGATTGTGTCGATGGTGGCGCTCGGTTGCGGCATCGCGCTGCTGCCGGATGTGGTGCTGGAAAACAGTCCGGAACCGGTGCGCAATCGCGTGCTGACGCTGGAGAATGTCGAGTCGGTGGCGCCGCTGGAGCTTGGCGTATGCGTACAAAAAAAGCGGCTCGGGGAGCCGCTGATTAATGCTTTCTGGCACCTGCTGTAGTTTAGCCGGCGAGGAAGAAGCGAAACGCCGGATTGCTGGCCTCGTCGTGCCACTCATAGCCGAGCGCGTTGAGGTGAGTGTCGAAATCCGGCTCTTTGTCGTTGATCTCGAACGCCGCCAGCACGCGACCAAAATCGGTGCCGTGGCTACGATAGTGGAACAGCGAAATATTCCAGTGCGCACCCAGCGTCTGCAGAAACTTCAGCAGCGCGCCCGGCGCTTCCGGGAATTCGAAGCTGAACAGCCGTTCACGCAACGGTTTTGACGGGCGTCCGCCCACCATGTAGCGCACGTGCAGCTTCGCCATCTCATCATCCGACAAATCCACCACCTGATAGCCGCCTTCAGCCAGCTGGCTGATGATCTCGCTGCGCTCCTCAAGGCCGCGCGTTAAACGCACGCCAACAAAGATGCAGGCGTTGTCGGCATCGGCATAACGGTAGTTGAACTCGGTTACCGCACGGCCGCCCAGCGTCTGGCAGAAACGCAGGAAGCTGCCCTGCTGCTCAGGAATGGTGACCGCCAGCAGCGCTTCACGCTGTTCACCCAGCTCACAGCGCTCGGAGACATAGCGCAGACCGTGGAAGTTGACGTTGGCGCCCGACAGCACGTGCGCCAGCCGCTCGCCTTTGATGTCGTGCTGCTGGATGTACTTCTTCATGCCCGCCAGCGCCAGCGCGCCGGAAGGCTCCGCCACCGCACGCACATCCTCGAACAGATCCTTCATCGCTGCGCAGATGGCATCGCTGTCCACGGTGATGATGTCGTCGAGGTATTCTTTGCACAGGCGGAAGGTTTCGCTGCCGATACGCTTGACCGCCACGCCTTCGGCAAACAGCCCGACGCGCGGCAAATCCACCGGCTCGCCGGCATCAAGCGCCGCCTTCAGGCAGGCAGAGTCCTGCGACTCGACCGCGATAACCTTGATTTGCGGCATCAGCTGTTTAATCAGTACCGCCACACCCGCCGCTAAGCCGCCGCCGCCTACCGGCACAAACACGCGATCGAGATGCGCATCCTGCTGCAACAGCTCCATCGCCAGCGTGCCCTGACCGGCAATCACCGCCGGATGATCAAACGGCGGCACGAAGGTGTAACCCTGCTGCTCCGCCAGCTCGATCGCTTTGGCTTTTGCCTCGTCAAAGTTTGCTCCGAACAGGTAAGCCTCACCGCCAAACGCGCGCACTGCATCAACCTTGATGTCCGCCGTCGCCACTGGCATCACAATCAGTGACTTAATGCCGAGCGTGCTGGCCGAGAGCGCCACGCCCTGCGCGTGGTTACCCGCCGAAGCAGTAACCACGCCGCGCGCTTTCTGCTCTTCCGTCAGCCCGGCGATCATGGCGTAGGCACCGCGCAGCTTGAAGCTGTGCACCGGCTGGCGATCTTCGCGCTTCACCAGAATGGTGTTGCCAAGACGCGACGAAATTTTTTCCATTTTTTGCAGCGGCGTCACCTGGGCAATTTCGTACACAGGCGCACGCAGCACCGCGCGCAGATACTCCGCGCCATTGGGCGACGCGGAAAGCGGTTGAGACTCAGCCATCAGAGATTAGCCTCCCAGCTTAGACTTATCGCGCACCGCGCCCTTGTCAGCGCTGGTGGCGAGCGATGCATAAGCACGCAGTGCGAAGGAGACCTGACGCACACGACCGTGCGGCGTATAAGCCGCTTCGCCACGCGCTTCCTCTTCTTCACGACGGGCATGCAGTTCGTTATCCGGTACCGCCAGCTTAATGCCACGATTCGGGATATCGATTTCAATGATGTCGCCATCTTTAACCAGCGCGATGGTGCCGCCGTTCGCCGCTTCCGGTGATGCGTGACCAATGGAGAGGCCCGAGGTGCCGCCCGAGAAGCGTCCGTCAGTGATCAGCGCACAGCTTTTGCCAAGGCCCATCGATTTCAGATAAGTGGTCGGATAGAGCATTTCCTGCATGCCCGGACCGCCTTTCGGTCCTTCGTAGCGGATTACCACCACGTCACCGGCGACCACTTTACCGCCGAGAATCGCTTCCACCGCATCGTCCTGGCTTTCATACACTTTTGCCGGACCTTTAAAGGTGAGGATCTCTTTGTCGACGCCGGCGGTTTTCACGATGCAGCCATCTTCCGCCATGTTGCCGTACAGCACTGCCAGACCGCCATCCTGAGAGAACGCGTGTTCGCGCGTGCGGATACAGCCTTCCTGACGATCGTCATCCAGCGTGTCCCAGCGGCAGTCCTGTGAGAACGCCTGGGTAGTACGGATGCCCGCCGGGCCGGCGCGAAACATCTTCTTCACCGCTTCGTCTTTGGTCAGCATGATGTCGTACTGATCGAGGGTTTCGCGCAGGTTGAGACCCAGCACGTTGCGTACGTCGGTATGCAGCAGGCCGGCACGATCCAGCTCGCCAAGAATACCGATTACCCCGCCCGCGCGGTGCACATCTTCCATATGATATTTCTGTGTGCTCGGCGCCACTTTGCACAGGTGCGGCACTTTACGTGACAGGCGATCGATGTCGGAAATGTTGAAATCGATCTCGCCTTCCTGCGCGGCGGCCAGCAGGTGCAGCACGGTATTGGTGGAACCGCCCATGGCGATATCCAGCGTCATGGCGTTTTCGAACGCGGCTTTGCTGGCGATGTTACGCGGCAGCACGCGCGCATCATCCTGCTCGTAATACTGTTTGGTCAGGTTAACGATGCGCTTGCCGGCGTTGATGAACAGGTCTTTACGATCGGCGTGGGTTGCCAGCAGCGAGCCGTTGCCCGGCTGCGACAGGCCCAGCGCTTCGGTCAGACAGTTCATGGAGTTGGCGGTGAACATGCCGGAGCACGAGCCGCAGGTCGGGCAGGCGGAACGCTCAATCTGCTCGCTGTCGGCATCGCTGACGTTCGGGTTCGCACCCTGAATCATCGCGTCCACCAGATCCAGCTTGATGATTTTGTCTGACAGCTTGGTTTTACCGGCTTCCATCGGACCGCCGGAGACAAAGATCACCGGAATGTTGAGGCGCAGCGAGGCCATCAGCATGCCGGGGGTGATTTTGTCGCAGTTGGAGATACATACCATGGCGTCGGCGCAGTGGGCGTTCACCATATATTCCACGGAGTCGGCAATCAGCTCGCGTGAAGGCAGTGAATACAGCATGCCGCCATGACCCATGGCGATACCGTCATCCACCGCGATGGTGTTGAACTCTTTGGCTACACCACCCGCGGCTTCGATTTGCTCAGCAACCAGTTTGCCAAGATCGCGCAGGTGCACGTGGCCCGGTACGAATTGGGTGAAGGAGTTGACCACGGCGATAATCGGCTTACCGAAATCGTCGTCGGTCATTCCGGTGGCGCGCCACAGGGCACGGGCACCCGCCATGTTACGACCATGGGTGGTGGTGGCGGAACGGTACTTAGGCATGCTCTATTTACTCCAGTCTGAAAAATGACGCGGGCGCTGCTGCACCCGCGTTACTGTCTTGTTATGGATTCACCTGATCCAGCCAGCCGTACTTGTCTTCGGTTTCGCCGGTGAACAGGCCAAAGAACGCCTGCTGGATTTTGGTGGTCACCGGACCACGTTTGCCCTCACCCACCTGGATGCCGTCCACGCTGCGTACCGGCGTGATTTCTGCGGCAGTACCGGACATGAACACTTCATCCGCCAGGTACAGTGATTCGCGAGACAGCACCTGCTCGCGCACTTCGATACCGAGATCCTTCGCCAGCTTGATGATGGCGTCACGGGTGATGCCCGGCAGCGCTGAAGAGGTGAACGGCGGGGTGAAGAGGATGCCGTCTTTCACTTCAAACAGGTTTTCGCCAGCACCTTCGGAGATATAACCCTGGGTATCCAGCGCGATACCTTCCTGATAGCCGTGGCGGCGCGCTTCGCTGCCAACCAGCAGGGAAGAGAGATAGTTACCGCCCGCTTTCGCCGCGGTTGGCAGGGTGTTTGGCGCCACGCGATTCCAGGAAGAAACCATGGCGTTGATGCCCTGCTCCAGCGCTTCGGCACCCAGGTAAGCCCCCCACGGGAACGCAGCGATGATCACATCGGTGGTAAAGCCGTCTGGCGGGTTAACGCCGAGGCCCACGTCGCCGACAAAGGCCAGCGGACGAATGTAGGCGCTCTTCAGTTTATTGACGCGGATGACTTCGCGGCACGCTTCCATCAGCTCATCCACGCTGGCTTTGATCGGGAAACGGTAAATTTTGGCGGAGTCGTGCAGACGCTGCATGTGTTCACGGTGACGGAACACCACCGGACCTTTGTGTGAGTCGTAGCAGCGAACGCCTTCGAACACAGAGGTGCCGTAATGCAGTGCGTGAGACATAACGCTAACCTTGGCGTCTTCCCACTTAACCATCTCTCCATTGAACCAGATAAAGTCTGCTTTCTTCGTACTCATTGTTATTTCCTTTGGCGACTAGGCGCGGATTTGTTGTGTTGTCTGTTGCTGGATCTCGACACAGGCGACATCCATAAGTTTGCTTAACTGCGAAGACAGTAAATCGACAGAGCGCTGGCTGGCAACGGTCATTTCGATATTAATGTTCTCCGCATTGACGGCGGACGCCATATTCATCGCGCAGACCTGGAAGCCACGGTGACGCACGACGCGCAAAATGCGCTCCAATATTTCAGGGCGAAAGCGGGCTTCGATAGACAATTGATGCTGGTTCATACGGTTTTCTCCATCATGTTTGCGTTGCTGGCACCCGGCGGTACCAGTGGCCAGACGTTTTCATGCTCATCAATCGCAACATGCAGGAAGTAAGGACCTTCACTGTTCAGCAGAGCATCAATCGCGGCGTCGACCTGATCTTTACGGCTAATGCGCTGGCCCGGAATATCAAAGGCGCTGGCCAGCGTGAGGAAATCGGGGTTATCGGTGAGGATGGTTTCGCTGTAGCGACCATCAAAGAACAGCTGCTGCCACTGGCGAACCATGCCAAGACGCTGGTTATCCAGCAGCAGGATTTTTACCGGCAGCTGCTTACGCTTGATGGTGCCCAGCTCCTGAATATTCATCATGATTGAGCCGTCACCGGACACGCAGATAACGGTGTCATCCGGACGGGCAACCTGCGCGCCCACCGCAGCCGGCAGCCCAAAGCCCATGGTGCCCAGGCCGCTGGAGGTGATGAAGTTTTCCGGCGCGCTGAAGCGCATGTGCTGCGCCGCCCACATCTGGTGCTGGCCAACGTCGGTGGTTACCACCGCGCTGTCAGGTTTACGATCTGACAACTGCTTCAGCAGCAGCGGCGCGTAGATCGCCTCACCGGGATGGTCGTAGCGCCACGCGAACTCCGCGTTCATCGCTTTAACTTCAGTACGCCAGCCGTCGATCTGCAGCGGCATGCTCAGCGCCGGCAACACCTGGTTGAGATCGCCCTGCAGCGAAACGTGAGCGCGACGCAGTTTGTTCAATTCGGCCGGATCGATATCGATATGAATGACGCTGGCGTGCGGCGCGAAGGTATCCAGCTTACCGGTGACGCGGTCGTCGAAACGTGCGCCGACGGCAATCAGCAAATCACAGGATTGCACCGCCAGGTTGGCCGCTTTGGTGCCGTGCATGCCGAGCATACCAAGATAGAGATCGCTGCTGGCTTCGGCGCTGCCCAGCCCTTTCAGGGTAGAAACCATCGGGATGCCGGTCTCCTGCGCCATAGCCCGCAGCGCCGGGACGGCCTGCGCCATGCCAACACCGCCGCCGATATACAGCATCGGTTTTTGCGCCTGCGCCATCAGCGCGCGCGCTTCGGCAATGTGCTGCGGTGAATGGCTCAGTGCCTCTTCAACCGGCAGCAGGTGCGGCGTCAGGTCACCGCTGGCAATCTGAATATCTTTGGGAATGTCGACCAGCACCGGTCCCGGACGGCCGGACTGCGCGATGGCGAAAGCTTCCGCCATCACCGAGGGTAAATCATCAAGCGATTCAACGAGGAAGCTGTGTTTAGTGCAGGCTAATGACAGGCCAAGAACGTCGATCTCCTGAAAGGCGTCGGTACCGATAAACGCTGAAGAGACCTGCCCGGTGATGGCGACAACCGGAACGGAATCCATCATCGCATCGGCCAGCCCGGTGATCAGGTTGGTGGCGCCCGGTCCGGAAGTCGCGATGCAAACCCCGGTTTTGCCGGTCGCACGCGCATAACCGATCGCTGCCATCACCGCACCTTGTTCATGACGACACAGTAGATGTTCCACGCCGCCATCGTAGAGCGCATCGTACACTGGCATGATTGCTCCGCCAGGATAACCAAACACTGTGTCGACACCCTGCGCGCGTAAAGCCTGAACTACCCACTGTGCACCTGTCATGGTTATTCTCCTGTATTCCTGCTGGAACAACAGAATTTTATGCTACTGCTCATAATCTGTTCCTCGCTGATTCGCTGATATTTCGTCTGGTCGAAAAAAAACCCCCGGACCTTACGGTGCGGGGGTTTTTCGAATTCCAGGCTTGATTTTTAAGCCTTTCTTTCTCCAAGCGTAGCCCCGCACGGTGGGTTAATAATCACCACCACGCTAATCACGACTAGGCTAATCACTTGTAGAAGGGCTTTCATGTGTCGTCTGTTTTTTCGTTAGTTCGAAGTAATACCTACAGAGTTACCATAGTTAGCAGGGGATTTACAATAATTTTCATCGGAAAATTTTATGACGCGCGCAGCTGGCGTGCGTTATCGCTTTGTAAGTAAAAGGTTATTCGCATTTGTGATAATTATTCATTACGCCCGCGACGCAACCGTTATTTTGCTTTTGCGATCTGGCTGCGAAAATTAATGAACAGGATGAAAAGCGCAGCGATTTTCCTGAATACCGCTTCAGGATGATAGTTTCAGCGGTCGCCGTGTGGATTTTTTTCAGCAAGGATAAAGGCAACAAGGAGCGGTTATGTCTTTATCGAAAGTATTAACACGCGCGGCGCTCGGAGTGCAGGCTCCACTGGTGACGATTGAAGTGCATATCAGCAACGGTCTGCCAGCATTGACGCTGGTTGGTCTGCCGGAAACCACCGTCAAAGAAGCCCGCGAACGCGTGCGCAGCGCCATTATCAATAGCGGTTTCACCTTTCCGGCGAAGCGCGTCACCATTAATCTCGCGCCAGCTGATTTACCTAAAGAGGGTGGGCGCTACGACCTGCCGATCGCTATCGCCATTCTCGCGGCCTCAGAGCAGCTGCCAGGCGATAAGCTGGCCCATTATGAGTTCCTGGGTGAGCTGGCGCTAAACGGCGCGCTGTGTGGCGTTCAGGCCGCGATTCCTGCTGCCATGGCGGCGCTGCAGGCCGGACGTCAGATGGTCTTAGCGGAGCAGAATCAACAGGATGTCGGCCTGATACAACAGGGTGAAACGCTGGTGGGCAAGCATCTGGTGGAGATCTGCGCTTTCCTGCATAACCAGACGGCGCTGACGGTCGCCCATTACCAGCCTGAAACGGTGCCGCACGAGCAGCAGGACCTGAGCGATATTATTGGCCAGCAGCAGGGACGGCGCGCGCTGGAAATTACCGCCGCCGGTGGCCATAACCTGTTGCTGCTGGGCCCGCCCGGCACCGGTAAGACCATGCTGGCAACCCGACTGCCCGGCATTATGCCGCCGCTGGATGACCAGGAAGCGCTGGAGTGCGCCGCAATTGCCAGCCTGGTCAGCAGCGGTACGCTACATCATCAGTGGCGTAGACGGCCGTTCAGAGCGCCTCATCACAGCGCATCGCTGTATGCGCTGGTCGGCGGAGGATCCCTGCCGCGGCCGGGCGAAATTTCGCTGGCGCACAATGGGGTGCTGTTTCTTGATGAACTGCCCGAGTTTGAGCGCAAAGCGCTGGATGCGTTACGCGAGCCGATTGAGTCCGGTGAAATCGCCATTTCCCGTTCCCGCGCCAAAGTCACTTTCCCTGCGCGCTTTCAGCTGATTGGTGCAATGAATCCCAGCCCGACGGGCCATTATCAGGGGAATCATAATCGCTGCACGCCGCAGCAGGTGCTGCGCTATCTCAGCCGGCTGTCTGGCCCGTTTCTGGATCGCTTCGACCTGTCGCTGGAGATTCCGCTGCTACCGGGCGGCTCGCTTAGCCAGAAGCAGCAGCAAAGCGAAACCAGCGCGCAGGTGCGCGCCCGCGTACTGGCCGCCCGGGCGATACAGATGGCACGCGCGGGCAAAGTGAATGCGCAGCTGTCGAATCCGGAGATCGCCCGTGATTGTGTGTTACAGCAGCAGGACGCGGAATGGCTGGAGGAGATCCTGAATGCACTGGGATTATCGGTGCGTGCATGGCAGCGCATCTTAAAGGTGGCGAGAACCATCGCAGATTTAGCGGGTGAACGGCAGATTACGCGTCAGCATCTGCAGGAGGCGGTGGGATATCGCAGTATCGATCGTTTACTGATTTACCTGCATAAAAGCCTGGAATGACAACGGGGCTGAAATCAGCCCCGTCATGTTAATCGTCGCTATCGCTGAAGTCTTCCACCGTGTCCATCTGCGGTTTACCGCCGGACAAGGTATGAAAACGTTTCGGACGCTTGATACGTGCAGTGTATTTTGACCAGACACGTTCAGCCTCAGTCTGCGGCTCACGCAGACCACGACAGACTTCAATAAACAGACGCTCTTCTTCGGTCTCCGGATCGCGCTTAGCGAGATCCAGTTCGTTGAAAGCGTATCCGTGGCGTTCCAGAAGCTGAGCTTCTTTAATGGTGAAGTCACCATGACGCGAAAAACCACGAGGGTAATGTTTGTTATCAAAGAAACGATTAGTTGTTGCGAAGCTGTCCGCCATCTTACACGCTCCTGATTCTCATATGGCCGTGCTATTTATGGCGCGGAGTATTAGATAGGCTTGACAGAGTGTAAAACAAAACATTTAAATCAGTACGACAAACATTTTTTGGGAGAATGCTGTGGATACGGAATTACTGAAAACTTTCCTCGAAGTGAGCAGAACGCGTCATTTCGGGCGTGCTGCTGAAGCGCTTTACCTCACGCAATCTGCCGTTAGTTTTCGCATCCGTCAGCTGGAAAATCAGCTGGGCGTTAATCTTTTTACCCGTCACCGCAATAATATCCGGCTGACTTCAGCAGGCGAGCGCTTATTGCCCTACGCTGAGAGCCTGATGAGTACCTGGCTGATGGCAAAGAAGGAGGTTTCGCATACCCAGCAGCACCATGAGCTATCAATCGGTGCCAGTGCATCGCTCTGGGAAGCGTATCTTACGCCCTGGCTGCAGACGCTATACGAGAACCGGGAGAGCCTGCATCTGGAAGCACGTATTGCTCAGCGCCATTTGCTGGTCAAGCAGTTACATGAGCGCCAGCTTGATCTGCTGATCACCACCGAAGCGCCAAAAATGGATGAACTCACCAGTCAGCAGATCGGTCATATTTCACTCGCGCTCTTTCGTGCACGCAAAACTGAAAAGCGTGAAAAATATGATTACATCAAACTCGAGTGGGGCGCGGATTTCCATCAGCATGAAAGTTATCTTTCCAGTGATGACGTACCGGTATTAACTACCACTTCAGCACATGTGACCCGCGAATTGCTGCATACCACGGGAGCCTGCGCTTTTTTACCTGATTTCTGGCACGGCATTTACAGTGATTTGATGGTTATTCCAGACACACCTGTCGCAGTGCGACCGTTATATGCGGTATGGCTGCAGAATAGCGATCAACAGGCACACATTCGTCAGCTGCTTAAATATCCGGTCCTGACTCACTGAAGCAATAATTGAGGGAGTTTGAGTGGAAGAAATGAAACTCAGGCTCTTGCGTGTGCCGAATTTCAGGCAAAAAAAATCCTTTGCCGAAGCAAAGGATTATTTTCTGGCAGGGGCGGAGGGACTCGAACCCCCAACACCCGGTTTTGGAGACCGGTGCTCTACCAATTGAACTACGCCCCTAATTAGGGTGGCGGAACGGACGGGGCTCGAACCCGCGACCCCCTGCGTGACAGGCAGGTATTCTAACCAACTGAACTACCGCTCCACCGATTCTGTACTGATATCAGACCGTCGCTGATTTCAGGTGTTTCGCC
>NZ_POWN01000013.1:0-79306 GCF_002928355.1 Pantoea sp. ICBG 828 | reverse complement strand
TCTACGAAGCAGGCTTTATGCCCAGGGGGCGCCCCCATCTCACCAGCAACTTCCCGATGATCAGTCGGGGATCATCATACCCGGAGGAGAATGATCGGGATATAAGGGGCGCCATTTATGGCGACCTGGTAAAAACCCGCACTCATCTAAAATTATCCTGGTGCGCATAAATGCGTACCCTACAAAACCTTGTACCGTCCTGTGGTTTTGCCAATTACGGCGACCAAACACAATCCCAACCCTGTAGGGGCGCCATTTATGGCGACCTGGTAAAACCCCGCACTCATCTAAAAATAACCCATTCATCGCGCTCTGAATATCTGGAATGCAACTCCCAACGTTCCCCTCTTCTAATGGCTTTACGCAAATAAAAGGAGCACATTCTTTTTGCACAAGGAGGTCATAATGAAAAATCGCAAATATCCCCGCCTGAAGCATTATAATTATCGTTCGGCAGGCGCCTATTTTTTAACGCTGGTGTGTCATCAGCGTCGCTCCTTATTTGGCGATATACATCTTGGCATAATGATAGCCTCGCCTTTAGGGAATATCGTTATCTCCGCCTGGAACGAGGTTCCGCGCCGGACGCGTTTCGCCACGCTTGATACATTTGCGCTGATGCCCAATCACTTCCATGCCATCCTGTGGTTACAGGAACGTAATGAACGCTCCATCAATCAAATAATTAATTTGTTTAAAGGCGGCGTCACGCGCCAGGCAGGATATAAAATCTGGCAACGCAGCTTCTACGATCGCGTTATCCGCAATGAAAACGAATTACTGCATATACGGCAATATATTATGGATAATGCAAAACGGTGGGAATCAGATCGATTGTATATTCCAGGTGCGCATTAATGCGCACCCTACAGTGAAACAGTAAATATGTAGCCCGGCGTTATCCCGGGCATAAGCAGGACGGCGCGCTAACCCTTGCTGTGCAGCAACTGGCTGGCGGTGTCGCTAATCACCTGCGCCATGCCGCGGTCGCCCTTCGCCATTGACGACATAAAAGCTTTTGCCTGCTTAAGTGTGATATGCGGCGGCAGCGGGGCTACTTCCGGATCGGTTTTCACCTCCAGCACTACCGGTCGGGTGGCGCTGAGTGCCTGCTGCCACGCCGCCGCCAGGTCTTCGGGCCGGTCGACATAGATGCCCTGCAAACCGAGGCTGTCGGCAAAGCGCGCATACTGCACATCCGGCAACTGCTGCGAAGCTTCAAAGCGCGGATTGCCTTCCATTACCCGCTGTTCCCAGGTGACCTGATTAAGATCCTGATTATTGAACACGCAGACAATCAGGCGCGGATCGGCCCACTGCTGCCAGTATTTCTGAATAGTGATCAGCTCGGCCAGGTTGTTCATCTGCATCGCCCCGTCGCCCACCAGCGCCACCACTGGCTGAGTGGGAAAAGCAAATTTCGCGGCGATGGCAAACGGGACGGCGGCCCCCATGCAAGCCAGCCCACCCGACAGCGTGGCGCGCTGGCCCTGCTTCACCCGATAATCGCGCGCAAACCAGTTGGCGCAGGAGCCCGAGTCCGAGGTGACAATTGCATCTTCCGGCAGCTGCGGGGACATCTCCCACACCACGCGCTGCGGATTGACCGGGTTGGCGGGCGCCATGGCGCGCTGTTCCATCAACGTCCACCAGTCGCGCACCTGCACCGCGATCTCCTCCTGCCAGTGGCGATCCGCTTTATGCGTCAGTAACGGCAGCAGCGCGCGCAGGGTTTCTGCCGCGTCGCCGTGCAGGTTGACCTCGCACGGATATCGCAGCCCCAGCATCGCCGGATCGATATCGATTTGTACCGCGCGCACTTTACCTTCCGGCGGCAGAAATTCGGTCCACGGAAAACCGCTACCAATCATCAGTAAAGTGTCGCAATTCTGCATCAGCTCCCACGACGGTTTGGTGCCGAGCAGGCCGATCGAACCGGTGACAAAAGGTGCATCGTCCGGCAGCACGTCTTTGCCCAGCAGCGCTTTGGCCACGCCCGCGCCGAGCACATTGGCGATTTGCACCACTTCGACCGCAGCACCGCGCGCACCGGCACCGATCAGCACCGCGACTTTTTTGCCGGCGTTAAGCACTTCTGCGGCGCGGCGCAAATCCTCGTCGTAGGGCACAATCTTAGGCCGCTGATAGCCCGGCCCGGAATGGGTAAATCCGTGCGCATGCTGCGGCGGCTGCCAGTTCTCATCCTGCAGATCTTTCGGCAGGATGATCACCGCGACGCCGTTCTGCGCTTTGGCAATGCGCACGCCGCGATCGACCAGATGCTGGACCTGCGCCGGCGCTGCCGCTTCCTGCACGAAGTTCGCCACATCGGCGAAGATGCGGTCTAAATTCATCTCCTGCTGATAGCTGGCGCCGCGCGCGGTGGTTTCCGCCTGGCCGGCAATCGCCAGCACCGGCGCGTGATCCATTTTGGCATCATACAGGCCGGTCAGCAGATGGGTGGCACCGGGGCCGCCGGTCGACAGACAGACGCCGAGCTCACCGGTAAATTTGGCGTGACCGGCAGCCATAAAGGCCGCCATCTCTTCATGTCGCACCTGAATAAATTCGATGCCTGCACCGGCTTTATTGGCCCGCTGGATAGCGCCCAGCACGCCGTTGATGCCATCGCCCGGATAGCCATAAATGCGCGTGACGCCCCATGCCTGCAGGCGTTCAACAAAGAAATCGCTGGTTTTCTTGCTCATGACGGGCTCTCCCTTAGACGTTTGCAATAAACGTTAAGGGTAGCCGACGAAATGGAATGTGACAGATAACGCCTGTTCGGCGACGTTCGCCGCGTCTGGCTTAGAAATCACCGCCGTTACGCTTAGTTAACCCAGCGCAGGCGAGACCAGCGCAAAGGTCTGCGGCCCGTTCAGTGCCACCCGCCACGGTGTGCCGTGTACCATCGCATAAGGCGCATCGACCTGCGCCAGCCCAAGGTTGAGCAGCCACGCGCCGAGCCGGGCATCGGGCGTGTCCAGCCGGACAAACTGCTGCGTCAGATCCTGCATCAGCTGCGACACCAGCGCCTGCGCCGCCGCAACATCGTCAGCAATCACCGGGCCGATGGTCCAGCCGTGCCCAAAGCGGCGGCGACTGGCAAACCCCTGCAACCTGCCCTGTGCATCCTGCAGCACCACGCTTTGCGCCAGCAGCTGCTGGTGCAGACGCGTTCGCCGCAGCCCGTTCGCCTGATAATCCAGTGCGTCGATGGCGGCGGCATCCGCTTCAACGGCCGGCCGCAGCGTCAGGCCATCCGGTACGATTACCGCAGGCTGCTGCGCCAGCGCGCGCGTCTGGTGCTGCGCCACGCGCTCGCAGGCCTGGAAGCCGAGCTTCTCATACAGCACCTGCCCCATATCGGTGGCGTGCAGCCGCACGTTGCAGCCGGAGAATTTTTCCAGCATTGCCTGCATCACCTGGCGGCCAATACCGCGTCCGCGCGCCTGTTCGCTCACAATCACCAGACCGATAGTGGCGGCGTCCGGCCCCCAGCGCCAGCCAATCGCCCCGCCGAGATAGTCGCCCTGCGCCTCAACCACCACGCCTTCACCCAGGGCGATGAGCTGCTGCCAGTCTTCACGGCGGTGCGCCCAGCCCAGTTGCTGAGTCAGGCGATAACCCGCTTCGGCGTCCGCGAGGGTCATGGCGCGCAATATCGAATTCATTCTGTTCTCCCTGAGAGGCGTTCTGCCCGCCAGCTTGCCACGTCCGTTTGCGGAAGCAAATAAAAAAGGCCCGCACCGGGCCAGAGAGGAAACTCAGATTTGGAAATCGATGGCGGGTTCGTCGTCGGTTTCGTAAGAGAGCGCCTGCCGTTTGATCTCTTCCAGTGACAGGTTAGCGTTACACAGTTCAAGGAACTGCCAGACGTAGTTGCGCTGGAGCTGGCCGCGCTTCAGCCCGAGCCACACGGTGTTGGCATCAAACAGATGGTGAGCATCGATCTTCACCAGGTCTTCGCCATCGTAAATATCGCACGCCTGATCGGCGAGGATACCAACGCCCAGCCCGAGTTCGACATAGGTTTTCACCACGTCAGAATCCTGCGCGCTGAGCACGATATCCGGGCGGAGGCCAGCAGCCTGGAAAGCACGGTCCACGCGCGAGCGACCGGTAATCCCCTGACGATAGGTGATCAGCGGATGGCGGCTGAGGCTGGCGAGCGTGACCGGCTGATTCGCCAGCAGCTCGTGATCGTGCGGCACCAGCAGCGAGTGGTGCCAGCTGAACCACGGGAATGCCGCCAGGCTGGTGTTATTTACCAGTTGCTCCGAGGCGATGCCGACATCGGCCTCACCGGCCAGCAGCATGGCGACTATTTCCTGCGGTGAACCCTGATTGAGTTCCAGCCGCACGTTGGGATAGAGCTGGCGAAACGCTTTGATGACGCGCGGCAGGCTATAGCGCGCCTGGGTGTGCGTGGTGGCGATGGTCAGCACGCCGCTGGTTTCATTGGTAAACACATCCGCCAGCCGGCGCACTTTGCCGGCCTCATCAAGGATGCGTTCAGCAATGGTCAGCAGCGCTTTGCCCGGTTCGGTCATGCCTAACAGCCGCTTGCCACGACGAATGAAGATTTCCACGCCCAGTTCATCTTCCAGATCGCGAATATGCCGGCTCACCCCCGATTGCGAGGTAAACAACGTATTGGCGACTTCTGTCAGGTTGAATTCGCAACGGGCTGCTTCGCGTATAATTTTAAGTTGCTGGAAATTCACACCCTTTTCTCCTGTTTCCTGCCCCTGTTTCGTCCATGTTATGAAGTTGGTGAGATTGCAACAAATAATAAAAAACGGTGTGTTATGCGGAATAGTAATAAGCGTGTGGTTGGGGATGGGTGCGCTTTGCTGCCCTCACCCCGGCCCTCTCCCATAGGGAGAGGGAGCGGATCGCGCGAGATTGAGATGGCGTGCCGGGATAGATGGCCGCGCCAGACGGTTCCCTCTCCCGCGGGCGGGAGAGGGTTAGGGTGAGGGAAAAAACCGCTCTCTATCACCCCACTAACATCAGCTCGCGCTCCTCCACCATCGGCTTATTCAGCAGCGACAGCAGGATATTTTTGACCGCCTGCGCCGATGGCGACAGCGGCAGGCGCGCTGAGACGTTCAGCGACAGCGGCAGATTCAGCGACGGACTGTTAATGCGTGCCATCCACGCATGCGTTGAACTCACCAGGGCGCGTGCCGCCGATTCCGGCAGTACGGTGACGCCCATGCCGCTCGACACCGCCGCGGTTAAAGTTGAGATCGACTCAATTTCACCGATGATTTTCGCGCTCAGGCGACGCAGCGAGAACGCTTCGTCCACGCGTTTGCGCACGGCGCTGTAGTCACGCGGCAGGAACAGGTTCATCTGCGCCACGTCAGCCAGATCCACCGTAGCACCCGGACAGGCCGTCGCCCCTACCAGATACAGCTCCTCTTTCATCAGCGGAATGCTGTTGATACCGGCAGTCGGCGCGCGATCGTACAGCACGGCCATATCCAGCTGGCCATTCATCACTTTCTCATTGAGTGAAGTGCCGCTGTTCTCGTGCAGATAGACCAGCACATCAGGATATTGCTCGCGCACCGTTTGCAGCAGCGGCATGGTGAGCGAAGAGGCTGCCGTGCCCGGCGCGAGGCCAATCGATACCTGACCATTGAGCGCCTGGCCAGCGTTGATCACCGCTGTCTGCGCCTGTTCGCACTGGCGCAGGATGGTGCGTGCGTGAGCATAAAGAATTTTACCGGCTTCGGTTGGCGTTACGCCGCGCTTGGTGCGGATCAGCAACTGCTGGTCGAGTTCGTTCTCCAGCGTCGCCACCTGTTGGCTGAGTGCAGGTTGTGCGATATGCAGGACTTCTGCTGCCTGCGTCAGGCTGCCGATATCGACGATTTTTACAAAGTATTTCAGTCGTCTTAAGTTCATATTGCCTCCGTCACGGATCCCCGAATGCCCAAATAATGAGTTCTCAGCCTGCTGGCTTGTGACAAAGAAATTGCAATATGCAGGCCAGGTTTGATCTTTACCCGGCGGGCACTGACCAGAATTTTCCTAACGAACGGGAAAATAAGCGTTTCTGATTACCCCGAATGGGTTAATAAGTGCCACACATGACCCATAACGTTTATCCGCTGGCGATGACGCACCCTGATGGTGCAGCATTTGCGAGGCAGATGTGCAAAAAAGTGATGACTGCGCGTGCTGCTGTGGTGCAAAACGGGCAGAAAATGCACGGATTGCGGGGGCAGAAAGGAGAATAAAGAGAAATTGCGCGGTGGCTATCAGTGGGAAAACTTATTGTGTCTGACGATGCCGGCAGCGTGCAATTACCGCCTTAACCCTGCTCCTCTCCCGGAAGAGAGGAGCAGAACGGGTTAGCGTTTTTTGCGGTTGCGGTGCATATCAATTGAAACCGCCGCAACGATGATCATCCCTTTAATGATGTCCTGCACGTAGGCATCGACGCCAACAAAGGTAAAGCCACTTTTGATTAAACCGAGGATCACTGCGCCGATCAGCGTGCCGGTAATCCGCCCGACGCCGCCCATCAGGCTGCTGCCACCGATAACTGCGGCGGCGATGGCGTCGAGTTCATACGCCATGCCCATGCTCGACTGGCCGCTGCTGACGCGCGCCGCCAGTACCACCCCCGCCAGACCCGAGAGCGCTCCGGCGATGGTATACACGATGATCAGGTATTTATTAACGTTGATGCCCGACACTTTGGCGGAGGTCATGTTGCCGCCAATCGCATAGACATATTTGCCGTAGCGGGTGTGTTTGAGTGCGATGTGGAACAGGAAGGCGACCACCAGGAAGATAATCACCGGCATCGCGCCCTGACCGATGGAGGTGAAACCGTCCGACAGGAAGCTGATCGGGTTGCCCTGGGTATAATATTGTGCCAGACCGCGCGCCGACACCATCATACCGAGCGTGGCGATAAACGGCGGAATACCGGTTTTGGTGATGAGCACGCCGTTGACCACGCCGCACAGCAGGCCGACGCCGATGCCGGCGACGATTGGGATGGCGGCAGGCAGATTGACCAGCGACGGATACATCGGCGACAGGCTGTCAGACGTCTGCGCCAGGCTGGCGGCAACCACCGCCGTCAGGGCGATAACCGAACCGGACGACAGGTCGATACCGGTCGTAATAATCACCTGGGTGACGCCGACGGCGATGATACCGATGATCGCCACCTGCAGCACAATCAGTACTAAACGGTTGGTGTTGAGCAGAAATGACTGGTCACGCACGTACCAGCCGGCTATTTCAAAGATCAGCGCAATGCCTAACATCACGACAAAGATGCCGGTGTCTTTCGGCAGTTTATGGCGCAGATTGCCGAAGAAAGAACTCTGTTCGGTGGCCTGCGGGGCCGTTACTTTTACGTTACTCATAGGGGTCTCGTGCCTCACTCGGATGCCAACGACAAAATGGTTTCCTGGTCGGCCTCTTCTTTATCGAGGATGCCGGTTATACGTCCGCCGTGCATCACCATCACCCGGTCGCTCATGCCGAGAATCTCCGGCAGCTCAGAGGACACCATGATGATGGCCACGCCACGGTTAGCCAGTTCACTGATCAGGCGGTAGATTTCGGCTTTAGCGCCAACATCAATGCCGCGGGTTGGTTCATCGAGGATCAGAATCTTCGGTTGCGCCAGCAGCCAGCGCGCAATCAGCACCTTCTGCTGGTTACCGCCGCTGAGGTTATTGATGATCTGATCCATGGTCGGCGTTTTAATATTGAGTTTGCGGATCTGCTCCATGCAGTCCTGCGCCATCTTCATGTGGCTAACGAAACCGCTTTTGCCGATGTAATCGGGCATATTGACGATGCTCATGTTCTCCAGCACCGACAACACCAGAAACAGCCCGGACTTTTTGCGATCTTCGGTGAGGAACGCCATGCCCTTCTCAATCGCCGTTGACGGCGAATCGATTTTCACCGGCACACCATCAATCAGCACTTCACCGCTGTCGAAGCTTTCCATGCCGAACAGGCTCTCCATCACCTCGCTGCGTCCGGCACCCACCAGCCCAGCCACGCCGAGGATCTCGCCTTTGCGCACGCTGAAGCTGACATCGGTAAAGCGGTCTTTGCAGGTCAGGTTGCGCACCGTCAGCACTTCTTCGCCGATGGCACTGTTGAATTTAGGGAACAGCTGCGTCAGTTCGCGTCCCACCATCTGGGTGATCAGCGACTGACGGGTAAAGGCGGTGGTGCTGTTGCTGCCGACCCAGGTGCCGTCGCGGAAGATGCTGATCTCATCGGTGATGGCGAAAATTTCATCCATTTTATGGCTGATATAGATGATGGCTTTGCCCTGGGCACGCAGGTCGCGGATGATGGTGAACAGATGCGCCACTTCGGTTTCCGTCAGCGCCGAGGTCGGTTCATCCATAATCACGATGTCGGAGTTCCACGACACCGCTTTGGCAATTTCCACCATCTGCTGGGACGCAATGCTGAGCTCGCCGACCAGCCGATCGGCTTTCAGACGGATATTCAGCTTGTTAAGCAGTTCCTGCGTCTGCTGATTGAGCTTGCCGTGATCGACAAAGCCGTATTTCATCGGTTCACGACCGAGCCAGATATTCTCCGCCACGGTCATGTAAGGCACCAGATTCAGCTCCTGGTGAATCATGGAAATGCCGGAACGCAGCGCGTCCATGGTGTCCTGAAACTGCACTGGCTCCCCTTTAATGCGGATAGTGCCCTTATCGGGACGATACATCCCGATAAGGCATTTCATTAAAGTGGATTTGCCCGCGCCATTTTCACCCATCAGGGCATGTACCGACCCCGGCTTAATACGCAGTGAGACATTGTCGAGTGCCTTCACTCCGGGGAAGAACTTGCTGATGCCTTCGGCTTCAAGCGCAAAAGCGGTCATACATCACCTCCGTACGGCTTAAGGGGGAGCGATTATTTCTGGTTACGGTTTTCGAACTGCGCCATGTTGTCTTTGGTGATCAGCTGGTAAGGGATGTTGATGATTTTTTCCACTTTTTCGCCGTTCGCCAGTTTCACCGCAGTCTGTACGGCACCTTCGCCCTGACCTTTCGCATCCTGGAATACAGTGGCAACCATTTTGCCATTCTTCAGCATTTGCAGCGCATCAGGCGTACCGTCCACGCCGGCAATCAGGATGTGGTTCGGGTTTTTACCCAGCGCCTGCAGCGCACCAATCGCCATTTCATCGTTGTTTGAGGCAATGGCCTGGATATCGTCACCGGCGGTCATCCAGTTGCTCACCACGTCTACCGCATCGTTACGCGTAAACTTCGCGGTTTGCTTCTGTACCACCTTAATGCCCGGATATTTGGCGACCACCGCTTCGACGCCTTTAGTACGGTCACGGGTTGATTCGTTCGCCAGGTCGCCCATCAGGATCGCCACGTTGCCTTTGCCGTTCATCGCTTTGGCCAGTGCTTCCATCTGCAGACGGCCCGCCAGTTCAGAGTCGGAGCCGACGTACGCCATCTTGTCGGTCAGCTGACCCGCCGGTTTGCGGTTGACAAATACCAGTGGAATACCGGCTTTGGTCGCGGCATCCATGATCGGTTTCACCGCGTTAGTATCGACCGGGTTAACGACGATGGCGTCGACGCCCTGGCCGATGAAGTTTTGTACCTGCTGCAGCTGCTGAGAGACGTCGCCTTTGGCATCTTCCACCTGACCTTTCACGTTGTCTTTTTGCATCTCTTTTTGCATGGCTGTGCGCAGGATAGTGAGGAAGTTGTCATCAAACAGCGCCATAGAAACGCCCAGCTGGATATCTTTTGCCATCACAGCGGCAGGTAACATGCAAGCTAACAGGGAAGTCACTAACGCTTTTTTGAATTTCATAGGTAACCCTTCTTATTTGTTAACGTGCTCAGGTTGGCTGAGTCCGCGAATGAAAAATATCTTTTACATTCACTCAACGTCGCTGGCGTTTTTTTTCTGTTCGTAGAGGTAAGGCTTCTGGTCTGACGCTATCGGTACCGTGCTGCTCCTTTTTTCAACATCTTCCTTATCAATGTGTTACTTTCGAAAGAAGCGTTGAGCGGACAAAACTCGTTTCGGGCGTGATGATAAGCAGTTCATTTGTTTCATCCTTTCTTCTTTTGAAATTTTCATCATAAAAGCACTGAAATGATTGTTTTAAAATCGGCAAATAACAAAACTTTGACACGCATCTAACATCTCAAAGGAAATGCGTTTAAAGTGAGATCTTGCTGGCAGTTTGAAATCTGCCCATTCAAGGCAGAAAAGCAGCAATCCGCTGCTTTTACGCGCACTTAAACCAGAAGTGTGCGATCGGGCTTTGACAACGGGGATCGGCATCGCTAATATTCGCCTCGTTCCAACGATTCCTCTGTAGTTCAGTCGGTAGAACGGCGGACTGTTAATCCGTATGTCACTGGTTCGAGTCCAGTCAGAGGAGCCAGATTTAAAGAAGCCCGCTCAGGGAAACCTGAGCGGGCTTTTTGTTGTGGTGAGTTTGCTGGGCGATGGAAGATGATACGGGCCGCTAAATCAAACCCGCCGGACTGATGTCAGCCACCCTTTTATTTTATAACGTTTTGCCCAGGCAAATGGCCTCTTCCCGGCCGCGGTAGGGTCCGTAATTTTCTCTCTGCCGGTAACCCTGCCTGATATAAAAATCCACGGCGCGCTGATTAACATGCCGGGTTTCCAGACACAGTTCACGATATCCCAGGGTTTTTGCCGCGGCTTCCAGAGCGCAGAGCAAGGCGCAGCCGATGCCCGGCAAACTGCGGTCGGAGAACATCCTTTTCAGTTCAGCGATCCCGGCAGCCACCGGCCGTAACGCGCCGCAGCCGACGGCCGTGCCCTGCGCGTCTCTCGCGATCACCCACAACGCGCCTTCACCCTGAAAGGTGTCAACGCTGGCGCGGCTGTTTCCGCCATCGCCAGTGATAGCCGCAAGCTCTGCGGAGAGTTTTTCAATCAGCCACTGTGATTCCGCCGAGCGCGGGTCTGCGTGTTCAATCTTCACCATCGTGATACCTGTATTAAAGGAGGTTGCTGTGCCGCTACCAGACTGACCTTACATCTACAATAGGTGTTGTTCATCACCACCCGCTGCAACATCTGGCGGGCAAGTCCGGCGTTTACCCGATATGCTTCTCTTCCTTGCCTGCCAGCGCTTCTTCACTCTCTATCATTGCAAAGAATAACTCGAGCTGCCCGAGCATCATCGACGCGGCCACCGATAACTGGCGTTGTGGTGCCACGCACAGTGACAGAGTAAAGGGTTTTAATACCGTGTCGATCAGCGGAATGAATTTCAGTTCTCCCCGGCGATATTCATCAACAATATCCAGCCAGCACATCAGGCTGATGCCAACATCATCACGCACTAACGATCGCAGCATATGAATGTTATTGGTGCGCCCCACTTCCTTCAGGCGAATGCCAGAACTGTTAATTAGCGCTTCCAGCGGATCGGCCAGCATTAATGGCGCGGCGGGCACAATAAATGGCCAGGGTTCGCAATGACTGAAGCGAATAGATTCCAGCGCTGCCAGGGGATGATGTCGGCTAACCACAATCCCCAGACGCAGATCGGCAAAGGATTTCACCAGCAGTTCACGCGAGCTTTGTGGGTTGAGCATGATGCCAAAATCCGCATCACCGGCGGTCAGCGCATTCGCGATATGGATATTGCTCATGGTGGTGAGGGTAAACGAAATGCCCGGATAGTCTTCACGGATACGCTGCAGGATTGAGGAGAAAAAACCGCGGTTAATGGCATCAATGGTGGCGATATGTACATGACCATGTCGCAAGCCACGCAGATCCTCTAATTGGGTACAAACACGACCAAAATCACGTTGCCAGTTTTTGGCCGCATTAAACAGGATTTCGCCAGCGGCAGTCATACATAAACCTGATGGATGGCGTTCAAACAACGGCATATCCAGCTGTTCCTCCACGCGCAAAATCTGCCGGTCGATAGAGGAGGCAGAGACGTGCAACACCTCGGAAGCCTTACGTAGCGAACCCTGGCGTGCCACTTCGGTGAAATAAATCAGAAAACGTGAGAAGGCAAACATAGTGGGTGCTCTCTTTTTTGCAACGCATCATGCGAATTAAACAGATGGACGCTTACACAACGGCAAAATAATAATCGCATCCATGATAAAGACAAGGGTTTGCGCGGCGCTAACGCTGATGACAGCCCTGCAAAGACAGGCTGATTATGAAATCAACACACCTGGCTGTCACCGTCATCGCAAAGCAGTCCAACGGTGCTGGCAATCTGTTACTGACGCTGGAAAGTGCCAGCGACCAACCGCTGCCGCCTTTTACACCGGGCGCGCACATTGATGTCCACCTGCCGGCGGGAGGGGTGCGTCAATACTCACTGTGTTCGCCAGCCAGTGCCGCTGGCTATGAAATCTGCGTGCGTCTTGATCCCGCCTCGACAGGCGGTTCCCGCTGGCTGCATCAACAGCTGAATGTCGGCGATGCGTTAACCCTGTCGGCACCGCGTAACCACTTTCCGCTACCGGATGCACCGCGCACCTTATTATTTGCTGCCGGTATTGGCCTGACGCCACTGCTGGTCATGGCAGAAGCGCTGGCCGGGCGGCAGGCTGAATTCATGCTGCATATCTACCTCAAACATCATGATGAACTGGCGTTTGCGACACGTCTGGCGCAGCTCGGTGAGCGTGTCGTCATTCACTACAGTAGCGAAGGCGACAGCCTGCGCACCCGGACACCTGACGATCTGGAAACATCAGCCAACAGCGCGCTGGTTGCCTGCGGACCAGCTGGCTTCATGCACCACCTGCAGCAGCAAGCGCTGGAACGCGGCTGGCAGCCGGATCAATGGCACAGCGAACGTTTCAATCCTGCAGCCTCCCTGATTACCGCAGGCGACAGCTTCGACGTGGAGATTGCCTCTTCCGGCGCGCGTTATACCGTTGGACAGGCTCAAAGCATTGCCGGGGTGCTGGAAGCGGCGGGTATCGAGATTGAACTCTCCTGTGAGCAAGGCATGTGTGGTGCCTGCATTACGGGTGTTTTGTCGGGTGAACCCGATCACCGTGACGAGGTGTTAAGCCCAAAAGAGCGTGCCGCGAATGACTGCATCGTCCTGTGCTGCTCACGCGCACGCTCTCCGCTTCTGGTACTGGACTTATGAACATCTATCCAGGCGCAACCGGCGCACGTTTACCCCGCTGGCTCCTGCCAGATAGCTGGCCACAGCAGGACAATCAGCCGCAGCTGGCGACGTTACATTTTCACGCTGACGGGCTGCAGTTCGCGCCCTGTGAAGGAGCGTATGCTGATTATTTGCCCCTCAATGGCTCTCTGGTGCTTCCTGCCCTGATCGAACCGCATGCGCATCTGGACAAAACGTTCACCTTCGAGCGCAGCCCGGCACGCCAGCCCGGTTTGCTGGCTGCGATTACCGCGATGCACCAGGATCGCGTGCACTGGAGCCGTGCAGACCTGCATCAGCGCGCGCATCAGGCGTTGCAATGGGCGGTGGAGAGTGGCGTGGGTTTATTGCGCACCCACGTCGATTGGTTCAGCGCGCAGGCGCCGCTGGCGTGGCAGGTTATTGGTGAGTTACAGCATCCTTTATGTCGCATCGAACGCGTGGCCCTCGCCCCGCTGAGTTTTTTCGCCAGCGCGGATGATGCGCAGCACATTGCCGCTCAGGTGGCCATCAGCGGTCCGGGCGCACTTCTGGGTGGTTTCATTCACAGCAGCAACTGGGATGCGCAAGCCTTCTCACATCTTCTGCAAGCTGCCGAACAGTGGCAGCTCGATATCGACCTGCACATTGATGAAGAGTTGAATGCTGATGCCCAGGGCATGCGCTGGCTGGCGAACTACCTGCAACAACATCCGTTCAGTGGTCATATTACCTGCAGCCACAGCTGCGCGCTGTCGCAACAGGAAGATGCGCTGCAGATTCTTGATCGGCTGGCCCTGCACCAGGTGACGCTGATCGCTCTGCCCCTGACCAACCTGCTGTTACAGGACGCCGTGCCCCATCGCACACCGCGTCAGCGTGGATTAACGCTGGTGAAAGAAGCGCAGGCGCGTGGAATTTCACTGCTGCTGGGCGCTGATAACGTGCAGGACGCCTTCTGCCCCCTAGGCAGTTACGACCCCCTCGATACCCTGTTCAGTGGGGTATTGAGCCTGCAGTTGGGAGCTGCCTTTGATGAAGCCTCTCAGCTCATCTGCCAGCCCGATGCTTTCCGTCACAACGATATGGTGATTTTTCCGCATGCCGATACAGCAAGCTGGCCGCTACGCCAGCGCCAGCGCTATCGGCTTAAACAAGGCGTGCGTTATGGAGAAGAAACTGATGACGCTAGATGAAGGGGCGGGTAAGCCGCTGGCGAAATATGCGGCATGGCGACGCGTCGGCGACTTTATTTTTCTCTCCGGCATTATTCCGGTGAATCCGCAAACCGCGACGATCGTGCGCGGTTACAGCGATATCCCCGAAGCAGCGCAACGGCTGCTGGGACGCAGTGGTGAATTTTCTACCGATTTCAAAGAAGGTCCAATCCTGGCACAAAGCTGGTATGTGCTGGAGAGCATCCGCACCACCCTTGAAAGCGCCGGGGGGCAGATGAGTGATGTTTTCAAACTGGTGCAGTACTTTCGCAATCTGGACCATTTCCCGCACTACAGCCGGGTGCGCAAGCAGTTCTTCCCGGATGAACCGCCGGTGTCAACGGTGGTGCAGGTCAGTGAAATGCTGCCGAGTCCGGACGTACTAATTGAAGTTGAAGCCACGGCGTGGTTGCCACAATAACGCGAGGAAACAGTATGTTGCATGGTTATATCCCGGCAAACCGTTTTTTGCCGTACCTGAGCTGGACCGACATCGCCACACTGGATAATAAAGCCAACACGGTGATTGTGTTACCGACCGGCGCCATCGAACAGCACGGTCCCCATCTGCCGTGTGCCGTCGACAGCGTCATTTCATCGGGCGTGGTCGGGCATGCCCTGGCACGTTTACCCGCGGATATCCCGGCTTATGCCATTCCGCCGATCACCTATGGCAAATCCGATGAGCACCTGCACTTTCCCGGCACGCTGACGCTGACCGGGGAAACCTTGTTACATACCATTCTGGAGATTGGTGAATCCCTTTATCGCGCCGGTTTCCGCAAGTTTTTAATGGTGAATGGCCATGGCGGGCAGCCACAGCCGCTGCAGATGGCCGCACGCGAACTCCGTCTGCGACACGGTGACATGATCATCATCATGCAAGACACCTTCAAAGTGCCCAACTGTGCCGAAAGTTTTATGGACGACAAAGAGCGTCAAATGGCGATGCATGCCGGTCATGCGGAAACCGCACTGATGCTGGCACTCGCCCCCGACACCGTGCAGATGAGCAAAGCCGTGGCGAATTATCCGCCTGCCTTCCCCTGCCCGACACTCTCGACCAGTAAACCCATGGCGGCATGGGCTTCTTATGATTTCGGCCCCAGCGGCGTGATTGGCGATCCACTGCCGTCGACGCCCGAACAAGGCGCGGCGATTCTGGATTCGCTGGCGGAAAGTTGGGCACAGGTGATCACCGAAATGCATCAAATGAGCTGGGTAACCCGCGCTGAACCGGCATGGGGCACAGGCCACTGGCAGGGCAAAGTATTAGACCACAACGACGCTGCATCACTCTTAACATCGCGCTAACCGGGGGATCACGATGAATAAAAAATTAAGCATGATTGCCGCACTGTCGCTGGCGCTGTCGGCCCAGAGCATGGCGGCGGAGAAATTCACCTTTATGACCAACTGGTATGCGCAAGCAGAGCATGGCGGTTTTTATCAGGCACTGGCGCAGAACCTGTATAAAGATGCCGGGCTGGACGTCACCATTAAAATGGGTGGTCCCCAGGTTCACACCATGCAGCTGATGGCGGCGGGTCAGGCAGACTGCATCATCAGCGATAACATGCAGGCGCTTGAATCCTGGCAGCAGGGTGTTGAAGCCGTGCCCGTTGCCACTACGTTCCAGCACTCGGCAATTGCTTTTCTTACCCATCCTGATGTGAAAGATAAAGCGGATCTGCAGGGTAAAACCTTCCTGCTGGCGGCGGAAGCTTATACCTCCTACTGGCCGTGGGCGCAGAGTGCGCTCAGCCTGAAGAATGCGCGCGTGCGCCCGTACACGTTCAGCATCCAGCCATTCCTCGCAGACAAAACGCTGGTGCAGCAGGGTTATATCACCTCGGAACCTTTTGCTGTGCAGAAAGCCCATGCGCAAGCCAATGTCTACCCGATCAGCGAATGGGGTTACCCGCCCTACGGCAACAGCATTGTGTGCATGAAATCAACCATTGAAAAACGTCCGCAGGCGGTAGCCGCATTCGTTAAAGCCTCAATGCAGGGCTGGAAAAACTATCTGCAGGATCCGAGCGCTGGCAACGTCCTCATCAGGAAAGAGAATCCACAGATGAGCGAGGAGCAGATCGCCTTCGGTATTGCCCAGATGAAGAAATACCAGATGGTGACGGGCGGCGACGCGCAAACGGCGGGTATCGGTATTATTACCGAGCCACGGCTAAAACAGACATGGCAGCTGCTGGTGGATAACAAGCTAATCGATCCGGCCAAAGTGCCGTTTGCGGGTAGCTACACGCTACAGTTCATCAAAGACGTTAAGGTCATGCCATGAACACCGCCAGCAACATAACGCCGATCAATCCGGACAGCCAGCCACGGCCTGCAGCGCCGCCGGCGATTGAGGTGCTCTCCGCGGAGAAAATCTATCCCAACGGGACGCGGGCACTGCTGCCGGTGGAACTGACCGTGCGCCAGGGCGAGTTTGTTTCACTGCTCGGCCCTTCCGGCTGTGGCAAAAGTACCTTACTGAAAATGATTGCCGGCTTAATTGAACCCAGTGATGGCAAACTGATGCTATTTCGTCGCGATCGTCGGGAGAATCAACGCGATCTGCCGCTTTCCTTTGTGTTTCAGGAAGCCACCCTGATGCCGTGGAGCAGCGTGCATAATAATGTACGCCTGCCGTTGGATCTGGCGGGGGTACCACGCGGTGAAGCCGACACCCGGGTGCGGGAGATTCTGGCACTGGTTGGCCTGGGTCAGTTTGGTCATGTACTGCCACGCGAGCTTTCCGGTGGCATGCAGATGCGGGTGTCAATTGCCCGTGGTTTAGTGACGCGTCCCCGGGTGCTGTTAATGGATGAGCCCTTTGGCGCGCTGGACGAAATCACCCGCAACAAACTGGACAGCGACCTGCTCGATTTGTGGCAGGAGCAAAAGCTTACAGTAGTTTTTGTGACCCACTCGATTCAGGAAGCCGTATTCCTGTCGCAGCGTGTGATTATGATGGCCGCGCGACCGGGTCGCGTTGTTGATGATATTCGCATTGAAACCAGCCTGCCGCGTGATGATGCGTTTCGTGTCAGTCAGCCGTTTACCCATTATGCGCAGCTGTTGCAGCGCGGCCTGCTCGCAGCCAGTCAGGAGAGCAAAGCATGAAACCGCTTGCAGCAAACCGTAAATTTCAACAATGGCTGTTTCCGGCGGTGGTCGCCATTGCCATGCTGTTACTGTGGCAGTTTCTGGTCACCGCGTTTAAGGTGCCCGCCTTTCTGGTCCCTTCTCCACTCGTCGTGGCGCAAAGCCTGGCGCAAAACTTTCCGGCGTTGTTTATGTCCTTACTTTACACGCTGAAAATCACGGTGATCTCGTTTGTGCTGGCGACGGTTATTGGCTCCATCATTGCGTTTTTACTGGTGCAGAATCGGTTTATCGAGACGGCGTTATTTCCTTATATTGTCTTTCTGCAGGTAACGCCGATTGTCGCCATTGCGCCGCTGATCATTATTTGGGTGAAAGACACCACGTTGTCCCTGGTGGTGTGCGCCACTCTGATGGCAGTGTTCCCGATCATTTCAAACACCACACAAGGTTTACGTAGCGTGTCTCCGGGGCTACTGAGCTATTTCAGGCTCAACCATGCATCGCGCCTGCAAATTTTAATACGCCTGCGCATTCCATCGGCGTTGCCCTATTTCTTTGGTGCGTTGCGCATCTCCAGTGGCTTGTCGCTGATTGGCGCAGTGGTCGCGGAATTTGTTGCAGGCACCGGCGGCACGGATACCGGGCTGGCCTATCAGATCCTGCAGGCTGGCTATCAACTCAATATTCCGTTGATGTTTGCCGCATTGTTACTGATTTCCCTGGCCGGCTTCCTGCTCTTTGCACTGATGTCATGGCTCACGCGCCGCGTACTGGCAGCATGGCATGAGAGCGAATTGAGCCCGAGTTAATGCAACACGGGCGGATCATCAACCGCCCATCACCTCTTCGACTGACAGGAGCTATACATGTCTGAACCCGATCGCCAGTCTGCCCTGGCGGCGCTGGTCGCGGCGTTGCCGGAACTGGAGTGGATTAAAGAAGCGCCGAAAGTGAAACGTCTGTCACGCGACTTTCACTGGTTCAGCCCGGTGCTGAAATCCCAGCTGGAAGAGAAATTTGCCGAGCTGGCCGTGCGTCCTCGCGATGAAAACGAGCTGCTGGCGGTGGTGGCCGCCTGTGCAAAAGCCCGTGTGCCACTGAACCTTCGCGGTGGCGGTACCGGCAACTATGGCCAGCTGATTCCGCTCAATGGCGGTGTGATAGTCGACATGACACGCCTGAACAGCGTCACCGCGCTGGGCACCGGTACGGTGCGCGCGCAGGCGGGTATTCGATTAGGCGATCTCGAAGCCCACACGCGCCCGCACGGCTGGGAGTTACGTTGCATGCCCTCAACCTGGAAACTTGCCACACTTGGCGGGCTGTTTGGCGGCGGTTTTGGCGGGGTGGGATCGATTAACTACGGTCCACTGGCCGCGCCAGGCAACGTGCTGTCGATTCGGATGATGACCATGGAAGAGACGCCGCGCATCATCACTTTACAGGCACCGGATGCGCTGCTATTGCATCATGCCTATGGCAGCAATGGCATCGTGCTGGAGATCGAACTTGCGCTGGCGCCCTGCCATGACTGGATCGAACGTCTGGATACCTTTGCCGATTTTCCCTCCGCGATGGCTTATGCCGATGCGCTGGCGCGTTCACCTGGCATTGTTAAACGTCAAATCGCGGTATTTGCCGCACCGGTGCTGGATTATTTCAGCGATTTAGCGGAGGCGCAGATTCGGGCTCAACACGGTGTCATTTCAGTGACGGGAAGCGAGAGTGATGGCCTGCTGCCCGCCATCCTCGCACAACACAACGGCCGTAATGCATTGCACTTTGCCGAAGGGGAAAATAGCGGCCATTCCCTGATTGAATATTGCTGGAACCACACCACCCTGCAGGCATTGAAGGTTGATAAAACCCTGACTTACCTGCAAACCGCTTATGCCGTGGATAATTACCATCAACAGGTGCTGGCAATGGAAGCTGAATTATCGGATGAGGTGATGTCACATATTGAATTTCTGCGCGACATGAACGGTGCGCTCACCTGTAGCGGCCTGCCATTAATCCGTTACAGCAGCCCGGAACGGCTCAACGCCATTATGGATATTTATCGTAGCCATAATGTGAAAATAAATAATCCGCATGTCATTCATATTGAGGATGGCAAACAAGGTATGGTGCGGCCTGATGTGGTTGCCCTAAAATCCGCCTGCGATCCTTACAACTTATTAAACCCCGGCAAGCTACGTGGCTGGGAAGTACGTGAAACCTTGCCGGCGGTACATATTCCCGGCGTTAATTGATCATCACTTTTTATTTACGGCATAACTCACCGCCGGGTGATCCTCTCACCCGGCTGGCATAGTTACGCTTTCCTCAACGGGTGTGTTTATTCAGGGATCATGCAATGAGAGCACTAAAACGTGTCGGTTTACTTGCGCTGTTTTTCCCCTTCGCGCCAGCAACACTGGCTGCGACACAAAGTAATATCAGCGACTGTCATTACGATGCCAGCGGTGTAGACAGCTTCAGCGATATATTCACCTGCGGTACCGTTAGCGGCAGTTTACGTACGCTCTACTACTCCACACACAATGCCTATTTTTCCAAAGGCTTTAATCAGGACACCACCAGTTACGGCGGCAGTGTGAAATATGAAACGGCTCCCGCGTATGGTTTTCGCGCTGGCGTGAGCGCCATCTTTTTGCGGGGGATTGATCACCCGGATGAAGCGCATACCATCAGCGACATTGGTGATAATCAGACCAATATCGGGGAAGCTTATTTAAGCTGGCAACAGGATGATTTTAAAATTACTGCCGGCGATCAACGCATTAACATTCCCTTCGTCGGTGACTATGACTGGCGTATTACACCGATACTCTTCAGGGGCGTTGATGCCAATTATGGCGACAGCACCCAGTATTTGCATGCTACCAAAGTCTGGCGCTACAAGCCCTGGGGCGACGATCAGTTCCTGGATACCACGGCCTATTCGGATATCGATGAGCGCACTAACGGCATGTGGGCGATTGGTGGCGGACAGGGCACCCAGTGGGATAACAAAAAACTTACCGGACAAGTGTGGTATCAGGAATATGCTGATTATTCCCGCGTTGTCTATGGCGAAAGTCATATGCAGTGGCAGGATACATTGTTGCAGCCGGATGTGGCTCTGCAGTTTATTCGCGGTACCAGCTTAGGGAAAGCGCTGGCCGGAGAGGTCAATAGCACCTCTTACGGTGCTAAGCTCGCGCTGAGTTTCACCCCTGCATTGAACTGGAAATTGGGCTACGACCATATTGCTGCCAGCCCCAATAGCTGGGGTAACGGTTCACTGGTGGTGCCTTATGCCCACAACAGTTCATCGGGTCCCTATTTCGCCCAGCCGTTTTTCACCAGTACCCAGGATCTTGGCAGTGGCAATGCATATATGACCAACCTGAACTACGTGCTTAATGAGCATCTTTCTCTGGGTACACAATATTCGTTTATGGATTTAAAACCCTCGGCACAGTCTGCCAGCATTAATCAGTCGGAATATCTGGTGTATTTCACCTGGGCGTTTAGCGGTGTATTAAAAGGATTAAGCGTGACCGATTTTGCCGGCGTGCAGACATCGCCTCTGTACGATTCACATTTCTGGCAGAATCGTTTGAGTTTGCAATACGACTTTTAATCATTCATTCCATCAGAATTAACTGTCTTTACCTGCTGCCCAGGATGGATGAATTGCTGATTAACCCATAGGCCCCTTTAACAGGGGCCTGTTGAGTTTTTTTACAATATTCACCGCCAGCGCCTGATGCGAAGCATTTGTCTGCAGGAGAGCGTACTGGCGCAGACATTTTTCTCAGTGCCGCCTGTCAATGCGCTGCACCAGCCGATCGCCGAGCCACTGGATACCGCACACCAGCACGATCAGTACGGCGATCACCGCCACCATCACCGCCGTGTCAAAACGCTGATAACCGTAGCGAATCGCCAGATCGCCCAGGCCGCCTGCCCCGATGGCGCCCGCCATTGCCGAGGCGCCGATCAGCGCCACCAGCGTGACGACAAAACCGGAAAGAATGCCCGGCAGCGCTTCAGGAATCAGCACCTCCCAGACAATACGTAATTTGCTGGCACCCATGGCACGCACCGCATCAATCAGCCCGCGATCAACATCGCGCAGTGAAACTTCCGCTACCCGGGCAAAATAGGGCGTGGCGGTGATCGATAACGGCACAATTGCGGCCCAGGTGCCCAAAGAGGTGCCGACCAGCAGACGGGTAAAGGGAATCAGCGCCACCAGCAGAATAATGAACGGCAGCGAGCGAAAGCCATTGATCACTACGCCCAGCAGGCGATTGATGCTCCGGTTTTCAGCAATGCCGCCGGGGCTGGTGGTCACCAGAATCAGTCCCAGCGGTAATCCGGCCAGCAGCGAAAACAGGCCGGCCACCGCCGTCATCAGCAGCGTTTCACCCAACGCGTTGAGCAGTAAATCAATCATCACTGGCGACATAACCGACCAACTCCACCTGTGCCTGCTGCGTACGCAGCCAGCTGAGAACCTGATACTCATCGGCAACGTTGGCGGCCGGGAGCGCAATAAAGAAACGCACTACCGCGTAGTGCTGAATATGGTCGATGCCCCCCTGGAGCAGGCGAAATTTACCCGGCAGAGCGCTGGCAAACTGCGTCAGCAAATCCCCCTGCGCCGCCACACCAGCAAAGTGAACGCTGTAGATCGCCTCACCTTCACGCCGTTCGCTGAGCCGCGCTGCGAGATTCTCCGGCAGCTGCGGCAGCAGCCCGCGCAGCAGCGTGCGCGTCAGCGCGGATTGCGGATGGGCGAACACCTGCCACACCGGGCCCTGCTCGACAATCTCCCCGGCGTCGATGACGGCCACGCGATGCGCCACGGATTTGATCACCTCCATCTCATGCGTGATCAGCAGAATGGTGATACCAAGCTGCTGATTGAGCGATTTCAGCAGCGCGAGAATCGAGCGGGTGGTTTCCGGATCGAGCGCTGACGTGGCTTCGTCACACAGCAGCAGCGCCGGGCTGGCGGCCAGCGCGCGGGCAATACCGACGCGCTGTTTTTGTCCACCGGAGAGCGCCGCCGGATAGTGTCCGGCCTTGTCGCTCAACCCCACCAGCGCCAGCAGTTCCGCTACGCGCTGGTTGCGCTGTGCCTTTTCCATGCCAGCTATTTTCAGCGGCAGCGCCACATTCTGCGCCACGGTTTTTGCCGACAGCAGATTGAAATGCTGAAACACCATGCCGACGCGACTGCGCACCGCCTGCAGCTGCTGTTCTGACAGACCGGTAATACGCCGCCCTTCAATCTCGATTACGCCTTCGTCGGGCTGCTCCAGCCCGTTGAGACAGCGAATCAGCGTCGATTTTCCGGCGCCGCTGCGCCCGATCAGGCCAAGGATTTCGCCTTTTTGCACCGTCAGTGAGACATTGCGCAGCGCCTGTGTCTGACCGAAACGGCGCGACACGCCCTGTAAACGCACCACGTTGCTGTGCTGCGCCACGCGATCGCGTACTGTTGCCTCTTCGATCACGCCGCGCGCCACGGCGGTCAGGGGCACGGTGGCCTCGGAAAATAGCGTCATGGAAGGGTTCCTTACCAGGCGGTTTCGCCCGTGCCTTTGTAGACCTTGTCAAATACCGTTTTGACGGCATCGTTCTGGTACGATGCCACCAGGGTTTTCACCCACGGGGCGCTGGCGTTCTCTTTTTTCACCGCGATAAAGTTGTTGTACGGGTTGTCTTTCACCGGCTCCTGCGCGATACGATCCGCCGCGGTCAGACCGCTTTTCAGCGCCCAGTCGGTATTGACCACTGCTGCATCAAGATCCGGCACCGAGCGACCAATGATGCCGGAATCCAGCTCTTTGATTTTCAGGTGATGGGGATTATCAGTGATGTCGGCCGTGGTGGCGGCAATGCCGACGCCCGGTTTGAGTTTGATGAGCCCCTGTTGCTGCAGCAGCACCAGACCGCGCGCCTCGTTCGACGGATCGTTAGGCACGCCGATTACCGCTCCGTCTTTCAGACCGGCGGCGCTTTTCACTTTCTTCGAATAGAGACCGATCGGCCAGACGGCGGTATCGCCGACGCGCACGATATCGTAATGATTGACCTTGATTTGATTATTCAGGAACGGCTGGTGCTGGAAGGCATTGGCATCCACTTCACCATTCTGTAACGCTTCGTTGGGCTGATTATAATCATTGAAAATCACGGTTTTCACCGTCAGCCCTTTCGCGGCGGCCTGTTTTATCACTTCACGCCAGACGTCTTCGTCCTCGCCGCTCATGATACCGACCTTCACCGCGGTTTTATCCGCTGCCTGCGCCACTGAAAACGGCGCGACCACGCTGCCGGCAACCAGTAACGCGCCGACAGTTAACAACAATTTATTTTTGGCTGATACAAAGCGTGTGTGCATAAATTATTTCCTGAGTGTTATTATTACGCGAGTCAAAATAAGCTGCCGTGATCGACAGATACGCGCAGTATACGCAGTTGCTTATTCCAGCATTATGATTTATCCGGGAATGCTATTCCTGAAATGAATAAAGCCATGCCGCCGCTCATCGCGCCAAAAGGCCCCGGGCGGCTGTGCTACCATGCCTGTTTGATTGACCGTTATTGAGCGCTATGTCGGATACCACACCCAAACGTAAAAATGACCCGGAAGGGTTGAAAAAACGCATCCTCGCGGGTGCGCTGCAAACCTTCGCCGAATACGGTATGCAGGGCGCGCGAATGGAGCAGATTGCTGAACTGGCACAGACCACCAAGCGCATGGTGGTGTATCACTTCATCAACAAAGAGAAGCTGTATATTGAGGTGCTGGAGCAGGTGTATCAGGCGATCCGCCAGCATGAAACCGGCCTGAATCTTACTACGCTGGAGCCGGAAGAGGCGATGATCAAACTGGTGGAAGCCAGTTTTGACTATCACGTCACGCATCCCGATTTTATGCGCCTGGTGTGTACAGAAAACCTGCTGCGCGGGCGTTACATCATGCAGTCTGAGCGCATCAAAGCGATGAACAAAAGTACCCTCGATTTGCTGGATGACATCCTGTCCCGCGGCCAGCGTCAGGGCATCTTTATCGACGGCCTGGATACCGTGGACGTACACCGCCTGCTCAGCAGTATTTGTGTGCATCACGTCTCCAACCGCTACACCTTCCACACGCTGTTTACCCCCCACGACAGTGAAGAGGACAGTATTCGCCGCAACCGTCAGCTGGCGGTGACGGCCACGCTGCGCTATATACGCAAAGCCCCGTAATCTGCGGGTTCGCTGTGATGGTCTACGCTTGATCAAATAAACGGGACCGTGACAGACCTCAGATTAAGGAACGCTGTAGTGAAGAAAGATGCTCTCCTCTATCCGTTACGCAACACGCAACATACCGATGACACGCCTGCGCTCTGGAACTGGGCGCAGAATTCGGTAGTTGGCCAGCGCCAGCAATTGCATCAGCCGCGTAGTGAAGCCGAGCTGCAACAGCTGTTGCGCGACTCGCACGGCAAAGTGCGCGTGCTCGGCAGCCGCCTGTCGCCCGGTCGCATGCTGTGCGTACAGCCGCAGGACGTACTGCTGGATCTCAGTGCGCTGCACGGCATCCTCGCTCAGGATGAAGAGAGCGTCACGTTTGCCGCGGGCACGCCGCTGCAGCAGGTGTATGACAGCCTGACAAAGATGGATCGCATGCTGGCCTCCTCGCCCGGCGTGATTGCGGTGCAGACGCTGGCAGGCGCGCTGGCAACCGGCACCCACGGTCAGGGCCTGGCACAGAGTTCGCTGGCGGACGAAGCGCTGCATATCCGCATGGTGCTGGCCGATGGCAGCGTGCGCGAGTTTCAGCGCGGTGACGCTGATTTCCCGGCGGCGATGGTGTCACTTGGCGCGCTCGGCATCGTCACCGCCATTACGTTGCGCACTCAGCCATTTCGCCTGTTTACCTGCCATAAATTCGCGGCGTCTGCCGATTCACTGGAGCAGGATTTGCTGACGTGGAATGAGCAGCACGAACTCAGCAAAGCCTGGTGGTTTGTCGATGACAACCTGATGCATGTCTGGAACGCCGATGTCGCCAGTGCGGAAAACAGCCAGGCGTGGCACGACCATCAGCGCGAAGTGATTGAGCACGGCGATCAGGCCGACAGCAGCCTGAACGACACCATTGATCAGACGCTGGAACACATGCATCGCGACACGCAGATTCACGGCAAAGGCGGCAAACAGTTCCGTACCGTCACCCGCTTCCGTGATTTCACTGACATCAGCGGCGATATCTACCAGCTGTTTTGTCGTGGCATCGCCGTACCGCAGATCAACGTTGAGATTGGCGTGCCGCTGGCCAAAACGCCGGAAATTATCAGCAAGATCAAAGCCTGGTACGCACAGAATCGTCCGCACATGCACTATCCCATTATCCTGCGCTGCACCGGCGCTTCACAGGCGTGGATGAGCCCGGCGCATCAGCAGCCGACCTGCTTTTTTGGTTTCGTGGTGTATTACGCGGATGACGGCTCGCTGTCGCAGGACGGACTGCATTTCCTCACCGAAGTGGAAAAACTGCTGGCGGCAGAAGGTGGACGTCCGCACTGGGGTAAATATTACGATCCGCAGCGCTATCAGTGGCGCGCCATCTATCCGCAGTGGGATGCGTTTCGTGCGGTGCGTGAACAGCTGGATCCGACGCACCGCTTTAGCAATGACTATGTCACGGCTTTGTTTGATTGAGTTTGATGGGGAGAAGCTATGTACGCCTGGGTAACGCTGTTAACGCAGCCGGAATATTATGTCGGGGTGAAAGCGCTGCATCGCTCACTCAAACGCAGCGAAACGCGCTGGCCGCTGATTGTGATGGTCACCGATGCCATCGATCTGAGCATGCGCGAAGCATTACAGGCGCTGGGCTGTGTGATCCATCCGGTCCAGCCGCTAATGCCGGACGCCGCGCTGGAGCAGCATTATGCCTCGGCACAGTTTGGTGAAGTATGGAGCAAGCTGCGCGCCTGGGAGCTGACCGGCTGCGAGCGCGTGGTGTTTCTTGATGCCGATATGCTGGTGCTGCGCAACATGGATGAGCTGTTTACGCTTGACCTCGGCAAGCATGCGCTGGCGGCCTGTCACGCCTGCCGCTGCAACCCGAATCAAATCGCCAGCTATCCTGACAGCTGGCAGCCGGAGCATTGTCACTACACCTGGCAGGCGCGCGGTGAGACACCGCCCGCCGATCTTGATAACTATCTCAACGGCGGCTTTCTGGTGCTGCAGCCGGATCAGGCGGTATTCGACTGGCTGCAGCAGAAAGTGGCTGAGATTGACGACCTGCGCCGCTATCCGTTCTCCGAACAGGATTTGCTCAATGAAGTATTTGCCGGGCGCTGGCTGCCGCTGCCGTACATTTATAACGCGCTGAAAACACTGCCGTTCCAGCATGCCGGCTTATGGCATGACGATGAGGTGAAGAATCTGCACTACATTCTCGCCAAACCGTGGAAGCGCGACCTGAACCAGCCAGAGGCGCAGCGCGACCGTTATTACGCGCTGGATAAGCTGTGGTGGGAGCTGGGCGCAGATTAATGGCTGTTAACGGCGCGATTTATCGGGCAATAGTTGGTCGCCATGAATGGCGACCCTACAGAATCTAAAACGGGTTAAAGCCTTTGCTGAATTTCCCAGGGTGCGCATTTATGCGCACCTGGTCGCGGCGCGATTTATCGCGCAATGGGTTGGTCGCCATAAATGGCGACCCTACAGGGTCGAATGCGGGTTACAAGGTCTGGGTGCGTTCGTGAAGGACGCATTGTCGCCATCAATGGCAACCCTGCAGAATCTGATACACGTCAAAAGACCTTGCCGCATTTCCCAGGGTGCGCATTTATGCGCACCTGGTAGCGGCGCGATTTATCGCGCAATAATTGTGCGCTTCCCTGCGCACTGTGGCTTAACGCCAGCCGAGCTCTGGCGCGACGTGGGTCAGAATGCTGTCGATCACGTGCGCACAATAATCCACGCCAAGCTGATTAGGGATGGTCAGCAACAGGGTATCGGCTTCCGCAATCGCTTCATCCTGTGCCAGCTGTTTGATCAGTTGCTCCGGCTCTGCAGCATAGCTACGCCCAAAGATGGCGCGGGTTTTCTCATCGAGGAAGCCGACGGAATCCTGCTCCTGTCCGCCGCGACCGAAGTAAGCGCGATCGGTGTCGTTCATCAGGGCAAAAATACTGCGGCTGACCGACACGCGCGGTGCACGCTGATGCCCTGCCGCCTGCCAGGCTTCTTTATAGGCGCGAATCTGCTTCGCCTGCTGCACATGGAACGGTTCGCCGGTCTCGTCATCCTTCAGCGTCGAACTCTGCAAATTCATCCCCAGCTGGGCTGCCCAGATCGATGTGGCGTTCGAGCCAGAGCCCCACCAGATACGCTCGCGCAGGCCTTCGGAATATGGCTCCAGGCGCAGCAGCCCCGGTGGATTCGGGAACATCGGCTGCGGATTGGGTTTGGCAAACCCTTCGCCACGCAGCACTTCCAGCAGCTCTTCGGTGTGACGACGTCCCATATCCGCATCGGTTTCCCCTTCGCGCGGATTAAAGCCAAAGTAGCGGTAGCCTTCAATCACCTGCTCCGGCGAGCCACGGCTCAGGCCGAGCTGCAAACGGCCGTTGGCGATCAGGTCCGCTGCTCCGGCGTCTTCCGCCATATACAGCGGATTTTCGTAACGCATGTCGATCACACCGGTACCAATCTCGATGCGGCTGGTTTTGGCACCGACTGCCGCCAGCAGCGGAAACGGTGAACTCAGCTGGCGGGCAAAGTGGTGTACGCGGAAATAGGCACCGTCGGCACCCAGTTCTTCAGCGGCAACGGCCAGGTCAATCGACTGCAGCAGCACATCCTGCGCCGAACGGGTGGCCGAGTGTGGTGACGGGGTCCAGTGACCGAAAGATAAAAAGCCAATTTTTTTCATGCTAAATGCTCCTCGCGGGCCAGAACGGCGCCGGCGTCATCAATCAGAATTCGATGAGGTAAGGTTACGCCTGTGCGAAGAGGACTGATAGCCAATAGTTTTCGCGCGCTTCTTCAACTTTTTTGCATAACAAAGCAATTTTCCGTCTTTGTGTTTATCACGCGTATCGCGCATCGTGAGCGCATCTTTTCCCGTCTCGCTGACTGAATACATGAACAAGGTCAAAGGAACCTCCGCCTACCTCAGTGCGCAACAGCGCGAAGTGGTGCATCAGCTGGCGCGCAGCTGGCTATGGCGCAGCGAATTGCCGACCTGGCTGTTAATCATTACTGTTTATAGCGGCTGGTTCGCCAGCGTGCTGTACTGGCAAACGCTGGGCCTGCCCCTCGCCACGCTGCTGCTGATTTTGTTCACCACCTGGTATTTGTCGCTGCAGCATGAGTTGATTCATGGCCATCCGACGCGCCTGCCGCGCCTTAATCAGCTGTTTGGCACGCTGCCGCTGGCGGTGTGGTATCCGTATGGTCTGTACCGGGATTCGCACCTGGCACATCACCGCAACCACACCCTGACCGATCCACATGATGATCCGGAAACCTATTATCTGTCGCCGGCGCACTGGGCTCGGCTCAAACCCTGGCAACAGCGCGTTATACATCTGCGCAACACCTTTCCGGGACGTCTGCTGCTGGGACCGCTGCTGGATATCCTCGCCACGCTGCGCGCGCTGACGCAAAGCGTGGTGCAGCGCGACGTGCCGGCGATGATGATGTGGCTGGTGCACCTGCTACTGCTGGCCGGACTGTTTTACTGGCTCAGCCTGCGCGACTTTTCCCCGCTGTGGCTGGTGCTGGCGGTGAGCTATCCGGCGCTGATGCTGACCAAGGTGCGCTCATTTTACGAACATCGTGCCGATGAGGCGCCGCTGGCGCGCTCGGTGAATAACGAAGCGGCCTGGCCGTGGCGCCTGCTGTTCCTGAATCTCAACTATCATTCTGTACATCACGATCTGCCCGGTTTACCCTGGTACGGTCTGCGCAGAGTCTATTTGCTCTACCGCGACGGCTACTATCAGCGTAATCAGGGTTTTCGCGTTGCCGGTTACGGCGAATGGATGAAGCGCTTCTGGCGTCAGCCGATCGACGTTAACGCCCACCCGGGACACCACAAGGACGCACAGAATGCACATCATCTCTTTACCGATGTACGACATCGACCACCCGAGCACGCTGGCAATGACCTCAGTGCTGACGCGGCTGCTGGCGAAGCGCGGCGTGCAGGCTGAGGTGCAGTGGCACGACGACCTGCTGCCACACTGGCGTGATGACAATCTGCTGCTGAGTCAGACCTGCGGCTATCCGCTGGTCGCGCTATTGCCTGACGTGCAACTGGTGGGCACGTTTCAGTCCAATGCGCCTGGCTGCCATGACCTGCGCTATCGCAGCTGGCTGGTGGCGCGGCAGGAAGATGAGAACCTGAGCCTCGCTGATTTCCGCGGCCGTCGCGCAGTGTGCAACAGCAATGACTCACACTCCGGATACAATTCGCTGCGCTATGTGGTCGCGCCGCTGGCCCGGGACGGCAAATTCTTCGCCACTACCCGGTTCAGCGGCAGCCACCGCCAGTCGCTGGCCGCGCTGCGCGCCGGAGAGGCCGACCTCGCCGCGATTGATTGCATCACCTGGGCGCTGCTGCGCAAATACCGGCCGCAGGAGCTGCAGGGCTTAGCCATTATCGGTGAAACCCCGCTGTGTGCCGCGCTGCCGCTGATAACCTCGGCGAAAACCGACAGTTTGCTGCTGGAAAAGCTGCGCAGCACGCTGTTTGAGCTGGCCAATGTGGAGGACTACAAGGATATGATGAAGGCCAACCTGCTGGCGGGCTTTTCTGTGCCGCAGCGCGACTGGTTTGACGAGGTTAAACGCTGGGAAGATGACGCCGCCGCGCTGGGCGTGACGGCGCTGTAAATAAAGCACTAACCGGCGGCATCCCTGCCGCCAGCGGACTTACTGTGCGCGAGCCGCGATAATCGCCTCCGCGACGTTACGCGGTGCTTCGGCGTAGTGGGCAAACTCCATGCTGTACGTGGCGCGGCCCTGCGACATCGAGCGTAGCGTGGTGGCGTAGCCAAACATCTCGGCCAGCGGCACTTCAGCACGGATAATGCGCGCGCCGAAACGCTCGTCCATGCCCTGCAGCGTGCCGCGCCGGGATGACAAATCGCCCATCACGCCGCCGGCATACTCTTCCGGCGTCTCCACTTCCACCTGCATCACCGGCTCAAGTATCACCGGATCGGCCTGCTTCGCTGCCGCTTTGAAGCCAAAGATCGCCGCCATGCGGAACGCCATCTCCGACGAGTCAACGTCGTGATAAGAGCCAAACGTCAGCGTGGCTTTGATGTCGACCACCGGATAACCGGCCAGCACGCCGCTGTTCAGCGCTTCGCGAATGCCCTTCTCCACCGAAGGAATGAATTCGCGCGGCACCACGCCGCCTTTGGTCGCGTCTTCAAAGGCGAAACCGCTTCCGGCCGCCTGCGGCTCCAGCGTCAGCACCACGTGACCATACTGGCCCTTACCGCCTGACTGACGCACAAATTTCCCTTCCACCTCGCGCACCGTTTTGCGGATGGTTTCGCGGTAGGTTACCTGCGGCCGGCCAATATTGGCTTCCACGCCAAACTCGCGTTTCAGACGGTCGACGATGATCTCCAGATGCAGTTCGCCCATGCCGGAGATGATGGTCTGACCGGACTCCTCATCGGTGTGCAGCCGGAACGACGGATCCTCTGCCGCCAGCCGCTGCAGCGCCAGCCCCATTTTTTCCTGATCGCCTTTGGTCTTTGGCTCAATCGACAGCGAAATCACCGGATCGGGAAATTCCATGCGCTCCAGCGTGATTACCGCATCAGGATCGCACAGCGTTTCGCCGGTGGTGACCTCTTTCAGCCCGACGCAGGCGGCAATATCGCCGGCGCGGATCTCATCAATTTCGATGCGATCGTTAGCCTGCATCTGCACGATGCGGCCAATGCGCTCTTTACGCCCTTTTACCGCGTTCCACACGCTGTCACCCTTGCGCAGCACGCCAGAATAGACGCGCACAAAGGTCAGCTGACCGACATAAGGATCGCTCATCAGCTTGAACGCCAGCGCCGAGAAAGGTTCCTCATCGTCAGCATGGCGTTCGTCGTGTTCGCCGCGCTCGTTGATGCCGGCGACCGGTGGCACGTCGAGCGGCGAAGGCATCAGTTCGATGACCGCATCGAGCATGCGCTGCACCCCTTTGTTTTTAAACGCGCTGCCGCACAGCATCGGCTGGATTTCGCCCGCCAGCGTGCGCTGCCGCAGCCCGGCAATCACCTCGTCTTCACTGAGATCGCCCTGCTCCAGATAGCGATCCATCAGCGCTTCGCTGGCTTCTGCCGCTGCTGCCACCATGTTTTCCCGCCACTCCGCCGCCTGCGCCTGCAGCGCGTCCGGAATCGGCGCATAGCTAAAGCTCATGCCCTGGCTGGCGTCGTCCCAGTAGATGGCGCGCATTTTGTTGAGATCGATGACCCCGCTGAACTGCTCTTCAGCGCCGATGGGAATGACAATCGGCACCGGATGCGCCTGCAGGCGATCTTTCATCATCTGCACCACGCGGAAAAAGTCCGCGCCCTGGCGGTCCATCTTGTTGACGAACGCAATGCGCGGCACGTGGTATTTATTCGCCTGCCGCCACACGGTTTCTGACTGCGGCTGAACGCCACCGACCGCGTCGTACACCATCACGGCGCCATCCAGCACGCGCATTGAGCGCTCCACTTCAATGGTGAAGTCAACGTGTCCGGGCGTATCAATGATGTTGATACGGTGCGGCGTGAAGCTGCCGTCCATGCCCGGCCAGTAGCAGCTGACCGCCGCCGAGGTGATGGTAATGCCGCGCTCCTGCTCCTGCGCCATCCAGTCGGTGGTTGCCGCGCCATCGTGCACTTCACCCAGCTTGTGGCTCATTCCGGTGTAAAACAGGATGCGCTCAGTGGTGGTGGTTTTACCGGCATCGATGTGCGCGGAGATGCCGATGTTGCGATAACGTTCGATGGGGAGGGGTCGGGGCATAATGCGTCCTTAGTCTGTTGACAAAAAATCCGGCAGGCACCATTGCCCGCCGCTGTGCCCCAGCATAAACCCATTGTACGAATGAATACGAACAGTTTGAGCTTTTTTTGCTCATCGCTGAGATTGTCACGGTTTTCCGCATTTGCGGTGTGGCGCAGCGACGCGCAGCGCTTTAAGGTAAGGCTTTCATGCTTAACGGGAAAACAGTCCATGCGTATTCTGATTGTGGGAGCCGGTGCCACCGGCGGGTACTTTGGCACGCGCCTGGCGCAGGCCGGCCGTGATGTGACCTTTCTGGTGCGCGAGCGCCGCCAGCAGCAGCTGCAACAGACCGGACTGGTGCTGCAAACGCCGGAAGGCAGCACGGTGCTGCAACCGCAGCTGGCGTTAGCCTCGACGCTGACCGGTGATTACGATTTGATTATCCTGACGGTGAAAAGCTTTGCGCTGGAACAGGCGATTGAAGACATCGCTCCGGCGGTTGGCGCGCAGACGCTGATCATGCCGATCCTCAATGGTATGCGTCACATTGATACGCTGCGCGCACGTTTCGGTGACAAGGTGATTGGCGGGCTGTGTAAGATTCACGCCACGCTGGGCGAGCACGGCGAAGTGATGCAGCTGTCGCCGCTGCACGTGCTTTACTACGGCGCGCTGGACGGCAACAATGATGCCCGTCTGGCGCGCGTGGATGCCGCGCTGCGTGATGCGCAATTTGATAGCGTGTTCGCCGATAACATTATCAGTGAGCTGTGGGAGAAGTGGCTGCTGCTGAGCACGCTGGGTGCCGTGTGTTGTGTGGCGCGCGGCAATACGCAGCACATCCTGCGTTCAGCCGGTGGTGAAGCGCTGTTACAGGGCATTTTCGCCGAGGTGCTGGCGGTGATCACCGCCGATGGCTACCAACAGCGTCCGGCCGTGACGGCGAAGATTTATGAGACGCTGAACAATCCTGAGGCAGCGATGACCTCATCCATGTACCGCGATTTAACCCAGGGCTACGATATCGAAGCCGATCAGATCATCGGCGATTTGCTGGTGCGCGGCGCGCGCCATGCGGTGGCGACGCCGCTGCTGAACGCGGTGTATGTGAATTTGCAGGTGTATTTGCAGACGCGGTGATCGGTCCGGTGCGTGGCGTGCCAGGTGCGCATGAATGCGCATCCTGTTATTTGTGCGACAGGTCACTGCGGCACCAGCCAGTCGCACAAACCGTAGCGGCGCGATTTATCGCGCAATGTGCATTTCCGCACCGCGGCCGGTTGCGCAATAAATTGCGCCGCTACGGATAGTGCAAAATATTATTTTACTCAATCACATATGCTTTTGGTGACGGTTTAACCCAACCGCGACTGCACGCCGGGCAGCTGCATCAGGCGCTGCCAGGCTGTTTCGACCGCGTCGGGTATATCAACGTGCCCGAAGAACCCCTTGCCGTTCGGGCCGTAGCCGCTGGCGTCGTCACGCAGGCGCTGCACCTCGCCCATCAGCAGCGACAGAAAACGCTCCACTGACCACAACCCCTGCGGCGGCGCGCCAACGATGCGCAGCATGCCCGCATCCATCATCACCTGCGGCACAAACACCGGCCAGCTGATGAATTCCGGCGCATGCTCGCGATCGCGCCACTGCCAGCGGAAGGTTTCCCAGCTGCGGCGCTGCATCAACGGATCCTGCACCAGCAGTACGCGCTGCGGCTGCCACTGTTGATCATCCAGCAGGCGCTGGCTCAGGGCGGCGTTTTCGCCACAGTTGCGTGAGGCGGTTTCCAGCAGCAGCTGATCGTCAGGCAGCTCAGCGAACACGCGCGCCATCTCGCCCAGCAGCTGCGCTTCGCCCTTGCCGGCGGTGTCGATCTGGCGATAGAGCGGATGGCTGGCAATCATCGCGGCCAGCAGCGCGGTTGAGTGACCGATGCCGCCGCTGATCAGCAACGGCAGCTGATATTTCTTCGCCAGCGCAATCACCGCTTCGACGTTCGGCAGCACCGCATGTCCGGCAAGTATGGCTAAATCGACCTCCAGCGTACCGTCCTTTGGCAGCTGATCGAGCGCCAGCCAGGCGGCAATGGTGTTGATATCCTGAATTTGATGGTCATTGAGCTGCATCACTTTCTCCTTGCGTTATCACTGGCAGTGTAACGCCTTAATACCGCGACGGCAGGGAAAAATTTGCTACACTCGCCGCATTCTCATCAGGAGGGATCAATGACAGCGCGTTCCGTAACGCTTGACGATGTCGCCCGGCTGGCTGGCGTCTCCTATCAAACGGTTTCCCGGGTACTCAACCATTCGGCGCAGGTGTCACCGCGCACCCGCGCGCGGGTGGAAGCCGCGATGCAGCAGCTCAGCTACGTGCCAAACCGGGTCGCGCAGCAGCTGGCCGGCAAGGCCACGCGCACGCTCGGTCTGGCGACCAGCGATCTGGCGCTAATGGCGCCAGCGCAGATTGCTTCGGCGATTCAGCAGCGCGCGGCGGCGCAGGGCTATCATCTGGTGATCGCCATGGCCAATGCCACCAGCCACGCGCAGGACACGGTGCATGAACTGCTGGCGCAGCGCGTCGATGCTCTGTTGATCAACCTGCCGCTGGATGCCGCGCAGGCAGCGCAGATTCAGCAGCAGTGCGGCAGCAAACCGACGCTGTTTCTGGATGTGGAGCGCAGCGCGGCCGTGGCGCAGTGTCAGTACCGGAGCACCAGCGGTGCGCAGCAGGCGGTGGATCATCTGGTGGCGCTCGGCCACCGGCAGATTGGCGTGCTGAACGGGCCTGCCAGCTCCGCGTCAGCGCGGGCGCGATTTAGCGCCTGGCAACAGGCGCTGGCGCGTCATCATCTGGTGCCGGACTGCGTACTGAGCGGCGACTGGAGCGCAGCGTCCGGCTATCAGGCGCTGCTGACCCGGCTGCCCGACCAGCTGCCGCAGGCGCTGCTGGTGGCTAACGATCAAATGGCGCTGGGGGCGATGCGCGCGCTGCATCAGCATGGCGTACGAATTCCGGCGGAGATGTCGATCATCGGTTACGACGATACGGCGGAGAGCGCGTGGTATCAGCCACCGCTGACCACGGTGCGCCAGGATTTACAGCAGTTAGGCACGGTGAGCGTCGATCGTCTGCTGGCGCAGCTGGAGGGTGACACGCCGGACAGTCAGCCGCTGGAGACTGAGCTGGTGTCACGCGCCACCACGGCAGCGCCGTTGCAGCAGCAGGTGGATGTGGCGGAGATTGCGCAGCAGTTACAGCAGCTGGCGCGGGCATTAAAAAGGTCGCCGTAAAGGGCGACCCTGGAACAAAACGCGGCTATCGAGCCCGTGTGAAGCTTACTGCCCTTTTGGTTCGCCCATCGCTTTGAGCTTTTTCGACAGCTCGCGACGCTCTTTCGACAGATCGGCGTTTTTGATGATGTACTCATCTACGCGATCTTCATAATCCACGCGCATGCTGGCGATGATTTCCTGAATCGCTTCCACGCTCATACCAGGTTTGATGTACTCGCTCAGGTTGTCCAGCAGCAACACACGTTTCTGGTTATCACGGATTTTCTTTTCGTTGTCCGTAATTTCGCGCTGCAGTTTGTTTTTACGACGAAACATACGCACAAACTCCAGTACGTCCTGAAATGATTGCTTGGCATTTTCCATGTTGGCACCTTTCTTGTGGCCTGCCGCGGCAGGCAAAATAGTCATAAACCGGGAAGACATTTAGCTTAGCGGCTTATAAGCCGGGTTCGCAATTTTCACCGCTAAATTCGGACTGGCACTTATCTTAGCGCAAAGAAAGGGCAATTCGCACTAAGTCATTGCCTGAGAAAACTATTTGCGCAGCGCCAGACGCACCAGGTCTGTCATGCGCTCCAGCTGACGCGCCTGCTCCAGACTCAGCCAGACGTAACCGTAAATCGCGGTTGTCTCCAGCCGCGCGCTGCCGTTGGCGATCAGCGCTTCCAGCTCCTGGGTGATGGCTTCCAGCTCGTGGCTGTTGGCAATCACCTGTTCAGTCTCGCCTTTCACCATCAGCGCAGACAGCGCGTTCAGGGTGTTCTCGGTCATCTGCTGCGTGCGGCGCAGCGTCGGCGCGTTCAGCAAAATCAGATGGCTTTCGCGCGACGCCCACCAGGCTTCAATCTGCATCTGCATGGTGTTAACCATATTACGGTTAATGGTCTGAATGGCTTCAAACACCGATTTAGGGATGCGCGTCTCTTTGCTCGCCGGCTCCAGCAGCGCGCGCATTTTGATCACGCTGGTGAGCAGCTTCTGGAAGCGCGGATTGAGGCGCGGCTTCTCCACCAGATTGGCAGAAAAGCCGGCGTGATGAATCTTCGCCATGTTGATAAAGGCGTCCGACAGCTGAATGCGCCAGTGAGTGTAGGCGCGCTGCGCCCAGATGGCGCTGAACAGCAAGGCCATCAGTGAGCCGAGAATCACATCGCCGCCGCGCCACAGCGCCACGGTGAAATCGCCGGCCGGCGCGCCGACCACCACGCCGAGCGTGATGCCGATCAGCAGTGCCATATACGGGTGTTTGCCCAGCGTCAGATAGCCGCAGACGATCATCACGATAAAGCACCACACCAGCATCAGCGGCAGTGACAGCAGCTCCAGCTTCAGCGCGATCAGCCCTGATATCAGCCCGGCAAAGGTACCGCTGATACGCTGCACCACGCGCGGCAAAACATTGCCCCAGGTGGAGATCGGTCCCATCACCACCACCAGCGTAATCAGCGGCCAGGTGCCTTCCGGAATATCGGTCAGACGGACAAACAGGAAGCACAGCACAAAGGCGATAGCGATGCGTACGCCGTGCACGGCGCGGTAGTGGCGGTAAAACCAGAACTCAATTGGAGAGATAGGCTTGTCAGCGCGTAACATGGTGGTCCGGGTGCGATAAAAATTTGCGCGCTATGTTACCCTGGCGCAGCACGAACATTGAGGGGCTGGCGCAACTTTTTGCGCAATAATACAACTGCGCTACATCTTGTTTTCTCAGTGCACACAAGGATGTAACGCAGCGGTTGCTTATCGCCCGACGGCTTACAGTTTCTGTTTCACGTAATCGCTGATGCGCGTGATGATGCCTGCTTCATCGACCGACTGCAGCGCGTACAGCGGATAGCTGGCCAGCTGCTTGTCTTTATCCAGCACCTGAATTTCGCCCACCTGCTCGCCGGCTTTGAGCGGCGCTTCGAGGTCTTTACGATTGATCACATACTTCGCCATCACGTTCGACACTTCGCTGCGCGGCAGTGACAGATAGATATCTTCGGTGGTACCGACGTCCACTTTGTGCGGGTTGCCGTACCAGACGTTTTCGCTGCCGATCTTTTTCCCGGCGTGGAACAGCTGCACGGTGTCGAAGTTGTTCTGTCCCCACACCAGCAGTTTACGCGCCTGCTCTTCACGTCCCTTTGAACTTTTCCCGCCCATGATCACCGCAATCAGACGATGGCGACCGACGATGTTCGAGGCGACGATGTTAAACCCGGCGCTCTCGGTGTGGCCGGTTTTCATGCCGTCGACGTGCAGATTCTGATCCCACAGCAGGCCATTACGGTTGTTCTGGGTAATGCCGTTGAAGCTGAGGGTTTTCTCGCTGTACATGGCGTAGAAATCCTGCTCACCGTTGATGATGGCGCGCGACAGCACCGCCAGATCGCGCGCGGTGGTGTGCTGCCCCGGCGCATCAAGACCGTGCACGGTTTCGAAGTGGGTGTGCGTCAGGCCGAGCTTTTGCACGTAGCTGTTCATCATGTTGACGAAGCTCTCCTGACTGCCGGCCACATAGTCGGCCAGCGCCACGCAGGCGTCATTGCCGGAATCGATGATCACGCCGCGCATCAGGTCGCGCACGGTGACTTTATCGCCCGGCTTAAGAAACATCAGCGACGAGCCTTTAAACACCGGATTGCCGGCGGCCCACGCGTCTTTACCCACCGTGACCACATCGTCGCGGGTGATTTTCTTCTGATCGACCGCGCGGTCGACGACATAACCGGTCATCAGTTTGGTCAGGCTGGCCGGGTTGCGCTCCGCATCCGGGTTGCCTGCGGTGAGGATCTGCCCGGTGGTGGCGTCCATCAGCACCCAGGACGCGGCATCAATGGCCGGCGGCGTCAGGGGAAACGGCATGCTGTCATCCGCGTGCGCCAGCGATGCCCAAACAATCATTCCAGATACAGTTACCAACAGACGCCTTTTCAACACTTCTTCCTCAACATCAAATAAATGAATTTACCGCCGCACGTTTTACGGCAAATAGCGCTTTGATATCTGAATAAATTGAAAAAAAGTATGAACCGCGGACAAATGCTGCGCGCCCGCTCGCAGCGATGGCGATCGAGGTTGTGCTGTACCGGGCTGACGACTATTCTGTGCGTTGATTTTCCATAGCCAGGATAACGCCGTGCCCGCCTCTGAGTTCACTTTTCTGTTCCACGATTATGAAACCTTCGGCAAAAGCCCGTCGCTGGATCGTCCGGCGCAATTTGCAGGCCTGCGCACCGACAAAGCCTTTAACGCCGTGGGCGAACCGCAGGTGTTTTACTGCCAGCTCGCGGACGATTACCTGCCGCAGCCGGAAGCGGTAATGATCACCGGTATCACGCCGCAGGTGGCCAACGCGCGCGGCGTGCCGGAAGTGGAGTTTGCTCAGCGCATTCACGCGCTGTTCAGCGAACCGCAGACCTGTGTGATCGGTTACAACAACGTGCGCTTCGATGACGAAGTGACGCGCAATATCTTCTACCGCAACTTTATCGACCCGTATGGCTGGAGCTGGCAGAACGGCAATTCGCGCTGGGATCTGCTCGACGTGATGCGCGCCTGTTATGCGCTGCGCCCGGAAGGCATCGTCTGGCCGGAGAACGACGACGGTTTCCCGAGCTTTAAGCTGGAGCATCTCACCCAGGCTAACGGCGTGGCACACGAACAGGCGCACGATGCGATGTCCGATGTGTACGCCACGCTGGCGATGGCAAAGCTGGTGCAGGAGAAGCAGCCGAAGCTGTTTGAGTTTCTGTTTACCCATCGCAACAAGCAGAAACTGATGACGCTGATTGATATTCCGCAGATGAAGCCGCTGGTGCACGTTTCCGGCATGTTCGGCGCGGCGCGCGGCAATACCAGCTGGATTGTGCCGCTGGCGTGGCATCCGGATAACAAAAACGCGCTGATCGTGGCCGATCTGGCCGGCGACATGACGCCGCTGCTGACGCTGTCGCCAGATGAGTTGCGCGAGCGGCTGTATACGCGACACAGCGATCTGGGCGATTTGCCGGCGGTGCCGATCAAGCTGGTGCACATCAATAAGTGCCCGGTGCTGGCCCCGGCCAATACATTGCGCCCGGAAGATGCCGAACGACTGGGTATCGATCGTCAGCACTGTCTGGCGAATCTGGCACTGCTGCGCCAGCATGCCGAAGTGCGGGAAAATGTGGTGACGCTGTTTGCCGAAGCGGATCCGTTCACGCCGTCGGAGGATGTCGATGCGCAGCTGTATGACGGCTTCTTCAGCGACGCCGATCGCGCCGGCATGAACATCCTGCGCCAGACGCCGCCGCAGAACCTGCCGGCGCTGGATTTGACCTTTGAGGATAAGCGTATCGCGAAGCTGCTGTTCCGCTATCGCGCCCGCAACTTCCCCGGCACGCTGGATGATAAAGAGCAGCAGCGCTGGCTGCAGCACCGCCGCGAGCAGCTTAATGCGGAGCGGGTACAGGCGTTTTTGCTGGAGCTGGAGTCGCTGGCTAGTTTACATGAGGGCGATGCAGAGAAGATGGCGCAGCTGAAAGCGCTGTATTTGTATGCGCAGGAGTTGGTGTCGTAGCAGGGTTTCGTGCGGGCTGATGCCCTCACCCCGGCCCTCTCCCACAGGGAGAGGGAGAGGTAGAGTGCGTTTTGGTGCAGCTACAGAGCTGATACCTGACTCATGCTCGGGCGGTTCCCTCTCCCACGGGGAGAGGGAGAGGTATAGTGCGTTTTGGTGCAACTCCAGGGCTGATACCTGACACACGCTCGGGCGGTTCCCTCTCCCGCGGGCGGGAGAGGGTTAGGGTGAGGGAAAAGCCTTACACCTCTTCGCTAAACTGCGGTACCGGATTGCGGAACGTGCGGGTCACAAACGCCAGGTAAACAATACCAATCGCCGCCCACACCAGGCCGAGCACCATCGAGGTCTCTTCCAGGTTGATCCACAACGCACCCACCGTTAGCGCACCCATAATGGGCAGCACCAGATAGTTGAGGTGGTCTTTCAGCGTCTTATTACGCTTCTCACGAATCCAGAACTGGGCAATCACCGACAGGTTCACAAAGGTGAACGCCACCAGCGCACCGAAGTTAATCAGCGCCGTTGCGGTGACCAGGTCGAAGTTGATCGCCAGCAGCGCTACCGCACCAACCAGCAGCACGTTCAGCGACGGCGTGCGGAATTTTGGATGCACGAAGCCAAAGAAACGCTGCGGGAACACGCCGTCACGGCCCATCACGTACATCAGACGCGAAACGCCGGCGTGTGCCGCCATGCCGCTGGCCAGCACCGTCACCACCGAGAAAATCAGAATGCCGATCTGCAGCGCTTTACCCGCCACGAACAGCATGATTTCCGGCTGTGAAGAGTCCGGATTCTGGAAACGCGAGATATCCGGGAAGTACAGCTGCAGGAAGTACGAGACGCCAATAAAGATCACCCCACCAATCAGCGCGGTCAGGAAAATCGCGCGTGGAATGGTGCGCTCGGCATCTTTGGTCTCTTCCGACAGCGAGCTGATACCGTCAAAGCCAAGGAACGAGAAGCAGAGAATGGTCGCACCGGTAATCATCGGCACCACCTGCGCATTTTCAGACCAGAACGGCTTCGTACTGGTCAGCGTACCAGCGCCAATACCGTGTGCCACACCATACACCACCATACCGGTGATCACCGCCATCACCACTACCTGCAGCACCACAATGACGCTGTTGAAGTTGGCCACAGTTTTGATCCCACGCAGGTTGGAGATGGTCATAAACGCCACCAGCAGCACCACGAAAATCCACGACGGAATGCCCGGCACCAGCGACTCAAAGTAGCTTTTCGCCAGCAGGATGTTGATCATCGGCATGAACAGATAGTCCAGCAGTGATGACCAGCCCACCATAAAGCCGACGTGCGGACTGATAGCCTTCTGAGCATAGGTGTAAGCGGAGCCCGCAGATGGGAAGCGGCGTACCAGCTTGCCGTAGCTCACGGCAGTAAACAGTATCGCGATCAGCGCGAAAGCATAAGCGGTGGCGACGTGACCGTCGGTGAGGCCTGACACGATGCCGAAGGTATCAAACAGGGTCATTGGCTGCATATACGCCAGGCCCATCATGACGACCGGGATCAGAGTCAGAGATTTTTTCAGATGTGCACGCTGTGGTGCGGCAGAGGTATTAAGCGACATTGTTCAGGCCCCCTACAGCAACAACTGAGTTCAGTTGTACCACAGGGATACTGCGCAACGTGCTGCAGTGAGAAGTGATATTAGTGTTTGCGATTGTCGCCGCGCCATAATCATCACGGAAGCGAGAACCAGCATGCGCTGGTGCAATTGTAAACAGTCCCATCTTTGTTCCTCAAATCTCACGCACAAGCGTGTTTCAGTGTCTATCTATCCGGATGCGTGTCCGGCCTCGTTCATGTAGTGAAAGCACCATGCAAAAAAATAACCGACGTAATAAGCGTCGGTTATGTTTTGTCTTTTGCAGGGCGCGTATTTTGCCCCAACTTAGGCCATCGACACAAGACGTTGGATCAATTCTTCTGTCGGTCAGGCGTTCTTCAGCATCCAGTCAATTTCCGTGGCGGTGATCAGCCGTTCAAACTCGCGCAATTCATACTGTTTGCAGCTGTGCCACACGCCGCTGAAGCGTTCGCCGAGCAGCTTTTGCAGCGGATAGCTGTTTTCAAACTCGTACAGTGCATCGCTCTGGCGAATCGGCAGTTCCAGCCCTTCCGCCTCGTGACCGTTGCCCTTCACCGGATGCGGTAAGGGTAGCTGATTATCCAGACCGTGCAAGATACCGGCAATAATTGCTGACACCACCAGATACGGATTGGCATCGGCGCCCGCCACACGGTACTCGACGCGATGGTTTTCTACATCGCCGCAGGGAATGCGCAGCGCCACCGTGCGGTTGTTGTGCCCCCATGACGCCTGCAGCGGCACAAACGCCTCCGGCAGGAAGCGACGAAACGCATTGACGTTGGGCGCCAGCAGCGCCATTGATGCCGGCATCAGATCGATCATGCCAGCCAGCGCCCGCTTCAGCAGCGGCGAATCGCTGCCATCATCCAGCGCAAAGGCGTTGTGATCGGCCGCATCCAGCATGCTGATGTGTACGTGCATGCCGCTGCCCGCATACTCCTCATACGGCTTGGCCATAAACGTGGCGGTCATGCCGTGATTCTCTGCCACCTGACGCACCAGCCGCTTCAGCAGAATGGCGTCGTCGCAGGCTTTGAGGATATCACGCGTATGGTGCAGGTTGATTTCGAACTGGCCCGGTGAGGCTTCCGCCAGCGCGCCGTCGGCTGGGATATTCTGCAGTTTCGCCAGCGCGTCAATATCGCGCAGTACGTCGGCAAAATGGTCGAGATTATCCAGCGAATAGACCTGACTCTGCATGTTGCGCTCTTCGCTCCCCGGCGCACACGGCGGCTGAATATAGCCTTCGGCATCGCGCTTTTTGTCCACCAGATAGAACTCCAGCTCTACCGCTACCACCGGAAACAGACCGCGATTGCGCAGCTGTTGCCACAGCCGGTTCAGCACGTTTCGGGGTTCAACGTCAAAGGGAGTGCCATCTTGGTCGCACATGGTCAGCAGCAGCTGGGCAATGCGTTGCGGGTCAGAGGCGGAAGGAATTAAGGTCCCGGGGACCGGTATGCAGAGGTTATCAGGTTCGCCGAGCGCCTGTCCGAGGCCGGCTTCCTCGACGGTGTTGCCGAGAATGTCCATGGCGAAAACCGAGGCCGGAAAGTAACACCCTTTTTCCAGCTTAGCTAACGCGGAGACGGGAATGCGTTTACCGCGAAATACCCCGTTGAGATCGTTTAACAGAATATCGACATACTGCGTTTCCGGATGGCGTTCCAGCCAGGTTTTCACCTCCAGCTGGAACGCGCTGGTTCGTTTTTCTTCACTGTGTCGCGTGAAGTCTTCTACTTCCACGAGGTTCGTCATCTTCCCACCCGCCCTATACCGTTTAAGATGGTTTGCACATGCTCAAAATAACAGCCACACCTCTAACATAGCTCTAACGCAAATGGTGTGCAAATGTAACAATTCTGTTTGAAGAACAACCAGACGGTTGCTAGATTGACAATATATTGCACACTTTTTCTACTTAGCGCGCAAAACCGGCGAAAATATTGAACAGCAGCGTGGAGACGTAATGGGCATTATTTTTGACAAGCCTTTGATTGGCGTAGTGATGTGCCAGAACCCCATCGGCAACCACGTTGGGCAGACCGTGCATAACAAATACCTCGACGCCGTGGTGCTGGCCGGTGGCGTGCCGCTGCCTTTACCGCATCAGCTGATGCACGCGCCGCAGCTATTAGAAAACAGTATGACGCTGCTGGACGGCATTTTGCTCACCGGCAGCCCAAGCAATATTGAACCCTGGCATTACGGTGAAGAGGGTCATGAGGCACATGCGGATCCGTCGCGTGACCGCTTGTCCTTTGCGCTTATCACCCACGCCAGCGGGAAAAAGATGCCGATGCTGGGCATCTGCCGCGGTCTGCAGGAGCTGGTGGTCGCCAACGGCGGCGCGCTGCATCGCCAGCTGCATCAGACGCATCTGTTTCAGGAGCACCGCGAAGATGACAGCCAGCCGCTGGAGCAGCAGTACGCGCCGGCGCATCTGGTGCAGCCCGAACCCGATGGCCTGCTGAGCCAGCTGTTGGGCAGCGCTGCCGCGTTCGCGGTCAATTCGCTGCACGGCCAGGGCATCCGCGAGCCTGGCCCGCAGTTACGCATTGAAGCCCGCGCACCGGATGGCCTGATCGAAGCCGTCAGCCTGCGCCAGCATCCGTTTGCGCTGGCGGTGCAATGGCATCCGGAGTGGCAATCCGATCGCGATCCGGTCTCGCGCCGTTTGTTCGAGGCCTTTATCCACGCCGCAGCACGTTATCACAAGGAAAAACAGCCATGAATGATGCCACTCTGGCGCCCGGACGACGCTTATCGCAAATCCGGCAGGAGTTGGGATTGTCTCAGCGTCGCGTCGCTGAGTTGTCAGGTTTAACACACAGCGCCATCAGCACCATTGAGCAGGATAAAGTCAGCCCGGCAGTCAGCACGTTACAAAAGCTACTCAAAGTGTATGGGCTGTCGCTGTCGGAGTTTTTCTCGGAGCCGAAAGTGAATGCCACGCCGCGCATCATCGTACGCCCGGATGATTGCGTAGAGATCGGCAGCCTCGGTGTTTCTTTACAGCTGATTGATAACGGTGCGGCGAAGCGCGCGCTGGCGATGCTGCTGGAGCGCTACGAGCCGGGGGCCAGCACCGGTGAAAAGCTGCGCCATCCGGGGGAAGAGACCGGCACGGTGCTGGAGGGGGAAATCACCCTGGTGGTGAACGGTCAGAGTTATCACCTTAACCGCGGCGAAAGCTACGTGATTGATACCGGTTTGCCGCACAGTTTTACCAATACGTCAGATCAGCCGTGTCGCATTGTCAGCGCGCATACGCCCGCCAATTTCTGAGTTCACGCGCTACAGGAGGTTAAGATGCACCACGTGCAAAGTTATTACGCCGCGACCGCCAACGCGCACGCGCCGTGGCCGCAGCTGCAGGAGAGCATTCAGTGTGACGTCTGCATCATCGGCGGCGGGTTTACCGGGCTCTCTTCCGCGCTGTTTCTCACCGAAGCCGGTTACGATGTTGTGGTGCTGGAAGCGGCCCGCGTCGGCTTTGGCGCCAGCGGCCGCAACGGCGGCCAGGTGGTGAATTCCTACAGTCGCGATGTCGATGTGATTGAGCAGCGCTACGGCAAACAGACTGCGCAGATGCTGGGCAGCATGATGTTCGAAGGAGCGGAGATTATCCGCGACCGCATCGATCGTTACGCCATCGCCTGCGACTATCGTCCCGGCGGCATTTTCGCAGCGCTCAATCAGCGCCAGATGGGGCATCTGCGCAGCCAGCAGGCCAGCTGGGCGCGTTACGGCAACAGCGATCTGGAGCTGCTGGACGAGCGCGGCATCCGCCGTGAAGTCGCCACCGACCGTTACGTCGGCGGCCTGCTGGACCGGCGTGGCGGCCATCTGCACCCGCTCAATCTGGCGTTGGGTGAAGCCGAAGCGATTCGCCGGCACGGCGGCCGTATATATGAGCAGTCGGCGGCGCTGGCAGTGACTTACGGCGCACCCAACCGGGTCAAAACCGCGCAGGGTGAAGTCAGCGCCACCTTTGTGATTTTTGCCGGCAACGCCTATCTGCCATCGCAACTGGAACCGCGACTGGGGCGCAAAAGCATGCCGTGCGGCTCGCAGATCGTCACCACCGAGCCGCTGAGCCGCGATCAGGCGCTGGGGCTGATGCCAAATAACCACTGTGTGGAAGATTGTAACTATCTGCTGGATTACTTTCGCCTGACTGCCGACAACCGTCTGCTGTACGGCGGCGGCGTGGTGTACGGCGCGCGCGAACCGGAAGACATTGAGGCGTTGATCCGGCCCAAGCTACTGCGCACCTTTCCGCAGTTGCGCGACGTGAAGATCAGCCATCGCTGGAGCGGTAACTTCCTGCTCACGCTGTCGCGCATGCCGCAGTTTGGTCAGCTGGAGAAGAATGTGTTCTTCATGCAGGGCGATAGCGGACATGGCGTGACCTGCACGCACCTCTCCGGCAAGCTGATCGCCGAAGTGCTGCGCGGCCATGCAGAGCGGTTTGATGCATTTGCGAAGCTGCCGCACCTGCCGTTTCCCGGCGGAAGACGCTTTAAGGTGCCACTGACGGCGATGGGCGCGGCCTGGTATGCGTTAAGGGATCGGCTGGGGGTTTAGGTGGGTGCGGTTTGCTGCCCTCACCCCGGCCCTCTCCCACGGGGAGAGGGAGAAGGATGGTGCGTTCATCTGCAGTGAGAGGGAGAAGGACGGTGCGTTCATCTGTATGGAGAAGGAGAATGGCCGTGAGATCATCTGTCTGAGGGTGATGCTGCCGTTTGTCAAAGTGACGAAACCAGCGAAATAAACGCTCGGGCGGTTCCCTCTCCCGCGGGCGGGAGAGGGTTAGGGTGAGGGCAACCCCGCACCGCCCCTACTCCAGCGGCATCTTCATCGGGTCATCATAGCTGTACTCAAACCCCAGCTCGTGACAAATCTTCGAACCGTCAATCACCTTGCCACCCGACCGTTCAGACTCGGCAACAAACGTCGGTGGCACCAGGCCTAACTGCTTCGACACGCTCGGGTAAAAGCTGTCGCGTGACGGATGTTTCGGAGCGCACAGGTTGTAAACATGCCCGCCCTTCGGCGTTTGCAGCAGCAGCACAATCGCGTCGACCACATCATCAAGATGCACCAGGTTCACCGCGTGCGCGCCGTTTTCCAGGTTGGTTTTACCGGCGAGGAAACGCCCCGGATGACGGTTCGGACCGACCAGCCCGGCAAGACGCACGATATCCACGCTGGTGCCCGGCAGGTCATGCAGCCAGTTTTCCAGCTCCACCAGCGTTTTGCCTGCCACCGTCTCCGGCTGCAGCGCACTGCTCTCTTTTCTCACGCCGTCGCCGCTGCCGTATACCGAGGTAGAGCTGGTAAAGATGATGCGCGGCACTTTATTCGCCAGCGCGGTATCGACCACGTTCTGCACCGCCTGCATGTAATCTTCGCCGCCCTGCACGGTGCGGCTGGCAGGCAGCGTCACCACCAGCGCATCCACCGCCATCAGTGCGGCCAAATCATCTGCTTCACACTCCAGCTCCGGTGACAGCACCAGCTGAAACGCATCAATGCCACAGCGGCGCGCCGCATCGACGCCATCCGGTGAGGTTTTGCTGCCGGTCACCTGCCAGCCGCGCGCTGACAGCGCCATCGCCAGCGGCATTCCCAGCCATCCCAGACCTACAATCGCCACCTTTTTCATATCGACTCCTGCTCTCCCGCGCTAAGACACCCCATCTTAGTGCCAGCGCGTCAGCCAGACCAGCGCAAACTGTTGCCGAAGGTTGCGAAAACTGACGTTAAAAAAGGGTTGCCAAGCGCCGCCATCTTCGTTAGGTTAATCAGCACGCAAATGAATACTCATTCAGCAACGGAATTTTTTATGACACGCGTTCAGTTCAACCACCATCATCACCATCACCCTGACTAGTCTTTCAGGCGATGTGTGCTGGAAGACGTTTAGGATCTTCCAGTGGTGCGAGCGCAAAGAGAGCCCCCGGAAGATCATCTTCTGGGGGTTTTTTTATGGGCGAACGCAACCCGATACGCTTCAGACAGGATTGAATAAGAGGACAGGAACCATGTTAGATAACACCCGTTTACGCATAGCTATGCAGAAATCTGGCCGTTTGAGTGATGAATCACGCGAACTGCTGGCACGCTGCGGTATTAAAATTAACCTTCAGCAGCAGCGTCTAATTGCGTTTGCGGAGAACATGCCGATCGATATCCTGCGCGTGCGCGATGACGATATCCCTGGCCTGGTGATGGACGGCGTGGTCGACCTCGGTATCGTTGGCGAAAACGTGCTGGAAGAGGAGCTGCTGACGCGCCGCGCACAGGGCGAAGACCCGCGCTACTTTACGCTGCGCCGCCTCGATTTCGGCGGTTGCCGCCTGTCACTGGCAATGCCAGTGGATGCCGAGTACACCGGTCCGCAATGCCTGAATAATGCCCGTATCGCCACCTCTTACCCGCACCTGCTGAAGAAATACCTCGATAAACAAGGCATCGCGTTTAAATCCTGCCTGCTGAACGGCTCCGTTGAAGTGGCACCGCGCGCCGGTCTGGCCGATGCCATTTGCGACCTGGTGTCCACCGGCGCCACGCTGGAAGCCAACGGCCTGCGTGAAGTTGAAGTGATCTACCGCTCCAAAGCGGTGCTGATTCAGCGCGATGGCGAACTGCCAGCGGCGAAACAGCAGCTGGTGGATACGCTGATGACGCGTATCCAGGGCGTGATTAAAGCGCGTGAATCCAAATATATCATGCTGCACGCGCCGAGCGAGCGGCTGGAAGAAGTTATCGCCCTGCTGCCGGGTGCCGAGCGCCCTACCGTGCTGCCGCTGGCCGGTGAAGTGAGCCGCGTGGCGATGCACATGGTGAGCAGCGAAACGCTGTTCTGGGAAACCATGGAAAAACTGAAGGCGCTGGGCGCCAGTTCAATCCTCGTGCTGCCAATTGAAAAAATGCTGGAGTAACCGATGAGCGCAATCATGCAACCTATCGACTGGCAGGCGTGCAGTGCCGAACAGCAGCAGGCGCTGCTGCAGCGTCCGGCAATCTCGGCATCGGCCAGCATCAGCGCCACCGTGCAGGACGTGCTGGTGCAGGTGAAACAGCAGGGTGACGCGGCACTGCGGGCGTTCAGCGCGCGCTTCGACAAAGCCCAGGTGGAGAATCTGCGCGTGTCCGCCGCTGAGATGCAGGCGGCCGGCGAGCGGCTGAGCGACAGCTTAAAGCAGGCGATGGCAGACGCCATGGCGAATATCGAAACCTTCCACAACGCGCAGATTCTGCCGCCGGTGGACGTGGAAACCCAGCCGGGCGTGCGCTGCCAGCAGATCACCCGTCCGGTGAAGTCGGTCGGCCTGTACATTCCCGGCGGCTCGGCGCCGCTGTTCTCCACCGTGCTGATGCTGGCAACGCCAGCGCGCATCGCCGGCTGTGGCCGCGTGGTGCTGTGCTCGCCGCCGCCGATTGCCGATGAAATTCTCTACGCGGCGCAGCTGTGCGGCGTGCAGGAAGTATTTCAGGTCGGCGGCGCGCAGGCGATTGCCGCCCTCGCCTTCGGCACAGAAAGCGTGCCAAAAGTGGACAAGATTTTTGGCCCGGGTAACGCCTGGGTGACCGAAGCGAAACGCCAGGTCAGCCAGCGTCTCGACGGCGCGGCGATCGACATGCCTGCCGGTCCGTCTGAAGTGCTGGTGATTGCCGACGAAGGCGCGACGCCGGCGTTTGTCGCTTCAGATTTGCTGTCGCAGGCCGAACACGGTCCGGATTCCCAGGTGATCCTGCTGACGCCTTCACGGCAGCTGGCCGACGCTGTGGCGCTGGCGGTTGAACAGCAGCTGGCGCAGCTGCCGCGTGCCGCTACGGCCCGTCAGGCGCTGGAGAGCAGCCGCCTGATCGTGGCGCAGGATCTGGCGCAGTGCGTTGAGATTTCCAATCAGTACGGCCCGGAGCACCTGATTATTCAGACGCGCCAGCCGCGCGCGCTGGTTGAGGAGATCACCAGCGCCGGTTCGGTGTTCCTCGGCGACTGGTCGCCGGAATCCGCCGGTGATTATGCCTCCGGTACTAACCACGTGCTGCCGACCTATGGCTACACCGCGACCTGCTCCAGCCTTGGGCTGGCCGATTTCCAGAAACGCATGACGGTACAGGAGCTGACGCCGCAGGGCTTCCTCAACCTCGCCGCCACCATTGAAACCCTCGCCGCCGCGGAACAGCTGGACGCGCACAAAAATGCCGTGACCCTGCGCGTCGCCGCCCTGAAGGAGCAAGCATGAGCAACAACGTTGAAGATTTAGCCCGCGCCAACGTGCGCGCGCTGACGCCCTATCAGTCTGCTCGTCGCCTCGGTGGCAACGGTGACGTATGGCTGAATGCGAACGAATTTCCGCTGCCGGTGCCGTTTGAGCTGTCGCAGCAGACGCTGAACCGCTATCCGGAGTGCCAGCCAAAATTAGTCATTTCGCGCTATGCCGCCTATGCCGGCGTTCAGCCGGAGCAGGTGCTGGTGAGCCGCGGGGCGGATGAAGGGATTGAGCTGCTGATGCGCGCCTTCTGCGAGCCGGGCAAAGACGCCATTCTGTTCTGCCCGCCAACCTACGGCATGTACAGCGTCAGCGCCGAAACCATCGGTATTGAGTACCGCACCGTGCCGGCACTGGATAACTGGCAGCTCAATCTGCCCGCCATCGCGGACCAGCTGGACGGCGTGAAAGTGGTGTACATGTGCAGCCCGAACAACCCGACCGGCAATCTGATTGATCAGGATGACATCCGCCAGCTGCTGGCGATGACCGCCGGCAAAGCGCTGGTGGTGGCCGACGAAGCCTATATTGAGTTCTGCCCGCAAGCAACGCTGGCCGGCTGGCTGCAGGAATTCCCGCACCTGGTGATTCTGCGCACGCTGTCAAAAGCCTTTGCGCTGGCTGGCCTGCGCTGCGGCTTTACGCTGGCCAACAAGCCGGTGATCGATCTGCTGCTGAAGGTGATTGCACCTTACCCGCTGGCGACGCCGGTGGCCGACGTGGCGGCGCAGGCGCTGAGCGAGCAAGGCATCGCGCTGATGCGTCAGCACGCGCAGCAGCTCAACGACAACCGCGCCTGGCTGTGCGAACAGCTGCCGCAGCTGAGCGTAGTGCAGCAGGTTTTCCCGAGTGAGACTAACTATATTCTGGCGCGCTTCACCGACTCGCCAAAAGTGTTTAAAACGCTGTGGGATCAGGGCATTATTCTGCGCGACCAAAACAAAAACCCCGGCCTGGCGGGATGTCTGCGCATCTCCATTGGCACCCGTGAAGAGTGCGAGCGCCTGATCGCCGCGCTGCAAGCCTTATCTGTGGAGCAAGCATGAGTCAGAAGATCCTTTTTATCGACCGCGATGGCACCCTCATCTCTGAGCCGCCGACGGATTTTCAGGTGGACCGTATGGAGAAGCTGGCGTTTGAGAAGAACGCCATCCCGGCCCTGCTGGCGCTGCAGGAGGCGGGTTATCAGCTGGTGATGATCACCAACCAGGACGGCCTGGGCACTGAACGCTTCCCGCAGGCCGATTTTGACGGCCCGCACAACCTGATGATGCAGATCCTGCGCTCACAGGGCGTGAACTTCAGCGACATCCTGATCTGCCCGCATCTGCCAGAAGAGAACTGCGACTGCCGCAAGCCAAAGACCAAAATGGTCGAAGCCTGGCTGGCCGACGGGGCGCTGGATACCGCCAACAGCTATGTGATTGGCGACCGTCTGACCGACATCCAGCTGGCGCAGAACATGGGCATTCAGGGCCTGCGCTACGGTGCGGAAGGCGAAGACTGGGACGCGATTCAGGCGCGCCTGACCAAACGCGATCGTCACGCGCTGGTGAACCGCAACACCAAAGAGACGCAGATCAAAGTGGAAGTGTGGCTGGATCGCGAAGGTGGCAGCAAAATCAACACCGGCGTCGGCTTCTTTGATCACATGCTGGATCAGATCGCCGTGCACGGCGGCTTCCGCATGAACATCGAGGTGAAAGGCGACCTGTATATCGACGATCACCACACGGTAGAAGACACCGGCCTGGCGCTGGGCGAAGCGCTGCTGAAGGCGCTGGGCGACAAGCGCGGCATCGGCCGCTTCGGCTTCGTGCTGCCAATGGATGAGTGCCTGGCGCGCTGTGCGCTGGATATCTCCGGCCGTCCGCACCTCGAATACAAAGCCGAGTTCAGCTACCAGCGCGTTGGCGACCTGAGCACCGAAATGGTCGAGCACTTCTTCCGCTCGCTGTCGTACGCCATGATGAGCACGCTGCACCTGAAAACCAAAGGCCGCAACGATCATCACCGCGTGGAAAGCCTGTTCAAAGCCTTTGGCCGCACGCTGCGTCAGGCGATTCGCGTTGAGGGCAACACCCTGCCGAGCTCGAAAGGAGTGCTGTAATGAACGTGGTGATTCTTGATACCGGCTGCGCCAACCTCTCTTCGGTTAAGTGGGCGATTGAGCGCCTCGGCTACACACCAGCGGTGAGCCGCGATCCGGACGTGGTGCTGCGCGCTGACAAACTGTTTCTGCCCGGCGTCGGTACCGCGCGGGCGGCGATGGGCCAGCTGCAGGAGCGCGAGCTGATCGAGCTGGTGAAAGCCTGCACCCAGCCGGTGCTCGGCATCTGTCTCGGCATGCAGCTGCTCGGACGCGGCAGCGACGAGAACGGCGGCGTCAGCACGCTGGGCATCGTTGACGAGCCGGTATCGCTGATGGATACCCAGGGTTTACCGCTGCCGCACATGGGCTGGAACCAGATCACCGCGCAGGCCGGCAATCATCTGTTCCGCAATATTCCGGACGGCAGCTACTTCTACTTTGTGCACAGCTACGCCATGCCGGTGAATGCCGCCACCATCGCCCAGTGCGACTATGGCCTGCCGTTCACCGCTGCCCTGCAGAAAGATAACTTCTTCGGCGTGCAGTTCCACCCGGAGCGCTCGGGTAAAGCCGGCGCGCAGCTGCTGAAAAACTTCCTGGAGATGTGATGATTATCCCCGCATTAGATTTGATCGACGGCAAAGTGGTGCGCCTGCATCAGGGCGACTACGGTCAGCAGCGCGATTACGGCAACGATCCCCTGCCGCGCCTGCAGGATTATGAACGCCAGGGCGCGGAAGTGTTACATCTGGTGGATTTGACCGGGGCGAAAGATCCGGCAAAGCGCCAGATCCCGCTGCTAACCACGCTTTTACGCGGCGTCAGCGTGCCAGTGCAGGTTGGCGGCGGTATTCGTCATCGTGACGATGTGGCCGCCCTGCTGGCAGCAGGCGCCACGCGCGTGGTGGTTGGCTCCACCGCAGTGAAGCAGCCGGAAGCAGTGAAAAGCTGGTTCAGCGAATTCGGTGCCGACGCCATTGTGCTGGCGCTTGACGTGCGCATTGACGCCAGCAATCGCAAAGAAGTGGCGATCAGCGGCTGGCAGGAAGCGGCAGGCGTGACGCTGGAAGAGGTGATCGGCTGGTATCAGCCGGTGGGCCTCAAACATGTGCTGTGCACCGATATTTCGCGCGACGGCACGCTGAGCGGTTCCAACGTGGCGCTGTATCAGGAAGTGTCCCAGGCGTTTCCGGACATCGCGTTTCAGTCTTCCGGCGGCATCGGTTCACTGGATGATATCGCTGCCCTGCGCGGCAGCGGTGCGCAGGGTGTGATTGTCGGTCGCGCCCTGCTGGAAGATAAATTTACGGTAGCGGAGGCAATTGCATGCTGGCAAAACGGATAATCCCCTGTCTGGACGTGCGTGACGGGCAAGTAGTGAAAGGCGTGCAGTTCCGCAACCACGAAATCATTGGCGACATCGTCCCGCTGGCGCAGCGCTATGCCCAGGAAGGCGCTGACGAACTGGTGTTTTACGATATCACCGCCTCTTCCGACGGCCGCGTGGTAGATAAAAGCTGGGTATCCCGCGTGGCGGAAGTGATCGATATTCCGTTCTGCGTCGCCGGGGGCATCAAAACCCCGGAAGATGCGGCGCGCATTCTGCAGTTTGGCGCAGACAAGATCTCTATCAACTCACCCGCGCTGGCCGATCCGACGCTGATTACCCGGCTTGCGGACCGCTTCGGCGTGCAGTGCATCGTGGTCGGCATCGATACCTGGTTTGATGAAGCCAGCGGCAAGTATCACGTCAATCAGTATACCGGCGACGAAGCGCGCACCCGCGTCACCCAATGGGAAACGCTGGACTGGGTAGAGGAAGTGCAGAAGCTGGGCGCCGGCGAGATCGTACTGAATATGATGAACCAGGACGGCGTGCGTAACGGCTACGACCTGGTGCAGCTGAAGAAGGTGCGTGACGTGTGTAAGGTGCCGCTGATCGCTTCCGGCGGTGCAGGAACCATGGCGCACTTCCTCGAAGCCTTCGAGCAGGCAAACGTCGACGGCGCGCTGGCGGCTTCGGTGTTTCACAAACAAATTATCAATATCGGCGAGTTGAAAAACTTCCTGATCGACAACGGTGTGGAGATTCGCGCGTGTTAACTGCAGAACAACTGGCCAGACTGGACTGGGCCAAAACCGCGGGCATGATGCCCGTCATCGTCCAGCACAACGTCTCCGGCGAAGTGCTGATGCACGGTTACATGAACGAGGACGCGCTGCACAAGACGCTGGCCGACGGCAACGTCACCTTCTTCTCCCGCACCAAAAACCGTTTATGGACCAAAGGCGAAACCTCGGGTCACTTCCTCAAAGTGGTCAGCATCACGCCGGATTGCGATAACGACACGTTGCTGGTGCTGGCCAATCCGATTGGCCCCACCTGCCATCTCGGTACCTCAAGCTGCTTTTCGCCTGCCGCACCGGACTGGACGTTCCTGTATCAGCTGGAGCAGCTGCTGGCCTCGCGTAAAAGCGCCGATCCCGCCAGCTCCTATACGGCGAAGCTGTACGCCAGCGGCACCAAGCGCATCGCACAGAAGGTGGGAGAAGAAGGTGTTGAGACCGCGCTGGCCGCTACCGTCAATGACCGCCACGAACTGACCAACGAAGCCTCCGACCTGCTGTACCATCTGCTGGTGCTGCTGCAGGATCAGGAGCTGGACCTCAGCACCATCATCAACAACCTGCGCGCACGCCATAAGTAACGATTGTGCGCCATGCTGCTCAAAACGGGCTTTCTGGCTCGATTTTGAGCAGCATACTTCGCAAAAGAGTGCGATCAATTGCGCTTCATCAGAATGGAAACCCCCATGACCACGCATGAAAAACTGCTCACCCTGCTCGATCAGCACAACGCCCGTTACCGACTCATGGAGCATGAAGCGACCGGTAAATGTGAAGCCGTGGCCGCGATTCGTGGCACGGAAGTGGGACAAGGCGCCAAAGCGCTGGTGTGTCACGTCAAGGGCAACGGCATCAAACAGCATGTGCTGGCGGTGCTACCGGCCGACCAGCAGGCCGACCTGAGTAAAGTGGCAGCCGCCGTGGGTGGCCGTCGCGCCTCGCTGGCCTCGCCGGCTGAAGTGGATGCGCTGACCGGCTGCGTGTTTGGCGCGATTCCGCCGTTTAGCTTTCATGCGGATTTACAGCTGGTGGTGGACCCGCTGCTGTTCGAGCGCTACGACGAAATTGCCTTTAACGCCGGGCTGCTGGAGAAGTCGGTGATACTGCAGGTTGAGGATTACCGCGCACTGCATAATGGTAACGTGATGAAAATAATACTCTAATTGCCATACACCACGCTGAGCGGTACTCTCGATGACTTATCATCACGACAAAAGAAGACCGCAACTATGGCAAGTTCCCGTTTTACCGCCCGTCTGCGCCAGACGCTGGCACTGGCTGTGCTGGCAGGCTGCGCGTTCGGCGCTCAGGCAAAAATCGATCAGGTGCGTTTCGCCGTTGATCCAACCTATCCCCCTTTTGAATCCAAAACGCCGCAGGGCAAGCTGGTCGGGTTTGACATCGACCTCGGCAATGCGCTGTGCGCGCAGATGCAGGCCAAATGCGTGTGGGTCGAGAGCCAGTTCGACGGCATGATCCCGGCGCTGAAGGCGCGTAAGTTTGACGCCATCCTGTCGGATATGGGTATCACCGAAGAGCGTCTGAAGCAGATCGACTTCACCGTGCCGCTGTATGACACCCACACCCAGCTGATTGCGCGTAAAGGCTCCGGCCTGCTGCCCACCGCGGAATCGCTGAAAGGCAAAACCGTGGGCGTGGAACAGGGCACCGTGCAGGAGCGCTACGCGCTGGCAAAATGGCAGCCGCACGGCGTGAACGTGGTGCCGTATGGCGATCAGGCACAGGTCGAGAGCGACCTGATTTCCGGACGCCTTGACGTGGTTTTCACCGATGCCGCACAGGCCGCAAACGGTTTCCTGAAACATCCGCAGGGCAAAGATTTCGAGCTGGCTGGCCCGATTGTGCAGGATCCGATTATCGGCCCCGGCACCGCCATCGGCCTGCGCAAAGGCGACACCGAATTAAAAACCGCGCTGGATAACGCCTTCGCGGAAATCAAAAAGAACGGTACCTTTGATACCTTGCAGAAGAAGTATTTTGCGACGGATATCTCTATTAAGCCGTGATCGATGGGGCGGCGCATTTGCCGCCCTTTTTCCAGCAGAACTATAATTCCCTTCATCAATTTCATGCGGCGCGGCCACGAGCGTGCCCCAGACACAGGACATCGACAGCGTTATGCAACAACAACATCATCCTTTGTTAAGCGCGACGCTGGGCACCCAGCGGGAAATTGTCAGCTTCCACTTCGGCACCGACTCACAGCAGCGGGTGTATATTCAGGCGGCGCTGCACGGCGATGAACTGCCGGGCATGGCGGTGGCGTGGTATCTCAAGCAGAAGCTGCTGGCGCTGGAGTCGGCGGGCAAGCTAAAAGCCAAAGTCACTTTGGTGCCGGTCGCGAATCCGCTCGCGCTGGGTCAGCACTGGCACGGCACTCATCTCGGACGTTTTCATACTCTTTCTGGTCAGGATTTTAACCGTCGCTTCCCGGCGCTGGGCGATACGCTGGCGGCTGAACTGGCGGGATCGCTGACACAGAGTGAATATGAAAACAAACGACTGATTCGCGACGCCATCGATCGTCACTACCGCGACCGCATCGCCAAAACCGAACTGGAGGCCCAGCGCTTTACCCTGATGCGCATGGCCAGCCAGGCAGACCTGATGATTGACCTGCACTGCGACTGGGATGCCTTGCCGCATCTTTACACCACACCGCACGCCTGGCCGGAGATTGAGCCGCTGGCGCGCTGGCTTGGCAGTGAAGTGCAGCTACTGGCGCAGATCTCCGGTGGAGAGCCCTTTGATGAGGCCTGCTGCGAACCCTGGCTGACGCTGGCCGAGCGTTTTGGCAAAGACTACCCAATGCCGCGCGGCCTGCTGCCGGTGACGCTGGAACTGCGCGGCGTAGCCGATGTGTCGCAGGAACAGGCGGAGAAAGATGCGGATGCGATTATCAATGCGCTGATTGAAGGGGGATATATTGCCGGAGAAACCGGAGACTCCCCTGCCCTGATCCACGCGCCAACGCAACTGGCGGGCTGTGAGTACATCCACGCGCCTCACTCCGGACTGCTGCTGAACCGCAGAAAATTAGGCGAGTGGGTTAAAGCGGGCGAAGTGGTGGCGGAGATTGTCGACCCGATCAATGACTACGTAACACCGCTGGTGGCTGAGTTTGGCGGCGTGCTGTATGCACGAAACCTGACCAAGTTTGTCACGGCCGGGATGCTGGTGGTGAGGCTGGCGGGGGAAAATGCGGGACGCAGAGGGGATTTGCTGGTATAGGAAAAAAACGGCCTATTTAAAGGCCGTTAAAGATTAATGTTTTATAGATACTTCCTGTAAAGAAAGTCCTAACATTCTGTTATCCGTACCAAGACCTAACTCAGCTGGAGATTTAGCGTCCTTTACAAACAACTCTATCTTTTGGACCTTCTGAGAATGATCGATTGGAATTAAAACAATCGAAGCATCATTGGTTTTGGATGTAACTTCCTCTGTAACAATCTGATTATTTTGTGAAGTTTTAAACTCTATATCAACCGAATTTCTTACGTTTGATAATAAAACATTATATTTAAGCACATAAAAATTCGATGAGTCATTTGGCACTGGAAGTTGTAAAACTGCCTTATCTTTTGACCAAACATGACCCGGTTCTCTATAATACCATCCATCATCAAGTACAAAGTCAAGATTGAAATCTGTATCATTTATAACAAAAGGATAATGGATGTTTTCGGAGTTAAGATATTCGGTATATTTCTTTTCATCTAAACTAATAACAGCATAGTAATCTCTTTCTTTAACATTGAAGAATGGAATCTCATCTAATTTATAAATTAAAGACGAATAATTCTTTTTTATAACAGCGGGACACTTGAAATCCAGATCATTTTTAAGTGAAATCCGCTTTTCTGATGATAAAGGCAGTAGTGTATCCTCAGGGCATTCCCAATAATGGGCAGACCATAACATGTTAACAAAAGGAATTATGATATAATCAACGTCTTTATTTAATAACAACTGAGTTATATAAGGAATTTGAGCGTCAGAAACTGCTCCTTGTAGATTGAGCATAACCGGCGGCCAATGCAATTTAGCCACATCTAAATTCTTATCACCACCAATATTAAAGGTTTTGAAATTAGAATAAGGCGCTAAATAATTAGCAAAGAAATCATTATTCCATGGAATGAATGCCACTCGAGACGAACGATCGATATCAATTTTAAGATTGTCGACCATTTTCTTGTTAATATCCGCTACGGATAAAAAATTAGCTCTTCCATAGTTCCAGGCCTTAGATAAATGAGGAAGAAATAGAGCGACCAGTAGAATTGAAAATATATATTGCCTCTTTTTACTTACTCTTACCAACATACTTAAAGTTAGGACCCAAAAGCAAAAGGATGCTAAAGCGATCCACCTATATGAGGCTCGCATAACATTGAAGCCAGGAAGGTATTGCGATATAAAAGAATTACCAGTTGGAGCTAATGCATACTTCTCAGGCATTAGCATAGTATTAGCCATATCAGATGGCGCGATGTAATTATCAGGTTTAAATGAGAAAAGCTTTATCGATGGTCCTAGTGCCATATAAACAGAAAAAACACCCAAAATAAAAACACAATAAAACCAGATACTTTTTCTCTTGTTTTGATACCATCCAATTACACCTAACAATAAAAATGGCAAAATAAAGCTCGTATTCCATACTGAGGCATCACCAAAAAATTGTGATGCTGTTCGATGTTTCGATAAAGCTAATAGATCATAAAACCAAAACACACCTTGAGTAGGAATAAATAAAAAGCTTAAATCTAACCCCCAACCTCTAAAAAAATCTAAAGACTCTGGCTGATATGAACTTTTCCCTATGAAACAGGAATAAAGAAGGTAAGCACAGCAAAAAGCCACTAAATATCCAATTAATTTCTTGAGAAAGAATGATTTTTTATTGGCTGATTGAAGGAATGAGAATAAAGCTATTGCAGATGCTGCTACCGCAAACATGATAAAAGTATAGCCATCCATAAAAACGGATATAATTACAGAACTTAGAAAGGCTAAAAACTTTAATGAAAGCTGACTGAAATCATATTCAGATGCCTGAAAGAAAACATAGGTTATCCAACAATAAAATGGAATGAGAGCTATTCCAAGCATCAACATCGAATAGCCTGAGTGGCGTCCGATAACTGGTGTGATAAGCCAAAGTAATGAAAAAATAGATGCAATATTTTGGCTTGCATGAAATAACCTACTGATTTTATAGCATCCTAAGAATGCCAAGCCAATATATAAAGCAAAAACTAAGCTATAAGCAGCCTCGGGCAAAATGCCGAACTTAATTAACCAACTTAATGGTAAAACAGCGGATAATCCAAATGCGATAGCGGCAGGGTGTGGGAACCCTATATCATAAGCATATAAATTGAAAAAACCTTCGTTAGATAGAGATTTCGCATAACCCATAGCCCACAGCGCCTGTCCCATTGTAGGCAGTGATAAAAAAGGTATAACATTGTTGATTATTAATGCCAATAATAAGCATATTGTACAGAAAACAAAATTCCCAGAAGAGAATTTAACATCACCAACCATCATCTTAGTTGATTCTCCGAATATAAAAAGAAATAGTATAAAAAAACACATCACCTAACACAGTGACTATCCTGGAGATCAATACTGTTAAAATTATAATATCCTTATCGTATAATCCGCCCAATAAGTAAATAAGCACAACCTCTCTAATCCCCATTCCTGCCGGAGCTCCAGGGGTGACCAATCCTATTAACCAGGCTGTAACAAAGGCTGCAGGCACGAAAAAGAGGAAATGCATTTTACTAAAATCAAGAAAACCCTGTTCACTTACAATGCAAATAAGGAAATAAAAGATAAATCCTGACAAGGTTAGAAATATAACTTGCTGTATAAAAGCTTTACCTAACAACTCATTAAAAAAAACAGATAAAAAGTAATAGAAAACGACTGTTGTTACTAAAAAAACAGGCAAAGATAATACTGTCGCTATTTCAGGAAGATTAAAATAAGCGGGGGCTGCAATTATCAGAAAAACTGCTCCACTTATTGCTAACAAACCAAGCTCCCAAACAGTGGACTTAGCAAGGGCTACTCCTGATACGCCATCTTTCAAACCTAATGCCTGACGGCCTGCCAAATGAAATATATTGCCGGGTATATATTTTCCAATTTGGGCTAGACCATAAGTTGAAATTGCCCACTTAAGCTTTTTCTCAGAACCAGACATTGCCAAAATGTTTTTCCAGGCGCATCCTAACAATAGACTACCAAGTCCATAAAGAACAACCAGTATCAACACAATGAAAACATGCTTCAAATTAAAAAACGACAAGCTTTCACTTGTAAGATAGCTATTCAAACGCAATGCTACAAAGATAATGCTCAGTATTGCAATAAGGCCACCAATAAAATTCAACGCTTTTGCGTAATTTTTTTTATTAGCACTTACACTTGTGCTATTGTTTACAGGTATTTTACCGTTCATCTCATCCACACCCTAATAAAATACCGAATCACTCTTTTTCATCATGTAATATCTTATTTGTCTTAACACGAATATCTTCTAATAATTTCCGGTTGGCGGATAACAAATCAGCCAAAAATGAGACTAATATCGTTTGGAATCCCATCATGATTAAAATGGCGGAAAGAATCAGCGACTGAACATGCCCTTCACCATCACGGAAAAAGTAAAAATATAAATATCTTATACTAATCAAAACCCCGACTGACATCAATAAAGAACCAATTGTTAAAAAGAATCTGAATGGTCTATAGATGACAAATATTCTTATAATAGTAAATATACTTCTTTGAATATATGAGGGAATACTTTTTACTAGCCTTGATGGGCGAAGGTCATCATTAACGTCAACAGGTACAGAGCAGATTGAAATATCTTTTTGTCCCGCCTGAATTATGGTTTCTAATGTGTAAGTATATTCGCTAAAAACGATCAATTTCTGTGCAGCGCTTCGGCTTATTGCTCGAAACCCACTAGGTGCGTCAGGAATATTTGTTTTACTTGCTCCCCTTACAACCCAACTACCCAATTTTTGCAGAAACTTTTTTGCAGGTGAAAAATGTTCAATGGTTGCTATTGGTCTGGCACCGATAACCATTTCAGCTTTTTTTTCAAGAATTGGAGTTACTAAATCAGGAATATTATCAGCATTGTATTGATTATCTGCATCAGTGTTAATTATTACATCAGCACCTAATTTTAGACAGTTATCTATACCCGTCATAAAAGCTACTGCTAATCCTTTATTACCCATATGTTGAACAATATGATCAACACCGCATTCCTTAGCGACTTCAACAGTATTGTCCGTACTGCCATCATCAATTATAAGCCATTCGACTTTATCAAACCCCTTGACATGACGGGGTAACGCTGCCAAAGCAATTGCTAAAGTTCCAGCCTCATTGAAACATGGCATTTGAATAATAAGTTTCACTTTTTAAATCCCGAGATAATTTAATTGAATAATAAAAGAAAACAAAAAATCCCAGCAAGCTGGGATTTTTTACTAAAGATAAATGATCAAACTAGCCATTCAGTATGGAACACACCGTCTTTATCAATACGCTTATAAGTGTGCGCACCAAAATAGTCGCGCTGCGCCTGAATCAGGTTGGCAGGCAGCACTTCTGAGCGATAGCTATCGTAGTATGCAATTGCCGCTGAGAAGGTTGGCGTTGGAATACCGTTCTGGATGGCATAAGAGACAACATCACGCAGCGCCTGCTGATATTCATCAGCGATGTTTTTGAAGTAGGGATCCAGCAACAGGTTTGCGATGTTAGCATCGGTCGCATAAGCATCAGTAATTTTCTGCAGGAACTGTGCACGGATGATGCAACCAGCACGGAAGATCTTCGCGATTTCACCGTAATGCAGATCCCAGTTGTTCTCTTCTGAAGCCGCACGCAGCTGAGAGAAGCCCTGAGCATAAGAAACGATCTTACCCAGATACAATGCACGGCGCACTTTCTCAATGAACTCAGCTTTGTCACCGGTGAAGGCTTGCGCCTGAGGGCCGCTCAGCACTTTAGAAGCTGCAACACGCTGTGACTTGAGTGAAGAGAGGTAACGAGCAAATACTGACTCAGTGATCAGAGAAAGTGGCTCGCCAAGGTCCAGGGAGCTCTGGCTGGTCCATTTACCAGTACCTTTGTTGGCTGCCTCATCCAGAATCACATCAACCAGGTATTTACCGTCTTCATCTTTTTTGGTGAAGATATCTTTGGTGATGTCGATCAGGTAGCTGCTCAGCTCACCGTTGTTCCAGTCAGTGAAGGTTTTAGCCAGCTCTTCATTATTCAGACCGAGTGCGCCTTTCAGTAAAGCATATGCTTCTGCAATCAGCTGCATATCGCCATACTCGATACCGTTGTGAACCATCTTCACATAGTGACCAGCACCGTCCGGACCGATGTAAGTAACGCAGGCTTCACCGTCTTCTGCACGCGCAGCAATTTTATCCAGAATTGGCGCTACCAGTTCATACGCTTCTTTCTGACCGCCAGGCATGATCGATGGGCCTTTCAGTGCGCCCTCTTCGCCGCCGGAGACACCGGTACCGATGAAGTTGAAGCCCTGATCAGACAGTTCTTTATTACGACGGATAGTGTCTTTATAGAAGGTGTTACCACCATCAATCAGAATGTCGCCCTTATCGAGGTGTGGCGTCAGTGAAGCGATGGTTTTATCTGTCGCTTCGCCTGCCTGTACCATCAGAAGGATGCGGCGGGGTTTTTCTAACGACTCGACAAATTCTTCCACGGAGTAATAAGGAGCAAGTTTTTTGCCCTGATTTTCAGCGATAACTTCATCAGTCTTTTCACGTGAACGGTTAAAGATTGAGACTGTGTAACCGCGGCTTTCGATGTTAAGAGCAAGGTTGCGCCCCATCACTGCCATACCTACAACGCCGATCTGTTGCTTGGACATTACATACTCCTGTCTGTGGTCTCGCTAGGTGTTACCAGTAACACCATTCAGTAAGTGACCAATATGTTAACTCATGAGAGGTGATAAGAGGTAATTATTGATGCTTTTTGAGAAATGCAGCGAGTGATAAAATTTACTTATTTAACAGAGACATATATAAACCTGCATAACTTTCAATCATCTTGTCCGCTGTAAAAAGTTTTTCGAATCGTTGTTGAGCAGCCTGGCCAAAGGTATGAGCCTTCTCTGGGTTGAACCAGATCTCATCCATAGCTTCGCGTAAAGCCCTGGGGTCTGAAGGCGGGACAACCAGACCGGTAAGACCGTCAATATTGATGAAAGTAGTACCGGTTCCAATTTCGCTTGAAATCAGTGGTTTTGAGTACAAAGCCCCTTCAAGCAAAGAAATACCAAAAGCTTCTGAACGAAGATGTGAAGGAAAAACTAAGCAAGTGCAAAGCTGTAATAACGCAGATTTATCGTCATCCTGTAATGCACCAAGGAAATGAATATTGTCGATACCCAACGATTGGGCTTGCGCTTTCAGTTCAGATTCGATGGGTCCCGCACCAACAATGACAACAGGATAATCACTACCAGCGACAGCATCGATGAGTATGTGAAGCCCTTTATAGTAACGAAAAGTCCCAATGAAAAGAAAAAAGCCGTTAGGGAATCGCTGGGACCACTTTTCTAATACCTGGGGATCATTGTTTTGATAAAAACTTTCATTCAGACCATAGGGAATGACCTTAACTTTATCTTTAAATTTTTGCAGAATCGGGCTACTTTCGACATAATTTGGTGATGCAGCAACAATGCAATCTACACTGGAAAGGAACCTATTCATCAATGGTGTATAAAGTTTTAGCAAAGCCTTTTGTTTAACAATATCGGAATGATAGCTTACGATCGATGGCTTTTTTGTAAAATTTGAGAAATGCAGGACATCCATAAACGGATAGGGAAAATGATAATGAATAATGTCTGCCTGTGTTGCTAGCTTTTTAAACTCAGCAATAGCAGTAAATGAAATTGGCGTAGAAGCATACTCAAATAATGTTTTAACACGATGAATAGTATGATGATCCAACATTGAAATAGCATCATCAAAATCAGGACTATGCGTAAAAACCGTTGATTGGATATTTTCTTTCACACCGCCTTCAGCGAGCTGATAAATAACTTGCTCAATCCCACCAAAAGTATCCGGGTAATATGTTTTATAGCAGTGAAGGACTTTTATCATATTAATTTAGAAACCTGATCATACGCTTCTATCGTTTTATCGGCACAGAATGACCACGAATAATTTTGGGCTTGACTAAGACCAACCTGGATCATTTTCTGTTTCAACTCCTCATCATTAATCATCATTTTCAGATAATGCGTGAGCAATTCTATGTCTTCCGGTTCATGCATTAGCGCGGCATCTCCAACAACTTCAGGTAATGACGTTGCATTTGAACAAATAACGGGAGTGCCAGATGACATAGCCTCCAAAACTGGTAATCCAAACCCTTCATAAATCGAAGGAAAGAGGAAACTGTTAGCAGCACTAAAGAGCATGGGTAAATCGTTACCTGGCACAAAGCCTAAATATTTCAACCAGCCTTCCCGCTCGCCTTTATCAAAAAGACGAAAGAGCTCTTCATTTTCCCAGCCTTTATATCCGCTAATAACGAGCGGGAAATTGTTCTTCTCTTGTAATGACAAGCGATCATATGCACGTAGAAGCGTTAAAATATTTTTTCTGGGTTCGATTGTACCAGTATAAAGAAAGAAGCGACGCCATTTTAAATGATACTTATCCAATACTGCGTGAACATCCTCTTGAGTTCGCGAATGAAATTGGTGATTACACGCCAATGGTGCAACTGAAATTTTCTTCTCATCCAGCGAAAAAAATTCCATCAACTCATTTTTTGTATAATACGAATCCGTTATCAATACCGAAGCACGCTTTACAGTGTTACGCAACTCTTTCTGCATGAGATGTACTCTCCCAGCAGGATGGAACTGTGGCCAATGAAATACTGACAGATCGTGAAAAGTCGCAACGCAATTTTTAACACGCGGAGGGAGATAATAATTAGGACTATGGTAAATGTATTCTTTGAATTTTTTAAGTGCCCGGGACTTTAAATGAGGAAAAACAAGGCGATAAACTTCACTAACTATTTTGCTTTTTTGTAACTCTCGCTTAAGCGACTGAACGGATTGCGAAGATTCACTTGCAACCGCCAATGAATCTCTTATTCTTGTTCCATGCAAAAAAGTAAGTGAAAGTTTATCTTCCCGTTGCTGAAGTTGTTTCGCCAGTTCAAAAGCATAACGCCCGATACCCGTTAAAGGGTATTTTATGCAATCCGTCGAGAAAACAACCTCTAGCTTTTTGTTTCCAGCATCCATTTCAGAGTTTCCCTAAGTGGTACTTTTTGCATTTCATGGCCAATCAGACTATTCAGCAACGAAATATCACCGCACAACTCTTTGATTTCATTTGGTCTAACAAATCCAGGATTTACCTCAATGGTTATGGAGTGACCGGTAATATCTTCACAAAGGCTAATAACATCTCTAAGTGAATGCATCTCTCCAGTAGCAACATTGACCACTTCCCCAAAAGCTTTACACTTTAGTAATTCAGCATAGCATTTTACTAAATCTCGTACATCTGAGAAGTCACGCCATACATCTATATTACCAAGTTCAATAACGTCTTTGCGTTCGCGGAAATGTTTGACAATTTTAGGAATTAAAAAATTCTCAGCTTGCCCTACTCCCGTATAGTTAAAAGGACGGGTAATAATTAATGGCAACTTATCTTTAAACAGGTTAGCCATGTATTCCATAGCAAGTTTGCTAACGGCATAATCATTGGCAGGATTCGGAAGCGTTGATTCATCAAGCTTACCAGCAATATTATTTCCATAAACGTTTGCGCTACTTGCCACTAATACGGCTTCGGGCTTTTTCTTTGTTTCTGTTAACGCAGATAGCAAGTTGCGCGTGCCGGAAAGGTTGACATCATAGAATGCGTTCGGATTTGAGTGACCAACAAAAGCAATTGCTGCCAAATGAACGACCACATCGGGACTTATACAATCTACTGCGTTTTTAACTTGAATATTATCTGTGAGATCTACTTGAAAATAGTTATCGATATTATCCGAGGAAGCTGAACCCAGGCCATAAACATCATATCCAGCAGCGGAAAGTTCCGCTGCCATATAATGGCCGGTAAAGCCCTTGATCCCGGTGATCAATGCTTTTTTGCCATTAGTCATATTAGAAAGAGAATCCTTGTTCGTTACGGCGAAGGTCTTCTTTAACCATCATAGCACATAACTCTTCAAGAGTAGTTTTAGGTTCCCATCCAAGAATATCCTTAGCACGCTGGGGATTACCGATCAGTAATTCAACTTCGGCTGGACGGTAGAATTTCGGATTCACTTTTACAACAACTTTATTTGTTGCCACGTCAATTGCCACTTCCTGTTCGTCTTTACCTTCGAAACGTAATTCAATACCAGCAGCTTTAAATGCCATCGATACGAAGTCACGTACAGTTTCTGTTCGGTTGGTAGCAAGTACAAAGGTATCCGGTTCATCTGCCTGAAGCATCAACCACATTCCTTCTACATACTCTTTAGCAAAGCCCCAGTCGCGTTTCGCATCAAGGTTGCCCAGTTCAAGTACATCAAGCTTACCAAGTTTGATTTTTGCAACTGAATCAGTGATTTTGCGAGTAACAAATTCCTGACCACGCAGCGGGGATTCATGGTTAAACAAAATTCCGCTTGAAGCAAAAATGTTATAGCTTTCACGGTAGTTAATCGTCATCCAGTGCGCATACAACTTAGCCACGCCATATGGGCTTCTTGGATAGAATGGTGTGTCTTCTTTTTGAGGGATAGCCTGAACTTTCCCAAACATTTCGGACGTAGAAGCCTGATAGAACCGAATTGATGGATTAACAATTCGGATGGCTTCAAGCAAATTTACAGGGCCTACACCTGTTATTTCGGCAGTCGTCAATGGTTGTTCGAATGAGACACCAACAAAGCTCTGAGCCGCTAAGTTGTAAACTTCAGTTGCACCGCTAGTTTGAAGAAGGCGAATACTTGCTGATAGATCAGTCAAATCATATTCGATCAGATGCAAGCTTGGGTTGTTTTTAATTCCCAACTCTTCAATACGCCAGAAGTTCACGGAGCTAGTACGACGATATGTGCCATAAACTGTATAATTTTTCTGTAAGAGAAGCTCTGCAAGATAAGCACCATCTTGTCCAGTGATACCAGTTACGATTGCAACCTTGTTACTCATAAGAAATTCCACTTTTTTGGTTAAACATAAATACAGTTTTACTTTACTAATATAGATTCAGCGGTATCAGACCATTTGGTCGAACTATATTCTTTACTGATTCTTAACTCTTTCTGCCTTATAACATCCGGATTTTCAATAAGATACTTAATATTATTTGACCATGCGGGCACATCCCAGGGATCCACATAATCGAGCAAATCCCCAGCGATTTCTGGGATAGATGCTGCTGAAGAAGCCAGGCAGTATTTTCCAAACGCTAAACTCTCAGCAACAGGCAATCCCCAACCTTCATATAATGACGGATAAACTGTAAACCAACAATTTTTATAGAGCAGTGTTAATTCTGGATCGGAAACATTATTCAATTGAATAATATTACCTTTCACCCTTGGATCCAGATTCAAATCGGTAATAAAATCATTCATACCCCAACCTGGCATGCCAACAAATACAAGTAATGGCAGATCATGGACCTTGCTATCCACTAGTCTTGTATAGGCTTTATATAATACCTCATGATTCTTTCTTCTTTCAATCGTAGAAACAAATAATAAATATTTTTTGCCCAATAAAAATTGTACTTCATTAGAGATTTCTGGTTGCGTATCAACTTCACTAATTTCACAACCTAACTTAACGATAGTTAACTTTGGGATAGGCGTTCCAAGTTGCTCTAACAATTCTTTCAAATCATCCCTGGAGCATTTAGAAATACAAAATATTTCATCGGCACACCAGGCAACATCGGAAAAATAATGTGAAAATTTTCCAGCAACGTCCCCCACACAAAGATGAGGTAATTTTACAGGAATCACATCGTAACAGAAAAGCTTAACTTTAAGATTAAGTTCTTTTTTTAATCTATATAAATACTGAAAATCTTTTTGATCCCAATCCAGTCCCATTGATATGTATTCATCACCTTGGCTAAAAGGTGAATTCACATTATCAGAAGCCCTATGTCCAAGCTGCTGAACGTTTACGGGAGTTGCATTAGGTTTTAACAACTGCTGTAAAGCTAACTTTGCATATCTTAAGGAAGCTAACAAACTACTAGCCGCAATACGCCGTGGCAGAAGATAGTTTAAAACTCTTCTCTGTAAGCTCGTTGGTAACTTACGAATTAAATTAAGAATGAAACTTTTGAATTTTGCTTTATAATTAATCGTTGACGGTCCCGGCTGAGCAATTAAAGTTTCTTTCTTTTTAATATGTCCATTTATCCGCTTGATTGTTTCTTCGACAACTCCTTTCTCTACCTCATAATAACCTTTTGATGGATTATATGCGCAGAATTTAACAGAGGCTGATGAATTCATCTTTAAGGCATACGTGGCGCATTCAACTTCTGTTCTGACAATACCAACAGCAGATCTATGCCATCCTAAAATTGTTGTGACATCAATCCAAGTATTATGCATTTAGACTAGCCTCATATTCTTTTTCCACCTCGAGAATCAAACTATCCAATGATTTGTCCCATGTTAACTTTTCTAAGCTGGAAAGCTCTTTGGAATCTAAAATTGGTGAAATTCTTGTCAAAACTTGCCTGGTTGCTGAAAAGAATTCTTCAGGATTATTAATAATATTGATACGAGAGCTATCACAAAATTCTTCGAAACCTCTAAAAGCTGATAGAGTGCCTATTACTGGCTTGCCTGAGTAAAGAGCTTCAGCGGTTTTGAGATTTGAACCACCACCATGTTCAATAGGTAAAAAATATGCATGTGCTCTATTCTTAACTTCCGCTAAGTCATCATCATCTAACACATACAAAAACTCTAGACGGCTGATATTAATGCTAGCCCATTTCGATTTTAAAACTTCTTTATAAATATGTTCACAAACACTACCAGCAATAACAAGCTTACTATCAGGCGGAATACAAGCTAAACTCTCCCCAATAATTTTATTAAAACTGGTAAAGTTAGGTGGATGAGCACTGGCAACATAGAGCATCCATGGGGATTTAGGTAATTTACTTTCCCATTTACTGGTCAAAGTATCCGTTTTCCATGGTTCAATACCATTTGCTGCTAACGTAATGGATTCACGGCCCCAACCTTGCATAGACTTAACATCATTTTTTGTCACCGCAGCTACTACATCTGCTTCATGTACGGCTCTCATTTCCAGATGCTTGATGTCTTCAATTACATCGTCTCGGTCTGCAATATTATATTGTTCTAATATATCATTCTTTAATAAAAACTCTATATTTTGAGAACCAAAAACTACGATCGAGTTTTTATATTTTGGAATGCTCTTTATTTTTTCGACCAGATTCCAGAGCCAACATTGTTCAACGTGAATTACGTCAATTTCTGTCGGGAGGTTAGCTAAAATTTTACTGAACCCTCCTTCATCTGAAGTAGCATATGCGCCAGTTAAAAGATCATTAATTAGTGGAACGTGTCGTCCCTTGTAAGATCTAAATAAGGAATCAACAGGAAATGGGATATCATAGGGACCAAGTTCGTCACCCAAAAAACTTTCTTCCTCATATACTGCGATGGACCTAGTCTTCCAACCATTTCGCTCGAACTTCTTGACTAACTGGCTAAGTCTGATCTGACCGCCATGTCTTGGTTTGGCAAATGGATAAGTGCTCAAAAAAAGGATGTTTTTCATTATATTTATTTCCTTCTTAAAAATGCTGAAACACGTCTAAAAGGAGATGTTAGCTTCCATGAGTGGCTGCTGTAAACTTCACTCAATTTATTTTTCAAGATCATATTTTCATCCAAAAAAATACGCAACTCTTCATTCTTGTCTACTAAAAGCTCATTCAGAGAGCTAACCTCGTCATTCATTACTTGAAGATTATCTTGAAGCTCCGCGATAACTTCTTTATTCAAATGTTCAGCATAAGTAATAAATTCGTCAAAAACATTAGGTGGATTTTTAAAATTAGGAAGTAATTCCTCATGCTCTTTGCTAATATAAAATCTATTCAAACCATCAAAGTATGAAAATATATAATCGTTAGCAAGCAATATCTCTTCCCAACTAGTATGACTTTCATTTTGTGAGTTTGGTGCTGTCGATTCAATAACAAGAATCCAGGGTCGATACTTTGACCAATCGTTACTCATTACGACTTGCTCTTCAACTCCTTCAACATCAATTTTTAGAAAATGTATATCAGTAATATTAGCTGGCAACGATTCTTCGATTGTTTGTTTAAGAGTTTTTACTGGCGTTTTTCTCCAAACGCCCTTAAATCCATTTAACTCATGTTGCTCGACAACACTTTTATCCAGTGTCGCCCACCCTCTAATATCAGATTCCCAAATATCTAATTCGCTTGTGCAATTTGATATAGCACAGTTCAGATTTATATCTCGTTCTCTATTTTCAACTAATGCATCGTAATGTTTTTTGAGTGGTTCTATATTTATCCCACTCCATCCATTTAGGTAAAAAAGATTGGTAACAGAATCGATTAGCGGGTCATTAGCACCAATATCAATATAGAATCCATTAGTTATATCTTTTAAAGAACGCCACAACATCACGTCTTCAAAGTTTTGAGCGAAACTTACTATCGGCATTTCAATTTATCTCTATATCTGGATCAATCCATGCGCATCCGGCAAAGTGTGGTTTATTAATGTTAATGATGTTAAAAACCATCGCCAAGTCTCGCCACTCGTAATTGTTAACTAAGTGAGTATCCGTACTGACTAATGCTGTTTGAATTGAGTAGCTACCAGGACCTAAGTTAGCGTTAAATCTAATGTTAAACACATACTCTGACCCTTTTCTAGCCTCAATTATGGCTTGTTTTTTTAAGTCAGTATTGGTTCCGTATATTACTTGTCCCAGTCTGTCTTTAATACCGTAACCCAACACAAGTCTCGGCAGATTTTCATTAACAACCACTGTTATTTTGAGTGTAACAGCTTCACCTACATCGATAAATTCAATGCTGTCTCCTTTCTGATTTAATATCCGAATATCTTTGACGGTTGCTTCTCCACTGCCCGATACAGTTTGGATACTACCATCAGCAAGCTCAACTTGTTCTATTTTCTGATTCTGTTTATCAGCCAACAGAGCATTATAGTAATCCATTACAGACTCAGGATCCCCTTCCATCTCCAGCTTGCCCCTGTTTAACAAGATGGCTTTATCACAAATACTCTGGATGGATTGTTTATCATGCGAAACTATAAGGAGAGTCGTGCCTGCACGACTGAATTCTCTGATTCTATTGAAGCTTTTATGCTGAAAATAAGCATCACCAACAGAGAGTGCTTCATCAACAATAAGAATATCTGGTCTAACAGCTGTAGCGACTGAAAAAGCTAGTCTCATTTGCATCCCGCTCGAATACACTCGAACAGGCTGATCTATATATGCTCCGATCTCTGCAAACTCCTCTATCCCCGGCATCAGCTGATAAATTTCTTCAAGACTAAATCCTAAAAGCTGTCCAGACATAATTACATTTTGTCTACCTGTAAAATCTGGATGGAATCCCATCCCTAATTCCAGCATAGCTGCAACCCTACCTTCTAAACTAATTTTTCCAGTAGTTGGTTGCGTGGTACCAGTAATCATTTTTAGAAGTGTGCTTTTACCTGCGCCGTTAATCCCTATAATACCCAGCGCTTCTCCAGGATGGACCTCGAAGGAAATATTTTCTAATACCCATTTTAGCTTATGGCATTTTCTTTTACCTGGTAGAAACCATTCCGCTAAACGACTCCACCTTGTGGGATACTGCTTATATGCTTTTCCAACATTATTAACTGTTATCTTACCCATTACAATTCATCCACCATTTCACCGGAATGCTTGCGAAACAACTTCAAGCCAATTACGCATAGAATAATCCCGATAAATAACGTAGGTATTAACTGGTGCAGTTGAGGCGATTCGCTTTTGACTAGAATATTCTGCGCTGCAGTAATTACTCCATACATGGGATTGTATGATAGGTATTGCTGAGCCTTAGCAGGCAATATGTCTGCAGGATATATGATCGGAGTTAGCCAGAACCAAAACTGGAGAGCTATTCCGAAAAATTGCCCAACATCTCGAAAAAAAACATTCAATACACCTAATGTGATACCCAAGCCAATTGCAAAGACCATTAATACTAAAAGCACTGGAATTAAGTAAAAATAACTTAACCCCGGAAAGTTGCCAGAAACCAACAAAAATAGTGTAAATAAGCTAAAAACTATTGAGAAGTTTAATAAAGCATTACATATAATTGTCACTGGCAAACATAAGCGCGGAAAGCTAATTTTTTTAAGTAGATTAGCATATTCAAGGAATACATTCTGACCTCTACCAACGACTTCAGCGAAAAGCCCCCAAGTCAAAATACCGGAGCAAAGGTAAATGCTATAGCCAAAGCTATTAGTAACTCCAGGCATCCTCGAATGCATCACTTGAGAAAATATAACTGTGTAAACCACTATCATGGATAGTGGGTTAAGTATATTCCACAGCGCACCTAATAGTGAGTTTTGATATTTCGCTTGAAATTCTCGCTTAACATTACCTAAAACGAACCCACGATAACCCCATAAGGATTTAAAAAGAGATAGATTCATTCCTGCGCCTTAATTAAATAAGAGATAGCCTCAAGCTTTTCTTTCACTAAACCATCATTTGATCTTGATTCAACGTTCAATCTTAGTAATGGCTCAGTATTTGATGTTCTAACATTGAATCTCCAATCAGTAAATTCAAAGCTCAAGCCATCAATAGTATCTGATTTAAAAGCATCCAGTCCAAATTCACTTTTTAAATTTTCAAGGATTTTTTTTGCATCATTAACTTTATAGTTAATCTCGCCACTGCACGGAAATGCTTTCATACGTTCCGCAACCAGTTCAGACAGCGTCATTCCTTTCACCGCCAGCAACTCTGCTACCAGCAGCCACGGAATCATTCCGCTATCGCAATAAGCAAAATCACGGAAGTAATGATGTGCGCTCATTTCGCCGCCGTACACAGCATCTTCTTCACGCATGCGCTCTTTAATAAACGCATGACCTGTTTTAGACATAACAGGTATGCCACCCGCTTTAGTGACGACGTCGATGGTGTTCCAGGTCAAACGGGGATCGTGAATGATCTTCGCGCCAGGCTCTTTTTTGAGGAACGCTTCGGCCAGCAGGCCAACAATGTAATAACCTTCGATGAACTCTGCATTCTCGTCAAACAGGAAGCAGCGATCAAAGTCGCCATCAAATGCGATGCCCATGTCGGCTTTGTTCGCTTTCACCGCATCGGAGGTATCTTTCCGGCACTCTGGCAGTAAGGGATTAGGAATACCATTCGGGAAGTTGCCATTCGCTTCATGGTGAACTTTAACGAAGGTGACCGGTGCATTCGCCTGCCGGAAGCGCTTTTCGATCTCATCGATAACATGACCGGCAGCGCCATTACCCGAGTTGATGACCAGCGTCATGGCTTTGGTGAAATTTGCCAGATCAATGTAGCCCATCAGGTGATCGACATAGGCATCCAATACCGAAATCTGTTTATAGCTGCCACGCTTCGCTGCATCGACCGGCGCAAAATCGTTAGCTTCAGCCAGACGCTGAACATCACGTAAGCCTGTATCGCCACTGATAGGACGGGAACCTTCACGCACCAGCTTCATGCCGTTATAGTTCATCGGATTATGGCTTGCCGTCACTTCGATGCCACCATCAATGCCTAAATGGAAGGTGGCGAAATAAATCTCTTCCGTGCCGCTTAAGCCGATATCAAGTACATTGGTACCCGCATCCATTAAACCATTGGCCAGGGCCATTTTCAGGCTTTCGCTGGTCAGCCGAACATCGCCGCCCACAACAATCGTTTCCGGCTTTAAAAATTCGCCATAAGCGCGACCAATACGATATGCAATTTCTTCATTTAATTCCGCGCCAAGCTCACCGCGAATGTCATAAGCTTTAAAACAGGTCAATGCTGCCATGATCTCGTCTGTCCTTACTTACTTGCAAATTGTTCTTTAATCAGAATTAAATCGTCATCGCCCAGATAGGAGCCTGACTGAATTTCCAGCAGCTCTAACGGAATCTTGCCTGGATTTTCTAACGTGTGCTGATGGCCAATCGGAATAAAGGTCGATTGGTTTTCCGTCAACAATAAGGTTTTATCCTGAATAGTCACTTTGGCAGTGCCGGATAAGATCACCCAGTGTTCAGTTCGGTGATAATGCATCTGTAATTCGAAACGTTCACCCGGTTTAACGGTGATACGATTTACATTAAAACGGCCGGTATTGACCACCAGATCGCAGCGTCCCCATGGCCAGTAAGTTTCACGATGACGACGATATTCCGTACGGCATTCGCTCTTCAGGAACTCCACCACGCGTTTGACGTCCTGAACCTGATCTTTGCGCGCCACCAGCACGGCATCTTTGGTGTTAACAATCACCAGATTTTCCACGCCGATAGCTGCCACTAACTGATCTTCGCTGTTGATGTAGCAATTTTTAGTGTTGTGCAGGAAGGTATCGCCTTTCAGCGAGTTACCGGCTGCATCTTTTTCATTCACTTCCCACAGCGCGGACCAGGATCCGACATCGCTCCAGCCCGCATCCAGCGGCACCACGACGGCTGCGTCCGTTTGCTCCATCACGGCATAATCAACTGACTCATCCGGGCAGGCAATGAAATCGTCTTTATCAATGCTGATGAAGTCGTTACCTTCTGCCACGTTCGCCATGGCACGGCGGCAGGCATCCAGGATATCTGGACGGAATTTTTCCAGTTCCTGCAGATAACGTTTGGCGCGGAACATAAACATCCCGCTGTTCCAGTAATATTCACCGGAAGCCAGATAATCCTGAGCCGTTTTCAGGTTAGGCTTTTCCACAAAACGCTGCACGCTAAACGGCGCATGTTCATCACCCGCCAGCTGCTCACCGCGATGAATATAGCCGTAACCGGTTTCAGGTCCGGTGGGCACGATGCCGAAGGTGACCAGATGCCCCTGCTTGGCATATTTCGTTGCGGTGGTGATGGCCTGGTGGAATGCCGCGCGGTTCTCAATGACATGGTCGGCGGCTAACACTAACAGCACCGGATCATCGCCTTGCTCAATCGCGTTAATCGCTGCCAGAGCAATCGCTGGCGCCGTGTTGCGACCAACCGGCTCAAGAATGATGTTATGGGAAAGTTTGTTGATCTGACGAAGTTGTTCAGCGACGAGGAAACGGTGCTCTTCGTTGCAGATGACCAGTGGAGCTCGCGCTTCAACACCGGTCAGGCGGTTGACAGTCTCCTGCAGCATCGAGTGCTGTCCATGCAAGCTGATGAACTGTTTTGGATACAATTCACGTGAAAGGGGCCACAAACGACTGCCGGTTCCTCCGGCCATGATTACGGGAAGTAACATTCCACAACCTCTAATGTGTCTTTTAGACTGCTCTATCATTTCCAGCGGGACAATTTTTCAGCAAAACAAAAAATAGCCACGCTACCGCCCTTGGCTTGCAGCAACCAATATGCTGTGTAACAAGTCAATCCTGTGCTTTCCGTCTCGGCTAATTATGGTCAATATTGCAGCATCAACCGCTTTGTCTGAGACCATCGCAAATAATACATTTTGTGCTGCCGAATTAACATGGTTATTGTCCGATGCCAGCGCGACGAATCTTAATTTTCTTTCACCGGTGCGTTTATCGCCAAGCTACTGAGCCGGAAAGAATATAGCTGGCGATTCGCAGAATGAAAGGCTGTAACGAGGTTTCACTAAATCAATATGATGAGCTGTGACGTTGATGCATTAGTCTGGTGCTGATTAGGATTTTTCTGCATCCCGCAAATGAATGCCTGACCAAAAAAACATCAAAGTAAATTATTTGCCCATAAAAAAACCCGGCATATGCCGGGTTTTTACTCATTACCTGCTTAATCACTTAAACCCATTCGGGTTCTTCGACTGCCAGTTCCAGGTATCGCGCATCATCGCATCGATACCGCGCGTGACGCGCCAGTCGAGCTCTTTGTTGGCCAGGCTGGCATCCGCCCAGAACGCTGGCAGATCGCCGTCGCGGCGCGGTTTGAACTCGAACGGAATCTGTTTACCGGATGCCTGCTCAAACGCCTTGATCATCTCCAGCACTGAGAAGCCTTTGCCGCCGCCGAGGTTGTAAGCTTTGTAACCTTCAACTTTTGGCAGGTGATCCAGCGCTTTCAGGTGCCCTTCCGCCAGGTCGACGACGTGAATGTAGTCGCGCTGGCAGGTGCCATCTGGCGTCGCGTAGTCATCGCCAAACACGCCCAGCTTGTCCAGACGCCCAATCGCCACCTGCGCAATGTACGGCAGCAGGTTGTTCGGAATACCGGTTGGGTCTTCGCCAATCTCACCGGATTCGTGCGCGCCGACCGGGTTGAAGTAGCGCAGCGCGATGGCTTTGAAGTTCGGCTCGGCTTTGGCGAAGTCGCGCATCACGAACTCAATCATCAGCTTGGAGGTGCCGTACGGACTGGTGGTGCCACCAATCGGCGTCGTTTCGACGTACGGAACCGGTGCGTCAGCGCCATACACGGTGGCGGATGAGCTGAAGATAAAGTTCCACACGCCAGCGGCGCGCATCTCTTCCAGCAGCACCACGGTCCCGGCGACATTGTTCTCGTAATATTCCAGCGGCATGCGCGTGGATTCGCCTACCGCTTTCAGCGCGGCGAAGTGGATGACGGCCGAGATGTCATTGCTGGCAAACAGATCGCGCAGGCAGGCGCGGTCGCGGATGTCGCCTTCAACGAATACCGCTTTCTTACCGGCCAGCTTCTCAACGCGATTGATTGCTTCGCGCGAGGCATTGCAAAGGTTATCCAGGACTACAACGTCGTCGCCGCGCTCTAACAGCGCCAGCACCGTATGGGAGCCGATGTACCCTGCTCCGCCCGTTACCAAAATAGCCATGTGTACTCCTTTAAAACCGCGCAACCTGCGCGGCGGGGAAAGAGATTATTTTGCCAGAATTTTTTGGATTGCTTCGCGGAAATCGCGGCCCTGCGTGTTGTTGCGCAGACCGTACGAGACGAAGGCCTGCATGTAGCCGAGTTTACGGCCGCAGTCGAAGCTGGTGCCGGTCAGCAGCTGAGCATCAACCGGTTTTTTCTGGCTCAGAGAGGCGATGGCATCGGTCAGCTGGATACGGCCCCAGGCGCCTGGCTCTGTGCGCTCCAGTTCACCCCAGATATCCGCGGAAAGCACGTAACGGCCCACGGCGGTCAGGTCTGAGTTCAGCTCGGACGGATGCTCAGGTTTTTCCACGAAGTTGGTGATGGTGCTGATATCGCCCGGGTTATCCAGCGGCTGCTCAGTGGTCAGCACGCCATACTCAGACAGGTCTTCGCCCGGCATGTGTTTCGCCAGAACCTGGCTGCGGCCGGTCTCTTCAAAGCGTGCCACCATCGCGGCAAGGTTGTAACGCAGGTGGTCAGCGGTGGAGTCATCCAGCAGAACGTCTGGCAGTACCACCACAAATGGGTTGTCGCCAATCATCGGACGGGCACACAGTACTGAGTGGCCAAGACCCAGCGGGTTCGCCTGACGCACGTTCATGATGGTCACGCCCGGCGGACAGATTGACTGCACTTCGCTCAGCAGCTGGCGTTTTACGCGCGCTTCAAGCAGCGCTTCCAGCTCGTAGGTGGTATCGAAGTGGTTTTCCACTGCATTTTTGGAAGCATGGGTGACCAGCACAATCTCCTTGATGCCCGCCGCCACGCACTCGTCGACAATGTACTGAATCATTGGTTTATAGACGATAGGCAGCATCTCTTTCGGAATGGCTTTAGTCGCAGGGAGCATATGCATACCGAGACCCGCAACCGGGATTACTGCTTTAAGCTTGGTCATATTTATTCCATTTCATGAAGTGAATACGTGGGGTCGATTATGCAGGATCGGCCGGTTGAGCAAGTATAATCTTTATCTGAAAAACCGGCACTAACTCTCTGTCAACACATAAAAAATCGTCAAAAAGTCCATCTGCCACCCGGTAATCAGGCGGGAAAAAAAAGTGGCTAAATGGCTGAAAAACAGTGGAAGGCAGAGTGCAAGGCGATGACCGGTGAGGCCAGGGATTGTTGAGCGTTCAGACCGGCGTTGCGGAAACATCATTGGGGCGAAGATGGAAGCGTATTTTTGAAAGGTCGCCATGAATGGCGCCCCTACGGGATCACAGCAGGTTTTTGTAGGGTGCGCATTAATGCGCACCGGCAGCTGCACGTCAGTCACCGATCACATCTGATTTTAAAGGTCGCCATGAATGGCGCCCCTACGAGATCACAGCAAGTTTTTGTAGGGTGCGCATTAATGCGCACCGGCAGCTGCACGTCATTCACCGTCCACATCTGATTTTGAAAGGTCGCCATAAATGGCGCCCCTTATATCCCGATCATTCTCCTCCGGGTATGATGATCCCCGACTGATCATCGGGAAGTTGCTGGTGAGATGGGGGCGCCCCCTGGGCATAAAGCCTGCTTCGTAGA
>NZ_POWN01000012.1:0-83457 GCF_002928355.1 Pantoea sp. ICBG 828 | reverse complement strand
TACGCTTTCCTCCTTCAGAGTCAAACACTTTTTTCAGCGTTTTTCTCCGGCGGGGTGAATCGCTTCACGCCCTGCTGAGCCGTCTGCGTTGCCGCTTTGCCGTCTCAGTGGTGGCGCATTATAGGGACTTCGTTTCGCCTGACAAGCGCTAATTTGCAGTTTTTGCGCAACCGCTCACTTTCCAGGCAACACGTTGCAAAAACCAGCAGATTCTTGCGAAACAGCATAAAAAAACGGGCCCTGAGGCCCGTTTTTGTCACGTTGCGTTATTGACGCGCGACGATGGCATCGTCCTGCACATCCATTTCGATGGTTTTTCCCGGAACCAGCGCGCCAGATAAAATCTTCTGCGCCAGCGGGTTTTCAATCTGCTGCTGAATAGCCCGTTTCAATGGCCGCGCGCCGTAAACCGGATCGTAACCATTTTCGCCCAGCAGTTTCAGCGCCGCGTCGGAAATGTGCAGCTGGTAACCGCGCTCTTCCAGACGCTGATACAGCCGCTGCAGCTGAATCTGCGCAATCGAGGCAATATGTTTTTCGCCCAGCGGATGGAATACCACCACCTCATCAATACGGTTGATAAACTCCGGACGGAAGTGGTGTCCGACGACCGTCATCACCACATCTTTCATTTCCGCGTAATCAAGCGCGCCGAAACGTTCCTGAATCAGATCCGAACCGAGGTTAGATGTCATGATCACCACGGTATTACGGAAGTCCACGGTGCGCCCCTGACCATCGGTCAGACGCCCGTCGTCCAGCACCTGCAGCAGAATGTTGAACACATCCGGATGCGCTTTTTCCACCTCATCCAGCAAAATCACCGAGTAAGGGCGACGACGCACCGCCTCTGTCAGGTAACCACCCTCTTCATAACCGACGTAGCCTGGAGGTGCCCCGACCAGACGCGACACCGAATGTTTCTCCATGAATTCCGACATATCGATACGCACCATCGCGTCGTCGCTATCGAACAGGAAATTAGCCAGCGCCTTACATAACTCGGTTTTACCGACACCGGTCGGCCCAAGGAACAGGAACGATCCGATCGGCCGGTTCGGGTCAGACAAACCGGCGCGGCTGCGGCGAATGGCGTTCGATACCGCTTCAACCGCTTCGTCCTGGCCGATAACCCGGGCATGCAGCTCCTGCTCCATCCGCAACAGTTTATCGCGCTCGCCTTCCATCATGCGGGCCACCGGAATACCGGTCCAGCGCGCCAGCACATCGGCGATCTCGACATCCGTTACGCGGTTGCGTAACAGCTTCATGGTTTTACCTTCAGCCTGCGTGGCGCTTGCCAGCTGTTTTTCCAGCTCCGGAATTTTGCCGTACTGCAGTTCCGACATCTGGCCAAGGTCACCCACACGCCGTGCCTGCTCCATAGCCAGACGCGCCTGCTCCAGCTCGGCTTTGATGTTTTGCGTGCCGGTCAGCGAGGCTTTTTCCGCTTTCCACTCTTCTTCAAGCTCAGCATATTCGCGCTCTTTCTGATCCAGCTCGCTTTCCAGCATCTCCAGACGCTTAACGCTGGCGTCATCCGATTCTTTCTTCAGCGCCTGCTGCTCCAGTTTGAGCTGGATGATACGCCGTTCGAGACGATCGAGCGGTTCCGGCTTGGAGTCAATCTGCAAACGAATACTCGACGCCGCCTCATCAATCAGGTCGATGGCTTTGTCCGGCAACTGGCGATCGGCAATATAGCGGTGCGACAACGTTGCCGCAGCGACAATCGCCGGATCGGTAATTTGCACATGGTGATGCAGCTCATAACGCTCTTTCAGGCCACGCAGAATGGCGATGGTGTCTTCCACGCTCGGTTCGGCGACGAACACTTTCTGGAAACGGCGCTCCAGCGCGGCATCTTTCTCAATGTACTGGCGATATTCATCCAGCGTGGTGGCACCCACGCAGTGCAGTTCACCGCGTGCCAGCGCCGGCTTCAGCATGTTGCCGGCATCCATCGCGCCGTCGGCTTTGCCTGCGCCGACCATGGTATGCAGCTCATCGATAAACAGAATGACGTTGCCTTCCTGTTTGGCGAGGTCGTTCAGTACGCCTTTCAGGCGCTCTTCAAACTCGCCGCGATATTTCGCACCGGCCACCAGCGCGCCCATATCCAGCGCCAGAACGCGCCGGCCTTTCAGCCCTTCCGGCACTTCGCCGTTAATGATGCGCTGTGCCAGCCCTTCAACGATGGCGGTTTTACCGACGCCCGGTTCACCGATGAGCACCGGGTTGTTTTTGGTACGACGCTGCAATACCTGAATGGTGCGGCGAATCTCTTCGTCACGCCCGATAACCGGATCTAACTTGCCGAGCTCAGCGCGCTCCGTCAGATCGATGGTGTATTTTTTCAAAGCCTGGCGCTGATCTTCAGCCCCCTGATCGTTCACGTTTTCCCCTCCCCGCAGTTGCTCGATGGCCTTAGCGAGTTTGTCCGCCGTGGCACCGGCAGACTTCAGTAAGTCCGCCAGCGAGCCGCGCGATTCGAGGGCCGCCAGAACAAATAATTCAGATGAAATAAAGTTGTCGCCGCGCTTTTGCGCCAGCTTGTCGCACAGATTCAGTACCCGGACCAAATCCGCTGATGGCTGAACGTCGCCGTCGGTCCCTTCGACCTGCGGCAAACGATTGATGGCTTGTTCGATGCTGGTACGCAGGCTAGCGACATCCGCCCCCGCCGCGCTGAGCAGCGGACGTACCGATCCACCCTCCTGGTTGAGCAGCGCGCTCATCAGGTGCAGGGGTTCGATGAATTGATTATCGTGTCCCAGAGCAAGGGACTGTGCATCGGCCAGGGCCAACTGGAATTTGTTGGTAAGACGATCCAGACGCATGATTCCTCCCATTACAGGTCAAAATGCTACTGGAGATTAAATGAGGTCATCCCTCAAATTTTCAAGGTTAATGACCTGAGTTGTGAGCAAAAAATACGCTTACTGGATCGTCTTGCGGCGTAAGGTTATCTCAGCCAAATCAAAGTTGCCATACGCCCGGTGATTCCGTCGCGTCGGAAGGAGAAAAAATCGGCGCTTTCCTGATAGGTACAGCGCTTCTCAGCCGTGACAGATTGCACGCCAGCGGCCTGCAGACGCTGGGTTGCCAGCAGCCAGATATCGGCAAAATATTTCTCACCGGCCGGGCGAAAAGCCGCATCGGCAGCGGCATCCTGCGCCAGGAACGCACTGCGCACCTCGGCCCCCACTTCAAATGCCTGCGGACCAATCGCCGGACCGAGCCAGGCATGAACCTCGCTCGCCGGGCAGTGAAACTGTGCCAGCGTTTGCTCCAGCACTCCATGACACAACCCGCGCCAGCCGGCATGTACCGCGGCAACTTCGCTGCCATCATGGCTGCAAAACAGCACCGGCAGGCAGTCGGCGGTCATCACTGCACACACCACGCCACTTTCCCGCGTTATCGCCGCATCGGCTCGCGGCAGGGACGCAGCCGCCGGCAGACGCGCCACCGTCTGGCCGTGCACCTGCTCCAGCCACTGCGGCATCGCCGGTAGCGCAAGTTGCTCTACCACGCGCTGACGATTGTGCATCACGCGATCCGCCTCGTCCCCGACGTGCGCGCCGAGGTTGAGGGAATCCCATGGCGCCGCGCTAACGCCGCCGTGCCGCGTGGTCGAATAAGCCTGAACGCGCGCCGGCGCCGGCCACTGCGGCACGATCCAGTCACTCATAGCCAGTCCAGCTGATCGCGGAACTCGTCGGTATCGGCTTTAAGTGCCTCAATCAGATCAACCATGTCCTGCGGCAGTGGCGCGTGCCACTCCATCTCAATCCCGGTGATCGGATGATAAAGACGCAGCATAGTGGCGTGCAGCGCCTGGCGGTCAAAACCGCGCAGCGTACTGATGAAAGCCTCAGAAGCGCCCTTTGGCGGACGCGGACGACCACCGTACAGCGGATCGCCCACCAGCGGATGGTTAATGTGCGCCATGTGCACGCGAATCTGGTGAGTACGGCCGGTTTCCAGGCGCAAGCGTAAACGCGTATGGGCGCGGAAATGCTCCATGATGCGATAGTGCGTGGTGGCCGGTTTACCCATCGGATGCACCGCCATGTGGGTACGCTTGGTAGAGTGACGCGCCATCGGCTCGTTCACCGTACCGCCAGCGGTCATGGTGCCAATCGCCACCGCTTCATATTCGCGGGTGATTTCACGCAGCTGCAGCGTTTCAACCAGATGCGTCTGCGCCGGTACCGTTTTGGCTACCACCATCAGTCCGGTGGTGTCTTTATCCAGACGGTGCACGATGCCGGCGCGCGGCACGTCGGCAATCGCCGGATAGTGATAAAGCAGCGCATTCAGTACCGTGCCGTCCGGATTACCGGCGCCAGGGTGGACCACTAAGTCGCGCGGTTTGTTGATCACCAGGATGTGGTCATCTTCATAAACGATATCCAGCGGAATATTTTGCGCTTCCCAGCGCTGCTCCTCTTCGATCTCGGCATCAATCGCCACCCGCTCACCGCCGAGTACTTTCTCTTTCGGTTTATCGATGATGGTGCCGTTGACGCTGACCCGACGCTCAAGGATCCACTCTTTTATGCGGGAACGTGAATAATCAGGGAACAATTCCGCCAAAGTCTGATCTAAGCGTTGTCCAAGCTGTGCTTCGGACACCGTTGCGGTGAGTTGAACTTGTTGTGCCATATACAGCTTCTTCGTTAACGTTGGGTTTTCACGGCGATGCCGTTTAATATAATGTGCTATCGTACTGGTCATTACCGGGAGCTATACGGACAGCTTCCGCCATAACACTTTGAGGATAATCATTTCGTCATGACGCGTATGAAACATCTGGTGGCTGCTGCCACACTGAGCCTGAGCCTGGCACTGGTGGGCTGTTCCGGCTCATCGGACCCGGTCCCGGACAGCCCGCCGTCTGAAATTTACGCCACAGCGCAGCAAAAGCTGCAGGACGGTAACTTTAAAGCGGCGATTAAGCAACTGGAAGCGCTGGATAACCGTTATCCGTTTGGTCCTTACTCGCAGCAAGTGCAGCTGGATTTGATCTACGCGTACTACAAAAATGCCGATCTGCCACTGGCGCAAGCCGCCATTTCCCGCTTTATGCGCCTGAACCCGACGCACCCTAACATTGATTACGTGATCTATATGAAGGGCCTGACGGACATGGCACTGGATGATTCCGCGCTGCAGGGCTTCTTCGGGATCGATCGTTCCGACCGCGATCCTACCCATGCGCGTGATGCATTCCGTGACTTCTCTCAGCTACTGCGCGGCTATCCGAACAGCCAGTACGCGGCAGATGCGCAGAAACGTCTGACGTTCCTGAAAGATCGCCTGGCGAAGTATGAACTCTCCGTGGCGCAATTCTATACCAAGCGCGGTGCCTATGTCGCCGTTGTTAATCGGGTTGAGGGTATGATGCGCGATTATCCGGACACCCAGGCCACGCGTGACGCGCTGCCGCTGATGGAAAATGCCTATCGCCAGCTGCAGCTGACGACGGAAGCCGACAAAGTTGCGAAAATCATTGCGGCGAATAGCGCGTCCTGATTTTCGTGCCATTAAAAAAGCAGCCGCTGTGGCTGCTTTTTTTTGGTCAGAAAACCGTCTGCAACGGGTTTTTCCGCTACGGTTAACTCATCAATCTTGCCCCTATCCCCGCTGTGCATCAAGCTTTTTTCGCCCTTTTCCCGGCCTTTCTCACAATTCGCTGGCATTGACAAAAAGTGACATTCCAATGTGATCCAGATCACACATTTTCCTGATTTGCGCGGTATGCTGGTCCTACCCAGACGGAAATGACAGAGAGGTTTAACTATGATTCTGAACATTACCAGCAAACAAATGGAAATCACTGCGGCAATCCGCAACCATGTCGAAGACCGTCTCGCCAAGCTGGAAAAATGGCAAACCCACCTGATAAATCCGCACATTGTGTTATCGAAAGAGCCGAAAGAATTTGTGGCCGATGCCACCATTAACACGCCAAACGGCACGCTGGTCGCCAGCGCGAAACACGATGATATGTATACGGCCATCAATGACCTGATCGCCAAGCTGGAGCGCCAGCTAAATAAAGCACAGCACAAGCCTGAAGCACGGCGCGCCACCAGCAGTGTTAAAGATTTCACCCCTGCCGGGTAATTTATCGCTTTTCAGCAACGCGCCTGCGGGCGCGTTTTTTATTGACAGCTTTTAAGCTGTGCGGTTACTCTCAGTTCACTTTATTGCCGGAATTGATCATGAAACTGCTGCCGTTCTTCTTCGCATTCTTTTTTACCTTCCCCTGATTGGGAGGCGATTCGTCGTGTGAAAATGAATGCGAAGACGAACAACAAAGCCTCCCAACCGGGAGGCTTTTTTATTGGACATTTTACAGGTGAGCCCTATGAATCCCGAGAATCCGCTGCTGGCGTTACGCGATAAGATCAGCGCTGTCGATGCCAGGCTGTTAACGCTGCTGGCTGAACGGCGCGCGCTGGCCGTTGAGGTAGCGCAGGCCAAGCTGGCCACCCATCGCCCGATTCGTGACGTCGAGCGCGAACGCGCCCTGCTGGAAAATCTCATCGCGCTGGGTAAAAAACATCAGCTGGATGCGCACTACATCACGCGCCTGTTTCAGTTAGTGATTGAGGATTCGGTGCTGACCCAGCAGGCGCTGCTGCAGAAAAACCTGAATCATCCACATGCGCACGCGCCGCGCATCGCTTTCCTCGGCCCAAAAGGCTCCTATTCGCACCTTGCCGCCCGTAAATACGCCACGCGCCACTTCGATTCGATGGTGGAGATGGGGTGTCTGAAATTCCACGACATCATTCAGCAGGTTGAAAGCGGTCAGGCGGATTACGCGGTGATGCCGATTGAAAACACCAGCTCCGGCTCGATCAATGACGTATACGATCTGCTGCAGCAAACGTCGCTGTCGATCGTCGGCGAGCTGACCATTCCTATCGAACACTGCGTGCTGGTCAGCGGTAATACCGATTTGCAGCAGATTGAAACCGTGTATAGCCATCCGCAGCCGTTCCAGCAGTGCAGCCAGTTCATCAACCGCTTCCCGCAGTGGAAAATCGAATACACCGAAAGCACGGCGGCGGCGATGGAGAAAGTGGCTGCGATGAACTCGCCGCACGTGGCCGCGCTGGGCAGCGAAGCCGGCGGTGAGCTGTATGGTCTACAGGTGCTGGAGCGCAACCTGGCGAACCAGCAGCAGAACCATACCCGCTTTATTGTGCTCGCGCGTAAACCGATTGAAGTCTCCAGCCAGGTGCCGGCCAAAACCACGCTGATTATGGCGACGGGCCAGCAGGCCGGCGCACTGGTTGAAGCACTGCTGGTGTTGCGTAATCACAATCTGATCATGAGCAAGGTGGAAAACCGGCCAATCAACGGTAACCCGTGGGAAGAGATGTTTTACATTGATGTGCAGGGCAATTTGCAGTCGGAGAACATGCAGCAGGCGCTGGAAGAACTGCGTGCGCTCACGCGTTCACTGAAGGTGCTGGGCTGTTATCCGGGTGAGAACGTGGTACCGGTAGAGCCGCGTATGTAAAACAAAAAGGCATCCTCGCGGATGCCTTAATCATTACTGGCGACTGTCGTTGGCGGAGCGCAGCATGCTGCGGCTCTCGACGAGGAAGCGTTTCGCGTAGTCGCCAAACCAGTGTTCCACGCGCTCAAAGCTGTTGATGAACGCCTGTTTATCGCCCTGCTCCAGCAGCGTGATGGCTTCACCAAAACGCTGATAGTAGCGTTTAATCAGCGCCAGATTACTTTCCGACGACATGATGATGTCGGCGTACAGCTGCGGGTCCTGCGCAAACAGCCGCCCCACCATCGCCAGTTCGAGGCGATAGATAGGCGAGGACAGCGCCAGCAGTTGATCCAGATTGACGTTCTCTTCCGCCAGATGCAAACCATAAGCAAACGTGGCGAAGTGGCGCAGCGCCTGAATGAACGCCATGTTCTGATCGTGCTCAACCGCACTGATGCGGTGTAAGCGCGCGCCCCACACCTGAATCTGCTCCAGGAACCACTGATAGGCTTCCGGCTGACGGCCATCGCACCATACCACCACCTGCTTCGCCAGGCTGCCGCTGTCCGGACCGAACATCGGATGCAGTCCCAGTACCGGGCCGCTGTGCGCCGCCAGCATCGCCTGCAGCGGACGGTTCTTCACCGACGCCAAATCCACAAGAATGCAGTCATCAGGCAGCGCTGGCAGATCGGCAATAATCTGTTCGGTCAGATGGATCGGCACGCTGATGATCACCATGCCCGCATCGTGCAGCAGTTCATCCGCGCGCGGCCAGTCATCTTTATCGAGAATACGCACCTGATAGCCGGAGAGCGTCAGCATCTTCTCGAACAGACGTCCCATCTGACCGCCGCCGCCGACAATCACCACCGGACGCAGTTCAGGACACAGCGTTTTGAAGCCTTTGTCATTTTCATGCGCATAGGATTCACGCATCAGACGACGCAGTACATCTTCGATCAGGTCCGGCGACACGCCGAGCGCTTCCGCTTCCTGACGACGCGACGCCAGCATACTGGCCTCGCGCTCAGGCACATAAATCGGTAAACCGTAGCGGCTTTTGACTTCGCCGACTTCGGCCACCAGCGCCAGTCGTTTCGCCAGTAGCCCCAGCAGGGCTTTATCTACTTCATCAATTTGATCGCGCAGCGCGGTCAGTTCAGCCACCATGACTCATTACACCTCGTGTGACAGACGCGCCGACAGCACTCCCTGCAGATCCCGATGGATTTCACGCAGCAAAGTTTCAGTGGTTTCCCAGTTGATGCAGGCATCAGTGACGGAAACCCCGTACTTCATCTCGCTACGCGGTTGCTCAGAAGACTGGTTGCCTTCGTGAATATTACTTTCCAGCATCAGGCCAATGATGGAGCGGTTTCCATCTTTAATCTGCGCGATAGCCGATTCGGCTACGCCAGGCTGACGGCGATAGTCTTTGTTAGAATTGCCATGGCTGCAATCTATCATTAAGGCCGGACGCAGTCCCGCTTTCAGCATCTCTTTTTCACACTGCGCGACATCTTCCGGGCCGTAGTTTGGCGCTTTGCCACCGCGCAGAATCACGTGACCATCCGGGTTGCCCTGAGTTTGCAGCAGGCACACCTGACCGGCCTGGTTAATGCCGACGAAGCGGTGCGGCATCGCAGCGGCGCGCATGGCGTTGATTGCGGTGCCGAGGCTGCCATCGGTGCCGTTTTTAAAGCCTACCGGCATCGACAGGCCAGACGCCATTTCACGGTGCGTCTGCGATTCTGTGGTACGCGCCCCAATCGCCGACCAGCTAAACAGATCGCCGAGATATTGCGGGCTATTGGGGTCGAGTGCTTCGGTGGCCAGCGGCAGGCCCATCTCCACAAGATTGACCAGCAGCTGACGCGCAATGTGCAGGCCGGCTTCCATATCAAACGAGTTGTTCATGTAAGGATCGTTGATTAACCCTTTCCAGCCGACGGTGGTACGGGGTTTTTCAAAATACACGCGCATAACGATATACAGCTGATCCTTCAACTGTGCAGAGAGTGTTTGTAACTGACGAGCGTAATCCAGTGCGGCTTCGGTATCGTGGATCGAGCAGGGACCGCACACCACCAGCAGACGCGGATCGCGACCCGCGATGATATCCGCGATGGTCTGGCGGGAAGCGGCAATTTGCGCTTCCTGCGCCGCAGTCAGCGGGAACTTCGCTTTCAGTTCCTGTGGCGTAATTAAAATCTGTTCGTCGGCGATATGCACATTGTTCAGCGCGTCTTTTTGCATGATGGCGATCCTTTTTCACTCGTTATGCGGTTTTACGATCCTCACTGAGGATGACGCTTACTTTACCACAGCATGTAAATCATGCAATCCATGTATGTACACTTTTATTACCACCATCTTTTAAACCACAAAATAAAATTTAATTAAAATATATAAATCATTAAGTTAACAACCTTAAAGCCTGTAAGATCCATCAAACAAAAATGTAAAGTTATAATTACAGCCATCTGGCCAGGTCAGATGTTTTTTCCTTACGATATCGTTAACATGCTGTTATCCATTTAATTAATTCAGGATCGCTCTATGTCCATCCATGAAGTCGCGCTGCGTCCCTTTACTCTGCAGGATGCCGAAGCGTTTACGCATGCCGTTAATCAGTCTCTGGGCAGCCTGCAGCCGTGGATGGTATGGGCACATGCGGATTACAGCGTTGATGAAGCCGTGAGCTGGATCAACTTCACCCATCTGCAGCGTCAAAAGGGTGAAGCTGAAGAGTTCGCGATTGTCGATGGCAACGATCGGTTGCTGGGCGGTGCTGGCTTACGTTATGCGCGTCAGCCCGGTGAGTTCAGCGCGCTGGGCTACTGGGTTCGCAGCGAGGCGCAGCAACAGGGCGTTGCCCGCCGGGCGGTGGCACAGCTGGTGAATCTGGCGTTCGCCCAGCCACATATTGCTGTGCTGGAGATTCTTGCTGCAGAAGAGAATCACGCCAGCCGCGCCGTGGCCCTGCGCAGCGGCTTCTCGTTTGTGGATTACCGCTACGGGTTGATTGTGCTGGAGAGCGGTCCGGTCAACACGGCGATCTATCACCTCAGACGCCCATAAAAAAAGGGGCTGGCCTTATGGCCAACCCCTTGTTTGCTATTAACTTTGGGATGTCGCTTACGCGCCAAGACGCTCTTTGATACGAGCTGACTTACCGGTACGCTCACGCAGGTAGTACAGTTTGGCTTTACGCACAGCACCACGACGTTTGACAGTAATGCTGTCAATTACCGGAGAGTGAGTCTGGAAGACACGCTCAACGCCTTCGCCGTTAGAAATCTTGCGAACAGTGAATGCAGAGTGCAGACCGCGGTTACGAATAGCGATAACCACGCCCTCGAATGCCTGCAGACGTTTCTTAGAACCTTCAACGACCCATACTTTCACTTCCACGGAATCACCCGGACGGAAGGAAGGTACGTCCTGTTTCATCTGCTCTTGCTCAAGTTGCTTGATAATGTTGCTCATAATTAAATCTCTTATCCTGGGTAAACTGATAGTCAGGGAAGATTACTCTTCCACCTCATCGTTTTGTTGCTGCTGATGTTCCCGCTGGAACTCACTTAGCAACCTTGCTTGCTCTTCAGTCAGAGCCAGGTTTTCCAGAAGTTCAGGTCTTCTTAGCCAGGTACGGCCCAGCGACTGTTTCAGGCGCCAGCGGCGAATATCGGCATGGTTGCCCGACAGCAGAACTGGCGGAACCTCCATCCCTTCTAACACTTCAGGTCGGGTATAGTGCGGGCAATCCAGCAAACCTTCCGAGAACGAATCCTCATCGGCTGACGCCTGTTTCCCCAGCACGCCAGGAATAAACCGGGCGACCGAGTCAATTAACGTCATCGCTGGCAGCTCACCGCCACTGAGCACGTAATCACCGATTGACCATTCTTCATCAATCTCAGTGTGAATCACACGCTCATCTATCCCTTCATAACGACCGCAAACCAGAATTAACTTCTGGCTGGTCGCCAGTTCGCAAACGCCTTGCTGGTCAAGTTTGCGCCCCTGAGGTGAAAGATAAATCACCTTAGCGCCTTCTCCCGCCGCCGCTTTCGCTGCGTGGATAGCATCCCGTAAGGGTTGCACCATCATCAACATACCCGGTCCGCCGCCGTAAGGACGATCGTCCACGGTACGGTGCCGGTCATGCGTGAAGTCACGTGGACTCCAGCTCTCTATGTTGAGCAGGCCATTCTTTACTGCCCGGCCAGTTACCCCGTACTCGGTAATAGCGCGAAACATCTCAGGAAACAGGCTAATAACACCAATCCACATCGCGTTCGCCGTTACGTTACCGGATTGTCCGGAGATCAAAAACCAGGATCCCAGTCTACTTCAATGGTGCCAGTAGCGAGATCGACTTTCTTGATAACCTGTTCATCAAGAAACGGTATTAACCGCTCCTGTACACCGAATGCATCTTTCAGGTTTGCCTTTACGACGAGAACGTCGTTCGAGCCGGTCTCCATCAAATCAATGACTTTGCCCATCTCGTAGCCGTCGAGGTTTACCACTTTGCAACCCATCAGGTCTTTCCAGTAGTAATCGCCCTCTTCCAGCGCCGGCAGCTGCGTGGAGTCAACCGTAATTTCGCAATTGGTCAACTGTGCTGCAGCGTCCCGATCGTCAATGCCTTTGACTTTGATGATCAGGTCCTGATTGTGGTGCTTCCAACCCTCAAGCTCGACCTGCTGCCATTGACCGGCGCGCTGGATAAACCAGGGTTGATAGTCGAAGATGCTTTCAGCGTCTTCAGTGGAGGAAAACACTTTGAGCCAACCCCGAATTCCGTAAGCGGCACCCATTTTGCCCAGAATGATTGGGTTAACGGGAGGCTGTGCGGCAGGTTTACTGCTCATGCTCACCACCGTGACAGATTAAGCTGCTTTTTTTGCTTCTTTGATCAGCGCGTTAACGCGATCAGAAAGCGTTGCGCCCTGGCCAACCCAGTGCTCAATACGGTCCAGATCCAGACGCAGACCTTCAGCCTGACCAGAAGCGATCGGGTTGAAGAAACCTACGCGCTCGATGAAACGACCGTTGCGAGCATTGCGGCTGTCAGTGACGACGACCTGATAGAACGGACGCTTTTTAGCGCCGTGACGTGCCAAACGAATGGTTACCATAACATCCTCTTTAGTTAATAAAACAACCGGGCCCCATCGAGGAACGGGGCCCGGGTGCAATATAAAAAGCCCGAAAATTTTACTCATTTTGGCGCAAAAAGCAACCTGAGTGACTTAATTTTCTGGTTCGGGCTCTGTCGCCTTAGCGGCCGGGGAATCCTGGCGGCATCATACCTTTCATGCCACGCATCATTTTGGCCATGCCGCCCTTCTTCATTTTCTTCATCATGCGCTGCATATCATCAAACTGCTTCAGCAGCCGGTTGACGTCTTGCACCTGCATACCGGAACCGGTAGCGATACGGCGCTTGCGCGAACCTTTGATGATCTCTGGCTTCTCACGCTCTTTGCGCGTCATCGAATTGATGATGGCTTCCATGCGCACCAGCACTTTGTCATCCATCTGCGATTTAACGTTATCCGGCAGCTGACCCATGCCCGGCAGTTTGCCCATCAGGCTGGCCATGCCGCCCATGTTGCGCATCTGCTTAAGCTGCTCCAGGAAGTCGTTGAGATCAAAGCCGTCGCCGGTTTTCAGCTTCTTCGCCAGCTTTTCCGCCTGCTCGCGGTCAACTTTGCTCTCGATATCTTCAATCAGCGACAGCACGTCGCCCATGCCGAGAATGCGCGATGCGATACGGTCCGGATAGAACGCTTCCAGCGCATCGGTCTTCTCGCCCATCCCCATGAATTTAATCGGTTTGCCGGTGATGTGACGAATCGACAGCGCCGCACCGCCGCGCGCATCGCCGTCAACTTTGGTCAGGATCACACCGGTAAGCGGCAGCGCTTCGTTGAACGCTTTGGCGGTATTGGCGGCATCCTGACCAGTCATGGCATCGACAACAAACAGCGTTTCAACCGGATTGATCGCGGCATGCACCTGCTTGATCTCATCCATCATCGCTTCGTCAACGTGCAGACGACCGGCGGTATCCACCAGCAGCACATCGTAGAACTGCAGACGGGCTTCTTTCAGCGCGTTGTTAACGATATCCACCGGCTTCTGGCTGAGGTCGGACGGACAGAAATCCACACCGACCTGCTGCGCCAGGGTTTCCAGCTGTTTGATCGCCGCCGGGCGGTAGACGTCCGCAGACACCACCAGCACCTTTTTCTTGTGCTTTTCGCGCAGGAATTTACCGAGCTTACCGACGCTGGTGGTTTTACCGGCACCCTGCAGGCCCGCCATCAGCACCACGGCCGGCGGCTGAGCATTAAGGTTCAGCGCGTTATTTTCGGCCCCCATCGCCGCAACCAGTTCGTTGCGCACGATTTTGATAAACTCCTGACCCGGCGTCAGGCTTTTGTTTACATCCTGACCTACCGCGGCTTCTTTCACGCGGTTGATGAAATCGCGCACTACCGGCAGCGCAACGTCGGCCTCCAGCAGCGCCATACGCACTTCGCGCAGCGTATCTTTGATGTTGTCTTCGGTCAGCCTTCCGCGGCCACTGATATTGCGCAGGGTTTGCGACAAACGATCGGTTAAATTATCAAACATGCTCTCTCACTTAATAGCGTAGCGAGGCCGCCAGGGCGACACAATGCGGCGGATTATAACACGAAGCCAGGCCGATCTCTGCAATTGACCGTGAGATCGTTTGGAGCCTGCTGCCGCTGGCGCTATACTGCTTTTTTTCCTTATCTGACCGACACCTGAAAGGATCTATGTTCGTTTTCGCGATCGTGGCGCTGTTCGCCTACTCTCTCAGTCTTGCATTGATCATTCCGAGCCTGCTGAAACGCAACAGCGGCTGGCGGCGTTTTGCCGTGTTATCCGCCTGCGTGGCGCTGATTGCCCATGCGGTAGCGCTGCAGCAACGCATATTTGCCGTCGATAATGGACAAAACCTTAGCCTGCTGAATATTGGTTCGCTGGTCAGTTTGCTCATCTGCGCCATCATGACTATCGTCGCGTCGCGCAATCGCGGCTGGCTGCTGCTGCCGATTGTTTACAGTTTTGCGCTGATCAATCTGGCCTTCGCCACCTTTGTGCCAAACGCCTTTATCACCCATCTTGAGACCACGCCTGGCATGATGGTGCACATCGGTCTGTCGCTGTTTGCCTATGCCACGCTGATCATCGCGGCGCTGTATGCGCTGCAGCTGGCGTGGATCGACTATCAGTTAAAGAACAAAAAGCTGACGTTCACCCAGGATATGCCGCCGCTGCTCAGCATTGAGCGTAAGATGTTCCACATCACGCAGATAGGCGTGGTATTGCTGACGCTGGTGCTGTGCACCGGCCTGTTCTTTATGAATAACCTGTTCAGCCCGGAAAACATTGATAAAGCGGTGCTGTCGATTATCGCCTGGTTTGTCTACATCGTGCTGCTGTGGGGCCACTATCATGAAGGCTGGCGCGGTCGCCGTGTGGTGTGGTTCAACTGCGGCGGTGCGCTGCTGCTGACCATGGCCTATTTCGGCAGCCGCGTTCTGCAGCACCTGCTCACCTCTCACTAAAGGAATTTTTGCGTTGGAACATGTTTCAACCACCACGCTCATTATCACGCTGATCATTATGGTGCTGGTCTCGGCCTACTTCTCGGGTTCAGAGACCGGCATGATGACGCTCAACCGCTACAAACTGCGCCACAAAGCCAAAAGCGGCAACCGCAGCGCGCGTCGCGTTGAGAAACTGCTGCGTCGCCCCGATCGTCTGATTAGCCTGGTGCTGATCGGCAACAACCTCGTGAATATCCTCGCCTCAGCGCTCGGCACCATTGTCGGTATGCGCCTGTACGGCGATGCCGGCGTAGCCATCGCCACTGGCGTGCTGACCTTCGTGGTGCTGGTGTTTGCCGAAGTGCTGCCTAAAACCGTCGCGGCGCTCTATCCGGAAAAAGTCGCGTATCCCAGCAGTTTTCTGCTGGCGCCGCTGCAGTACGTGATGCTGCCGCTGGTGTGGCTGCTCAATACCATTACCCGCATTCTGATGCGCATGGTGGGCATTAAGACCGAAGGGTCGATTAACTCCGCCCTCAGCAAAGAAGAGCTGCGCACCATCGTGTATGAATCCCGCTCGCTGATGTCGCGCCGCAACCAGGACATGCTGCTGTCGGTACTGGACCTTGAGAAGGTCAACGTTGACGACATCATGGTGCCGCGCAATGAGATCGTCGGCATCAATATCAACGATGAGTGGAAGTCGATCGAGCGTCAGCTAAGCAACTCACCGCATGGCCGTATTGTGCTGTTCCGCGACTCACTGGACGATAGCGTCGGCATGCTGCGCGTGCGCGAAGCGTGGCGCATGATGGCCGGGAAAAAAGAGTTCAATAAAGAGCGACTGCTGCGCGCTGCCGATGAAATCTACTACGTGCCGGAAGGTACGCCTCTTAACGTGCAGCTGGTAAAATTCCAGCGCAATAAGAAGAAAGTGGGGCTGGTGATCGATGAGTACGGCGACATCAAAGGACTGGTTACCATCGAAGATATTCTGGAAGAGATCGTCGGCGACTTCACCACCTCTATGTCACCGTCACTGGCCGAAGAAGTGATGCCGCAAAACGACGGTTCGGTGCTGATTGAAGGCAGCGCCAACGTGCGGGAAATCAATAAGGCGTTCAACTGGACGCTGCCGGAAGAGGAAGCGCGCACCATCAACGGTATGCTGCTGGAAGCGCTGGAAGAGATCCCGCAGATGGACACGCAAGTACAGGTTGGCCATTACGACATTGATATTCTTGATGTGCAGGACAACATGGTGAAGCAGGTGCGCATTACGCCGCATCAGCCGCTGAAAGCGTCCATCGGTTCCTGAGACGACAAAAACAAAACGCCGCGATAATCGCGGCGTTTTTTATGGCAGAAGCGGCAACTAGAGTTGCAGCTCTTTCAGCTTTTCTGCCGGCAGCTTCAGATCTTCATTGCGGTTAACGCCAATGTCGTGCGCCAGCACGTTGCGCGCAATCTGCTGCGCTTCGTCCAGCGAGTGCAGCTTGTAGCTGCCGCACTGGTATTCGTTCAGTTCCGGAATCTGGTTCTGATCTTTTACCTTCAGCACATCTTCCATCGCGCCTTTCCACGCTTTTGCCACGCGCTGCTCGTCTGGCGTACCAATCAGGCTCATGTAGAAGCCGGTGCGGCAGCCCATCGGTGAGATATCGACGATTTCCACGCCGTCACCGTTGAGGTGGTTACGCATGAAGCCCGCGAACAGGTGCTCCAGCGTGTGGATGCCGCGTTCGGTCAGGATGTCGATGTTCGGACGGCAGAAACGCAGATCGAAAACGGTGATGGTATCGCCATGCGGAGTGTTCATGGTCTTCGCCACGCGTACCGCTGGCGCGCCCATGATGGTGTGATCAACAGTAAAACTATCCAGTAGTGGCATACGTCACCTCCTGTTTTGAGATTTTTTTTAAAACGATGAAACTTTTCTGTTCGCCCAACGTCTGAATATATGAAAGACGCGCATTTGTTATCATCATCCCTGACAACAGAGATGTTAATTTAGGCCACAGTGATGTGGCCATTTTCTTTTCTAGCCTTCGCGACCTGCCAGATAGCTGGCAAAATCCAGTGTATCACTCTGCTCCAGCTGCTGCTGTTTCAGCACCGACTCCTGCGCCTGACGGCTAAAATCGGCTTCGGTGAGAATTTCCAGCGGCTCTTCGCACAGCAGATGACGATACTGCTCGGCCAGCGCTACGCCGGCTCCGGTCAAACCCTGCTCTTTAATGGCTTGCAGAATGCGCGCCGAATAGGTTAGCTCAGGATCGTCAAACGACGCTACCAGTTGATCGCAAACCTGTTGATATTGCGTGCTGCCGTCGTTGCTATCCAGCACTTCAGCCACCCGGCGCAGATCGGCAAACAGCGCTTTACCGACATCAACCAGCAGATGTTCCGTATCACTGCAGCCCACGCCGATCACCTGACCCGGCTTGCGCCCTTCCAGCACCACGCGGTTCCAGTTTTTCCGGCTGCACAGCAGCTCATCTGCGCTCATCTCCGGCGCATCGGCCAGCGTACACCAGATAAGGAACAGATCGAGGAAGCGCGCCTGATCGGCATCCACACCGATGGCAGAGAACGGGTTGATGTCCAGTGAACGCACTTCAATGTACTCAATGCCGCCGCGCAGCAGCGCATCGGACGGCGCCTCACCCGAGCGGGTCACGCGTTTCGGACGAATCGGTGCGTACAGTTCGTTCTCGATTTGCAGCACGTTGGTATTGAGCTGCAGCCAGTTGCCTTCCGCGTCTTTAGTGCCCATCGCCGCATATTCGGCAGACGGCGTTTTGATCGCCGCTTTCAGCGCAGCGACATATCCTTCCAGCGAGTTGAAGGTAATGCCCAGCCCGCTTTGTGATTTATTGGTGTAGCCCAGATCGCTCAGGCGCAGCGACGTGGCATACGGCAGCCACAATGTTCCTTCGCCGTTGGTTTCGAACGGCAGCTTACTTTCCCGTCCCTGCAGGAAGGAAGAGCAGATGGCTGGCGAAGCGCCAAACAGATAAGGAATCACCCAGCCGTAGCGATAGTAGTTGCGAATCAGGCGCAGATAGCCCGCCGAGATGGTCTCTTTGCCGCTCTCCGCGTCTTTGACATCCGCCCACTCCTGCCAGAACGACAGCGGCAGCGAGAAGTTATAGTGCACGCCAGAAATAATCTGCATCAGCGCGCTGTAGCGGTTTTTCAGCCCCTGACGATACAGGGTTTTCATTTTGCCGATATTGGAGCTGCCGTACTGCGCCAGCTCAATGTTGTCCACATCTTCAACATAGCCCGGCATACTGAACGGCCACATGCGCTCGTCGCCCAGCTCGCGTGCCACGTGACGGTGGATGTCACGCAGAAACGCCAGGGAGCGATCGATGTTCTGATCCACCGGGGTGATGAACTCCAGCAGCGTTTCAGCAAAATCGGTGGTAATCCAGTCGTGCTTCAGCGCTGAACCCAGCGATTCAGGGTGGCCAGTGGTAGCCAGATGACCATTCGGCTGGACGCGAAGTGTTTCACGTTCAATGCCACGGCCGATACCCTTTAACGCGTCGGGATGCGCTTCCAGCCAGGAGAGCGCTTTTGATACGTCCGGGATCACATTAACCTCCCGCTGTGTGAATAATTTATTTTTGTTCAGCATAATGTTAACCGTAGCCTCGAATCTGTGCGAATCAATGCCACCATTGCATACCTTGTAAAGTGGCGGTCGCGATAACGATATAACGCAGCGTTTTACCCAGGGCGAGAAACAGCACGCAGGGCAGCCAGGAGAAGCGCAACCACCCTGCGAGCACGCAGAGTAAATCGCCCACCACTGGCAGCCAGCTAAACAGCAGCGCTGCGGGTCCCCATCGTTGTAGCCACGTCATTGCTGTGTCGTGCCATCGCCCCTGCCCTGTTGCTGGCATCAGGCGACCAAGAAGAATGTTGGTCAGGCCGCCCAGCGTGTTTCCCACTGATGCAGCCAGTAACAATCCATAGACCGACCCTTTCTGGGCGATCAATAACGCAATCAGCACCGCTTCTGAGCTGCCCGGAAGCAGCGTTGCACTCAGAAAGCTACTGCCGAATAACGATCCATACGTCAGAAATTCATTCACAGTAAACGGACATCAACCACATCCATGCCCGCCGCTTTAGCTGCCTGCACGCCAAAGTCAGCATCCTCGAATACCACGCAGCGCGCAGGCGCAACGCCCATCAGCTCTGCACAGCGTAAGAAGGTATCAGGCTGCGGCTTATGACGCTGGACATCGTCCGCGCCGACTACCGCATCAAACAGATGATAAACGTTGAGCGCTTCCAGCAGCGCTTTGGCTAAGCTGTGTTCGCTGCCGGTGCCAACCGCCATCGGACGGCGACCGTGATAGGCTTTGACCACCTGCATCAGCGGCAGCGGACGCACGTCTTCCAGCAGCATCGCTTTCAGCGCCGCCGTTTTCTCTGCCGCCAGCTGATGCGGATCGTGCTGTGCCTGATTCTGTTCCAGAATGTAGCGGGCCAGTTGCCAGGTGGGTGCCCCGTTGAATGCCACCATCTTTGCTTCGTCCATGGTGAAACCATAGCGGCTCAGCACCTGCTGCCAGGCTTTTCGATGTGTCGGCTCGGTATCAAGAATGGTGCCGTCCATATCGAAAATCAGGGCGTCATAGTGGTCGTACATTGTGACTCCATTAACACCACAAAATGAGCCATTACTTTAGCGTAATGCGCTCAGGTTGTCGCCAGGCAGGCTTAACCGCAAATGCTTTGAAAGCATTAGCAATTTTCGTTTTCAGAATAAGGTCAGAGCGCGCGACCGGCGATAAATGTCGGTAAATGCAGTGATTTTTTGATGGAGACGGCGCGTGAGAAAATCTTTCGGAATGCGGATGTTGAATCGGGTCAGGAATCAAGCGGAACAGCGCACAAGGGCAGTTTGCTTTTTTATTTGATGGTGCATCCAGGAGGATTATTCGGCTGGCGCCTCACCCTGCGGGCCGTTGCTGAAGCAACGTTATCCTCCTTAACACGTCCTGAACGATTATCGCATCATGACACACTGAGGCACTTTCCATCTTGCAGAAGATGGTGCATCCAGGAGGATTCGAACCTCCGACCGCTCGGTTCGTAGCCGAGTACTCTATCCAGCTGAGCTATGGATGCATTGAGATTTTCTTTCGATGAACAAACTGAACAGACTTGAGAATAACACAGAGAATGGTGCATCCAGGAGGATTCGAACCTCCGACCGCTCGGTTCGTAGCCGAGTACTCTATCCAGCTGAGCTATGGATGCATTGAGAGATTTTCTTACGATGGACTAACTGAAATCAACCTGGGAATGATACAAAGAATGGTGCATCCAGGAGGATTCGAACCTCCGACCGCTCGGTTCGTAGCCGAGTACTCTATCCAGCTGAGCTATGGATGCATTAAATGATTCTCGTACAACGCAGGGTGCTAACAACTCACCATGAAAGGAACTACTCGTTCACTCTTACTACTCTGAAGTAAATACCATATCCGAAGATGGTGCATCCAGGAGGATTATTCGGCTTGCGCCTCACCCTGCGGGCCGTTGCTGAAGCAACGTTATCCTCCTTAGTACGCCCTGAAAGCTTATCGCTTCATGACACACTGAGGCACTTTCCATCCTGAAAAAGATGGTGCATCCAGGAGGATTCGAACCTCCGACCGCTCGGTTCGTAGCCGAGTACTCTATCCAGCTGAGCTATGGATGCATCGGAAAATGGCGGTGAGGCGGGGATTCGAACCCCGGATGCAGCTTTTGACCGCATACTCCCTTAGCAGGGGAGCGCCTTCAGCCTCTCGGCCACCTCACCTTACGCGTTCTTGCGAACCGTGCTTTTGAACTTTGTTTCCGCTCATCGGCACTGCGTGGCGCACATATTACTTTCCCGGACTTATAAGTCAAACAATTTTTCCCGACTTTTTACCGATTCAGGTTTGATTGCGCAAATGACGTGCAATCCGCATGTTTTGCCGACAAAAAGAGTGATTTATCAACAGTAAAAGCGTGCGGCAGCCGACATAATTCGCGGAAAAATCAGGAGAGCGTGAACGGATAAAAACAACGACGGGAGGAAGAGAAGCGGTAGCGCCTCGCCACATAGCGAGGCACTGAATACGTTATTGAGGTGAAATCTGTGTTTTTTCAGCCTGGATGCGCTGATAGATCTCTTCACGGTGAACCGACACTTCTTTTGGCGCGTTTACGCCTATGCGGACCTGGTTACCCTTAACACCCAGCACCGTTACAGTTACCTCATCACCAATCATGAGGGTTTCACCAACTCGACGAGTTAGAATAAGCATTCTTTGCTCCTTGAAAGATTAAAAGAGTCGGGCCTGTTCGGTCTCCCGGCCATATCCATCATATAACGCTGAACAATGCCTATGACAAATACACCATTGTGTTCTGCCATGCCAATACATTCTGCTGATAGTTAGTTTAGCCGAAATACACTACATCAACCGGACTTTGTCATTACCTGGTGCACACCGCGTTAAAAAGCGCCGAAACAGATGTTCCTGGCGCTCTTCACGATGCTTAATTTTATTTCGTTACAGCCGGTTACTCACCCACTCCGGCACGCCAGCCAGCGCGCCAGAAAGTGCCTGGGCGTCGGTTCCGCCAGCCTGCGCCAGGTCCGGACGCCCGCCGCCTTTACCGCCAACCTGCGCAGCCAGTTCGCCAATCAGCTCACCGGCCTTCACCCGATCGGTCAGATCTTTGGTGACGCCAGCAATCAGCGACACCTTACCTTCTGCAACGGTTGCCAGTACGATGACAGCAGAACCAAGCTGATTTTTCAGATCGTCCACCATCGTGCGCAGCATTTTTGGCTCGACATTGCTGAGTTCGCTTACCAGCAGTTTCGCGCCCTTCACCTCAACCGCTTTGCTACTCAGTGAAGCGCTTTCCTGCGCCGCTTGCTGATCGCGTAGCTGTTGCAGCTCTTTCTCCAGCGCACGCACGTTTTCTACCAGTCCGCGCACTTTCTCGTTCAGATTACTGTGGTTGGCTTTCACCACCTGAGCAATATCGGTTAGCTGATCGCTCTGCGCGTGCAGTTGTGCAATCGCGGCTTCACCGGTCACCGCTTCGATACGGCGAATACCCGCCGCCGTGCCGGCTTCGCCCTGAATGCGGAACAGGCCGATGTCACCGGTGCGGGCTGCGTGCGTACCGCCGCACAGCTCAATGGAGTATTCGCCCATGCTGACTACGCGCACACGCTGATCGTACTTCTCACCGAACAGCGCGGTGGCGCCCAGCGCTTTCGCCTCTTCCAGGTCCATCACGTTAGTAGTGATAGGCAGGTTGCGGCGAATCTGGGCGTTAACGATATCCTCAACCGCACGAATCTGCTGCGGCTTCATGGCTTCGCCGTGTGAGAAGTCAAAACGCAGGTACTTGTCGTTGTTGAGCGAGCCTTTCTGGCCAACGTGATCGCCCAGCACTTCGCGCAACGCTTCGTGCATCAGATGCGTCGCGGAGTGGTTAAGGATGATGCGCGAACGACGCACTTCATCAACCTGCGCCTGCAGGCGATCGCCCACCCGCAGCTGACCCTGACGTAGCTTACCGATATGACCAAAGGCTTTGCCATATTTTTGCGTATCCTGCACGCTAAATTCAGCATTTTGCCCGGTCAGAACGCCGGTATCGCCCACCTGGCCGCCAGACTCACCGTAGAACGGGGTCTGATCCAGAATCACCACCGCATCCTGCCCGGCAGTAACCTGCTCAACCTGCTGGCCGTCCACAAACAGCGCCTGCACCGTCGCTTCGAGTGCGAGGTGGTCGTAACCTTTGAATTGAGTCGGCGTATCAAAGCGGATAACCGTGTTGTAATCGGTACCGAAGCCGCTGGCTTCACGCGCACGCTGACGCTGCTGCTCCATCGCCGCTTCAAAGCCCGCTTCGTCAATCTTCAGATTGCGCTCACGGCATACGTCAGCAGTCAGGTCCGCCGGGAAGCCGAAGGTGTCATACAGACGGAAAACCGTTTCGCCGTCGAGGGTGTCGCCTTTCAGCTTCGCCAGCTCGTCGTCCAGCAGTGCCAGGCCACGCTCCAGCGTTTTAGCAAACTGCTCTTCTTCATTTTTCAGGGCGTTCTCAACGTGCTTCTGCTGACGTTTGAGGTCCTCACCTGCTGCGCCCATCACCTCGATCAGCGGAGCCACCAGTTTGTAGAAGAAGGCTTCTTTCGCGCCCAGCATGTTGCCATGACGCACCGCGCGACGAATGATGCGGCGCAGCACATAGCCACGGTTTTCATTCGACGGGATAACACCATCAGCAATCAGGAAGGCGCACGAACGGATGTGGTCGGCGATCACGCGCAGTGATTTGTTGTTCAGATCGGTGGCGCCGGTTACCTGCGCCACCGCGTTAATCAGCTTCGCGAACAGATCGATTTCATAGTTGGAGTTCACATGCTGCAGTACCGCGGCGATACGCTCAAGGCCCATACCGGTATCCACCGACGGTTTCGGCAGTGGCTGCATGGTGCCGTCGGCCTGACGGTTGAACTGCATGAACACGATGTTCCAGATTTCGATATAGCGATCGCCATCCTCTTCCGGACTGCCCGGAGGACCGCCCCAGATATGGTCACCGTGATCGTAGAAGATTTCGGTGCACGGACCGCAAGGGCCGGTGTCACCCATCTGCCAGAAGTTGTCAGAGGCGTAAGCACCGCCTTTATTATCGCCAATGCGGATAATACGTTCGCGCGGTACGCCGATGTCATTGGCCCAGATTTCAAAGGCTTCGTCATCGGTTTCGTATACGGTTACCCACAGACGCTCTTTCGGCAGCTTAAACCACTGCTCGCCCGTCAGCAGTTCCCAGGCGTAGGCAATGGCTTCTTTCTTGAAGTAGTCGCCAAAGCTGAAGTTGCCCAGCATTTCAAAGAAGGTGTGGTGACGCGCGGTGTAGCCGACGTTTTCCAGGTCATTGTGCTTACCGCCGGCACGCACGCAGCGCTGCGACGTGGTGGCACGCGAATAATCGCGCTTGTCCTGACCAAGGAAAACGTCTTTAAATTGCACCATGCCGGCGTTAGTAAACAGCAACGTCGGATCGTTGTTTGGTACGAGGGAGCTGCTGGCTACAACCTGATGTCCCTTGCTATGAAAAAAGTCGAGAAACGCTTGACGGATCTCAGCAGTGCTCTTGCTCATAAAATTCCTGGAATCACGCTAACGAACGTTCCCTTTCGCTGGCAAACCGCATGCGCCCGGCCTGCCACTGACTGAGGAACAAAAAGTGGGAATAAGATAAATTTTCTTCAATGGGAAGTAAAATCCCATCGCCTTTCAGTCGTCAATATTTCTGAAAATCGCCTGAATGTCTTCCATCATAAAGCCTTTCGACATCAGAAAGCGCTGGACTTTGCTTTTTTCCGCCCAGCTTTGCGGCAGCGGTTCGCCGAATTTACGTTTAGCGACCTCGGCCGCGCACTGGCTCCAGTCAACCTCGCTGTCGAACAGCGCCTGGTTGATCTCATCACGGTCGATGCCTTTTTGCTGCAGCTCCATGCGCACCCGCTGTGGACCATAGCCTTTGCGCGCGCGACTCTGAATAAAGTGTTCGGTAAAACGCTGGTCGTTGAGCCAGCCATTCTCCTGACACCAGTCGAGCACTTTCTCCAGCAGCGCTTCCGGTATCGGCTGGCTCTCCTGTTGCTGTAGCCAGGCCGCACGCTGATTGTTCAGCTGCAGTTTGCGTTTCAGCTCGTCGCGGCTATGGTCGCGCTGCGACAAAATACGCATGGCACGATCGAGTACCCGGGAAAAGGTTGGCTCCGGAGCCTGTGATGAGGTCGATGACATAGGATTACCTTGTTGTGACTGTTGCGCAGGGTAAAGCAAGAAGGCAGAGAGGAAAAGCACGGGCGGGAAAAAGCAAAACGGGAGCATTGCTGCTCCCGTGAGTATGGTTAGAAATCTTCGTTGGTTTCGCTGGCTTCTTCGTATTTATCAGCCGCGCTATCCGCTGTCGCCGCTTCCGCCGTTGCGCCGGTCAACAGCATGTCACGCAGCTTAACGTCGAGTTCATTGGCAATCGCCGGGTTCTCTTTGAGGAAGTTGGTAGCGTTCGCTTTACCCTGGCCGATTTTATCGCCGTTGTAGCTGTACCACGCACCGGCTTTTTCCACCAGTTTGTGCTTCACGCCGAGGTCAACCAGTTCGCCGAAGGTGTTGATGCCTTCACCGTACATGATCTGGAACTCAGCCTGCTTAAACGGTGCTGCCACTTTGTTCTTCACCACTTTAACGCGGGTTTCGCTCCCCACCACTTCGTCGCCCTCTTTAATGGCGCCGATACGGCGGATATCCAGACGCACAGAGGCGTAGAATTTCAGGGCGTTACCACCGGTGGTGGTTTCCGGGTTACCGAACATCACACCAATCTTCATACGAATCTGGTTGATGAAGATCAGCAGCGTGTTGGACTGCTTGAGGTTACCCGCCAGCTTACGCATCGCCTGGCTCATCATACGCGCAGCCAGACCCATGTGCGAATCACCGATTTCACCTTCGATTTCCGCTTTCGGCGTCAGCGCCGCCACGGAGTCAACGATGATCACGTCTACCGCACCCGAACGGGCCAGCGCATCACAGATCTCCAGCGCCTGCTCACCGGTATCCGGCTGCGAACACAGCAGGTTATCAATGTCGACGCCCAGTTTCTTGGCGTATACCGGATCCAGCGCGTGCTCGGCATCGATAAAGGCACAGGTTTTGCCTTTACGCTGCGCAGCAGCAATGACCTGCAGGGTCAGCGTGGTTTTACCGGAGGACTCAGGTCCGTAGATCTCAACGATACGGCCCATTGGCAGGCCACCTGCGCCCAGCGCGATGTCCAGCGACAGGGAGCCGGTAGAGATGGTTTCAACATCCATCGAGCGGTCTTCACCCAGGCGCATGATGGAGCCTTTACCAAATTGTTTCTCAATCTGGCCCAGCGCGGCAGCTAAAGCCTTCTGTTTGTTCTCGTCAATCGCCATTTCCACTCCTAATCATGCCGGGTGAGCGGGCACCGTGTATGCCTGCTCGTTCTGTTGCCGCTAATTATACTGTATAGTCATACAGCATCAAGTTTAATTTGTCAGAAATTCATCCAGCAGCGCCTGCAGCGCCCAGCTAACCGACTGACGCCGGACAGCATCACGATCGCCGGCAAACTGCTGGCGCTGCGCCAGCACGCGGCCCTCCGGACCTGCCAGCGCAAACCAGACGGTACCGACCGGCTTTTCTGCCGTGCCGCCATCCGGCCCGGCGATACCGCTCACCGCAATACCGTAGCCGGCGCCGGCCGCGGCACAGGCGCCGGTCACCATTTCGCGTACCGTTTGCTCACTGACGGCACCGTGCTGCGCCAGCGTCGCCGCCTGCACGCCAACCATCTGCTGCTTGGCCTCATTGCTATAGGTAACAAAGCCGCGCTCAAACCACGCAGAACTGCCGCTGATGTCGGTAAATACCTTGGCAATCCAGCCGCCGGTACAGGACTCCGCCGCCGTCACCGTCGCCTGACGATGCCTGAGCTGTTCGCCAATACGTCGGCTGAGCTGCTGAAGTTGTTCGTCGTTCATCGCCTTCTCCTGTTGTGGCGCTTCACGTTAGCAGTAAATGGTGCGGCAACAAGCCCTTTTCAACCGCCACCGTCGCATTTTGCGCGCTGCGTTCCGGTGAGGTCAGTGCGTTTTCACCGCCACCATAAATAAACGCGGAAAGGCCAGCAAAACCTGTCCATTACTGCACGTCGGGTAAGCGGGCAGCAGCGCCTGATGATAGTCGCGTAAAAAGTCAGCCTGCTGCGCCTCATCCAGCGCGGCAAGGAACGGACGCAGCCCGGTGGCACGCAACCAGCTGATAATCGCCTGCGCATCCGCCATCGGATGATAGTAAGTGGTGCGCCAGATATCGACCTGACAGCCTGCATCGCCTAATAAATCATAGTAGCGATCGCTGCTCAGCAGGCGTTTGCGTTCTGCCGCCTGAGGCGAAATATGCGCCTGCCAGCGTGAGCTGGCCGCCACCTCACGCATCAGACGATGCGACGGCTCCTGCAGGTTATCCGGCATTTGCACCGCCAGTGCTCCGCCCGGTGCCAGCTGGTTTACCAGATGCGGCAACAAGGTTTCGTGGTCGGTCAGCCATTGCAGCGACGCGTTGGCATAAATGACCTGTTGCGGCTGCTCAGGCTGCCAGCTGCGGATATCGGCCTGACGAAAATCACAGTCCGGCAGGCGTTGCCGCGCCTGTTCCAGCATCGCCTCAGAGCTGTCGATGCCAGTGATGTGCGCCTGCGGCCAGGCCTGTGCCAGCAGTTCCGTGCTGTTGCCCGGGCCACATCCCAGGTCCGTAGCAAAGCGCACCTCGTTGACGGGAATACGCGCCAGCAACTCCTGTGCCGGACGCGTACGCTCAGATTCAAACTGACGATACAGCTGGGGATTCCAGTCTTGCATAGCAACGCTCCTGTCTGTGTGGAAGAGTCACACACTACCTGTTTTGCTGCGCGAGGCGCGAAGAGAAAAGTGCGGTTGCCGGAAAAGTGTGAGTGGCGCAGCGGAATCAGAGACAGCAGGTTCGGGCGTGGCGATATCGCGCGCTGGTGAGGCTGTGGTTACCAGCCCAACCAGAAGGGAGAAAGCAACAGGACGGCACATGGCCGTCCTGCAATTAGTTCTTTTTCACAAACTCAGATTTGAGTTTCATCGGACCGAAGCCGTCGATTTTGCAATCGATATTGTGGTCACCTTCAACCAGACGGATGCTTTTCACTTTGGTGCCGATTTTCAGGGTGGAAGAGCTGCCTTTCACCTTGAGATCTTTCACTACGGTTACGCTATCGCCATCTGCCAGCAGGTTACCGTTGGCATCGCGCACCACCAGCCCTTCGCTGCTGTCATCCGCGCTGGCGGACCAGATATGGCCGCAGGAGGGGCAGTTCAGGTTTTCACCCTCCTGCCAGGTGTAATCTGCCTGGCAGGCCGGGCAGGCAGGTAAAGTCGTCATACATATTCCTCAGTGGTCGGTATGCGATGAAGAAGGCACCGCAAAACGGGCGCCATCTTATACCCTCATACTTTATAAGGACAGGATTAAAGCATGTTGCCCTGACGCGCCTGGGCGACCGCCTGCCCCAGCTGCCACACCGCCATGGCATAGTGCGTGCTGTGGTTGTAGCGCGTAATCACGTAGAAATTAGGCAGACCGTACCAGTATTGATAGCTGGTGCCGAGATCCAGCCGCAGCAGGCTGACCTGGCTGTTGCCGTCCAGCGAACCCTGCGGTGCCAGACCGCTGGCCGCCAGCGTATTCACTGAATAAGAGGTTTTGAAACCGTTCTCCAGCGCCGGTGCCTGACCGCTGGCGGGCACGGCGACGTTTTCACCGGAACGCCAGCCGTGCGCTTTAAAGTAGTTGGCAACGCTGCCGATGGCATCCACCGGATCCCACAGATTGATATGGCCGTCGCCGTTAAAATCGACCGCATACTGCTTATAGGAGGACGGCATAAACTGGCCGTAGCCCATGGCACCGGCGAAAGAGCCGCGCAGATCCAGCGGATCGTCCTGCTCGGTGCGCGCCATCAGCAGGAAGGTTTCCAGCTCGCTGCTGAAGTAAGCGGCACGGCGCGGATAGCTAAACGAGAGCGTCGCCAGCGCATCCAGCAGACGGGTTTTGCCCATCACCCGACCCCAGCGTGTTTCCACCCCGATAATCCCGACGATGATCTCCGGCGGTACGCCATACACCTGCTGGGCGCGCTGCAGCGCATCCTGATATTGATTCCAGAAGGCGACGCCGTTCTGCACGTTATCCGGGGTGATGAATTTATTGCGATAGCGAATCCACGCGCCGTTCGGCCCGCTCGGCGGCGTATAGCTCGGTGCCTGCTGATCCATCAGGCGCAGCACGTAATCCAGTCGCTTCGCCTGACCAATGACCGCATGCAGCTGGTCGCGGTTGAAACCGTGCTTCGCCACCATCTGATCGATAAATTGTTCCGCCGCCGGATTACCGGCAAAGTCGCCAAACATCGGCTGAATGGCGTGAGAAGGTTCCAGTAAAAACCCCCCTTTCGGTGCAGGCACAACGGCGGATTGCTGCTGGGGGGCAGGCTTACTGCTGCAGGCAGCAAGCAAACAAATAAGCGGAAGAAGAGCAACCTTAAAACGCATCGGATATCCATAAGCCAGATGAAACACGAATGCTCATGGTAATCGTTCAACGAAGCGACTTACAGAGCAATGTCGTAAATTTACGCCCGTTGTGATTCTGCAGTTATGACCAGCCCTATCTCTGGTCAGGTAATGAAAACGCCGCTGAGGTAAGGGGTGCACTGACCGAACTGACGCTCACCTGTAGCGCGGCAGCGGCCTCACCCGGCCGCGGCTAAGCGCCGGATTTGCGTGCTGGCTCCACAGTTTTCCCCGCCGCGTAAAATTTGCTTTTTACCGCCTGTCGCAATTTGATATGGTCGCCAGCCAGAAACATCGGCTGGCGGATGAAGCGGGCTGCGCAAAAATGCTAACATCTGCCCTTTCGTTATCCGCCAGTGTGATAACCATACATCCCGGCTGCCCCTGTCCAGCCAGCGGAAATCAAAAGAGTGAATCCTGAGTGAGAATGAGATGAAAGGAGCAGAGCAAATGGACTTCAGTGGCCACACCCCCATGATGCAGCAATACCTGCGCCTGAAGGCCGATCATCCTGACATCCTGCTGTTTTATCGCATGGGCGATTTCTATGAGCTGTTCTACGACGATGCCAGACGCGCATCGCAGCTGCTGGAGATCTCGCTGACCAAACGCGGCGCGTCCGCCGGGGAACCGATCCCGATGGCCGGCGTGCCCTATCATGCCGTTGAGGGCTATCTGGCGAAGCTGGTGCAGCTGGGCGAATCGGTGGCGATCTGTGAACAGATTGGCGATCCGGCACTCAGCAAAGGGCCGGTTGAGCGTAAAGTGGTGCGCATCGTAACGCCCGGCACCATCAGTGATGAAGCGTTACTGCAGGAGCGCCAGGATAACCTGCTGGCAGCCATCTTCCAGAGCCAGCGCGGTTTTGGCTACGCCACGCTGGATATCAGCTCCGGGCGTTTCCGCCTCAGCGAGCCGGGCGATGTCGAGACCATGGCGGCTGAACTGCAGCGCACCAATCCGGCAGAGTTGCTCTATCCAGAGGATTTGCAGGCCATGACGCTGATTGATCAGCGCCGCGGACTGCGGCGGCGTCCGCTGTGGGAATTCGAAATCGACACCGCGCGTCAGCAGTTGAACCTGCAGTTTGGCACGCGCGATCTCAGCGGCTTTGGCGTCGAGCAGGCGCATCTGGCGCTGCGCGCGGCGGGCTGTCTGCTGCAGTATGTGAAAGATACGCAGCGCACCTCGCTGCCCCATATTCGTTCACTGAGTATGGAGCGCCAGCAGGACAGCGTCATTATGGATGCGGCTACCCGGCGCAATCTGGAAATCACCCAGAATCTGGCGGGCGGCAGCGAAAATACGCTCGCGGCGGTGCTGGATAAAACCGTCACGCCGATGGGTAGCCGCATGCTGAAGCGCTGGCTGCATATGCCGCTGCGCGACGTAGCCACCATCACGCGCCGCCAGGAATCAATTGCCGAACTGCAGTCGCTGAGCGAAGAACTGCAACCGGTGCTGCGCCAGGTGGGCGATCTGGAGCGTATTCTGGCACGTCTGGCGCTGCGCACCGCGCGTCCGCGCGATCTGGCACGCATGCGTCATGCCTTCCAGCAATTACCTGAACTCAATACCCAGTTAGCGGACGTGGCAGCGCCCCATCTCAACGCGCTGCGCGATCGGATGGGGGATTTCAGCGAACTGCGCGAACTGCTGGAAAGCGCCATTATTGAATCGCCGCCGGTGCTGGTGCGCGACGGTGGTGTTATCGCGCCCGGCTATAACGCCGAGCTGGACGAGTGGCGCGCGCTGGCCGACGGCGCCAGCGACTATCTTGACCGCCTGGAGATTCGCGAGCGCGAAAAACTGGGGCTGGATACGCTGAAGGTTGGCTTCAATGCTGTGCACGGCTATTACATTCAGGTCAGCCGCGGACAGAGCCATCTGGTGCCTATCCATTACGTTCGCCGCCAGACGCTGAAAAATGCTGAGCGCTATATCATTCCCGAACTGAAAGAGTACGAAGACAAGGTTCTCACGTCGAAAGGCAAAGCGCTGGCGCTGGAAAAGAGCCTGTATGACGAGCTGTTCGATCGCCTGCTGCCGCACCTCGAAGCGCTGCAGCAGAGCGCCGCGGCGCTGGCAGAACTGGACGTACTGGCCAACCTGGCCGAGCGCGCCTGGACGCTCAACTACTGCCGCCCGGTGCTGCAGGAGAAAGCCGGGATTCGCATCACCGCCGGTCGCCATCCGGTGGTGGAACAGGTGCTGAAAGAGCCGTTCATTGCCAACCCGCTGTCGCTCTCAATGCAGCGTCGCATGCTGATCATTACCGGCCCCAACATGGGCGGTAAGAGTACTTACATGCGGCAGACGGCCCTGATTGCACTGATGGCCTGGATCGGCAGCTATGTGCCAGCGGAAGAGACGGTGATCGGCCCCATCGATCGCATCTTTACCCGTGTCGGTGCCGCTGACGATCTCGCCTCCGGTCGCTCTACCTTTATGGTCGAGATGACCGAGACCGCCAACATTCTGCATAACGCCACCGAAAACAGCCTGGTGCTGATGGACGAAATCGGCCGCGGTACGTCCACTTATGATGGCCTGTCGCTCGCCTGGGCCTGTGCCGAAAGCCTGGCGAATCGCATCAAAGCCATGACGCTGTTTGCTACCCACTACTTCGAGCTCACGACCCTGCCGGAGAAAATGGAAGGCGTGGTGAATGTGCATCTTGATGCGGTGGAACACGGTGACACCATTGCCTTTATGCACAGCGTGCAGGATGGCGCCGCGAGCAAGAGCTACGGCCTGGCCGTGGCGGCGCTGGCCGGGGTGCCGAAAGAGGTGATTAAGCGTGCGCGTCACAAGCTAAAAGAGCTGGAAGCGCTGTCGGGCAGTTCTGCCGGCTCAACGGTGGAGGGCTCACAGCTGCCGCTGCTGGTGGCGGAAACCTCGCCGGCAGTGGAGGCGCTGGAAGCGCTCGATCCGGACAGACTGACGCCCAAACAGGCGCTGGAGTGGATTTACCGTCTGAAAACCCTGATGTAATCAGTCACCGGCGCGTTCGCGGCGCGCCGGCCTGAATGACAGGCATAAAAAAACGGTGACCTTATGGTCACCGTTTTTATTGCCAGCTACGGCTTATTCGCGGAACAGTGCTTCGATATTCAGACCCTGCGTCTGCAGAATTTCACGCAGACGACGCAGACCTTCTACCTGAATCTGACGGACACGCTCACGGGTTAAACCGATTTCGCGGCCCACATCTTCCAGCGTTGCCGCTTCATAGCCTAACAGGCCGAAACGACGCGCCAGCACTTCACGCTGCTTGGCATTGAGTTCAAACAACCACTTAACGATGCTCTGTTTCATATCATCGTCCTGCGTGGTGTCTTCCGGACCGTTGTCTTTCTCATCGGCCAGGATATCCAGCAGCGCTTTCTCGGAATCACCGCCTAACGGCGTATCAACCGACGTAATGCGCTCGTTGAGACGCAACATACGGCTTACGTCATCAACTGGCTTGTCCAGCTGCTCGGCGATCTCTTCCGCACTCGGCTCATGGTCCAGCTTGTGCGACAGTTCACGCGCGGTACGCAGGTAAACGTTCAGCTCTTTAACAATGTGAATCGGCAGACGAATAGTACGGGTTTGGTTCATGATAGCCCGTTCAATGGTCTGACGAATCCACCAGGTGGCATAAGTTGAGAAGCGGAACCCGCGTTCCGGGTCAAACTTCTCTACGGCGCGAATCAGGCCGAGATTACCCTCTTCAATCAGATCCAGCAGCGCCAGACCACGATTGCTATAACGACGGGCAATCTTTACCACCAGGCGTAAGTTACTTTCGATCATGCGACGACGAGAAGGAATGTCACCGCGTAATGCGCGACGGGCGAAGAACACCTCTTCTTCCGCCGTTAACAGTGGTGAATAACCAATCTCGCCGAGGTAAAGCTGCGTCGCATCCAGAACGCGTTGCGTCGCACCCTGTGACAGCAACTCTTCTTCAGCTACTTCATTATCACCAGGTTCGTTCTCAACGAGAGCCTTCTCATCAAAAACCTCAGCTCCGTTCTCCTCGAATTCCGCATCATCGTGTAACTCATTAACTTTCAGCGTATTCTGGCTCATAAGCGGCTCCTACCCGTGATCCAAGGGCAGAACACCTAAGGTTCTGCCGGATTATCGCTGCGGTAAATAACGCAACGGGTTTACGGATTTCCCCTTGTAACGAATTTCAAAGTGCAATCTTACTGAACTGGTTCCGGTGCTACCCATGGTAGCGATTTTTTGCCCCGCCTTAACTTCCTGTTGTTCCCGGACCAGCATGGTATCGTTGTGGGCGTAGGCACTCAGGTAATCATCGTTGTGTTTGATGATAATTAAATTACCGTACCCGCGGAGCGCGTTGCCTGCGTATACCACTCTTCCTGATGCAGTGGCGACGACAGGTTGTCCACGCGACCCGGCGATATCGATCCCTTTGTTTCCGCCTTCCGCAGCGGAGAAGTTATCGATGATCTTCCCATCAGTCGGCCAACGCCAGCTTCCCACTGGGGTTGTGCTATTAGTTGTGCTGCTAACTGTGGGCGGTGCGGTAACCGGAGCTGTGGTCGTTGCCACATTATTTGCCCCTTTCGACGGCAGCATTTTCCCGCCTGTCGAACCCGAATCATCAGAATACGTAATAACAGGTTGCTGTGCAACAGGGGTGGATTTAATTTGCGTCTGATTCGATGCCACCGGAACGCCGCCCTGCGTGGCATCCGCTGCGGTTATCGCGTTACCACCGGTGATGGTCTGACCGTTACCGTTACCCACCTGTAACGTCTGCCCGGCGCTCAGGCTATAGGGCGCCGCGATATTATTGCGCTGTGCCAGATCGCGGAAATCATTGCCGGTAATCCAGGCAATATAGAACAGCGTATCGCCTCGCTTAACGGTGTAGGTTTCACCGCCGTAGCTGCCTTTAGGAATATTCCCATAATTGCGATTGTACACAATACGACCATTTTCGGTGGTCACATTATTATTACCACTAACCATTCCACCTGCAGGCGCGGCTGATGGTGTACCACCGCTTAACATTCCACCACGCGGCATCGCCGGCACGGTGCTGTTCTGCGCGGCGATCATGCCGCCGCCTGTGGTGGGAGCAGCAGCCATACCGCTGTCGCCGCTGTTGCTGCCAATCTGGCTGATGGGGGCTTGTGTGTTGTCGCCAGAGCTACAGCCTGCCAGCCAAAAACCGACCAGTGAAAGTGCCGCCAGACGGCGTAATTGAAATACTGTGCTTCCCGTGCTCATTGATCCCCCGTGATGGCAATCCTGGATAAAACTGTGTGTCGACGTTGACCGCATGATTCACTATCTGTGCCGTCAAAAACGCGCTTTCGCATTGATTAACAAGGATAGTAACAATATCAACTGCGCCATGCCATGTAACGATTGTGAAGAAATACGTAAGATGGCTTTATGCCAGATCGCCCTGAACCAGCGGCACAAAGCGCACCGGCTCAATCGTTTCTTCAATGATTTCACCACCCTGACGACGCAGGCGCTTAAGTACCTGCTGGTCCTCACCCATCGGCAGCACCATTTTGCCGCCTTCTCCCAGTTGCGCTATCAGCGCAGTCGGAATTTCTGGCGGTGCGGCAGTCACAATAATGGCATCAAACGGCCCCCGCGCGGCCCAGCCCTGCCAGCCGTCGCCGTGGCGTGTGGAAATGTTATGCAGATCGAGCTGCTTCAGGCGGCGTTTCGCCTGCCACTGCAGCCCTTTGATGCGTTCAACCGAGTAAACGTGGTTAACCAGATGCGCGAGAATGGCGGTCTGATAACCCGAACCGGTGCCAATTTCCAGCACGCGCGAGGTCGGGTTCAGCTCCAGCAGCGCCGTCATGCGCGCCACCATATAAGGCTGAGAAATGGTCTGGCCGTTGCCAATCGGCAGCGCCACATTTTCCCAGGCTTTATGTTCAAAAGCCTCGTCAATAAAGCGTTCACGCGGGACATCAGCGATGGCTTTCAGCAGATGCTCATCGTGAATACCCTGCGTGCGCAGTTGGGCCAGAAGCGTTTCGATGCGCCGGTTTACCATGCCGGATTCACCTCAGCCTGGTACAGCCCGTCGCCTGCCCTCTTCCGCGCCACGCCGGCGCCAGGATCAACCTGTCGTAATGTCTTCACGCCAGGGAACACGCCAATGCCGGGAGTCTGAATTCCATCATCGTTGCTGAGCCGTATCCGCATCTGATTCTGACCTTTTTCATTAACCGGTCCACCGACCGCCGCGCCCGTTTTGCGCCTTCAGCGGCGCAAGCGGTCCTGCGCTGGCGGCACAAGGATGTTTGCATTCTAGCGGTGAGGCGCGGGAAGTGGTAGGCGTAAATCACGCAACCGTCGGCAGTTGTCGCAACAATAAGCAGTCAAACGCAATGGCACCCAGTAAAAAGCCCGGCGAAAAGCCGGGCTGATTTATCACCTCAGTGACGATCCGGTAAGCTCACCGCATACAGATACCAGGCCGAGTGCGGCAGCCAGCCTTCCGCCCAGCGCCAGTCGTCATCCTTCCGTGTGACCGCATAACCTTCGTCAAAGGCGATACCGTCCGCCACCTGATTCGACGCGCCAGTGATGCCGTTAACGATACCGCCCGGCAGCGTGGTGTATTTCCACGAATTGAAGAACAGATAGCTGATGTGACGATAGCCGCTGCCGGTCAGCATGCTGACGTCGTACGGATTATGACCGAGGATCCAGTTGAGCTGATCCCAGGCATAACTCTGCAGCTGCTGCGTGAAGGCTTTATCGTCCGCGAACAGCGGCATTGCCTGACGGGCGGCGGCGGCCAGCGACGCGATACGCGCGTTTTCGCCCTGCCACCACGGCGCAGCTTCGCTGTCGTGCGGGAAGAAGAAGCTGGTGCGCTTCACGCCGTCTTTCAGCTGAATCAGCTGGCGCGCATAGCCAAACGGGTTACTGCTCTCTTTAGTCACCGCCAGTTCAAAGCTCAGCGAGCGTTTCACCGTCTGGCGGATACTCGCCTGCTGCGCCTGCGGCGCGATGCGCGCGTACTCCAGCAGTGCGATCACCGGCAGACCGGCATCGGACGGATGGAAGAACGGGCGTTTTTCGCCGTCGGCACGCCAGTAGTCATGCCAGTTATCCAGCGACGTCAGTCGCGCCATCAGGCTCTCCGCGCGCTGCTGCGCCGCAGCCAGATAGACCGCTTTTTGCGAGGCACGATACAGTTCGGTTGCCGCCAGCAGCGCGGTGTAATCATCCACGATGTTCTCTTTGCCGTCGTTCACCATGCGCAGGTTATTTTTCTGCAGGAAGGCAAAGGCATCTTCTGCGGTTTGCAGATACTGCTGCCGCGTGAAGTTGCCGTCATTCTCCATGGTGCTGGCCAGCGCCAGCGCGGCAATTGACATGCCGGCACCGGAGCGGAAACTGGCCTGCCACGCCAGCGGGCCGACCGCCTCCTCTTCAACAATGGTGGAATCTGACTCCTTCTCTTTGATCTGCGTGCGCCAGTTGGGATTGGCGATCACCCGGTCCTGAGCCAGCTTCTCTTTGCCCGGCGATGAGATCGCCTGGAAGAAGGATTCCCCCGGCCGCTTCATGCGCACCAGGAAATCGGCACCGTACAGCCCTTCGTCGAGCATGCGCCGGCGATACTCATCAAAGTTCGGGTTATCCCGCGCCCCGAGATTTTGATAACCGCGCAGTAAGCTCCACGCCACCAGCGGCGCCTGCTGCGGATTGAAATAAGAGGTCAGATTCTGGTGCGACAGGTGCACGCCGTAATCGCCGGTGGCGTCATACCATCCGCCGTGGACGTCAACCGTGCCGCTGCCGGTGCCCGGTGGCAGCGGCAGTTTGCGGTCCGCCTTATCGAACAGGCCGGTAACGCGCTGGCTTTTGAAATAGGCAATCACATCAGACAATGTATAGCGCTCGAGCAGATCGGCACCAATAATGAACGGCCCGGAGCGCACATCGCCGTCGCTGCTGGTGGTTTGCAGCACGTAGCGGCCCGGCGTTTGCCAGCCGGAGAAATCGGCACGATAGAAGGTGCGATCGTCCCAGCCCGGCACGTCACCCTGCGGCTGCAGCGTGCCGCTCAGCACCGCTTTATTGGTCTCATTATCCAGCAGGGTAAATTTCACCGGCGGTTTAGCGCGCGAGTCGCCGGTCAGCTGCACGATGGCGTTTTTCGGCGCGGCAACATCGTAGCCGACCTGATTGATTAAAACGTGGGTTTCGGCGTGCGCCAGCCCGGCCAGTAACAGCGCTGCGGTCAGCGCGGAGAAGCGAATCCTCATGGTCATCATCCTTAGTGTCGTGAGTGATTGAACAGGCTAAAAGGGGCAATCATCATGAATTTGAGGTCCTTTTCATCCTGGAAAACATTGCCATAGCCGCCGCCCCAGCTGGGGTTATCGCTATGGTTGTTGTAGGCGGTGAGATGCAGCTTAAATACCGTGTCTTTGGCCCAGCCGGACTGCACCTGCCACACCAGATCGCCATTGATGGCGGTTTCCGTCAGGCGCTGCTGCTGCGACCAGTCGCCGCCGCGCGCCGGTTTACCGTCCCAGCCCCAGGCGAACGAGCCACCGATGCTGACGCCCGGCCAGACGATGTCGCTGAGATCGATCATCAGGCCTGCAAACAGCGCTTTTTCGCCGTCGGCGTTGAAGTCAGAGCGCGAATCCCACCACATATCGATGCGGCCCGCGGAGTTGGGATAGATCGGCGTCATCGCCACGGTGTAGTAACCCTGTTTACCCGGTGCGTGTACTGCGCTGCCCTCGAGCCGGAACTGGTAGCGATCCCACTGGTACGCCAGCGTCAGGCCCTGCTGCCAGGCAAACTCATCGTAAACATCATGGCGACCGGTACGATCCTGCGAGCCGTAGAACTGCCAGCTGACGCTGAACGGGTTATCCCACAGCGTGGTCTGACGCGCCGCTTTGGCGAAATATTTGTCGAGATAATGCGGAGATTCCCCCCACGCCAGCTCCAGCGTGTTGCCGTTTTTGAAGTCATACTTCGCGCCCAGCGAGTGCAGATAAGGAATGCGTGTTTGCCGGTCGATTTCGCGAAACTCGTACATTTTGCGATACCACGGTGCTTTGTACTTGTTGGCGCCCATCCACGACAGCGACAGCGCGCCGGCAGCGCCATAGTCATAGACCGCCCCGACTTCCACGCCCTGGTAGGTGCCGGGCAGAAATCCCCATTGGGTGCCAAGCAGCGTCTGACCGCTCGGCTGGATATAACCGGCCCGCAGCCAGTAGTCGCCGGCTTTGAGTTTCAGCGCGGCACGGTAGAGATCCAGCCCGTTACGTTCGCCGACGCCACGGTCTTCCCACATCGAAGGCCCGTGACTGAAGCTGATCTCGTTGGGATGCGCCGGGCTGCCTTCAAACAGATCCCAGGTGGCGAAGGCCGCCACATCAATGCCTACGGTATCGGCCAGATAGCCGGACTGATAATCGAGCGCGCCGGTCAGCGTGCTGTGATGCAGGTTGGTCTGATAGTGCTGATAGTGCGCGCTGTGCGGATCGAGATCTTTACGCTCACGGTGGCGCTGCCAGTAATAGACGGTGCCCTCCAGCGTGCTGTCTTCAACAAATCCTTCCGCCAGCGCCGGCGGTGCCGCGCCCAGCATCAGGGTGGCCAGCGGCAGCAGCGCTGCCTTGTTTCTCCTGGTGAATGTGTTCATGACCTTTCCTTAAGGTGCACGCGGCCCTGCGAAGCAGCCGCATGCGATTTCCCTGTTTTGGTGTTAACGAATCAGCGCATCAGGCGCCGGTTTTATTCACGCTGCGCAGCGTCCAGCGGCCGTAAATCAGCGTCAGAATGAATGGGGTGAGGAAAGCCACGGCAATTGCCGCCACTTCATAGATCATCTTCGACTCAGGGCCTTCGAACAGGCCGAGTTCAAACACGTTCAGCACCGGCAGGAAACTGTAGGTTTTCACCTGCAGCAGCCCGGTGATGCCACCGCCGAGCGCCGCGCCGATGCAGCCGAAGATAAACAGCATGCGGTACTTGAGATTGACGCCGTACAGCGCCGGTTCGGTGATGCCAAAGAACGCTGACAGCGACGCCGAGATTGCAATCTGCCGGTCGCGCAGGCTGCGGGCGATGAAGATCGCGCCGGTAACCGCGCCAAACTGCCCCATCACCGCCGACATAAACATCGCCATGATGGTGTCATAGCCCTGCACCTGAATATTGATCAGCGCCAGCGGGATGATGCCCCAGTGGACGCCAAACACCACGAACAGCTGACCTATGCCCGCCAGCAGCGCGCCGGAGATCATCGGGCTGAGCTGATAGAGCCAGCTGTAGCCGCTGGCGATGCCGACGCCAACGTAATCCGCCAGCGGGCCAATCACCGTGAACACCACAAAACCACAAATCAGCAGCGACAGGCACGGCACAAACACCAGCGCTGCCACCTCGGGGATCCACTGTTTCAGTCGGTGCTCAACCTTGCTCAGCAGCAGCACCGCCAGAATCGCCGGAATCACCGCGCCGCCGTAAATCTTCAGGCTGATGCTCAGGCCGAACAGCGCAAAGTGCGCCGGCAGATCCGGCTGGGTCAGCGGAAACACCATCGCCGCAGTCAGCGCCAGCGCGGTGAAACGGCTGGCACCGAAACGGTCTGCCGCGGTAACCGCAATAAACAACGGCAGAAAGACAAACACGCCGCTGGCCAGCGCGTTGAACATGGCGAACAGCAGGTCATCGTCCGCCACCCAGCCCTGCGTCTGCAGCAGCACCATGATGCCTTTGATCACCCCGATGCCGGCCAGTACGCCAATGTAGGGCGTGAAGATAGCGCCGAGCGTGGCCAGCATTTTGCCCGCAACGCCGCGCTCGTCTTTGCCGGGCTTCGCCGGCTCGGCCACCGGCGCTGCGCCCTGCTGCATCGCCTGATACAGCTGTTCGACCTGCGGCCCGACCACAATCTGCAGCTGTCCGGACGCGTTCACCACGCGGATGACGCCCGGCAGGCTACTGATGGCCGGCATATCGACACTGGCCAGATCGTTTATCGTCAGCCGCAGCCGCGTGGCGCAGTGTGAAATGTGGCTGATATTATCGTCGCCGCCGACCTGTTCCCTGATGGCCTGCGCCAGCTTCACGTAATCGAGTTTCATTGTTGTTATCCTTATGGCTCGCGCCCGGCGTTAGTCGTAATCACCCGGTTTGGTTTTGCTCTTCATCGCCACGCCAAAATCAGTGAATATGCGCTGCGGCAGATTGTTGCCTTTGGCTTCAGCGATGTGATGCGCGAGGATCTGGAACGGAATCACCATCAGCAGCGGCGCCATCCATTCGCTGACCTCCACGCCGAGCGCCAGCGTGCGCGCATCATCGCTCTCCCCGAGACACAGACTCCAGACGTGCGGCGTCACGCGCTGCTCATACTGGCGCAGCAGCTGCAGGCGTTCGCGCACCGGCGCCTCGACATCGATAAAGAACAGCCGGTGCTGCGGATTGATTTCGAAATAGGGGCCATGCATAAACGCTTCCAGTTCAATGCCCTGCGACGGCACGCGCACCGTTTCGCTGAATTTGGTCTCCATCTCTTTGATCACGCCAATCGCCGGACCAAAGCCAATCGAGATAAAGCGTGGCGCCGCAGTGAGATCGTCCTGCCAGCGCTGCCAGAAGCGCTCGGTGCGGGCGATGATGTCCGGAATCGCGTCGACGCCGTGCTGCAGTTGCGCCAGCGCCTGCTGTTCCTGCTCTGCGCTGAGGCGACCGCTGTGGCGCGCGCTGTGCACGCCAATCAGCATCAGCGTCAGAATCGTGGCGACATAGCCTTTAGTGACATAACCGACGCGCTCTTCGCCGTTCATGATGTCTACGGCGTGATCCACCGCCTGCGCCAGCGGACTGGTGATTTTGCTGGTGATGCCCCAGGTTGCCACGCCGTGCTGTTTTTTCAGCGCGTCGATCGCTGCCAGCGTCGAAGTGCTCTCGCCGCTCTGTGAAATCGCGATCACCAGATCGGTCGCCGGATCCCACTGTTCGTAGTGCTGAAAATGAAACGGCTCCTGCACGCTGATGCGTACGCCGGTCAGTTGCTCAACGTAATATTTGGCGCTGAGCGCGGCGTTGATGCTGGAGCCGGTGGCCAGAATCAGCACTGTTTTCGCCTTGCCCAGCACCGGTAATCCCTGCGGATAGCACGCCAGCAGATGGCTCAGCACCTCGGGTTGCTGGTGGATGTAGGTCATCATGGTGGGTTTCATTACCGCTCCTTAAACTGTTTTCCCGCCAACCTGAAAACGTTTTCAGGTTGTGAGCCAACTTATTTAATGGCGCATATTAAGTCAACGTGAGGATCGTGAAATTGCGATCGCGCTAACAAAGCGCAACGAAAGCAGGCGGAACGTTTAAGGGGAGAAGATCAGGCGGATTCGCCGGGGATCAATACCGGCTTTAGCGGTGCGCTGCAGCGCGCGTGCGGGCTTAAGCTGCCGTCCAGCTGCGCCATCATCATGGTGATAATGTTTTGCCCCAGCTGCGGATTCTGGTGATCGACGCTGGTCAGGCGCGGGATAAAATACTCGCTGCCGGGGAAGCGCTCACAGCTGATGACCGCTACCTGCTCAGGCACGTCAATGCCGCGATCGTGTAGCGCGCGGATCGCGCCCATCGCCACGCGATCGTTGATTGCCACCAGCGCCTGCGGTTGCTCTGCCTGCTGCCACAGCGTATCAATCGCCTGATAGCCGTGTTCAGGATAGAAGTTATTCAGGCAGATCCAGCTGTCGCGCGGCGTAATGCCGGCCTGCTGCAGCGTGGCGTGGAAATGACTGACGCGCTCGCGCGTCACCCACACTTTGCGCGAACCGCCAATAAACGCGATATCACGCAGGCCGCGCGCCAGCAAATGATTCACCGCCAGCCCGACGCAGTGCTGCTGGTCGCGCATCACGCACGGCCAGCGGCCAGCAGGATGCGGCTGCCCCACCACCACCACCGCCATTTTGTCCATCAGCGATTCCAGCAGCGTCAGGTAGTTGGCCGGAATCGGCGCATAGTCGCTGTGGCCGCCGAGCACGATCACCCCATCGATCTGGCTATCGATAATCGACTGAAAAATCGCGCTTTCATCATCGTCATGCTGAGGGCTGCGGTTGGCCGACTGGGTATCGTAAAGGGTGATTTTGTAACCGATGGCCAGACAGGCCTGCTGAATCTGCGCCACCAGCGTGACGAAGTAAGGGTTAGTGATGTCAGAGACGATCACCGCGAGCGTATAGCTCTGGCGCGATATCATGCCGCGCGCCATCAGGTTGGGGCTGAACTGATGCTCGGCGATCACCTGTTCCACCCGCGTGCGGGTTTTTTCCGACACCCACGCATGCTTGTTAAGCACGCGCGAGACGGTGGTGATCGACACGCCGGCGAGTACGGCAATATCCTTGATGGTAAGATTTTTGCTCATCGTCGCCGGGTTCGCTTATTCGTCGCCGAGCGGGGCCGCCGCGCCGTTGCTCAGCAGCTCACGCACTACGCTGGTGGCAAAACTGCCCGCCGGCAGCCAGAACTGCAGCTCGAGCGTGACGTCATCCCACCAGTTCCATTGCAGATCTTTCGGCACCACCAGCATGGCGCGCCGCGCCGCATCGACGCGTTCACGCTCCAGCAGGCCGAGCAGATCGGCCGCGCCCGCCAGCTGCTGCTGTTCAAACACCAGCGTTTCGCCCTGAGTGCCCGGCTCGCCGCGTCCGGCCAGCGGCGCGGTGATGCGCAGCTCGTGATTATCCACACGTTGCTGCAGCGCAGGTAACTCGTCCGTCTGGGCAACAAACCAGCTGCCGCGCCCGCTGAGCTGCAGCGCATCGCCGGGCTGCACGCGATCCAGCGCACCGTCACGCTGCAGGCGCGCGCTGGTCAGCTGATTGAACAGCTGGCTGCGCGCCGCCGACAGCAGAATGCCTTTCATACTGCGGTCGCGTGGACGGAATTTCTCGTCTGCCCACAGCCGCGCCTGCGTCAGGTTATTGCCGCCGCGGCCAAAGCGCTGTTCGCCAAAGTAGTTGGGCACGCCCTGCTGCTGAATCCGCTGCAGCCGCGATTCCACCTGCGCGCGATCGGACACCTGACGTACCACCAGACGAAACGCATTGCCCGCCAGCGCGCCGGTGCGCAGTTTACGCTTGTGGCGAATCACCTGCAGGATCTCCACGCCTTCCAGCTGGAAGCCGGCAAGATTGGGCATCGCCGTGCCCGGCACGCGGAAGCACAGCGTCTGCTCGGTGACTGCATGGCGATCTTTCATGCCGGCATAGCTGAGATCGCGCTGATGCACGCCGAGAAATTTGGCGATTGCCTCAGCGACAAAACGCGTGTTGCAGCCAATTTTACGGATGCGCACCAGCAGCTGCTCGCCTTCGCCATCATAGGGATAGCCGAGATCTTCAATCACCACGAAATCTTCGGGACTGGCTTTGATCACCCCGGTGGCAACGGGCACGCCGTGCAGGTAGAGCAGTTCACTCATGCCCGATCGGCCTTCACCAGCAGCGCCACGGCTTCGCAGGCAATGCCTTCACCGCGACCGGTAAACCCCAGCTTCTCGGTGGTGGTGGCTTTGACGTTGACATCATCCATGTGGCAACCGAGATCTTCGGCGATGTTGACGCGCATCTGCGGCACGTGCGGCAGCATTTTCGGTGCCTGAGCGATGATGGTGACATCGACGTTGCCGATGCGGTAGCCCTTCTGCTGGATGCGACGCCAGGCTTCGCGCAGCAAACCGCGGCTGTCGGCGCCTTTGAATGCCGGATCGGTGTCCGGGAACAGTTTGCCGATGTCGCCCATTGCCACCGCGCCCAGCAGTGCGTCGGTCAGCGCATGCAGCGCCACATCGCCGTCGGAATGCGCAATAAAGCCCTGTTCGAAGGGAATACGCACCCCGCCAATCACCAGCGGACCTTCGCCGCCAAACGCGTGCACGTCAAAACCGTGACCGATACGCATCATGCGTGCTCCTTTAACTGAATCTGAGTGAGATAGAAGGCCGCCAGCGCCAGATCTTCCGGCCGCGTTACCTTAATATTGTCGCTGCGTCCGCTGACCAGCTCAGGATGATAGCCGCAATACTCCAGCGCCGAGGCTTCATCAGTGATGGTCGCGCCTTCATTGAGCGCGCGCGTCAGGCAGGCGGTCAGCAGCGCATGCGGGAAAAACTGCGGCGTCAGCGCATGCCACAAATCATCGCGTTCGACGGTATGCGCAATGGCACCTTTGCCGGGCTCCGCGCGCTTCATGGTGTCGCGCACCGGTGCCGCCAGAATCGCGCCGACTTTGCTGTGCTCACGCACCGCCAGCAGACGCGCTAAATCATCGGGATGCAGACACGGACGCGCCGCGTCGTGCACCAGCACCCAGGCGCTGTCGCGGATGGTCTGTAATCCGGCCAGCACCGACTCGGCGCGGGTTTCGCCGCCGGTGACGCGCAGCACGCGGGCATCCTGCGCCAGCGGCAGGCTATCGAACCAGCCGTCATCCGGGCTGACTGGCACCACCACCTGCTTTACCGCCGGATGCGCCAGCAGGCGCGCCACGCTGTGTTCGAGCAGGGTTAACGGACCGATGGTGAGATACTGCTTCGGACAGGCGGCCTGCATGCGGCTGCCGATACCGGCAGCCGGCACCACGGCAATCACATCCGCAGAGGAAGAGAGCTGATTCATGGTTTATCGTTGTTGGTTCTGCGCCGCTTGTTGCGCATTACGTTTGTTTTGGTCTGGCACCAGACGATAGAAAGTCTCGCCAGGCCTGATCATGCCCAGCTCGCTGCGTGCGCGTTCCTCAATCGCCTCTGAACCGCCATTGAGATCGTCAATTTCGGCAAACAGCTGATCGTTACGCGCTTTGAGTTTGGCGTTATTCGCCTGTTGTGACGCCACGTCTTCGCTGACGCGCGTGTAATCATGGATACCGTTCTTGCCCAGCCACAGGGAGTATTGCAACCATCCCAGCAGCACGAGCAGCAGTAACGTCAGTTTTCCCATCCCCGCCCCCTGAAAAACGGCTCAATCATCCCATAACTTGACGCCGGACTCCACTGCGGCAGCGAAAATGGCGCGCAAGCAGATTTGTCTGGACAAATAATGACGGGGAAAGCGCCGGACGGCAGGTAAAGTTTTGTAACCTGCCGATGCGTTTGCACATCAGCGCCGGATTACCAGCCGGAGAGAAAGGAGAACAGCAGCCAGAACAGGCACACCACCACCAGGGCGGTGATCAGGCCGCTCCACCACAGCCGGCCACGCAGCATCAGGCTGAGCACGATGCCAATCAGCACCGAAACCGGCAGCAGCGCAAGGAAAAAAGGCCAGGTGTAGAGAAAGAAAAACAGCGTGTTAGAGCCGTACAGCAGAAACGGGATGCCCAGCGCACACCAGTACGAGAGAAAGCCGATCACGCCGCCCGGCAACGATGAGCGTGGCTCATCCGGGGTGCGTTCATCTTTGCGTGCCAGCATGGGGGTAACGTTCTGCATAGAGATCCTGTTGACGCTAAAGCGCGGCAAACCGTGAGATTTGCCGCTGTCGGTTCAGGATCTGATGATATCGTGGTGGCGCAGCAGGTCTAACAATTGGCCGGTCAGTTTTGTAACCAATTGTTCACCATCCAGCTGGATTTCCGGCGCGTCTGGCGCCTCGTAAACGCTGTCGATACCGGTGAAGTTACGCAGCTCGCCGGCACGGGCTTTTTTATACAAGCCTTTCGGATCGCGCGCTTCGCACACCGCCAGCGGCGTATCGACGAACACCTCGATAAACTGTCCGTCACCGAGCAGATCGCGCACCATCTGGCGCTCGGCACGGTGCGGCGAGATGAACGCCGTCAGCACCACCAGTCCGGCATCCACCATCAGTTTCGCCACTTCACCCACGCGCCGGATATTCTCTTTGCGGTCTTCATCGCTGAAACCGAGATCGCGGCACAGGCCGTGACGCACATTGTCGCCGTCCAGCAGATAGGTGCTGACGCCCAGCCGGTGCAGTGACTGCTCCAGTACACCGGCCACGGTAGATTTACCCGAGCCAGAGAGCCCGGTAAACCACAGCACCACGCCACGATGGCCGTGCTGCTGTTCGCGTTCAGCGCGCGTGACCGGATGGTCATGCCACACCACGTTTTCGTCGTGCTGCGCCATTACTGACCGCCCAGCAGGTCGCGTGCGTTCCAGTGCGGGAAGTGACGGCGCACCAGCGCGTTCAGCTCCAGCTCGAAATCACTGTACTGGCCAGCCTGACTGCGCGCGGCGCTCAGCGGCTGATGGATCATGCCGGCACCGACGGTCACGTTGCTCAGGCGATCGATAAAGATCATGCCGCCGGTCACCGGGTTCTGCTGGTAAGCATCCAGCACCATCGGTTCATCAAACGTCACTTCTACCAGACCGATGCCGTTGAGCGGCAGGCTGTCGACCGCGCGTTTTTCCAGCGTATTGATCTCCACCTGATGGAGAATCTTTTCGACGCGGCCACGCGCTTTCTTACCGGCAATTTTCACTTCATAGCTTTGCCCCGGCTGCAGCGGCTGTTCCGCCATCCACACCACGTCGACGGTCGCAGACTGCACCGCCTGCAAATCGGCTGCGGCATCCACCAGCAGATCGCCACGGCTGATGTCGATCTCATCGTTCAGCACCAGGGTAATCGCCTCACCGGCGGCCGCCTGCTGCAGGTCGCCGTCAAAGGTGACGATACGCGCAACGCTGGATTCCACACCGGACGGCAGCACTTTCACTCGCTGGCCGACGCTGACCACGCCCGATGCCAGCGTACCGGCATAGCCACGGAAGTCGAGGTTCGGCCGGTTAACATACTGCACCGGGAAGCGCATCGGCTGCGTGTCGACCACGCGCTTCAGCTCTACCGTCTCCAGCACGTCGAGCAGCGTCGGGCCGCTGTACCACGGCATGGTTACGCTCGGGGTGGCGACGTTATCGCCTTCCAGCGCCGACATCGGCACAAAGCGGATATCAAGATCGTCCGGCAGCTGCGCGGCAAAATCGAGGTAATCCTGTTTGATCTGCTCGAAGGTCTCCTGGCTGTACGCCACCAGATCCATCTTGTTGATCGCCACCACCAGATGTTTGATGCCCAGCAGCGTGGCAATAAAGCTGTGGCGACGGGTCTGATCCAGCACGCCTTTGCGCGCATCGATCAGCAGGATCGCCAGATCGCAGGTTGAGGCACCGGTCGCCATGTTGCGGGTGTACTGCTCGTGCCCCGGCGTGTCGGCGATGATGAACTTGCGCTTCTCGGTGGAGAAATAGCGATAGGCCACATCGATAGTGATGCCCTGCTCGCGCTCGGCCTGCAGGCCATCAACCAGCAGCGCCAGATCGAGTTTCTCGCCCTGGGTGCCGTGGCGTTTGCTGTCATTGTGCAGCGACGACAGCTGATCTTCATAAATCTGGCGCGTATCGTGCAGCAGACGGCCAATCAGCGTACTTTTGCCGTCGTCGACGCTGCCGCAGGTGAGGAAACGCAGCAGGCTTTTGTGTTGTTGCGCGGTCAGCCAGGCTTCAACGCCGCCCTGCTCGGCAATCTGTTGGGCAATAACGGTATTCATCGGCGTCTCCTTAGAAATAACCCTGACGTTTTTTCAGTTCCATCGAACCGGCCTGGTCGCGGTCAATCACGCGCCCCTGACGTTCACTGGTGGTGGAGACCAGCATCTCTTCAATGATTTCCGGCAGCGTCTGCGCCTCGGATTCCACCGCGCCGGTCAGTGGCCAGCAGCCGAGGGTACGGAAACGCACCATACGCTGCTTAATCACTTCACCCGGCTGCAGGTTGATACGATCGTCATCAATCATCATCAGCATGCCGTCGCGCTCCAGCACCGGGCGCGGTGCTGCCAGGTACAGCGGCACGATTTCGATGTTTTCCAGGAAGATGTACTGCCAGATATCCAGCTCGGTCCAGTTGGAGAGCGGGAACACGCGAATGCTTTCGCCTTTGTTGATCTGGCCATTGTAGTTGTGCCACAGCTCCGGACGCTGGTTTTTCGGATCCCAGCGGTGGAAACGATCGCGGAACGAATAGATACGCTCTTTGGCGCGCGACTTCTCTTCGTCACGGCGTGCGCCACCGAATGCCGCATCAAAACCGTATTTGTTCAGCGCCTGCTTCAGACCCTCGGTTTTCATGATGTCGGTGTGTTTGGCGCTGCCGTGCACGAACGGGTTAATACCCATCGCCACGCCTTCCGGGTTACGGTGCACCAGCAGCTCTGCGCCCATCGCTTTCACGGTGCGATCGCGGAACTCGTACATTTCACGGAATTTCCAGCCGGTATCAACGTGCAGCAGCGGAAACGGCAGCGTGCCCGGATAGAAGGCTTTGCGCGCCAGATGCAGCATCACCGAGGAGTCTTTACCGATGGAGTACATCATCACCGGATTGCTGAACTCGGCCGCCACCTCGCGGATGATATGGATACTCTCTGCCTCCAGCTGGCGCAGATGAGTGAGACGATTTTGGTCCATAATTTTTCCTCAAGCCAAATTGACAACGGCGGACTCGCGAGCCCCCTGCTGTGCCGAATGTTGGAACCAGGCAAGTTGCCCGTGCAGATTCACCACTTCGCCAATCACTAATAGCGCTGGCGTTGGCGCGGCAGCAGCCAGCGCCTCGAGTTGTGCTAAGGTGCCGGTCAGCACCTGTTGATCCTGGCGCGTGCCGCGACCAATCACCGCCACTGGCGTTGACGGCGCGCGGCCGTGTTCGATCAGCCCGGCGGCAATTTCCGCCGCTTTCACCGTGCCCATGTAAATTGCCAGCGTCTGACGCGCGCGCGCCAGCGACGGCCAGTCGATACCGTCGCCGTCGGCGCGGCAGTGACCGGTAATAAACAGCACGCTCTGGGCATAATCGCGGTGGGTTAACGGAATACCGGCATACGCGGTAGCACCCGCGGCTGCAGTGATGCCCGGCACCACCTGGAACGGAATGCCCGCCGCCTGCGCCGCCTGCAGCTCTTCGCCGCCGCGGCCAAAAATAAACGGATCGCCGCCTTTCAGGCGCACCACGCGCTTGCCCTGCTGCGCCAGCGTCACCAGCAGCTGATTGGTCTCTTCCTGTGGCACCGAATGGGCGCCGGCGCGTTTGCCGACGCAGATACGATCGGCATCGCGTCTCACCAGCTCCAGCACCTCATCGCTGACCAGATGGTCATACAGCACCACATCGGCCAGCTGCATCACCTGCAGCCCGCGCAGCGTCAGCAGACCGCTGTCGCCCGGTCCGGCACCGACCAGTGTGATTTCACCCTGATTATCGGAGGTGTTTTCCAGTTCGCGATCGAGCGTGCGGCGCGCCTCGTTGACGTTACCCGCCGCCATCTGGCTGGCAAACAGGCCATTAAAAGCCCGCTCCCAGAAGCGACGACGGTCAGACATTTTGTGGTAGCGCTGTTTGACTTTGTCGCGCCACTGACCGGCCACTTCGGCCATCTGCCCGAGATTGGCGGGCAGCAGCGCTTCGATTTTTTCACGCAGCAGACGCGCCAGCACCGGCGCGGTGCCGCTGGAGGAGATCGCCACCACCAGCGGTGAGCGGTCAACAATCGACGGGAAGATAAAGCTGCATTTCGGCTGGTCGTCGACCACATTCACCAGCTTGTGGCGCGCATTGGCGGCATCAAATACCTGCGCGTTGAGAGCGTTATCGTCGGTGGCGGCAATCACGAGGAAAACATCGTCCAGCTGCGCCGCGTCGAAGTGTTGAGCAATCCACTCGATGGCGTTAATGTCGCGCAGCGCCTGCAGTTCATGGCCGAGCTCGCGCGCGGCCACACGCACGTGCGCACCGGCACGCCGCAGCAGCTCAATTTTACGCGCAGCGATTTCGCCACCGCCGACCACCAGCACCGGACGGTTTTTGAGATCGGCAAAGAGAGGCAAGTAATCCACGTTAACCTTGTTAGTTTTACAATAAGTTAACGCGACTATACGTCCCCGCCTTCTGGCAGATGAAATTACGAATTAGCATGAGTAGTTACCAAATGGAATAACGCACCGGGATTGCTGATAACAATTTGTGCTTAACAAATGATATTGCTGGTGTTTCGGAGCGATACAAATTGTGCAGGCGGCGTCACAGTTTCATACTAACTCAGAATTTTTTTACCCTGACGGGATGTCAGAAAAGGACAACCACTATGTTTGCCACTCTCCGCCGCAGCGTGCTGGCAGCACTGATTGCCGGCGGTTTGCCTCTTTTGGCGCAGGCTGCAGCGATCGCCCCTGGCCACTTTGCCGAACAGCAGTTGCGTCACATCGCCACTTATTTCCCCGGCCGCATGAGCGGCAGCCCCGCCGAGCTGATGACGGCAGATTATCTGCAGCAGCAGTTCACTCAGCTTGGTTATCAGAGCAATACCCGGCAGTTTAATACCAGCTATAACTGGTTGGAGAAACAGGGCATCACGCGCCGCCATAAAGTGACGGCGACCTCGGTGATCGCCGCACGCGCCGGCAGCGTGCCGCAGGAGATTCTGATCGTCACCCATCTGGATACCTGGACGCCGCTCAGCCAGCACGAGGCAGACAATAATCTCGGCGGCCTGCGTTTGCAGGGCGTGGACGATAACGCTTCCGGGCTGGGCGTAATGCTGGAGCTGGCGCAGGCGCTGAGTCAAACGCCGCTGCACTATGGCGTGCGCTTTGTGGCACTGAGCGCAGGCGAAGCCGGTTTACACGGTATGGATGATTATCTGGCGCGCATGAGCGTGCAGGAGAAGAAAGATACGCTGCTGGTGATCGATCTGAATAGCCTGATCGTTGGCGATCGCCTCTACTTTAATAACGGCATGAATACGCCAGCGGCAGTACGCAAGCAGACCAGCGCGCGCGCCCTGCAGATTGCGCACCGTTACGGCATCACGGCCGCCAGCCACGTGCTGACCGCACGCGATTACCCGGGCGTTAATCCGTTTGATAAAGCCGGGATTCCACTGCTGGACGTTACCGCAGCCAACTGGGCGCTGGGCAATAAAGCCGGAGAGCAGCAGCGCGCGCGGTCACCGCATTTTCCGGAGGGTACGGTGCGCCACCAGACCGGGCGCGATAATCTGACTTACATCGACCACTGGCTGCCGGGGCGCATCCATCAGCGCACGCGCGACAGCGTACGCATTTTGCAGCCGCTGCTGACGGAGCTGGCTAATCCGACGTTGTAAGATCTTGCCGGTTTTGCGGGTGCGCACCGCTGCGCACTCGCAGCAATTGCGCCCATCAGCCTTCGTGTAACCCGCATTCGCGTTTGAGGCCGAAAAAGCGCGTCTCTTCCTCAGCCATCCCCGGCTCCCACTTGCGCGTGGTGTGCGTGTCGCCCACGGAGAGGTAACCTTCGTCCCACAGCGGATGGTACTTCAGCCCATGCTGCTTCAGATACTGGTGCACCTGACGGTTATCCCAGTCGATGATCGGCAGGATTTTGAACACGCCACGCTGCACGGCCAGTACCGGCAGGCTGGCACGGCTGCCGGACTGATCGCGGCGCAGGCCGGCAAACCAGGTCTGCGCACCCAGCGTTTGCAGCGCGCGGTTCATCGGTTCAACTTTGTTAAGCTGGTTGTACTGCTCGATCCCTTCAACGCCCTGCTCCCACAGCTTGCCGTAGCGCGCTTCCTGCCACGCCGGTGAGGTTTCGGCGCGGAAGATCTGCAGATTCAGGTTCAGCTGCTGCGTCAGTTCATCAATGAAGCGGTAGGTCTCAGGGAAGAGATAACCGGTATCGGTGAGGATCACCGGAATATCCGGGCGCTGCTGCGTGACCATGTGCAGCAGCACCGCCGCCTGAATACCAAAACTCGACGACAGCACAAAGGCGCCTGGCAGCTGCTCCAGCGCCCAGCTGACGCGCTGTTCGGCGGAGAGCTTTTCCAGCTGGACGTTGCTTTCCGCCAGCGCCATGATGCGATCGACTTTGCTGCCGCTGTTCAGGCTGGCGAGATCGGGTAGTGTCATACTGCCTCCGGGTCCCAGAAATCACGGGCGGGATCGACCACCGGCTGCACAATACCCGCGCGAATCACGAAGTCACCAAACCCTTCATCCGCCGTGCGCTCGCTGGCCCAGCGCGCCACCAGCTCATCGATGCTGGCGAGGATTTCGTTTTCCGTGATGTTTTCGCGGTACATGCGCGGGATGCGCGTGCCGATGCGATTACCACCAATATGCAGGTTGTAACGGCCCGGCGCTTTGCCCACCAGGCCCAGTTCGGCCAGCATGGCACGCCCGCAGCCGTTCGGACAACCGGTAACGCGTAACACTATGTGCTCTTCGCCGACGCCGTGGCGGTGCATGATCTCCTCCACTTTGCTGACGAAGGATGGCAGGAAGCGTTCGGCTTCAGCCATCGCCAGCGGACAGGTCGGGAAGGCCACGCAGGCCATGGAGTTTTCACGCTGCGGCGTGACCGCTTCCATCAGGCCGTGCTCACGCGCAATGGCTTCAATCTGCGCTTTCTGCGCCTCCGGTACGCCGGCCACAATCAGGTTCTGATTGGCGGTCAGGCGGAAATCGCCCTGATGCACTTTGGCAATCTCCGCGATACCGCGCTTCAGCGGACGGCCCGGATAATCCAGCAGGCGACCGTTTTCGATAAACAGCGTCAGGTGCCATTTCTTGTCGATGCCCTTCACCCAGCCGATGCGATCGCCACGGGTGGTAAATTCGTACGGGCGAATCGGCTCGAAGGTCAGGCCGGCACGCTTCTCGACTTCGGCTTTAAAGGTCTCGACGCCGACGCGCTCCAGCGTGTATTTGGTTTTGGCATTTTTACGATCGGTACGGTTACCCCAGTCGCGCTGCGTGGTGACCACCGCTGCGGCCACATCAAGGATCTTCTCCACCGGCAGGTAGCCAAACTCGCTGGCGGTGCGCGCGTAAGTGGCTTTGTTGCCGTGCTCAATCGACAAACCGCCACCGACCAGCAGGTTAAAGCCAATCAGCTTGCCGTTCTCCGCAATGGCGATGAAGTTCAGATCGTTCGCATGCAGATCGACATCATTGTGCGGCGGCACCACCACGGTGGTTTTAAACTTACGTGGCAGATAGGTCTCACCGAGGATCGGCTCCTGATCGGTGGTGGCGACCTTCTCCTGATCCCACCAGATCTCGGCGTAGGCGCGCGTCTGCGGCAGCAGGTGCTCGGAAAGCTTTTTCGCCCACTCGTACGCTTCCTGATGCAGCTCTGACTCCACCGGGTTCGAGGTACACAGCACGTTACGGTTAACGTCGTTAGCGGTGGCCAGCGCGTCCAGTCCGACTTCATGCAGCATCTGGTGAGTCGGCTTAACGTTCTTCTTCAGAATGCCGTGAAACTGGAATGTCTGACGGTTAGTCAGGCGAATGCTGCCGTACAGCGTTTTGTCGGTGGCAAATTTATCAATCGCCAGCCACTGCGTTGGCGTGATGATGCCGCCCGGCAGACGGCAGCGCAGCATCATCGCATGTCGCGGTTCCAGCTTCTGCGCGGCGCGCTCGGCGCGGATGTCGCGGTCATCCTGCTGGTACATGCCGTGAAAACGGATCAGCAGGAAGTTATCGCCGGTAAAGCCGCCGGTCAGGCCATTGTCGAGATCTTCTAAAATGGTGCCGCGCAGGTAGTTGCTCTGCTTTTTCAGACGCTCGGCGTCGGAAAGTTTGCCTTCAACCACCAGCGGTCCAGGATGTTTTTCGCTCATTAGTAAACGTCTCGCTGATAACGGCGCTCAATGCGCAGCTCACTTAAAAATTCGTCAGCGGTTTCACGATCCATGCCGCCGTGTTCGACCACCACATCCAGTAATGCCTGTTCAACGTCTTTCGCCATGCGATTGGCGTCGCCGCAGACGTACAGGTGCGCGCCCTCTTCAATCCAGCGCCACACTTCCGCCCCTCTGGCGCGGATTTTATCCTGTACGTAAATCTTTTCGGCCTGATCGCGTGACCACGCCAGATCGATATGGGTCAGCAGACCGTCTTTAACATATTTCTGCCACTCTACCTGATAGAGGAAATCTTCGGTGAAGTGCGGATTACCAAAGAACAGCCAGTTTTTACCGCTGGCACCGTCGTTTTCACGCTGCTGCATGAAGGCGCGGAACGGGGCAATGCCTGTGCCCGGGCCGATCATGATCACTGGTGCATCCGGATTGGCCGGCAGGCGGAAATTATCGTTATGCTCGATGAACACGCGGATTTCGCCATCTTCTTCCAGACGATCGGCCAGCCAGGTAGAAGCGCCGCCGCCGCGCTGACGGCCGTCAATTTCATAACGCACCGCACCGACGGTGATATGCACTTCGGTTTCGCTCTCCGCCTGCGACGAGGCGATGGAGTAAAGCCGCGGCGTCAGCGGACGCAGCAGGCCAGTCAGTTGGCCGGCGTTCAGTTCGGTGGGCGCCTGGCGCACCATGTCGACAATCGGGAAACTCTGCGCGAAGCTTTGCAGCTTCGGCTTGTTGCCCGCCAGCGCCAGCAGCGCCTCGTTGCGCGACAGGGCCGCATACTGCTCGACAATCTGCGGCGTGTTGACCGTCAGCTCAAAATGTTTCTGCAGCGCCTCGGCCAGCGGCAGGGTTTCTCCGCGCACCTCGACCTGCTCATCGCCTTTCAGCCATACCAGCTGCAGCAGCTCCTGTACCAGTTCCGCATCGTTTTCATACCATACGCCGAGCGCATCGCCTGGCTGGTAACGCAGACCGGAATCCCCCAGATCGATTTCGATATGGCGCACGTCTTTATCTGAGTTGCGACCGGTAATTTTCTGGTTCAGGGCAAAGCTGGCGGTGAGCGGCGCTTCTTTGGTGTAAGGACTGCTGTCCACCTGGTTGACGCTGCCAGCCGCGCTGGCTGCCAGCTGCGCTGCCGGTTCCGCCGGCACGCGCGCTTTGAGAATATCGGTGAGCTGCAGACGCCAGGCGCTGGCCAGTTCGCTGTATTCAACATCGGCATCCACGCGATCCAGCAGGCGTTCGCCGCCCAGTTCAGCCAGACGCTGGTCGAAGTCTTTACCGGCCTGACTGAAAAATTCATAGGAGGTATCGCCAAGACCAAACACGGCAAAGGCGGTATCACTCAGCTTCGGCGCTTTCTTCGACAGCAGGAATTTATGCAGCGCCACCGCCTCTTCCGGCGGTTCGCCCTCGCCCTGCGTTGAGGTCACGATGACCAGCAGTTTTTCCTGACCGATCTGTTTGAATTTATAGTCGCCGGCATTCACCAGGTTAACGCTCAGTTTCGCCGCCAGCAAATCGTCACGCAGCTGCTCGGCCAGCCGGCGCGCATTGCCGGTTTGGGAGGCGGAGATCAGCGTAATGCCCGGCACCTCAGCGGCGACTGGCGCAGGCGCGGCAACGGTGCCCGGTGCCTGATTAACCATGCCCCAGAAGTAGCCCGAGAGCCATGCCAGCTGCGTTGGATTGAAATCGGTGGTCGCGGCCTGTAAGCGCGCAATTTGCTCCGGGGATAGCGGAAGCATCGCTGGGGGTGCCTGAGTCGTCATCGCGTTAAAAATTCCAGTGTCAGAAATCCGTACCGGGAAGCGGCGGAAGAGTGGGTAGGTTACCGGCCTGTATATTAACGATTAAATAAGGCTTCGACATAATAAATAACCAAAATGACTAAGTGGTTTTTTGGGTCAGACTAACCAGTAAAAGTGGTAAATAAAGTTGTCGTAATTCAATCAGTTAATTTACGGCGTAAACGGCAGATCGGCAGAAATGCCCTTTTCAGCGCTGGCGGGTGCGAAAAATCTGCTTTTCAGGTAGACTTCAGCGGTTTTTACGTCTGAGAGCCATTATGTCTACCACGCTGTTTAAAGAGTTCCAGTTTGAAGCGGCCCACCGCTTACCTCACGTGCCGGAAGGGCATAAATGCGGTCGTCTGCACGGCCATTCATTTCTGGTGCGACTGGAAATTACCGGTGAAGTGGATGCGCATACCGGTTGGGTAATGGATTTTGCCGAACTGAAGGCGGCGTTCAGGCCGATCTACGATCGCCTCGATCACCATTATCTCAACGATATTCCCGGTCTGGAGAACCCGACCAGCGAAGTGCTGGCGAAATGGATCTGGGATGAGATGAAGCCGATTCTGCCTGAGCTGAGTGCGGTGATGATCAAAGAGACCTGCACCGCAGGTTGCGTCTATCGCGGCTGACAGCCGCGGTAAAGGTCAGAAGGTCGCCATCAATGGCGACCCTGCGGTGCAGTGCGGTTTTACAGGGTGCGCATTGATGCGCACCAGCCACAATTGCGTTGATTTTGCCGGGTGCGCATTCGGTGAATCAGGCGATGTTCAGGTATTTGTGCGTCTGCATCGAAAGCCGCCAGTTGCGGGCAATGCAGGTTTCGATACACAGTCTGGTCGCCGCCTCGCCACGGCTGATGGGCTGCAGCGCCACAATGCGTTTTTTCTCATCCTGCAGGCCAGCCAGCAGCGCATCCAGCGCTTCCACATCCCGCTCGCGCGCCACCGGATGTTTGATCTCATCGGCACGCTGCAGCGCCTGCGGCAGCACATCGTAGCCACCCCGCATGTTCACCTTCGGCGACACCGTTACCCAGGTGGCAGCGGAACAGTGCACTTCATGCGTGCCGCTGGTTTCAATCTGACACTGAAAACCAGCCGCTTCCAGCGCTTCGGTCAGTGGACGTAAGTCAAAAATTGCCGGCTCACCGCCGGTGATTACCACATGGCGGGCGGTCCAGCCCTGACGCTGAATGCTCTCAATCAGCGTGGCCGCATCGGCGCTGCCCCAGGCATCGCTCTCCACGGTTTTGACCAGAATGTCCCCCAGCGACGTCTCCCGATCCGCCCGCGTTTCCCAGGTATGTTTGGTATCACACCAGCTACAGCCCACCGGACATCCTTGTAAGCGGATAAAGATGGCCGGCACGCCGGTGTAAAAACCTTCGCCCTGCAGCGTCTGGAACATTTCGTTAATCGGGTAGAACATTTTTTACTCACGTCAGAAATTCGAGGCGCAGATTATGGCAGATTTTGTGCGTCGCTTCACAGCTGCTTCGTGCCATAAAAAGCAAAAGCCCCGCACGAGGCGGGGCTTGATGTCAGGCGATGTGGCCGTTTAGCCACATCCGCAGGCGATTACGCCTGGCCTTTAACTTCTTTCAGACCGTTGAACGGCGCTTTGTCACCCAGTGCTTCTTCGATACGAATCAGCTGGTTGTACTTAGCAACGCGGTCAGAACGGCTCATAGAACCGGTTTTGATCTGGCCAGCGGCAGTACCGACCGCCAGGTCAGCGATGGTCGCATCTTCAGTTTCGCCAGAGCGGTGAGAGATGACCGCGGTGTAGCCAGCATCTTTCGCCATCTTGATCGCAGCCAGGGTTTCGGTCAGAGAACCGATCTGGTTGAATTTGATCAGGATAGAGTTAGCGATGCCTTTCTCGATGCCTTCTTTCAGGATTTTGGTGTTAGTCACGAACAGGTCGTCGCCCACCAGCTGAATTTTGTCGCCCAGTACTTTGGTCTGGTAAGCGAAGCCGTTCCAGTCAGACTCATCCAGACCGTCCTCGATAGAAACGATTGGGTACTGTTTGGTCAGGTCTTCCAGGAAGTGGGTGAACTCTTCAGAAGTGAAGGCTTTGTTGCCTTCACCAGCCAGCACATATTTGCCGTCTTTGTAGAATTCAGATGCTGCGCAGTCCATCGCCAGGGTGATGTCTTTGCCCAGCTCGTAGCCTGCTGCTTTAACAGCTTCGGCGATAACGGCCAGCGCTTCGGCGTTTGAACCCAGGTTTGGCGCGTAGCCACCTTCGTCACCCACCGCGGTGTTCATGCCTTTGGCTTTCAGAACTTTAGCCAGGTGATGGAACACTTCAGAACCCATACGGATGGCTTCTTTCACGGTTTTCGCGCCAACCGGCTGAATCATGAACTCCTGGATATCAACGTTGTTATCCGCGTGCTCACCACCGTTGATGATGTTCATCATTGGCAGTGGCATAGAGTATTTGCCCGGGGTGCCGTTCAGTTCTGCAATGTGTGCGTACAGTGGCAGACCTTTAGAGGCTGCTGCTGCTTTCGCCGCTGCCAGGGAAACCGCCAGAATGGCGTTTGCACCGAAGTTGGATTTGTTGTCAGTACCGTCCAGCTCGATCATGATCTTATCGATGTTCGCCTGGTCTTTGGCATCTTTGCCTTTTACCGCGTCAGCGATTGGGCCGTTAACCGCAGCAACCGCTTTGGTTACGCCTTTGCCCAGGAAACGAGACTTATCACCGTCACGCAGCTCCAGTGCTTCGCGTGAACCGGTTGATGCACCTGATGGCGCAGCAGCCAGACCAACGAAACCGCCTTCCAGATGCACTTCTGCTTCTACAGTCGGGTTGCCACGGGAGTCGATGATTTCGCGACCGATGACTTTAACGATTTTGGACATTCGATTTTCCTCAGTACAAGTTAGTCAATCCTAAGACAAACAACGCGCGAAAAGTTCGCGCGCTGTTCGTTAAACTCTTACTTCGCTAAACGCTTCTGGTGCTCCTGCGCGGCTTTCACAAAGCCAGCGAACAGCGGATGACCATCACGCGGGGTCGACGTGAATTCCGGGTGGAACTGGCAGGCTACAAACCATGGATGATTCGGGATCTCGATGATCTCCACCAGTTGATCGTCGCCGGAACGGCCTGCAATGTGCAGACCCGCCGCTTCAATCTGCTTCAGCAGCAGATTGTTTACTTCGTAACGGTGGCGGTGACGCTCAGTAATGACGTCAGAGCCGTACAGCTGGCGCACTTTGCTTTCCGGCGTCAGCTGGCACTGCTGGCTTCCCAGACGCATGGTGCCGCCCAGATCGCTCTGCTCGGTACGCTGTTCAACGTTACCGTTTTCATCGCGCCATTCGGTGATTAACGCAACCACCGGGTACTTACAGTCTGGCACAAATTCAGTGGAGTTGGCGCCTTCCATCCCGGCCACATTGCGCGCGAATTCCATCAGCGCAATCTGCATGCCAAGGCAAATGCCGAGGTACGGAATGTTGTTTTCACGCGCGTATTGCGCGGTCAGCAATTTTCCTTCCACACCGCGGTAACCGAAGCCACCAGGAATCAGGATAGCATCAAGATCTTTCAGAATTTCGACGCCGCGCGTTTCCACATCCTGCGAATCGATCAGCTTGGTGTTAACGGTGACGCGATTTTTCAGGCCGCCGTGCTTCAGCGCTTCAATCACGGATTTGTAGGCATCCGGCAGTTCGACATATTTGCCGACCATACCGATGGTGACTTCGCCGCCCGGATTGGCTTCTTCGTAAATCACCTGCTCCCACTCGGCCAGATTGGCTTCCGGCGCGCTCAGGTTGAAACGCTTGCAGATGTAATCATCCAGACCCTGCGATTTCAGCAGGCCCGGGATCTTGTAGATCGAATCAACGTCTTTCAGCGAGATAACCGCTTTTTCCGGCACGTTACAGAACAGGGCGATCTTCGCGCGCTCGTTAGCGGGCACCGCGCGGTCTGAACGGCAAATCAGCACGTCAGGCTGAATACCAATCGACAGCAGCTCTTTAACCGAGTGCTGGGTTGGCTTGGTTTTCACTTCACCCGCCGCCGCCATGTAAGGCACCAGCGTCAGGTGCATATACATGGTGTGTTCACGGCCAACATCGACCGCCATCTGGCGAATCGCTTCCAGGAACGGCAGGGATTCGATATCGCCCACGGTTCCGCCGATTTCCACCAGCACGACGTCATGACCTTCGCCACCTTCAATGATGCGCTCTTTGATGGCGTTGGTGATGTGTGGGATAACCTGAATGGTCGCGCCCAGATAGTCGCCGCGACGCTCTTTGCGCAGCACTTCTGAGTAGATACGGCCGGTAGTAAAGTTGTTGCGGCGCGACATTTTGGTACGAATGAAGCGCTCGTAGTGACCTAAATCCAGATCGGTCTCGGCCCCGTCATCGGTGACGAACACTTCACCGTGCTGCGTAGGGCTCATGGTACCCGGATCGACGTTGATATACGGATCGAGTTTCATGATGGTCACATTCAGACCACGTGCTTCAAGGATGGCTGCGAGGGAGGCTGCGGCAATGCCTTTGCCCAGAGAGGAAACGACCCCGCCGGTCACAAAAATATAATTCGTTGTCATGCTGAACCTGAGAGTTTAGGTTTAAAGACGGTGGAATAACCAGGACGGGAAAACAGTATACCCGAAGTCGTCCGCAGCCACAATTGATGAATCACACCATCCTCCTCGCATTACAGCCTGTAACATAGCGGAGAGTGCCGGGTGAAATGTTGACGTACGTCACAAAGTTGCCGACTGGCTGAATCGAGTAAGCTCAGACGGTGATTTTATGCGCAGCGCTGGAATAATCACCAGCGCTGCGCAGAGAGGCTGAATAAGGTTATTCGCCGGTTTTGACCTGCTGCCAGGCGGCTTCCATCTGCGCCAGCGTAGCCTGTTCCATGCTCAGCCCCTGGGCCTGAATAATATTCTCTACCTGACGGAAGCGGCGCTCGAACTTGTCGTTGGCCTTTTGCAGCGCGGTTTCCGCTTTGCTGCCAAGATGGCGTGACAGATTGACGGTGGCGAACAGCAGATCGCCAATCTCCTCTTCCAGCTTGTCGCTGTCCACCACCGCCTGCTGCGCTTCATGCATTACTTCGTCGATCTCTTCATGCACTTTATCCAGCACCGGCCCGAGGCTGTCCCAGTCGAAGCCTACGCTGTGACAGCGCTTCTGGATTTTATAAGCGCGCATCAGCGCCGGCAGCGCTTTCGGGATATCGTCCAGCACCGAGTGCTGCGACTTCTCCGCACGCTCGCGCTGCTTGATCGCCTCCCAGTTTTTCAGCACTTCAGCCGTGGAATCGACCTGGACTTCGCCGAAGATGTGCGGATGGCGACGCTCCAGTTTGTCACTGATGGCGTTGCAGATGTCATCGAAGTTGAAACGCTGCTGCTCCTCGGCCATGCGGGCGTAGAACACCACCTGAAACAGCAGATCGCCCAGTTCGCCGCGCAGATCGTCAAAGTCTTCATGCTGGATGGCGTCGATGACTTCATAAGTCTCTTCCAGCGTATACGGCGCGATAGAGGCGAAGGTCTGCTGGCGATCCCACGGACAGCCGCGCACCGGATCGCGCAGGGTTTGCATGATGGTGAGCAGGCGGTTTAAAGCAGTCATGAAAGTCCCCGGAACAACAAGATAAAAAAGCCGCCATTAATGGCGACCCTGCAGGGTAATTACGCGGTTTTGCCCGGGTGCGCATTGCTGCGCACCGGTCTCAGCAGGGCTTAATGTAAGCGGCGCGCATCGATAATATCCGGCACCTGATTAAGGCGCGCCAGCACGCGCCCCAGCACCTGCTGGTTATAAATCTCGATATCCATATCGATGGTGGCGAGCTGCTTTTTGGTGTCGCTGCGGCTGGACACGCCCAGCACGTTGACCTTTTCATTGGCCAGAATGGTGGTGATGTCGCGCAGCAGCCCGCTGCGATCGTTGGCCGTCACGCGTACCACCAGCGAATAACCGCTGGAGTAACTTTCGCCCCACACCGCGTCGACAATCCGTTCCGGCGCATGCGAAATCAGTTCGCTGAGTTGATCGCAGTCGGCGCGGTGAATCGAAATGCCGCGCCCCTGGGTAATAAACCCGACAATATCATCGCCCGGAATCGGCTGGCAGCAGCGCGCAATGTGGTGCAGCAGATTGCCGACGCCCTCCACCACCACGCGGCCACTCTCTTTGCGCGCCGACGACGGCTGATGCGATTTCTGCGTCAGCTGACGCAGCGCCTCGCGATCTTCCTCTTCAGCGCTCGGCTTGTTGAGCTTCGCCTGCAGGAAGTTAACCATCTGGTTAAGACGGATATCCCCGCCGCCAATCATCGCCAGCAGCTCATCCTGCGAGCTGACGTTATAACGCGGCAGCAGCAGCTTCTCAGCTTCGCGCATGCTGATATCCAGCTGGCCCAGCTCGCTATCCAGGATTTGCCGGCCGGCCGCGATATTTTTGTCGCGATCCTGTTTACGGAACCAGGCATGAATCTTCGAGCGCCCGCGGCTGGTGGTGATATAGCCGAGGTTGGGGTTCAGCCAGTCGCGGCTCGGGTTCGGCTGCTTCTGGGTGATCACCTCAATCTGATCGCCCATCTGCAGCTGATAGGTAAAGGGCACGATACGGCCGCCGATTTTGGCGCCGATGCAGCGATGACCAATATCACTGTGAATGTGGTAGGCGAAGTCGAGCGGCGTGGAACCGGCCGGCAAATCGACCACGTCGCCCTTCGGCGTAAACACGTAAACGCGGTCATCAAATACCTGGCTGCGCACCTCTTCCAGCATCTCGCCGGAATCCGCCATCTCTTCCTGCCAGGTAATCAGTTTACGCAGCCAGGCGATGCGCTCTTCGTGCCCTGCGGCACCGCGCGCGTTGCTGGCCGTCGGCCCTTCTTTGTACTTCCAGTGTGCCGCGACGCCCAGTTCAGCGTCCTCGTGCATCTGGCGGGTACGGATCTGAATCTCGACCGTTTTGCCCTGCGGTCCCAGCACCACGGTATGAATCGACTGATAGCCGTTTGGCTTGGGATTGGCAACGTAATCGTCGAACTCGCTAGGCAGATGACGATACAGCGTGTGGACGGTGCCGAGTGCGCCGTAGCAGTCCTGCAGGCGTTCAGCGACGATGCGCACTGCACGCACGTCGAACAGCTCATCAAACGCCAGCGACTTCTTCTGCATTTTGCGCCAGATGCTGTAGATATGCTTGGGACGGCCGTAAACTTCCGCACGCACGCCCTCTTTTTGCATCTCTTTACGCAGGTTATCGACGAAGTTATCAATGTATTGTTCACGATCGATGCGGCGTTCATGCAGCAGTTTGGCGATGCGCTTATATTCGTCAGGATGCAGGTAGCGGAAGCAGTAATCTTCCAGCTCCCATTTGAGCTGGCCGATACCGAGACGGTTGGCCAGCGGCGCATAGATGTTGGTGCTCTCTTTCGCCGCCAGCACGCGCTCATCTTCCGGCGCATCTTTCATCTCGCGCAGATGGGCAATACGTTCTGCCAGCTTGATGACCACGCAGCGGAAATCTTCCACCATCGCCAGCAGCATGCGGCGCACGTTATCCACCTGCTCTGAGGCCATTGAGTCGTTGTGAATGGCTTTCAGCTGGCGGATGGCATCCATATCGCGCACGCCGTGCACCAGCGAGACGATGCTTTTGCCAAAGGCCTTCTCCAGATCCTCTTCGCTCACCACGCCCGCATTGGCCAGCGGGAACAGCAGCGCGGCGCGCAGACTGTCGATGTCCATACTGAGCATGGTGAGAATTTCCACCATCTCAATACCGCGCCACAGCAGCAGAGCCTGATCTGGATGGTCGTGCGTTTCGGCTTCACAGTAGCGCCATGTTTCCGCCAGTCGTTCGCAGGATTGCGGATTACTGATACTCAAGCTGGCGATCCACTGGTCAAGGGCAAATTCCCCGGCCGTATTTAAATGCGCACTTCTAACCGCAACCATATCCTCTCCTGCCACAGCGACTTAAACATCGCTTATGTTTTGCTAAACAGCACCATGGATTCGAGATGGCTGGTATGAGGGAACATATCCAGCATCGCGACCCTTTCCAGATGGTAGCCCGCCGACAGTAATGTCTGACTGTCGCGGGCAAGTGTTGTCGGGTTACAGGAAACATAGACCACGCGTTGCGGCGCAAGTTTAACGATATGCGACATCACGCCCGCGGCCCCGGCACGCGCCGGATCCAGTAACACCTTATTAAATCCCTGCGCCGCCCAGGGCTGGCGCGAGACATCTTCCTCTAAATTGTGCTGGAAGAAGCAGACATTTCTGAGATTGTTAAGCTGAGCATTATACTCTGCCTGGCGCACTAATGCTGCAACGCCCTCCACACCCACCGCATTTTGTACGAACTTTCCTAGCGGCAATGTGAAGTTGCCCATGCCGCAGAACAGATCGAGCACCCGATCGTCCGGCTGCAGATCCAGCCAGGCAAGCGCCTGTGCCACCATCTGCTGATTCACGCCATCGTTGACCTGTATGAAATCCTGCGGGCTAAAGGTTAGCTGCAAATCAAACGAGCGGTAGTAAGGCTGCTCCGCGCCGAGCGCCTGCAGCGCGTCACTGCCGTCCGCCAGCCAGATCATCAGCCGGTGCTCATGCGAAAAACGTTCCAGTTTTGTCCGGTCCGCAGCGGAGAGCGCATCAAGATGGCGCAGCACCATTAGCGGACCGTTATCCGCCAGCACCAGTTCCACATGCCCCAGCCGTTTCACTGCGTGCAGGTTGCTGAGACAGTGGTGCAGCGGCTGCAGCAGCGCCTCAAGCTCGGGCACCAAAACGGGGCATTGCGTCACATCAATCAGATCGTTACTGGCCGCCTGACGGAAGCCCATCTGCAGGCGCTGCTGCTTCGGCAGCCACTGCAAACCGAGACGCGCGCGCCGGCGATAGCCCCAGGGCGCAGCGCTGATGATCTCATCCACCTGCACCGGCAGCGCCGCTTCCTGACTCAGCATGCGGCCCAGCGCCCGCGCTTTGCTCTCCTGCTGCAGCGCCACGGACACGTGCTGCTGCTGGCAGCCGCCGCACACGCCGAAATGGATGCAGCGCGGTTGCTGGCGCTGCGGGCTCGGTTGTGTAATCTTTTTGGCTTTGCCGCGCGCAAACTGACGCTTATCTTCGGTCAGGATCACCTCGGCCTGTTCGCCGGGCAGCGCGCCGCTGACAAACAGCGTTTTACCGTTATGGCGCACCACGCCCTGACCAAAGGGATCAAGCTCGTCAATGGTGACGCTGAGACGTTGCTTCGTCGTCACGCGCTGTTTTGCGGAGTAAAATTGCGCCATAGTATTGTGAATTCTCAGTTTTCATTAGGTGTGCAGCCGTATGCGGTTTTTGCACAGGGATAAAATGCCAGGAGTCGCCAGGCCACAATTATGACCAAATACAGCCTGCGGGCGCGAATGATGATTCTGATACTGGCGCCGACGCTGATGATTGGCCTGCTGCTCAGTACCTTCTTCGTGGTGCACCGCTACAACGAACTGCAGCACCAGGTGCGCGACGCCGGCGCTAACATTATCGAACCGCTGGCGGTGTCGAGCGAGTACGGCATGACGTGGCATAATCGTGATGCGATTCGCGAGCTGGTCAGCCTGCTGCATCGCCGTCATTCCGATATTGTCCGTGCCATTACGGTTTTCGACAACAACAATCACATCTACGTCAGCTCCAATAACAACCAGAACCTCGCGCTGCTGCAAAAAGCCGATATTTCCACGCTGGCGGATGGCGTGTCGGTGGAGCGACACGGCAACCTGATGGTGCTGCGCACGCCAATCATCTCTGAACGCTATTCGGTGGACGAACTGCCGGGTGAAGACGCCAAGCCGGCAGGGAATCCGCTGGGTTATGTGGCGATTGAGCTGGATCTGCAGTCGGTGCGGCTGGAGCAGTACAAAGAGGTGTTTGTCGCCACTCTGCTGCTGCTGTTTTGCCTGTGTATCGCCATGTTGTTTGCCTATCGACTGATGCGCGACGTCACCGGCCCGATTCGCAACATGGTTACCACCGTGGACCGCATCCGGCGCGGCCAGCTCGACAGCCGCGTGGATGGCTATATGCTGGGCGAGCTGAGCATCCTGAAAAACGGCATCAACGCCATGGCGATGTCACTCACCGCCTACCATGAAGAGATGCAGCAGAACATCGACCAGGCAACCTACGATCTGCGCGAAACGCTGGAGCAGCTGGAGATTCAGAACGTCGAGCTGGACCTGGCGAAAAAGCGCGCCCAGGAAGCGGCACGCATCAAGTCGGAGTTTCTCGCCAATATGTCGCACGAGCTGCGCACGCCGCTCAATGGCGTGATTGGCTTTACCCGCCAGATGCTGAAAACCGGGCTGAGCACCAACCAGCGTGATTACATGAGCACCATTGAGCGCTCGGCCAATAACCTGCTGAGCATCATTAACGACGTGCTCGATTTCTCCAAACTGGAAGCTGGTAAGCTGGTGCTGGAGTCGATCCCGTTCCCGCTGCGCGCCACGCTGGATGAAACGCTGGTGCTGCTGGCGCCGTCCGCGCATGAGAAAGGCCTCGAGATCACCGTGTGCCTGGAGAAACAGGTGCCGGATAATGTGATTGGCGATCCGCTGCGTCTGCAGCAAATTCTGATCAACCTGATTGGCAACGCCATCAAATTCACCGAGCGCGGCCACATTGATCTGCGCGTCGAGCTGCGTCATCTCAGCATCACACGGGCGGAACTGGAGATTCAGGTGCACGATACCGGCATCGGTATCTCTGAGCAGCAGCAGTCGCAGCTGTTCCAGGCATTTCGTCAGGCGGACGCCAGTATTTCGCGCCGTCACGGCGGTACCGGTCTTGGCCTGGTGATTACGCAGAAACTGGTGCACGAAATGGGCGGTGAGATCGCCTTCCACAGCCGGCAGAATCAGGGCTCCACCTTCTGGGTACAGGTACATCTGGATCTCAATCCTAATGCACCGGCGATTCCACGCATGCTGGACGATCTGCACGCCACGCCGCTGGCTTATATCGAACCCCACCCGGCGGTGGCGAAAGCGGTTCAGGAGATGCTGAGCATTACGCCTCTGCAGGTGCAGCACTTTGCCAGCCTTGACGATCTGCCCGACGCCCACTTCCCGCTGCTGCTGATGGGGCTGCCGGTCAGCGATCCGCATCCGGCTACGCTGTCCGATGCGCTGATTGCCCGCCTGCGCGCACACGCCGACTCGGTGCTGCTGGCGCTGCCGAGCGAAATGATGCTGTTCGCCGATGATTTGCGCGCGCGCGGTATCGCCGGCTGCATTGCCAAACCGGTGTCGCTGACGCGATTGCTGCCGATGCTGCTCGATCTCAACATGCGTCATAGCGACGCCGCCCCGCGCGGCGTAAGACAGCCGCTGACGGTGATGGCGGTGGATGATAATCCGGCCAACCTGAAGCTGATCGGCGCATTGCTGGAGGAGCAGGTCCAGAACATCATTCTGTGCGACAACGCCAGTCAGGCGATTCACCAGGCGCGGCAGCAGCGGCTGGACGTGATTCTGATGGATATTCAGATGCCGGACATCGACGGCATCCGCGCCAGCGAGATCATCCGCAGCCTGCCACAGCACGCCAGCACGCCGATTGTCGCGGTCACGGCGCATGCGCTGGATGGCGAACGTGAGCAGTTGATCGCCGCCGGCATGAATGACTATCTCGCCAAGCCGATTGATGAGGACAAGCTGAAGCAGCTGCTGCAGCGCTATGCGCCGGGCAGCGTGGCGAGCGCGGTGCGACAACCGGCGATCGCGCCCTCACTCGACTGGGCGCTGGCGCTGCGCCAGGCGGCGAATAAAGCCGAGCTGGCGCGCGATCTGCTGCAGATGCTGCTGGATTTTCTGCCGGAAGTGGAGCAGCGCGTGGCGCAGTGTATGGCGCAGAATGACGTCGATGGGCTGCGCGAGATTATTCATAAGCTGCACGGCAGCGCCAGCTACAGCGGCGTGCCACGGCTGAAACAGCTGTGTCAGCAGCTGGAGAAGAGTCTGCATCAGGAGAGCGATATCGCAGCGCTGGAACCAGAGCTGCTGGAGCTGAGCGACGAGATGGCGAATGTGGCGCGCGAAGCGCGTCAGGTGCTGGGCGTGGCGTAGTGAGGGTTGTGCGTTGTGCGTTCTGGGTTGTGCGCTGGGCCCTCACCCTAACCCTCTCCCGGCGGGAGAGGGAACCGTGCGGTGCGATGAAGAGGAACAGCGCGAAATCCAAATCCGTGCACCATCAGCCCCCTCTCCCGCCTGCGGGAGAGGGCTGGGGTGAGGGGAAAACCGCACCGCCCCCCCTACAACCCCTGCCCCACCTTGATCGTGGCAGCGACGTTCCTTGCCGTCAGGCGGACATTCTGCGCGGCATTGGCCAGCGCCTCTTCCAGCGAACAGATACCCGACAGCACGCTGTACACCGCGTCGATCCCGTGCTGATGCACCACACCGACATCCGCCGTCAGGCTGCCGGCAATACCGATCACCGGCTTATTGAACTGCTTCGCCACCTGCGCTACGCCAACCGGCACTTTGCCGTTGACTGACTGACTGTCGATGCGCCCTTCACCGGTAATCACCAGATCGGCATCCTGCACCTGCTGCGCCAGTCCCAGCGCTTCGGTGACAATCTCAATGCCGCGCCGCAGTTCCGCGTGGCAAAACGCATGCAGCGCCGCGCCCATGCCGCCGGCTGCGCCACCACCGGCGATGTGCAGCACATCAATATCCAGATCGCGCTGAATAATCGCGGCGTAATGGCCGAGCGCGGCATCCAGCTGCTGCACCAGCTGCGGCGTGGCCCCTTTCTGCGGGCCAAAAATCGCTGACGCACCCTCTTCGCCAATCAGCGGATTGGTCACGTCGCACGCCACTTCAATGCGGCACTGCAGCAGGCGCGGATCCAGATCGGCGATCTCAATCTTCGCCAGCTGCGGCAGTGCCCCGCCGCCGTAGCCAATCCCGCTGCCGTGGCTGTCCAGCAGCCGGGCACCGAGCGCCTGCACCATGCCGGCACCGCCGTCGTTGGTGGCGCTGCCGCCGATGCCGATGATGATGTGATCGACGCCGCGATCCAGCGCGTTTTTGATCAGTTCACCGGTACCGTAGGAAGTGGTGATCAGCGGATCGCGCTGTGCCGCAGGCACCAGCTCCAGCCCGCTGGCCGCCGCCATCTCAATAAAGGCAGTACGCGCATCACCGGATAATCCGTAAAACGCGTCGACCGGCTCGCCGAGCGGCCCGGTCACCGTCAGTCTGACGATGTTGCCCTGGGTTGCCGCCACCATTGCTTCAACCGTGCCTTCTCCGCCGTCGGCGACCGGTATTTTGACATAGTCAGCGGCGGGGAAAATTTCGCGAAATCCCGCTTCTATCGCGGTAGCCACTTCCAGGGCGGACAAACTCTCTTTGTATGAATCCGGTGCGATGACAATTTTCATAGGCAATCCGAGCGCGGTAGATGACGGAAATCCGTCTGGCTAAGGCAGTACAGCGTCCGGCATCCGCAGACACCGGACGCGGGCACTACCGGGTGATCTCAACTTTGGCTAATTTTTCATAATAGCAAGCCAGCGCGCTATGATCGGACGTACCCTGCCCGTCGACTTTTAGCGCCTGCATCATCTCCATCACCGCTGCGGTCAGCGGCAGATGTGCGCCAATGCCGTGTGAGGTATCAAGCGCATTGGCTAAATCCTTGATATGCAAATCGATACGGAAGCCAGGCTTAAAGTTGCGATCCAGCACCATGGGCGCTTTGGCATCCAGCACGGTGCTGCCCGCCAGACCGCCGCGAATCGCCTGGTAAACCAGTTCCGGATTGACGCCGGCTTTGGTGGCCAGCGACAGCGCCTCTGACATCGCGGCAATGTTGAGCGCCACAATCACCTGGTTGGCCAGTTTAGTGACGTTGCCCGCGCCGATATCGCCGGTGTGCACCACCGAACCGGCCATCGCCTTAAGAACATCGTAGCACTGATCAAACAGCGCTTTATCGCCGCCGACCATCACCGACAACGTGCCTTCAATCGCTTTTGGCTCACCGCCGCTCACCGGCGCATCCAGCATTCTGATGCCTTTTTCTGCCAGCACATCATGAACTTCGCGGCTGGCCAGCGGCGCGATGGAGCTCATGTCGATCACCACCAGCCCCGGCTTCGCCCCTTCGATAATGCCGTTCTCGCCCAGACACACCTCTTTCACCTGCGGTGAGTTCGGCACCATGGTGATCACCACATCAACCTGCGCGGCCAGCTCTTTCGGCGTTTTCGCCACGGTGGCACCCAGCTCCACCAGTTCGGCTTCGTTGCTGGCGTTGTGGTCGCGCACCACCAGGGTGTAACCGGCTTTCACCAGGTTTTTACTCATCGGTTTGCCCATGATGCCGAGGCCGATAAATCCAATTTTCATTGCCTTTCCCCTTCGTCAGTTACTGCTTAAATTTGTCGCACAGCGCCTGCGTGGCGTGGCGGAAAACACCCAAATCGCTGCCGACGGCAACAAAGCTGGCACCCCATTCGAGATAACGGCGTGCGTCAGCCTCCACCGGCGCCAGAATCCCGCTCGGCTTACCGGCAGCTTTGGCGCGCTCAAGGATGTAACGGATCACTTTCAGCACTTCCGGATGCGCCGGCTGGCCAAGATAGCCCAGCGCCGCTGACAGATCGCCCGGGCCGACAAAGATGCCGTCTACGCCGTCCACCGCCGCGATGGCGTCAATGTTGTCCACCGCCTGCTGGGTTTCGATTTGCACCAGCACGGTGATGTTGTCATTGATGGTGGCGTTGTAGTCCGCCAGCGTGCCGTACATGTTGCTGCGATGTGAAACCGACACGCCGCGTATACCGGCTGGCGGATAGCGGGTGGATGCCACCGCGCGCGCCGCCTCTTCTGCGGTTTCCACAAACGGAATCAGGAAGTTATAGAAGCCAATATCCAGCAGACGCTTGATGATGATCGGCTCATTGCACGGCGGTCGCACCACCGGCGCGCTCGGGCTGCCTTTCAGCGCCATCAGCTGCGGAATAAAGGTGGTGATGTCGTTCGGCGCGTGTTCGCCGTCCAGCACCAGCCAGTCAAAGCCCGCCAGCCCCAGCACTTCCGTGGTGAGAGGATTGGCAAGGGCGCACCAGCTGCCAATCAGGGTTTCCCCTGCCAGCAAACGACGACGAAAAGGGTTGGGCCAGGCATTGCTCATGATCTCTACTCCTGTTATTTAGCACCGCCGCCCGCGGGCGCGCGGAATAAAATCAGCGCACCAGGCACGGACGCTTGTTATCAAATGTCCAGTTCGGCACGAGGAACTGCATCGCCTGCGCATCGTCGCGCGCGCCCAGTCCATGCTGCTGATACAGCGCATGGGCCTGCATCACCTGATCCATGTCCAGTTCGACGCCAAGGCCCGGCTTCTGCGGCACCTGCACCATGCCGCCCTTGATCTGCAACGGCTCTTTGGTCAGGCGCTGGTTGCCCTCCTGCCAGATCCAGTGGGTGTCGATGGCGGTAATGGCGCCCGGTGCGGCGGCGGCCACATGGGTGAACATCGCCAGCGAAACATCGAAATGGTTGTTGGAGTGCGAACCCCAGGTCAGGCCGAAGTCGTGACACATCTGCGCCACGCGCACCGAGCCCTGCATGGTCCAGAAGTGCGGATCGGCCAGCGGAATATCGACCGACTGCAGCGACAGCGTGTGGCCCATCTGGCGCCAGTCGGTGGCGATCATATTGGTGGCGGTAGGCAGACCGGTGGCGCGCCGGAACTCGGCCATCACTTCACGTCCGGAGTAACCCTGTTCAGCGCCGCACGGATCTTCTGCATAAGCCAGCACGCCTTTCAGCTGTTTACCGAGCAGGATGGCCTCATTCAGCGACCAGGCCCCGTTGGGATCGAGCGTCACGCGCGCCTGCGGGAAACGCTTCGCCAGTGCGGTTACTGCTTCGGCCTCTTCACCGCCGCGCAGTACGCCGCCTTTCAGTTTGAAATCGTTAAAGCCATATTTTTCATAGGCGGCTTCTGCCAGGCGCACCACCGCGTCCGGCGTCAGCGCTTCCTCATGCCGCAGGCGATACCAGTCGCACGGATCATCGGTCTGGCTCTGATACGGCAGTGACGTTTTACGGCGATCGCCGACGTAAAACAGGTAGCCGAGCATCTCGACACGGTCACGCTGCTGTCCTTCGCCCAGCAGCGACGCCACGTTGACGCCCAGATGCTGGCCGAGCAGATCCAGCAGCGCCGCTTCGATGCCGGTCACCACGTGAATGGTGGTGCGCAGGTCAAAGGTCTGATTGCCACGCCCGCTGGCATCGCGATCGGCAAAGGTGGTGCGCACCAGGGTGAGGATATTTTTGTACTCGCCGACGGTTTTTCCGGTCACCAGCGCCGCCGCGTCTTCCAGCGTCTGACGGATTTTCTCGCCGCCGGGGATCTCGCCCACGCCCGTGTGGCCGGCGTTATCTTTCACAATCACGATATTGCGGGTAAAAAACGGCGCGTGGGCACCGCTCAGATTCAGCAGCATGCTGTCGTAACCGGCCACCGGAATGACCTGCATTGATGTAATTTTCGGGGTGTGACTCATTTCCTGCTCCTTATGCATGGCGGCGTCCAAAAGCCGGACGCTTGCGGTCGAACGACCATCCGGGAACCAGATATTGCATTGCCGTGGCGTCATTACGTGCGCCTGCCGGCAGCGATTGATACAGGGCGTTAGCCTGGCGCAGGCGATCCCAGTCCAGCTCAACACCGAGGCCGGGCTTGTCCGGCACGGCAATTTTGCCGTTGCGGATCTGCAGCGGCTCTTTGGTCAGGCGCTGATCGCCCTCCTGCCAAATCCAGTGGGTATCGATGGCGGTCGGTTTACCCGGTGCCGCTGCGCCGACGTGGGTAAACATCGCCAGCGAAATGTCGAAGTGATTATTGGAGTGGCAGCCCCAGGTCAGCCCCCACTCATCACACAGCTGCGCCACGCGTACCGCGCCGCTCAGCGTCCAGAAGTGCGGGTCGGCCAGCGGAATATCGACTGCGTTGAGCATCACCGCGTGGTTCATCTCACGCCAGTTGGTGGCGATCATATTGGTGGCGACCGGCAGACCGGTGGCGCGGCGAAACTCGGCCATGACTTCGCGCCCGGAATATCCCTGCTCGGCACCACATGGATCTTCGGCATAGGTCAGCACCTCGTGCAGGCCTTTGCACAGCGCGATGGCTTCATCCAGATGCCAGGCGCCGTTGGGATCGACGGTGATGCGCGCGTCCGGGAAACGCTGCTTCAGTGCCACCGCCGAGGCAATCTCCTGCTCGCCCGGCAGCACGCCGCCTTTGAGTTTGAAATCTTTGAAGCCGTACCTGTCCTGCGCCGCTTCGGCTAAGCGCACCACCGCGTCTGGCGTCAGCGCCTCCTGATGGCGCAGGTGATACCAGTCGTGACCGGCCGCGTCGCCGCTCTGATACGGCAAATCAGTTTTACGCCGATCGCCAATGTAAAACAGGTAGCCCAGCACCGTGACCTCATCGCGCTGCTGACCTGGCCCCAGCAACTCGGCCACTGGCACGCCGAGGCACTGGCCGAGCAGGTCGAGCAGCGCCGCTTCCAGCGCCGCCACCGCATTGACCCGTAGCTCAAACGTCCAGGCGCCGTTGCCGAAGGTATCGAAATCCGCCGACTGGTTACCTTTGTGCACCTGCTGTACCAGCCGGTTCATGCGCGCCACCTGCTGCCCTTTCACCTGCGGAATTGCCGCGACCAGCGTCTGATAAATGGTTTCACCGCCCGGCGCTTCGCCGACGCCGGTGTGGCCGGCGCTGTCGGTCAGCACCACGATATTGCGGGTGAAGCAGGCGCTGTGCGCGCCGCCGATGTTGAGCAGCATGCTGTCGTAACCCGCCACCGGGATCACCTGCATGTCGGTAATCACCGGGGAACTTTGCGTATTCATATTCGGTTCCTTATGACCGGGGTTTGAGTTCGACACGTTTGATATCGCCGGTTATCACCAGGAAGCTGAACGCCGCCACAAACGCATGGATGCCGACATAAATCAGCGCCCCTTCAAACGAACCGCTGGTGGCGATGATGTAACCAATGGCAATCGGCGTGACGATGCCAGAGAAGTTACCGAACATATTGAACAGACCGCCGCTCAGGCCGCTGATCTCTTTGGGTGCAGTATCGGCCATCACCGCCCAGCCCAGCGCACCAATGCCTTTACCAAAGAACGCCAGCGCCATAAACAGCACCACTACCCATTCGGTTTCGGTGTAGTTACACATCACCATGCTGATGGAGAGCAGCATACCGATGACAATCGGGGTTTTACGCGCGATGTTTAGCGAGCCGGTTTTACGCATCAGATAATCTGAAATCACGCCGCCCAGCACGCCGCCGAGGAAGCCGCAGATGGCGGGAATCGAGGCGATCATGCCGGCTTTAAGAATCGACATGCCGCGCGCCTGCACCAGATACACCGGGAACCAGGTAATAAAGAAGTAGGTCAGGGCGTTAACGCAGTACTGACCGAGATAGATCCCCCACATCATGCGGGTGGAGAGCAGTTGCTTGATTTGAAACCACTTCTCATCCCAGCTCACTTTACGCTCGGCTTTCTTCGCATCCATGTTAATCAGCGCACCGCCCTGCTCCATGTACTCCAGCTCGGCTTTGTTCACGCCAGGGTGATCGTTCGGGTCATGAATTACTTTCAGCCAGATAAAGCTGAGAATGATGCCCAGCCCGCCCATGAACCAGAACACGTGCGCCCAGCCCACCTCGGCCACCAGCCAGCCCATGATCGGTGCGAAAATCACCGTGGCGAAGTACTGGGCGGAGTTAAAGATGGCGACGGCGGTACCGCGCTCCTGCGCCGGGAACCAGGCAGCAACAATACGGCTGTTACCCGGGAAAGACGGCGCTTCCGCCAGCCCCACCATGAAGCGCAGCAGGAACAGCGACACCACAATGCCGAAGCCGCTAAAGATGTCGACGAAGCCCTGCAACAGGGTAAACAGCGACCACAGGAAGATGCTCCAGAAATAGACGCGTTTGGAGCCGAAGCGGTCCAGCAGCCAGCCGCCAGGAATCTGACCGATAACGTACGCCCACGAGAAGGCGGAGAAGATGTAGCCGAGGCCGACGGAATCGAGACCGATCTCCTTCGACATCGCCGAACCGGCAATCGAAATGGTGGCCCGGTCACCGTAGTTGAACGAGGTGACGATAAATAACATCACCACAATCCAGTAACGGGCGTTGGTGCGCTTCTGCACCGCTGCCGCTGTCTGGCTGTAACTATTCATGATGCACTCCTGAAATATAGCGAACGCTACATTCACTCTGACTGCATACACATCGCGTTGGGTATCAGAATGATGTTGGGTTAAACACGGCGATTGTTGTTATGGCAAAACGATGATGCGTCGTGACGAATAACCAAACGTCGAAGAACGGCAATCAGTATAGGAACAGCATCGCCGCGAAACACTGGAGGAACGCCCGAGGATAATCATCAATCCGGCACGATTTTCTGGCATTTGCCCATAACGCTGCGGCGTGGCTCACGGAACCCGCCATCCAGCCGCCAGATTGCTGCAAAAGTGAACAGCAAGCGTACGCTTTGTGAGGCTCTTCACTTGCGTTTGGTAAAACGAACCAAACTGCGCGCCGATCGCGGCACAAAGCCAGTCAGTTGCACAATGCGCGGGTGAATACCCCTGCTTATACTGAGGCTGGCAAATAACGATGATGTGACGGACGTGATTTCAACCGCACCGCTATAACCGGTGCGACGAACCGGAAGGTGAGCAATGAACCGACCTCTGACAGACAAACCGCGCTACATTAAAGTGCACGACGCCGATAACGTGGCGATAGTGGTCAACGATCAGGGATTGCCCGCAGGCAGCCGCTTTGATGACGGTCTGCAGCTGACTGAGCATGTGCCGCAGGGGCACAAAGTGGCGCTGAGCGATATCGCCCTGCATGGCGACATCGTGCGTTACGGTGAAGTGATTGGCACAGCGCTGCGCCCGATTGCGCGCGGCAGCTGGATTGAGGAGTCGCTGGTGGCGCTGCCCGCCGCCCCGCCACTGGCCAGCCTGCCGCTGGCTACCAACGTGCCGCCGCCCCTGCCGCCGCTGGACGGCTACACCTTTGAAGGCTATCGCAACGCCGACGGCAGCGTCGGCACGCGCAATCTGCTCGGCATCACCACCAGCGTGCACTGCGTGGCGGGCGTGGTGGATTACGTGGTGCAGCTGATTGAGCGCGATCTGCTGCCGCGCTACAGCAACGTCGATGGTGTGGTGGCGCTCAACCATTTATATGGCTGCGGCGTGGCGATCAACGCACCGGCGGCGGTGGTGCCGATTCGCACCATTCACAACCTTGCGCTGAATCCTAATTTTGGCGGCGAAGTGATGGTGGTGAGCCTCGGCTGCGAGAAATTACAGCCGGAGCGCCTGCTGACCGGTACACCGGACGTACAGGCCATTTCGCTGGATGAGCGCGATATCGTGCGCCTGCAGGATGAGCGTCACGTGGGCTTTGGCGCGATGGTCGATGAAATTCTGCAGGTGGCCGAGCGCCATCTGAAAAAACTCAACCAGCGTCAGCGCGAAACCTGTCCGGCGTCGGCGCTGGTAGTGGGTACCCAGTGCGGCGGCAGCGACGCGTTTTCCGGCGTGACGGCCAATCCGGCGGTTGGCTTTGCCTCGGATCTGCTGGTGCGCTGTGGTGCGACGGTGATGTTCTCGGAAGTGACCGAGGTACGCGATGCGATCCATCTGCTGACACCGCGTGTGGTAAACGAAGCGGTGGGCAAACGGCTGCTGGAGGAGATGGCGTGGTACGACGATTATCTGAGCCAGGGGCAAACCGACCGCAGCGCGAATCCGTCGCCGGGCAATAAAAAAGGCGGCCTGGCCAATGTGGTAGAAAAAGCGCTGGGCTCAATTGCCAAATCCGGCCGCAGCCCGATTGTCGAAGTGCTGTCACCCGGACAGCGCCCGACGCAGCGCGGGTTGATTTACGCCGCCACGCCGGCCAGCGATTTTGTCTGTGGCACCCAGCAGATGGCTTCCGGCATTACGCTGCAGGTGTTCACCACCGGGCGCGGCACGCCTTACGGTCTGGCGGCAATTCCGGTGATCAAAATGGCGACGCGCAGCGCGCTGGCGAACCGCTGGCACGATTTAATGGATATCAATGCCGGCACCATCGCGACGGGTGAAGAGAGTATTGAACAGGTCGGCTGGCGGCTGTTTGAGCTGATTCTGGATATCGCCAGCGGACGTAAACAGACGTGGTCAGATCGCTGGGGAATCCGTAATCAGCTGGCGGTATTCAATCCGGCACCGGTGACGTGATATGCAAAATTAACTTTCGGCGCGATCGGTTCCCTCTCCCGCCTGCGGGAGAGGGTTAGGGTGAGGGCCTGATTTACACCAGCTTACCCCAGCTCTCTACCCACGGCGTGGTCACTGACTCGGGCTCCGGATTTTCCGTCGCATCCACCAGCAGCACCTCGCCAATACGCTGCGCCTGCTGCTCCTGCAGCGTGGCATCAAAAGTCTTACCGGCCCCACAGAAGTGGTCGTAACTGCTGTCGCCTAAAGCGATTACGCCATAGCGCAGCTCAGGCTGATAGCCCAGCTCATCGCGCACCTGCACATACAGCCGCGCGATATTGTCCGGAAAATCGCCCTGCCCGGTGGTCGAGGTAATAATTAACGCGACCTCTTTGCTGTAAGCCTGCCAGTCGGCGAGTGACGGATCTTCAAACACCTTCACCTCATGCCCCTGCGCTTCCAGCACCGGCTGCGCCTCTTCGGCAACCAGCAGCGCGTTGCCATACACCGTACCTGTAAAAATGCCAATCTTTGCCATCTTGCCGCTCCTTTATTCTGTCGGCTTATCCTGGACTGCCTCAGCGTCAAACTCAACCCTCGGCACCTCGGACAGTTGCTGCTGCCAGCCAAACGATTGCAGCATCTGCTGCCAGACACGATCCAGCCCGGCGCGAATCACCAGCGGTTCGCCGGTCACCGGATGCGTTAGCGTCAGCGCACTGGCGTGCAGCATCAGTCGATCCATGCCAAAGTGGGCTGCGGCACCGCGGTTCTGCCGCAGATCGCCGTGCGAGCTGTCACCAATAATCGGATGACGCAGGTGCGCCATATGGCGTCGCAGCTGATGCTTGCGCCCGGTGTGCGGCGACAGCTCAACCAGCGTATAACGTGCGCTGGGGTACTTGCCGATAGCCACCGGCAGTTCCGCCTGCGCCAGCGCGCGATAATCGGTGACCGCCGGCTGCGGCGCGCGCGGTTCCGTGACAAACTTGTCCGCAATTTTATCCAGCTCTTCCACCAGCGGATAATCCAGCGTTGCGCTACCGTCCAGCCAGCCGCGCACCACTGCGTGATAGGTCTTCTGTATCTGATGCTGTTCAAACTGCTGCGCCAGCAGCCGCCCGATTTCGCTGGAGAGCCCCATCAGCAGCACGCCAGACGTGGGACGATCGAGGCGATGCGCGGTAAATACGTGCTGACCAATCTGATCGCGCACCGTCTGCATCACCACCACTTTCTCTTTGCGATCGAGCCAGCTGCGGTGCACCAGCCAGCCCGCCGGTTTATTCACCGCAACCAGCCATGCATCCTGATAAATGATCTCCAGCATCAGGCGTCCGGCGGCGCAAACAGCGCATCAAGCTGGCTGAGCGTCAGCAGCAGCGCTGCATGGCCCGGCGTGGTGGGCGGCAGGGCCATCTCATAATAAGGCGTAACGGCGAAGTTTTGCGGCAGCGCGGCGCCGGCGTCAAGCAGCGCCTGCATGCGCGGCAGCAGGACCCACTGCAGCCATTCGAGCGGCTGCAGGGTATCGAGACAGAAAGGTTGCGTGCTATTAAAGGCTTCCGCCGCCGGGGCGTGCGTCTGCCAGTGGCCGTGTTCGCGCATCACCGCTTCGACCTGCTGCAGCCGCTGAATAATCAGGTGCGTCGACATACGCTACCTCCGCGTCAAAAAGGGGCGGCAAGCATATCATTAGTGGGTGCGCGCGCAAAAACGGCATAAAAAAAGGGAGCACTGTGATTACAGTGCTCCCGGTTCGTTTGCAGCATTCCCGCCACCGCTGTGCTCCCTGCTCATCCATGACAACTGTTCCTGCGCTTTCCGTCGCCTGTCATCGTGACATTGGTCCTTAGCATCCTGGCCCGCCACATCCCGCGTGGCTCTCATTCTCCATCCTGGAGGTGTCCTTTACTCACTCCGGAGTGTCCTGCTTCATCCTGAAGCCTTCCCTGTGACGTAAACTCCGTTACGTTCCTGCCGCCTGGCTGACATTCTCCTGAACGTCTCTCAATCCGTGGCTTCCTGCCAGTGGTGACTATTCTGGCAGAAACCATCGCAATAACAAGTCAGTAAGCGCCGTTAAACGATTAAGCCATGTCTGTATTTTCGGATTGATGCCATAACTGCATGATTCACAATATTTTTACATTGCGGACTTCCGGAAGTCTGCGCAATGTTCTGGCGATCTCGCACAACAGTTGTGAGAGATCTCTTACAAGGGCTGCGAGAAAAGTCTGCAACTCAAGAACTAACCGGTTGTAAAGCATTAAGAAATGTCTGAATATCCACTGCCAGTTTCTGCCGCTTTTTCGTTCCCGGCTGCTCCACAATTACCTCGCCGGTCAGATTACACACCGCGATAACATCCTGCTCCGAATCTGTCGTGGCGATAAACAGCGTCGGGCTCTGTTTCAGACGGCGCTTCATCACGAGATGACCAATCAGGTTCTCCTGCAGGCGGGTAAAATCGTCCTCGCTCCACACCTGCAGCAGCGTCAGCGGCTGCTGCGCAAACTGCGCATGCATGTCGCCGGCAAATTGCGTGGTATAGAACGTGGTGAGGTCCGGCTGCAGCTGAATATCCAGTGCGCGCTCAACGGCTGCCAGCGAGGCTGGCAGGATAAAATCCTGCGGCTGCCACAGGACACGCTCATCCAGTTCACTGATGATGCAGGGCGACGGCACGCCGTACAGCTCTGCGCTGGCGGGAAAATGGCCGTGCTGCTGCTGCCAGTGCGCTACATAACGGGCGGTAAAATCGCGCAGGGCCTCTGCGGTTTGCTGCATCATTCATCTTCTCGCTGGTGATCGGTTACACTGACTCCCTTTGATGGATTTTAGTGGTAACCGTTATGTCTTCTGAAAACCGGGATACGGCGCTGAGCGGCCTGACTTTGGGTAAGCCCACCGCGTACGTTGATCGCTACGATAACACGCTGCTGCAGGCGGTGCCGCGCAGCCTGAATCGCGAGCCGCTCGGGCTCTATCCCGACAACCTGCCGTTCCACGGCGCAGATATCTGGACGCTGTATGAACTCTCCTGGCTAAACAGCAAAGGCGTGCCGCAGGTCGCGGTCGGCGAAGTGGTGCTAAGCGCCGACAGCGTGAATCTGATCGAGTCCAAAAGCTTCAAACTCTATCTTAACAGCTTTAACCAGACGATTTTCGCCGACTGGGGCGCCGTGCGGCAAACGCTGGAGCGCGATCTCAGCGCCTGCGCTAACGGCAAGGTCAGCGTGGCGCTGTTTCGCCTGAGCGAAGTGGAAGGTCAGCCGATCGGGCACTTCGCTGGCGATGTCATCGACGAGCAGGATATCACCATCAGCGATTACGGCTTTAACGCCGATTACCTCGCCAGCGCAACGGGCAGCGAAGTGGTTGAAGAGACGCTGGTCAGCCATCTGCTGAAATCGAACTGTCTGATCACCAATCAGCCGGACTGGGGTTCAGTGATGATCCGCTATCAGGGCCCGCGTATCGATCGCGAAGCGCTGCTGCGCTATCTGATTTCGTTCCGCCAGCACAATGAGTTTCATGAGCAGTGCGTCGAGCGTATCTTCAACGATATTCAGCGCTTTTGTCAGCCAGCAGCACTAACCGTCTACGCGCGCTACACGCGGCGCGGCGGGCTGGATATCAATCCGTGGCGCAGCAATGTCCCTTTCACGCCGGGCTACTCCCGCCTGGTGCGCCAGTAACAGATTGCGAGATGTCTCGCAGGCCTCCGCACGGATGCGCGGTTCCACTTGAGCATTCGCGGCCGACAACGGTACTCTGGTACAGGCGCGAGGGCGACAGCGTGCTTACCGAAGGATTTTCGTCACTGCGCTCAACGGGTTAAGCGCAGCGTCATCAGTCACGCATTTGCGTGTAAAGGAGTTCTCTTGATTACACATATCAGCCCGCTTGGCTCAATGGATCTGCTCTCCCAGCTGGAAGTCGACATGCTGAAGCGCACTGCCAGCAGCGATCTCTACCAGCTGTTTCGCAACTGCTCGCTGGCGGTACTCAACTCCGGCAGCCAGACCGACAGTAGCCACGAACTGCTTTCCCGCTTTGAAAACTTTGACATCAACGTGCTGCGCCGCGAGCGCGGCGTGAAACTGGAGCTGATCAACCCGCCGGAAGAGGCGTTTGTTGACGGCCGGATTATCCGTTCGCTGCAGGCGAACCTGTTTGCCGTACTGCGCGACATTCTGTTTGTTAACGGTCAGCTCTCGGCGGCGGATCGTTTACAAAATCAGGACGTCACCGACTCCGCGCACATCACCAATCAGGTGTTCTCTATTCTGCGCAACGCACGCGCGCTGCACGTGGGCGAATATCCCAACACCGTGGTGTGCTGGGGCGGTCACTCCATCAACGCGGTCGAATATCAATATTGCCGCAATGTCGGAACCCAGATGGGCCTGCGCGAGCTGAACATCTGTACCGGCTGTGGTCCGGGCGTGATGGAAGCGCCGATGAAAGGGGCGGCGGTAGGCCATGCACAGCAGCGCTATCACGACAGCCGGTTTATCGGCCTGACTGAACCGTCGATCATCGCTGCGGAGCCACCTAACCCGCTGGTGAATGAACTGATCATCATGCCGGATATTGAAAAGCGTCTGGAAGCCTTTGTGCGCATCGCGCACGGCATCGTGATCTTCCCGGGCGGCGTAGGTACAGCTGAAGAGCTGTTGTATCTGCTGGGCATTCTGATGAATCCGCAGAACAGCGATCAGGTCCTGCCGCTGATCCTCACCGGGCCAAAAGAGAGCGCCGATTACTTCCGCGTGCTGGATGATTTCATCGTTAATACGCTGGGTGAAGCTGCGCGCCGGCATTACAAAATTATCATTGATGATGCTGCGGAAGTGGCGCGTCTGATGAAGAAAGCCATGCCGCAGGTGAAAGAGTACCGCCGCGAAACCGGCGATGCTTACAGCTTTAACTGGTCGATTCGCATTGCGCCGGATCTGCAGGTGCCGTTCCTGCCAACCCACGAAAATATGGCCAACCTCAAGCTGTTCCCGAATCAGCCAGCGGAAAAACTGGCGGCGGATCTGCGGCGTGCCTTCTCGGGCATCGTGGCCGGTAACGTCAAAGAGATGGGGATCCGCGAAATCCGGGAAAAAGGTCCGTATCAGCTGCAAGGCGATGCCGATCTGATGCACCGCATGGACGAACTGCTGCAGGGCTTCGTCGCGCAGCAGCGCATGAAGCTGCCGGGCAGCGCTTACATCCCCTGCTACGAAATCATCAAATAACCCATCAGGAAGGCAGCCTGCGGGCTGCCGGTATCATTATGTCGCTTCATCTGCTTATTATCGACGCGCTCAATCTGATCCGCCGCCTGCATGCGGTGCAGGGTTCGCCCTGTCGTGAGGCCTGCGTGGCGGCGCTGCATCAGCTGCTGGGCCACACGCGACCAACGCACGTGGTGGCGGTGTTTGACAGCCATGACCGACAGCCTGGCTGGCGTCATCAGTTATTGCCGGACTACAAAGCGGGTCGCCCGCCGATGCCGGATGATTTACAGCAGGAGATGGCCTCGCTGCAGGCGGCCTTTGAGGCCAGCGGTGTCAGCTGCTGGGTTGCCGAACATGATGAAGCGGACGATCTGGCCGCGACGCTGGCAGTGAAGATGGCCGACGCCGGTCATCAGGCCACCATCGTTTCCACCGATAAAGGTTACTGCCAGCTGCTGGCGCCGAGCATTCGCATCCGCGATTATTTTCAGAAGCGCTGGCTGGACGTGCCGTTTATCGAACAGGAGTTCGGCGTCGCGCCGGCCCAGCTGGCGGATTACTGGGGCTTATGCGGCATCAGCAGCAGCAAAATTCCAGGCGTGCCCGGCATCGGACCGAAAAGCGCGCGGGAACTGCTGCTGCAGTTTGGTTCGCTCGAGGCCCTGTATCAGCAGCTGGATCAGGTACCTGACAAATGGCAGAAGAAGTTACGCGATCACCGCGCGATCGCCGAGGTGTGCCGACAGGTGTCAACGCTGAAGCGGGATTTGGTGTTGCAGGGGAATTTAAATACGCTGCGGTATCAGGGTCCGGCGCGTCATTGAGGTCGCCATGAATGGCGCCCCTTATATCCCGATCATTCTCCTCCGGGTATGATGATCCCCGACTGATCATCGGGAAGTTGCTGGTGAGATGGGGGCGCCCCCTGGGCATAAAGCCTGCTTCGTAGAT
>NZ_POWN01000011.1:0-133799 GCF_002928355.1 Pantoea sp. ICBG 828 | reverse complement strand
GTCTGATAAATTGTTAAAGAGCGGTGCGACGCGGCGCTCGGCCTGCTGTCGCGAGGTGGCGTATATTACGCTTTCCTCCTTCAGAGTCAAACACTTTTTTCAGCGTTTTTCTCCGGCGGGGTGAATCACTTCACGCCCTGCTGAGCCGCCTGCGTTGCCGCTTTGCCGTCTCAGTGGTGGCGCATTATAGGGATCCGGATTTTTTGCACAACCCCTTTTTTCGATCTTTTTTATCGACTGGCGAGTTTTCACTCTTTTCGCTGCGATCGCGAGCGATCCGCGCAAAAATCAGCTTGTTTACCCGCACCGGAAGCCGCAGGCTAGCGGGAAACATCAGAAAAGGAGAAATAGAATGTCTGTAGCCCTGCGCCCTTATAAGCAACATATTCCTCATACCGGCGAGCGTGTGATGGTGGATAGCAGTAGCGTGGTCGTTGGCGAAGTCGAGCTGGCTGATGATGTCAGCATCTGGCCACTGGTAGCAATCCGCGGTGACGTGAATAAAGTGGTGATTGGTAAACGCAGCAATATCCAGGATGGCAGCGTGCTGCACGTTACGCATAAATCCAGCAGTAATCCCGATGGCTTTCCATTGATCATCGGTGAAGACGTGACGGTGGGCCATAAAGCAATGCTGCACGGCTGCACCATTGGTAACCGCGTGCTGGTGGGTATGGGCTCTATCCTGCTGGATGGCGCGATCGTCGAAGATGAGGTGATGATTGGCGCCGGCAGCCTGGTGCCACCCGGTAAACGCCTGCAAAGCGGCTATCTCTATTTAGGCAGCCCGGTGAAGCAGATCCGGCCACTAAGCGAAGCGGAAATAGCCGGACTGCTTTATTCGGCCAGCAATTATGTCGGCTGGAAAGATGAATATCTGGCTCAGGGCAGCCACAGCCAGCCCTGATCGTCGGCCTGTTCCGCCCGGAGCAGCTGCTCCGCCTCTTCCTCCAGATCCCAGCGATGCGCGCTAAACAGCGCCATCGCCTCTCCGGCACCAAAACGCTGCTGCAGCGCCGGCAGCGATATTGCGCAGGTCAGTCCCATACCATTCACTAAGACCGGGAACAGCACTGCCTGCCGGACTGCGTCCCAGCTTTCCCGATCGGGAAACTGGATTGCCTGATTCATGCCTGCATCGCCTGTTTAAGTTGATCAATGACCGGCGCGATCTCCGGCATAACGCCATGCCACAGCTGAAACGCATGCGCCGCCTGACCCACCAGCATGCCGAGTCCATCCGCCAGCTGCTGTGTGCCGTGCTGCTGGCACCACGCCAGAAATGGCGTCAGCCCCTGCTGATAAAACATGTCGTAACAGCGCACCTGCGCATCAATCAGCGTAACCGGCAGCGGCGGCACGTCGCCCGCTACGCCGCTGGAGGTGGCATTGATGATCAGATCAAAACGTTCGCCGGCCAGTTGATCAAAACTCATCGCCTGGATCGCCCCACTGTGCTGGAAAAGCTCAGCCAGCTGTTGCGCGCGTTCTGCCGTGCGGTTAACCACCACCAGCGCGCAGCCCGTCGAGAGCAGCGGCAGGATCACCCCACGCGCCGCGCCGCCCGCACCCACCAGCAGAATGCGATCGCCCGGCCGGATCAGCTGCAGCCGTTGCAGATCGCTCAGCAGGCCGATGCCGTCCGTGTTATCACCCAGAATCGAACCATCGGCTCTCTTCTTTAAGGTATTTACCGCGCCGGATAAGGCCGCGCGTTCGCTGAGCTCATCCGCGAATTCCCATGCCTGCTGTTTAAACGGCAGCGTAACATTGGCGCCTTTGCCACCGGCCGCAAAAAACGCCTCTATCGCCTGCGGGAACCCTTCCAGCGGTGCGCAGATGCGTCCGTAAGGATGTTCGATACCGGTCTGCTCAGCAAAAGCGGCGTGAATAAACGGAGATTTGCTGTGCGCGATGGGATGACCAAAAACGGCAAACTTTTCCATAATCAGCCCTGACGAATGAGTTCACCGCTAATGGCATCGCGGATTTCAGAAGGATTCAGGCGACCGCCGGTGGCCGCCTGCAACACCGGGAACTGCGAGCCAAACTGCTCTGCCACTTCGGCGGCGCTGCGGCACGGCGGCTGACCGGTTAAATTCGCGCTGGTTGAGACCAGCGGCTTGCCAAATCCGCGACACAGCGCCTGGACCTGCGGATGATCGCTGACGCGAATCGCCAGCGAATCAAAGCGGCCGGTTAACCAGCGCGGCGTATGCGGCGAAGCAGGCACCACATAGGTGACCGGACCCGGCCAGCTGGCAAACATACGTTCGCGCTGCGGCACGGTGAGTTCGCTATCGGCAATATAAGGCTCGAGCTGCGCATAATCAGCGGCGATCAGGATCAGCCCCTTTTCCACCGGACGCTGTTTCAGTGTCAGCAGGGCCATCACCGCGCTTTCGCTGTCCGGATCGCAGCCAAGGCCGAATACGGCTTCGGTAGGGTAAGCAATCACTTGCTGTTGCTGAAGTTGTTCGATGCAGAAGTCGAGGCTTCCGGGTGCATGCTGGCTCTGGTTCATGATCACTCTTCATCCTGGGCGATGGGCTTACCGCAGCGTTTGCTGGCGCAGAAGCGCTTCATGCCCTGTGCGGTTTTCTTTTCTATTAATAACGGGAACTGGCAATGGGGGCAGACACCTTCCAGCGGCGTGGCGTTGATCGCGAACTGGCAGTCGGGATAACGATCGCAGGCGTGGAAGGTTTTGCCATAGCGTGAACGGCGCTGCACCAGCTTGCCGCTGGCGCACTGCGGACAGGCAATCGCGGTTTCGTCCGGCTTATCGATGGTTTCCGTGTAATCACACTCCGGATAGTGGCTACAGCCGACAAACATGCCGAATCGCCCCTGGCGCAGCACCTTGTCCGCGCCACACTGCGGGCAGGCATGGCCTTCCAGCACTTTGACAATATGGCCATCACCCTGGCTTTTCAGCGGGCGAATATAGTCGCAGGTTGGATAATTCACACAGCCGAGAAAAGGCCCGTGTTTGCCGGCACGTATCACTAATTCTGCCCCGCAGGCGGGGCAGGGATCGTGTTTACGCACGGTAAATAGTGCTGGTTTACTCATATTACCGAATGCATTAATCGCAAATTAATGCAGCATACCTTCATTGACGTCGAATAACAGTTCTTCCATCTGCTGATAGGCATTTTCACACCCGGGGATGTTAAACAGCACCATCAGCACCACCCATTTGAGATCTTCCAGATCGAATTCCAGCGTATCAAGCGCCATAACCCGTTCGATGACCATTTCGCGCGTTTCCATATTCAGCACCTGGATTTGCTCCAGGAACAGAATAAAACCACGACACTCAGCATCTAAACGCTGGCTCTCTTCTTCCGTGTAGATTCGCATGGAGAGCGGATCGTTAGCCAGCAACACTGGCGCGACCAGGCCATCCTGATAATCCGCTAACCGCTCAAGCCAATTCAACGCATTGTAGATATCTTCGCGATGAAAACCGGCATCGGTTAAGTCATCGGTCAATTTATCCTGGTCAACGCGCATTTCAGCCTCGTTGTGGATATACGTCTCAAACAAGTACATAAGTACGTCGAACATGGCATGCCCTCCTCAATCGGACATAGCCGCCGGGTACAGCTGCGATCCATCCTGCTAACTCCAGCTCCAGCAATTGCGCTGCGATAACTGGCACAGGTTGGCCGGCACGTTCAGCGACGACGTCAACAGGTGTAACCTCATCACCTACGTTAGCCAACACGCTGGGAAATGGCAATGGCACATCATCACTGAGTTGTGAATATATTGTTTCTGAGATGCTGGCCGGCAACCATTGCAGGGCAGAATGCAAATCCTCAAGGATATTGTTGGGATGCGCCACCAGCAGCGCCCCCTGCTGAATCAGCCAGTGCGTGCCTTCACAGCCAGGATTACCCAGCGCGCCAGGCAGCGCATACACGTTACGGTTTTGTTCCAGCGCATACCGCGCCGTTACCAGCGAGCCACTCTTCAGTGACGCTTCAACCACCAGCACGCCATGACTCAGGCCGCTGATAATACGATTACGCCGCGGAAAATTTACCGCATGGGGCGCCATCGACAGCGGCAGTTCTGAAACCAGCGCGCCGCCGCTGGCGATGATCTCCTGTGCCAGCGGCTGATGGCTTTTCGGATAGAGATGATTCAGCCCGCTGCCCAGCACGGCCAGAGTTTTGCCCTGCACTTCCAGCGCGGCACGATGCGCCACGCCATCAATACCGCGCGCCAGCCCGCTGGTGATGGTCAAACCGCTTAGCGCCAGCTGCTGGGTAAACCAGCCGCCCCACTCTCTGCCATACGGCGAACAGTGACGACTGCCGACCACCGCCAGCTGCGGTGTCGCGAGTGCAGAAAGGTCACCCGCTATATAAAGGGCAGCCGGATAGCGGCTGATTTCCCGCAGCCGGGCGGGATAATGTGCGTCGCAGCAGGCGATCAGATGATGCTGCGCCTGTTGCAGCCAGCGCTGTGTTTTTTCCAGCTGGCGTGGACAGAGGGTGAGAAACTGTTGCCGCTGCGTGTCGTCCAGCCCGTGCTGCTGCAGCCACGCGTCGTCAATGTGGCTGGCGGCCAGAAGCGCCATGATGAACTGATGGGCGCGCTCACCGCTTAAACCCCAGACGTAAGTCAGCCTGATAATCCTTTCACTGCGTTCCATGCTGCGCTCCCTGTCAGCCGTGCTCTGATGCGGCACAATGCTGTCAATCAGGCCCCAAAAAGTCTACAATATGAGGCAGTAATCTTTTCTTTAACGCATACAGATCTGGATATTTATGTCAGTTTTGCAGGTATTACATTTCCCTGACGATCGCCTTCGCAAAATTGCTGCACCCGTTGCGGCTGTGAATGCTGACGTTCAGCGTATTGTCGACGATATGTTTGAGACCATGTACGCCGAAGAAGGCATTGGTCTGGCGGCGACGCAGGTGGATATTCACCAGCGCATCATCGTGATTGATGTTTCTGAAAGCCGCGAAGAGCGCCTGGTGCTGATTAACCCGGAGCTGCTGGAAAAAAGCGGCGAAACCGGTATCGAAGAGGGTTGCCTGTCGATCCCGGAACAGCGGGCGTTTGTGCCGCGTGCCGAGCGGGTCAAAGTGCGCGCGCTGGATCGCGACGGTAACAGCTTCGAGCTGGAAACTGACGGTCTGCTGGCGATCTGCATTCAGCATGAGATCGACCATCTTGACGGTAAACTGTTTATTGATTATCTGTCGCCGCTGAAGCGTCAGCGTATTAAACAGAAACTGGAAAAACTGGCCCGCCAGAATGCGCGCGCATCCTGAGAGCGAACAGAAGGTTGAACTGTGTCTGCACCGTTAAAAATCATCTTTGCCGGTACTCCTGACTTCGCAGCGCGTCATCTCGACGCGCTGCTTGCTTCTGAGCATCAGGTGGTTGGCGTCTTTACTCAGCCCGACCGCCCTGCCGGACGTGGCAATAAACTCACGCCGGGCCCGGTAAAAGTGCTGGCTCAGGCGCATGATATCCCCGTGTTTCAGCCAAAGTCCCTGAAGCCGGAAGAGAATCAGCAGCTGGTTGCCGGGCTACAGGCCGATGTGATGGTGGTCGTCGCTTATGGTCTGATCCTGCCTCAGGCGGTGCTGACGATGCCGCGCCTTGGCTGCATCAACGTACACGGCTCGCTGCTGCCGCGCTGGCGCGGTGCGGCGCCGATTCAGCGCTCACTCTGGGCCGGCGATAACGAAACCGGTGTGACCATCATGCAGATGGACGTGGGTCTGGATACCGGCGATATGCTGCACAAAATTACCTGCCCGATTAATGCCGACGATACCAGCGCATCGCTGTACGACAAGCTGGCGCAGCTGGGCCCGCAGGGGATGCTGACCACGCTCAGTCTGCTGGCCGCCGGCAGCGCGCAGCCCGAAGTGCAGGATGAGACTCTGGTAACTTACGCGGAAAAGCTCAGCAAAGAAGAGGCACGTCTTGACTGGTCGCTCTCTGCTGTTCAGCTGGAACGGTGCATTCGCGCCTTCAATCCGTGGCCGGTGAGTTATTTCCTCATCGACGATCAGCCGGTTAAAGTCTGGCAGGCCAGCGTGTTACCGCACCGCACCGCCCAGCCGGGAGAAATTCTGCAGGCTGACAAACACGGCATCCAGATTGCTACCGCTGACGGCGTGCTGAATCTGCTCTCACTGCAGCCTGCCGGCAAAAAAGCCATGGCGGCGCAGGATCTGCTCAATTCGCGTCGTGAATGGTTTACACCCGGCACCGTTCTGGCCTGATTCTCCAGCCCGGTCTCCGCCGGGCTTTTTGTTTGATGAATGAATATGAAAAAAGCGACCAACCTGCGCAGCCTTGCCGCGCAACTGATTGAACGCGTGGTGGATAAAGGAGAATCGCTGAGCGCGATTCTGCCCGCTGCGCAAAAAACGCTGGCAAACAACGATGGCGCGCTGCTGCAGGAGTTGTGTTTCGGCGTGACGCGCACGCTGCCGCAGCTGGAAGCGTTAATTAACAAGCTGATGGCGCGGCCGTTAACCGGCAAACAGCGCGTACTGCACTATCTGATCATGGTGGGCCTGTATCAGCTGCTGTATACCCGCGTTCCGCCGCACGCCGCGCTGGCCGAAACCGTAGCCGGGGCTGAAGCACTGAAGCGGGCAAATCTGAAAGGCTTACTTAACGGCGTGCTGCGTCAGTTCCAGCGTCAGCAGGACACACTGCTGGCAGAGGTCAATCAGGGCCCGCAGCGCTACTGGCATCCGGGCTGGCTGCTGAAACGGCTGCAGACCGCGTGGCCGGAGCAGTGGCAGCAGATTGTAGAAGCAAACAATCAGCGACCGCCAATGTGGCTGCGCGTGAATCGTCAGCATCACAGCCGTGACGCCTGGCTGGCGTTATTAACCCAGCAGAATCAAAATGCGTTTGGTGCTGACGCGCCGGATGCGCTGCGTCTTGAAGCACCGGCTCCGGTCAGTCAGCTGCCAGGCTTTGAGCAGGGCTGGGTGACGGTGCAGGATCTCTCTGCTCAGCGTTGCGCCCTGCTGCTGGCGCCGGAAAACGGCGAAACCATTCTCGACCTCTGCGCTGCGCCCGGCGGCAAAACCACCCATATTCTCGAAATTGCGCCGCAGGCCCGCGTGATGGCGGTGGATATCGATGCGCAGCGCCTGTCGCGCGTGACGGAAAACCTGCAGCGTCTGGGGATGCAGGCTGACGTGCGTCAGGGCGATGGCCGCACGCCAGCGGCCTGGTGCGACGAGCAGCAATTCGACCGCATCCTGCTGGATGCGCCCTGCTCGGCCACCGGCGTTATTCGACGCCATCCAGATATCAAATGGCTACGCCGCGATCGCGATATCGACGAACTCGCCGCGCTACAGCGTGAGATTCTGGCGGCCATCTGGCCACGCCTGAAATCGGGCGGTACGCTGCTTTATGCCACCTGCTCAGTGCTGCCGCAGGAGAACCAGCAGCAGATCGAGGCTTTCCTCGCGACGCATGACGATGCGGTGCCGCAGGCACTGCCACATGGGCAACTTAACGGCTGGCAGGTTTTCCCTGCCATCAATGGCGGCGACGGTTTCTTCTACGCTAAGCTGATGAAAAAATAGTGCAGCGCACAGTGACAAGAGCAACGTATCCATGAAAATTATTATCCTCGGCGCCGGCCAGGTGGGCGGCACGCTCGCTGAAAACCTGGTGGGCGAAAACAATGACATCACCGTGGTTGATAGCGATCCCTCACGCTTACGCGTGCTGCAGGATAAGTTTGACCTGCGCGTGGTGCAGGGCCATGGTTCGCACCCGCGCGTGTTGCGTGAAGCCGGCGCCGAAGATGCGGATATGCTGGTGGCGGTCACCAGCTCTGACGAAACCAACATGATTGCCTGTCAGATTGCTTACTCGCTGTTTAACACGCCAAACCGCATTGCCCGTATCCGCGCCGCCGATTATCTGCGCGATGCGGAAAAGCTGTTTGTGCCGGAAGCGGTGCCCATCGACCATTTGATCTCGCCTGAACAGCTGGTGATCGACAACATCTATCGGCTGATTCAGTACCCTGGCGCGCTGCAGGTGGTAAATTTTGCCGAGGGCAAAGTCAGCCTGGCAGTGGTCAAAGCCTATTACGGCGGACCGCTGGTGGGCAATCCGCTGTCGATCCTGCGTGAGCACATGCCGCATATCGATACCCGCGTAGCCGCGATTTTCCGTCAGGATCGTCCGATCCGCCCGCAGGGATCGACGATCGTCGAAGCTGGCGATGAAGTGTTTTTTATTGCCGCCAGTCAGCATATTCGTGCGGTGATGAGCGAGATGCAGCGGCTCGAAAAGCCCTATAAACGCATTATGCTGGTCGGCGGCGGTAATATCGGCTTTGGCCTGGCGCAGCGGCTGGAGAAGCAGTACAGCGTTAAGCTGATTGAACGTAATCAGCAGCGCGCAGCTGAACTGGCTGAACATCTGCAGGATACCATCGTGTTCTATGGCGATGCCTCGGATCAGGAACTACTGGCAGAAGAGCATGTCGATCAGGTCGATCTGTTTATCGCCGTCACTAACGACGATGAAGCCAATATCATGTCAGCGATGCTGGCCAAAAAGATGGGCGCGAAAAAGGTGATGGTGCTGATCCAGCGTCGCGCCTATGTCGATCTGGTGCAGGGCAGCGTGATCGATATTGCGATCTCACCGCAGCAGGCCACGATTTCTGCGCTGCTTGGCCACGTGCGCAAAGCCGATATTGTCGGCGTCTCTTCACTGCGCCGCGGTATTGCGGAAGCCATCGAGGCCATTGCCCACGGTGATGAAACCACTTCGCGCGTGGTAGGCCGCCTGATTGAAGATATTAAACTGCCGCCGGGCACCATTATCGGCGCGGTGGTGCGTGGTGATGACGTGATCATCGCCAATGATAATGTGCGTATTGAGCAAGGCGACCACGTGATCATGTTCCTCACCGACAAAAAGTTTGTGCCGGACGTTGAACGTCTGTTCCAGCCGAGCCCGTTCTTCCTGTAACGCGTTGTGATTGGGCTGCAGTGAGAGTGGTGTTTAATCCATTGTTATAATGGCAATTACACGAAGGTTTGTTAGACTTTAGCCATTGGCCAAGGCAAGGAGATAACAATGAGTTTATTCAAAGAGTTTCGTGATTTTGCGATGCGCGGTAACGTGGTGGACCTGGCGGTCGGTGTGATCATCGGTGCTGCGTTCGGTAAGATCGTATCGTCACTGGTTGCGAACATCATTATGCCACCGCTCGGTTTATTGATTGGCGGCGTCGACTTTAAGCAGTTTAAATGGGTACTCAAGCCAGCAGAAGGCGATATCCCAGCGGTGGTGATGGAGTACGGTAACTTTATTCAGACGGTATTTGACTTCATCATCGTGGCGTTTGCTATCTTCATTGCCATCAAAGTAATGAATAAACTGTATAAAAAGAAAGAAGTGGAAAAACCAGCGCCTAAACCGACCAATGAAGAAGTGCTGCTGACCGAGATTCGCGACCTGCTTAAGCAACAAAATAATAAAGTGTAATAAATAAAAGCCGCCAGTTTCAGGCGGCTTTTTTATCACTAAAGCAGAAGGCCAGAGGTAAACATTGTTGCTTACCGCTGGCCTCCTGATTCGCTCCCTTCGCGTGTTTATCTTTACGCCGGTAGCTGCCTTTCCCCTTCTGATTGCGCTCAACTCGCTGGCGATACAGCGGATCGTGTAACAGGGCTTCCAGGGCGTTATCGTTAATTTTGCCTTTTCGATGCTGATAGTGACTCATATCGTCCTCCGGTTAGTGATGGCGCAACTATAGTCCCTGCGCGCCAGAATTCAATCCTTGCTACAACAAATTTCAGGATGCGGATCTTCGCCGGTTTCCAGTGCCTCGAGGATCGAACAGCAGGCGCTACTGTGGCGGTCACCACAGCAGGTTTCCGCCAGCCGTTGCAGTGAGCGCTGCATGGTTTGCAGTTCGCCAATCATACTGTTCACCTCATTCAGCCGTTTCGCCACGATCGCTTTTGACTCTTCACAGGTGTGATGCTCTGGATCGATGCGGATCGACAGCAGGTCGCGGATCGATTCCAGGCTGAAACCAAGCTGCCGGCCGTAACGGATAAAACGCAGGCGCTGCAGATCGTTATCGCTGTACAGGCGGAAGCCGCCCTCGGTGCGTACCTCATGATCCATCATCTGCTGCTTTTCATAAAAGCGAATGGTGTCCGGCGTCACGTCCGCCAGTTTTGCCAGCTGGCCAATGCGATACATATTATTTCTCCTGCTGTAGCCGCTGACCGATCGCCGGGCGGTATTCGCCACGCAGAAAATCGGTGCTCATGCCGGCCTGCTGCAGCTTCATTTCCAGCAATGTCAGCCGTTTGGCCAGTTCGCGCGCCTCGCTGTCATCAGGATCGAGTTCGCGAAGCAGATCGCTCAGTGCCAGTGCGTCGCGGCGCATCTCCAGTTCCGGTGGGAGATAACCGGCGTTTTTCAGCAGTCGCCAGGCACTGCGCAATTCCGCCGGCACACCAGTGTCATCGTCCAGCGTGAGCGGCGCACCTTCACCAGGCAGATTGCTCAGCTCGCCCTTTTCCTGAGCGGCGCGGATGTGTTGCTCAGCCAGCTGATCGATAAGCCACATAGAAACCTCCTGCAGGCATGTCTGCCAACAGCATAGCGAATGGAGGGGAAATGGGAAGAAATGACAGGCAATAAAAAACCCGCCGAAGCGGGTTTTTTACGTTACTGCAAATTACTCTGCAGCAGCTTCTGCTTGAGCTTCTGGACGATCAACCAGCTCGATGTATGCCATCGGAGCGTTGTCACCAGCACGGAAGCCACACTTCAGAATGCGAGTGTAACCACCGGCACGGCTCGCGAAACGCGGGCCCAGCTCGTTAAACAGTTTTGCCACGATCTCGTTATCACGAGTACGGGCGAATGCCAGACGACGATTAGCTACGCTGTCGGTCTTGGCAAGAGTAATCAGCGGCTCAACTACGCGACGCAGCTCTTTGGCTTTCGGCAGAGTCGTCTTAATGATCTCATGACGAACCAGAGAACCAGCCATGTTGCGGAACATAGCCTGACGATGGCTGCTGTTGCGGTTCAGTTGACGACCACTCTTACGATGGCGCATGACCTTATCCTTCTCAGTGAAACCTTAACCTGCGATCCGGTTATTCATCAGCAATGCTTGCCGGTGGCCAGTTTTCCAGGCGCATGCCCAGAGACAGACCACGTGATGCGAGCACGTCTTTAATCTCGGTAAGAGATTTTTTACCCAGGTTAGGCGTTTTAAGCAGCTCAACCTCGGTACGCTGTACCAGATCACCGATGTAGTGGATAGCTTCTGCCTTGAGGCAGTTAGCAGAGCGGACAGTCAATTCCAGATCGTCAACAGGGCGCAGCAGGATCGGATCGAATTCTGGTTTCTCTTCTTTGACTTCCGGCTGACGTACATCACGTAAGTCAACGAAAGCTTCCAGTTGTTCTGCCAGGATGGTTGCCGCACGACGAATCGCCTCTTCAGGATCGATTGTGCCGTTGGTTTCCATTTCGATGACCAGCTTATCCAGGTCGGTGCGCTGTTCTACACGCGCTGCTTCAACATTGTAGGCGATACGGTCTACAGGGCTGTAGCAAGCGTCAACCAACAGACGGCCGATTGGGCGCTCATCTTCTTCCGAATGAATTCGGGCAGAAGCCGGCACATAACCACGACCACGCTGAACTTTGATACGCATGCTAATGGACGCGTTTTCATCGGTCAGATGGCAGATCACATGCTGCGGCTTGACGATTTCGACATCACCGTCGTGGGTAATGTCGGCTGCAGTCACAGGGCCAATGCCAGATTTATTCAGCGTAAGGATGACTTCATCTTTACCCTGAACTCTTACCGCCAGCCCTTTCAGATTGAGCAGGATTTCCAGGATATCTTCCTGTACGCCCTCTTTGGTGGAGTACTCGTGCAGCACGCCATCAATCTCAACCTCGGTCACCGCGCAACCCGGCATGGAAGAAAGCAGAATACGGCGCAGTGCGTTACCAAGAGTATGGCCAAAGCCACGCTCTAACGGCTCAAGGGTCACCTTGGCGTGCGTCGAACTCACTTGCTCGATATCTACCAGGCGCGGTTTTAGAAACTCTGTCACAGAACCCTGCATTGTGTCCTCTCTTTGGTACTAAGCTTTACTTAGAGTAAAGCTCGACGATCAGGTGTTCGTTAATGTCCGCAGACAGATCGGTACGCTCAGGAATACGCTTGAACACACCTTCCATCTTAGTCGCATCAACTTCCAGCCAGGTTGGCTTTTCACGCTGCTCAGCCAGCTCCAGAGCGGCCTTCACGCGAGATTGCTTTTTGGCTTTCTCACGGATGCTTACGACATCATTCGGAGATACCTGATAAGAAGCGATGTTAACAACGCGACCGTTTACCATTACAGATTTGTGGCTAACCAGCTGACGTGCTTCTGCACGAGTGGCACCAAAGCCCATACGGTAAACTACGTTATCCAGACGACCTTCCAGCAGAGCTAACAGGTTTTCACCGGTGTTGCCTTTCAGACGCGCTGCTTCTTTATAGTAGTTACGGAACTGACGCTCCAGCACGCCGTAGATACGACGAACTTTTTGCTTTTCACGTAACTGGCCGCCGTAATCAGACAGACGCGGTTTACGCGCACCATGCTGACCAGGGGCTTGTTCAATTTTGCACTTGGAATCAATCGCGCGAACGCCAGACTTAAGGAATAAGTCAGTGCCCTCACGACGGCTCAGCTTGAGCTTAGGACCCAAATATCTTGCCATTTTCTTTCTCCAACTAACCTAAAAAACGGAACGTTAAACGCGACGTTTTTTCGGCGGACGACAACCGTTGTGAGGGATCGGAGTCACATCAGTAATATTAGTGATGCGGAAACCAGCGGCGTTCAGAGCACGAATAGTAGATTCGCGGCCTGGACCCGGACCCTTAACCATAACTTCCAGGTTCTTAATACCGTAATCTTTCACGGCTTCTGCACAGCGCTCTGCAGCGACCTGAGCAGCAAACGGAGTAGATTTACGTGAACCGCGGAAACCGGAACCACCGGCGGTTGCCCAACCCAGTGCGTTACCCTGACGATCAGTAATAGTAACGATGGTGTTGTTAAAAGACGCATGGACATGAGCCACGCCATCTGAGACTTGTTTTCTTACACGCTTACGTGCACGAACTGGTGCCTTTGCCATTATTTACTCACCCCGATTATTTCTTGATCGGTTTACGCGGACCCTTACGGGTACGTGCGTTGGTCTTAGTACGCTGACCGCGCACCGGCAGACCACGACGATGGCGTAAACCACGGTAGCAACCAAGGTCCATCAGACGCTTGATGCTCAGGGTGATTTCACGGCGCAGATCACCTTCAACAACGAATTTACCAACTGCTTCACGCAGCTGATCAATTTGTTCTTCAGACAGCTCACTGATCTTAACATTTTCAGCGATGCCCGTTTCAGCACAGATGGCTTTAGAACGGGTTTTGCCGATACCGAAGATCGAAGTTAATGCGATAACGGTATGTTTTTGATCAGGAATGTTAATGCCTGCTATACGGGCCACTATGCACTCCTATAATTAAATAAATGCGTACCATGCTGAAAAGCCCGTTTTCAGGATACTCAAATGGAAACGCATCGACATACAAAAGATTGGCTGGCTAATCTAGCCAGCTCAACCCGACTTTGCAAGAAAAATATGTGACTTAATCAGCCCTGGCGCTGTTTATGCTTAGGCTCGGAGCTGCAGATCACACGTACGACACCGTCGCGACGAATGATTTTGCAGTTACGACATAATTTCTTGACGGAAGCACGAACTTTCATTTTTACTCTCCGTAACTTCTCAAGCTACTGAATTAACGGCCATAGCCTTTCAGGTTAGCTTTCTTCAATGCAGACTCGTACTGACTGGACATCATCAGAGTTTGCACTTGAGCCATAAAGTCCATGATGACAACCACTACAATCAGCAGCGAGGTGCCGCCAAAGTAGAAGGGAACCTTCATGGCATCACGCATGAACTCCGGGATCAGGCAGATAAAAGTAATATACAGTGCGCCGATTAAGGTCAGACGTGTCATTACTTTATCGATGTACTTCGCCGTTTGCTCTCCCGGACGAATTCCCGGTACGAATGCACCAGACTTCTTCAGGTTATCTGCTGTTTCACGCGGGTTGAAAACCAACGCCGTGTAGAAGAAACAGAAGAAGATGATTGCAGTCGCATAGAGTAGCACATAAAGCGGCTGTCCTGGCTGCAAATACAGCGAAATTGTTGTCAGCCAGTTCCAACCGGTACCGCCCCCGAACCAGGATGCTATCGTCGCCGGGAACAGGATAATGCTGGAAGCAAAGATAGCTGGGATTACGCCCGCCATGTTCACTTTCAACGGTAAATGTGTGCTCTGTGCAGCATATACACGACGACCTTGCTGACGTTTAGCGTAGTTGACCACAATGCGGCGCTGGCCACGCTCAACGAAAATAACAAAGAACGTCACTGCAAATACAAGAACTGCAACCAACAGCAACAGAAGGAAGTGCAGGTCGCCTTGCCGCGCTTGCTCGATGGTATGGCCAATGGCCGGCGGTAAACCCGCAACAATACCCGCGAAGATAATGATTGAAATACCGTTACCGATACCTCGTTCAGTAATCTGTTCGCCCAGCCACATCAGGAACATGGTTCCGGTGACCAGACTTACAACAGCGGTAAAGTAGAAAGCAAAGCCTGGATTTAATACCAGGCCCTGCATTCCAGGCATATTCGGCAGACCGGTAGCAATACCGATCGACTGGAATATAGCCAGAACCAGTGTGCCGTAGCGAGTGTACTGGCTGATCTTACGACGACCAGCTTCACCCTCTTTCTTAATCTCGGCCAACGCGGGATGAACCACCGTCAGCAGCTGGATAATAATAGAGGCCGAAATATACGGCATAATACCCAGCGCGAAGATTGAGGCACGACTGAGAGCACCACCAGAGAACATGTTAAACATTTCAATGATGGTGCCACGCTGTTGCTCAAGCAGTTTGGCAAGTACAGTGGCATCGATACCGGGGATTGGAATAAAAGAGCCAATACGGAAGACAATCAGTGCACCGATTACAAACAACAGTCTGCGCTTCAGTTCACCAAAGCCACCTTTGGCACTTTGAAAATCTAATCCCGGTTGCTTTGCCATCTGCTACTTATTCCTCGATTTTACCGCCAGCAGCTTCGATTGCAGCACGAGCACCTTTGGTGACACGCAGACCACGAATCGTAACAGGTGCAGATACTTCACCAGACAGGATCACTTTCGCGAACTCAATCTGTACACCGATGATGTTAGCTGCTTTCAGCGTGTTCAGGTCGACGATACCGCCTTCCACTTTCGCCAGATCAGACAGACGCACTTCTGCAGTCACGAATGATTTGCGCGAGGTGAAGCCGAACTTCGGCAGACGACGGTACAGAGGCATCTGACCACCCTCGAAACCACGACGTACGCCACCGCCAGAACGAGACTTCTGACCTTTGTGACCACGACCGCCGGTTTTACCGAGGCCAGAACCGATACCACGGCCCAGACGCTTGGAAGCGTGTTTAGACCCTTCGGCCGGAGACAGAGTGTTTAAACGCATCTCTTACTCCTCCACTTTCAGCATGTAAGAAATCGCGTTGATCATACCGCGTACAGCTGGCGTGTCTTCACGCTCAACGGTGTGACCAATACGACGCAGACCCAGACCAACCAGAGTGGCTTTGTGCTTAGGCAGGCGGCCGATTGAGCTACGGGTTTGTGTAATTTTGATTGTCTTAGCCATCGTGATTACCCCAGAATTTCTTCAACGGATTTACCACGCTTGGCAGCAACCATATCCGGAGACTTCATATTGCCCAGGCCGTCGATAGTTGCACGAACCACGTTGATCGGGTTGGTGGAACCATAGGCTTTAGCCAGAACGTTATGAACTCCAGCGACTTCCAGAACGGCGCGCATTGCACCGCCGGCGATGATACCGGTACCTTCAGAAGCCGGCTGCATGAACACACGAGAACCCGTGTGCGCACCTTTAACCGGGTGCTGCAGGGTGCCGTGAGTCAGCGCGACATTAACCATATTGCGACGAGCTTTTTCCATCGCTTTCTGGATCGCTGCTGGAACTTCACGCGCTTTACCGTAACCAAAACCAACGCGGCCGTTACCATCACCCACTACAGTCAGAGCGGTGAAGGAGAAAATACGACCACCTTTCACAGTTTTAGAGACACGGTTTACCGCGATCAGTTTTTCCTGCAGGTCGCCAGCTTGTTTCTCGATGTGTGCCATCTTAGACCTCTACCTTAGAACTGAAGGCCAGCTTCACGAGCAGCATCTGCAAGTGCCTGGACGCGACCATGATATTGGAAACCGGAACGGTCGAAAGAAACATCTTTGATGCCTTTTTCGATAGCGCGCTCAGCCAGAGCTTTACCTACAGCTGCAGCGGCGTCTTTGTTACCGGTATACTTCAGTTGTTCAGCGATAGCTTTTTCTACAGTAGAAGCAGCAACCAGAACTTCGGAACCGTTCGGGGCGATTACCTGTGCGTAAATGTGACGCGGGGTACGATGTACCACCAGGCGAGTAGCACCCAGCTCTTTGAGCTTGCGACGTGCACGGGTCGCACGACGGATACGAGCAGATTTCTTATCCATAGTGTTACCTTACTTCTTCTTAGCCTCTTTGGTACGCACGACTTCGTCGGCGTAACGAACACCCTTGCCTTTGTAAGGCTCAGGACGACGGTAGGCGCGCAGATCAGCTGCAACCTGACCAATCAGCTGTTTATCAGCGCCTTTCAGCACGATCTCAGTCTGAGTTGGACATTCAGCAGTGATGCCGGCCGGCAGTGCATGGTCAACCGGGTGAGAGAAGCCCAGGGCCAGACTCACAGAGTTGCCTTTAACAGCTGCACGATAACCAACACCAACCAGTTGCAGCTTCTTGGTGAAGCCTTCGGTAACACCGATAACCATGCCGTTCAGCAGCGCACGGGCAGTACCTGCCTGTGCCCAACCATCCGCATAACCTTCGCGTGGAGCGAAAGTCAGGGCGTTGTCTGCATGCTTAACTTCTACAGCACTGTTGATAGTACGAGTCAGCTCGCCGTTTTTGCCTTTGATCGAAACTTCCTGACCGTTGAGTTTTACCTCTACGCCGGCAGGAACAACGACAGGTGCTTTTGCAACACGAGACATTTTATCCTCCGATTACGCTACGTAGCAGATAATTTCGCCACCAAGACCAGCCTGGCGCGCTGCACGATCAGTCATGACACCTTTAGAGGTAGAAATTACAGCAATGCCCAGACCGGCCATAACTTTTGGCAGCTCATCTTTTTTCTTATAGATGCGCAGACCTGGACGGCTAACACGCTGAATGCTTTCTACAACAGCTTTACCCTGGAAGTACTTAAGAGTCAGTTCCAGTTCCGGCTTGATGTCGCCTTCGATTTTAAAATCTTGAATATAGCCTTCTTCCTTCAGCACGTTGGCAATTGCCACTTTCAGCTTGGAGGAAGGCATAGAGACCGCAACTTTGTTCGCGGCCTGACCGTTACGGATACGGGTCAGCATATCCGCGATCGGATCTTGCATGCTCATCTGTGTTACTCCCGTGATTCAAATGGTGACAATTACCAGCTAGCCTTTTTCAGACCCGGGATTTCACCGCGCATTGCGGCTTCACGGACCTTGATACGGCTCAACCCAAACTTCCGCAGGAAACCGTGCGGACGACCTGTCTGACGGCAGCGGTTACGCTGACGTGAAGGGCTGGAATCACGCGGCAGACTCTGCAGCTTGAGAACGGCGTTCCAACGGTCTTCGTCGGATGCGTTCACATCAGAAATGATCGCTTTCAGTTCAGCGCGTTTTGCGAAGAACTTGTCTGCTAATTTCACACGCTTAACTTCGCGTGCTTTCATAGATTGCTTAGCCATTAAGTAACCCTACCTTACTTGCGGAACGGGAAGTCAAAGGCAGCCAGCAGAGCACGGCCTTCATCATCAGATTTCGCAGTAGTGGTAATGGTGATATCCAAACCACGAACGCGATCGACTTTGTCGTAGTCGATTTCTGGGAAGATGATCTGCTCACGAACGCCCATGCTGTAGTTACCACGACCGTCGAAAGACTTCGCGGACAGACCACGGAAGTCACGGATACGCGGTACAGCAATAGTGATCAGACGCTCAAAGAACTCCCACATGCGCTCGCCACGCAGAGTTACTTTACAGCCGATCGGATAGCCCTGACGGATTTTGAAGCCTGCAACTGATTTGCGTGCTTTGGTGATCAGCGGTTTTTGACCGGAGATTGCTGCCAGGTCAGCTGCTGCGTTATCCAGCAGTTTCTTGTCAGCGATCGCTTCACCAACACCCATGTTCAGGGTGATCTTCTCGACCCGAGGGACTTGCATGACAGAATTGTAGCCAAACTCTGTCATGAGTTTCTGGACTACTTCGTCTTTGTAGTAATCATGCAGTTTCGCCATCGTACTACTCCAAATTACTTGATAGTTTCGCTGTTAGACTTGAAGAAACGGACTTTTTTACCGTCTTCGAATCTAAAGCCTACACGGTCAGCCTTGCCGGTTGCCGCATTGAAGATTGCAACGTTAGAAACCTGAATAGCAGCTTCTTTTTCAACGATGCCGCCTGGTTGGTTCAGAGCCGGAACCGGCTTCTGGTGTTTCTTAACCAGGTTGATACCTTCAACGATGACCTTACCAGAAGTCAGGACATTCTTTACTTTACCGCGTTTACCTTTGTCTTTACCGGTAAGCACGATAACTTCGTCGTTACGACGGATTTTCGCTGCCATTGTTCGCTCCTTAGAGTACTTCTGGTGCCAGAGAGATAATTTTCATGAACTTTTCAGTACGAAGTTCACGAGTTACCGGCCCAAAAATACGCGTTCCGATAGGCTGCTCGCTGTTATTGTTCAGAATAACGCATGCATTACCATCGAAGCGAATGACAGAACCGTCCGGGCGACGAACACCCTTCCTGGTGCGCACCACTACCGCTTTCAGGACATCACCTTTTTTCACCTTGCCACGCGGAATTGCTTCCTTGATGGTCACTTTGATGATATCGCCGACGCCTGCGTAGCGACGGTGCGAGCCACCCAGAACCTTGATACACATTACGCGACGTGCACCGGAGTTGTCGGCGACGTTCAGCATAGTCTGTTCTTGGATCATTTTAGTGCTCCGCTAATGTCAACTACTACTTCGGGACCCAAACCTCAGGTCGTTAAAAAGCCCCATAATTGAGGGCGCGGCATTATAACACCGGTTCTCGCAGATGGGTAGAAAAAATGAACGGCTCCATAGAGCCGTTCATTTTGTTTTTAGAGGAAGCGGATTCTATTACAGAATCGCTTTCTCTACAACGCGAACCAGAGTCCAGGACTTAGTCTTGGACAGTGGACGGGTTTCGCGGATTTCAACCACGTCACCAATTCCACACTCGTTGTTCTCGTCATGGATGTGCAGCTTAGTCGTACGCTTAATGAATTTACCGTAGATCGGGTGCTTCACGAAACGCTCGATAGCAACAACAGCAGATTTCTGCATTTTGTCACTAACAACACGACCCTGCAGAGTACGGATTTTATCGGTCATTACGCCGCCTTCTCAGTCAGTAAAGTCTTAACGCGTGCAACATCACGGCGAACTTGCTTCAGCAGATGGGTCTGCTGCAGCTGGCCAGATGCTGCCTGCATGCGCAGGTTAAACTGCTCGCGCAGGAGGTTAAGCAGCTCAGTGTTCAGCTCTTCAACGCTTTTTTCACGCAGCTCAGTTGCTTTCATTACATCACCGTCTTAGTTACAAAGGTGGTTTTGATAGGCAGTTTTGCTGCTGCCAGCTTGAATGCTTCACGGGCCAGCTCTTCCGGTACACCGTCCATTTCATACAGGACTTTACCAGGCTGGATCAGGGCAACCCAATACTCCACGTTACCCTTACCTTTACCCATACGCACTTCCAGCGGCTTCTCGGTGATTGGTTTGTCCGGGAATACACGGATCCAAATCTTACCTTGACGCTTAACTGCACGGGTCATAGCACGACGTGCTGCTTCGATCTGACGAGCAGTCAGACGACCACGGCCAACAGCTTTCAGACCGAAAGTACCGAAGCTAACATCCGTACCCTGCGCCAGACCGCGGTTACGGCCTTTGTGCACTTTACGGAATTTCGTACGCTTTGGTTGTAACATCAGCGACTCTCCTTACTTACGGCCTTTACGCTGCTGCTTTTTAGGTTGAGCAGCCGGTTCCGGTTGTTCAACAGCAGCCATACCACCCAGGATCTCACCTTTGAAGATCCATACCTTAACGCCGATTACACCATAAGTGGTGTGCGCTTCAGAGGTGTTGTAGTCAATGTCAGCACGCAGAGTGTGCAGCGGTACACGACCTTCACGGTACCATTCGGTACGTGCGATCTCAGCACCGCCCAGACGGCCGCTAACTTCAACTTTGATACCTTTAGCGCCCAGACGCATTGCGTTCTGTACAGCACGCTTCATCGCACGACGGAACATCACACGACGCTCCAGCTGTGAAGTGATGCTGTCAGCAACCAGTTTTGCGTCCAGTTCCGGTTTACGGACTTCGGCGATATTGATCTGTGCAGGAACGCCAGCGATGTTCGCTACGACCGTGCGCAGTTTTTCAACGTCTTCACCTTTTTTACCGATAACGATACCCGGGCGAGCGGTGTGAATGGTCACACGGATGCTCTTAGCCGGACGCTCGATAACGATGCGAGATACAGACGCTTTTGCCAGTTCTTTGTTCAGGAACTGACGTACTTTAAAGTCGCTGTCCAGGTTGTCAGCGAATTCTTTGGTGTTCGCAAACCAGGTTGAGTTCCATGGTTTTACAATACCCAGGCGAATACCATTAGGATGTACTTTCTGACCCATTGCTAGTCTCCAGAGTCTCAGCGATCGGACACAACCACAGTAATGTGGCTGGTGCGCTTCAGGATGCGATCTGCACGACCTTTAGCACGCGGCATAATGCGCTTCATGCTAGGGCCTTCATCTACGAAAATTTTCGCAACTTTCAGATCGTCGATATCAGCGCCATCGTTGTGTTCGGCGTTAGCAATGGCAGATTCCAGGACTTTCTTAACCAGTACAGCCGCTTTCTTGTTGGTGTAAGTCAGAATATCCAGAGCCTGCGACACTTTCTTACCGCGAATCAGGTCAGCAACAAGGCGAACCTTCTGAGCAGAAGAACGAGCATGGCGATGTTGAGCAATAGTTTCCATCTCTTCCTCCTACTTATTTCTTCTTGGCTTTCTTATCAGCAGCGTGGCCGCGATAAGTACGTGTCGGTGCAAATTCACCCAGCTTGTGGCCGACCATTTCGTCGGAAACAAAGACAGGAACGTGCTGACGACCATTATGGACAGCGATGGTCAAACCGATCATGTTAGGGAAGATCGTTGAACGACGGGACCAAGTGCGCAGGGGCTTCTTGTCACCGCTTTCCACCGCTTTCTCTACCTTCTTCAGCAAGTGCAGGTCAATAAAAGGACCTTTCTTGAGAGAACGTGGCATGGCTTATCCTCTAAAATTATTTGCTACGGCGACGTACGATAAATTTATCAGTACGCTTGTTGCTACGGGTCTTCTTACCTTTGGTCTGAACGCCCCACGGAGTTACCGGGTGCTTACCAAAGTTACGACCTTCACCACCACCGTGCGGGTGATCGACTGGGTTCATCGCAGTACCGCGAACGGTAGGACGAACACCACGCCAACGGGTTGCACCGGCTTTACCCAGAACGCGCAGCATGTGCTCAGCGTTACCGACTTCGCCCAGGGTTGCGCGGCAGTCAGCTTCGACTTTACGCATTTCGCCTGAACGCAGACGCAGGGTAACGTAGGAACCTTCACGCGCAACGATCTGCACGTAAGCACCAGCAGAACGGGCAATCTGACCGCCTTTACCTGGTTTCATTTCTACGTTGTGCACGGTTGAACCAACCGGGATGTTACGCATCGGCAGGGTGTTACCTGCTTTGATCGCAGCATCAACGCCAGACTGAATCTGGTCGCCAGCTTTCAGGCCTTTAGGGGCCAGGATGTAACGGCGCTCGCCATCTTTGTACAGAACCAGTGCGATGTTCGCAGAACGGTTCGGATCGTACTCAAGACGCTCAACAACTGCCGGGATACCATCTTTGTTGCGTTTGAAGTCAACAATACGGTAAGCCTGCTTGTGACCACCACCGATATGACGGGTAGTGATACGACCATTGTTGTTACGACCACCGGATTTGCTGTTTTTTTCAACCAGCGCGGCAAAAGGCTTGCCTTTGTGCAGCTCAGGGTTCACCACTTTAACAACGTGACGACGACCCGGAGATGTCGGTTTACATTTAACAACTGCCATTGTCTTTCTCCTCCGACTTACTCAGCGCCGCCGACGAAGTCCAGGTTCTGGCCTTCTTTCAGGGTGACGTAAGCTTTTTTCCAGTCGCTACGACGACCGATACGCTGTCCGTGACGCTTAACTTTACCCTTAACAACCAGGGTGTTTACGTCTTTCACTTCTACTTCGAACAGTTTCTCAACAGCAGCAACGATCTCTGCTTTGGTCGCGTCTTTGGCAACTTTGAGAACGATGGTATTGGTTTTTTCCATCGCGGTTGATGCTTTTTCAGATACGTGCGGCGCGCGCAGTACTTTCAGCAGACGTTCTTCACGGATCATGCCAGCATCTCCTCAACTTGCTTAACTGCTTCTGCAGTCATAACGACTTTGTCGAAGGCGATCAGGCTAACTGGGTCGATACCCGCTGCATCACGCACGTCAACCTTGTACAGGTTACGCGCAGCCAGGAACAGATTCTCATCCAGTTCACCGGTGATGATCAGCACGTCTTCCAGCGCCATGTCTTTCAGTTTCTGTACCAGCAGCTTAGTTTTAGGCGCTTCAACAGAGAACGACTCGACAACGATCAGACGGTCCTGACGTACCAGCTCGGACAGGATGCTTTTCAGCGCGCCGCGGTACATCTTTTTGTTAACTTTTTGACTGTGGTCCTGTGGACGCGCAGCGAAGGTCACGCCACCTGAACGCCAGATCGGGCTCTTGATAGAACCTGAACGCGCACGGCCGGTGCCTTTCTGACGCCATGGCTTTTTGCCTGAACCAGTTACTTCAGCACGAGTTTTCTGCGCGCGAGTACCCTGACGAGCACCTGCAGCGTAAGCAACAACAACCTGGTGAACCAGCGCTTCGTTGAAATCACGACCGAAGGTAGTTTCGGAAACAGTCAGCGCGCTCTGCGCGTCTTTCAGTACTAATTCCATTGCTATCCCCTTACGCCTTCACAGCTGGTTTAACAATCAGGTCGCTGCCGGTTGCACCCGGGACAGCACCTTTGACCAGCAGCAGGTTGCGCTCAGCGTCAACACGTACTACTTCCAGGCTCTGAACGGTTACGCGCTCATTACCCAGCTGACCAGCCATTTTCTTGCCTTTGAACACTTTGCCCGGAGTCTGGTTCTGACCGATAGAACCCGGAACGCGGTGAGACAAGGAGTTACCGTGTGTAGCGTCCTGGGTACGGAAGTTCCAGCGCTTAACGGTACCTGCGAAACCTTTACCTTTAGAGGTACCGGTAACGTCTACTTTTTTAACGTCAGCGAAAATTTCAACACTGATGCTCTGGCCAACAGAGTATTCTTCACCTTCGGTGCGGAATTCCCACAGACCACGGCCAGCTTCAACGCCAGCTTTAGCAAAATGACCTGCTTCCGGCTTACCAACACGGTTTGCTTTTTTCGCACCGGTGGTAACCTGGATCGCCTGGTAACCATCGTTTTCCAGACCTTTGACCTGGGTAACGCGGTTTGCTTCAACTTCGATTACGGTTACTGGGATTGAAACGCCTTCTTCAGTGAAGATGCGCGTCATGCCCACTTTTTTACCGACTAAACCAATCATTGTATCAACCTCTCAATCGCTCGATGACCTGATTAACCCAGGCTGATCTGCACGTCAACACCGGCAGCCAGATCCAGACGCATCAGAGCATCAACGGTTTTTTCAGTTGGCTCAACGATGTCTACCAGACGCTTGTGAGTGCGGATTTCGTACTGATCACGCGCATCTTTGTTAACGTGCGGAGAGATCAGAACGGTGAAGCGCTCTTTGCGAGTCGGCAGCGGGATCGGACCACGTACCTGCGCACCAGTGCGCTTGGCAGTCTCGACGATTTCCGCGGTTGATTGATCGATCAGGCGATGATCAAACGCTTTAAGACGGATACGGATTCTTTGGTTCGACATGAGACCAAGGCTCCAAACATTTTATAAACGAAAAAAATTACTACCCGCACCCATTACGATTGATGGGGGAGTGTAATCGTTCAGCATATAACTCCCCAATCGGGAGTATTGTCAGGCGATACACTAATCGCTATCGCCTGCGATTCTGCTCGAATCGCGCCACACCAATATCGGCAGGCCCGCGCATTATACGCAAATCTGTTCAGGAAGCAACCCATGCTGCGTTTTTAACCGCAAAAGCGCGCGCCGGTAAAAAAGCCCGCACGGGGCGGGCTGCAATGGATAGATGGAACGGCACGGCAAACGCTACTTATCGCCCTCTTCTTTCAGCTGGGCCTGCAGATAGTTTTGCAGACCCAGTTTCTGAATCAGGTCGAGCTCAGTTTCCAGCCAGTCGATATGGTGCTCTTCATCCGCCAGAATCTCGATCATCATGTCGCGGCTGACGTAATCATGAACTTTATCGGCGTACGCAATCGCTTCGCGTAAGTCTTTCGCCCCTTCCAGTTCGAGCGTCAGGTCCGATTGCAGCATTTCCGGTACGTCTTCACCAATGCGCAGCCGGCCGAGATCCTGCAGATTAGGAATGCCTTCGAGAAACAAAATGCGTTCGATGTACTTGTCCGCATGTTTCATTTCATCAATGGATTCATGGTATTCGACATCGTTGAGGCGTATCAGGCCCCAGTTTTTGAACATGCGCGCATGTAGAAAGTACTGATTGATTGCAACCAGTTCATTTCCCAGCAATTTATTGAGGTGAGTAATAATTTTGCCGTCGCCCTTCATTTTGCTTCCTCCGCTTGCAGATAAATAGAGCGTAGATGCGGATAAAAAGAAGTCAAAAAAACGCGACAGTTTTTGGGGTTATTCAGGCGAAGCGGATGCGTAGTTACGCTATCTCTTTGTAAAGCGGCACGTTTTGCATTTCATCATCCATAATCTCGCGCGCCACGCGAATACACTTGCCGCACTGCTTGCCGACAGGCACCAGCTGGCGCAGTTGCTGAATCGATTTGGGTTGATAACGGCGGACAACTTCACGCAGGGTTCGGTCGCTTACGGCATTACACAGACAGACGTACATTTACAGCCCACTCCAGTACAATTTCTGATCAAAGTGTAAATGAGAATGGTTTTTATTTCAACGTAACTTTTGTGTGGGATTAGGCGTGCCGGTCAATGCAAAGCAAAAAAAAGAGCACCGAAGTGCTCTTTTTCATGCTGCGGTGGCAACCGGAGTTACCACCGTTATTAACGCAATTAAGCGAGAACTTCAGCAACAACGCCCGCGCCAACGGTACGGCCGCCTTCGCGGATTGCGAAACGCAGACCCTGGTCCATCGCGATTGGGTGGATCAGCTCAACGGTCATTTTGATGTTGTCGCCTGGCATTACCATCTCAACGCCTTCTGGCAGTTCGATGTTGCCGGTCACATCAGTAGTACGGAAGTAGAACTGTGGACGGTAGCCTTTGAAGAACGGAGTATGACGGCCGCCTTCGTCTTTAGACAGTACGTACACTTCTGATACGAACTTGGTGTGTGGCTTGATGGTACCTGGCTTAGCCAGAACCTGACCACGCTGGATCTCTTCACGCTTGATACCGCGCAGCAGAACACCACAGTTCTCGCCTGCCTGACCCTGGTCCAGCAGTTTGCGGAACATTTCAACACCGGTACAGGTAGATTTAGCAGTCGCTTTGATACCAACGATTTCTACTTCGTCGCCCACTTTCACGATGCCGCGCTCAACACGACCGGTAACAACGGTACCACGGCCAGAGATTGAGAATACGTCTTCGATTGGCAGCAGGAACGGCAGATCGATAGCACGTACTGGATCTGGAATGTAAGTATCCAGGTGACCAGCCAGCTCAACGACTTTCGCTTCCCACTCAGCGTCGCCTTCCAGCGCTTTCAGCGCAGAACCGCGTACGATTGGGGTATCGTCGCCTGGGAAGTCGTACTGAGACAGCAGATCGCGAACTTCCATCTCAACCAGTTCCAGCAGCTCTTCGTCATCAACCATGTCGCACTTGTTCAGGAACACGATGATGTAAGGAACGCCAACCTGACGACCCAGCAGGATGTGCTCACGGGTCTGTGGCATTGGGCCATCAGTCGCAGCAACAACCAGGATCGCGCCGTCCATCTGCGCAGCACCGGTGATCATGTTTTTCACATAGTCGGCGTGGCCTGGGCAGTCAACGTGTGCGTAGTGACGGGTCGGGGTTTCATATTCAACGTGAGAGGTGTTGATGGTGATACCACGAGCCTTCTCTTCTGGCGCGTTATCGATCTGATCGAATGCACGAGCCTGGCCGCCGTAGGTTTTAGCCAGAACGGTGGTGATGGCTGCAGTCAGGGTGGTTTTACCGTGGTCAACGTGACCGATGGTGCCCACGTTTACGTGCAGTTTGTTACGTTGAAATTGCTCTTTCGCCATGGCGATAATCCTTACGTTATGCCTTCATCAGTGATGAAGGCATCAGTTCACAATTTTTAAACCGTAGCCTTATTTGCTACGAGCTTCAATAACGGCCTGAGCGACGTTGTTCGGCGCATCATCGTACTTCAGGAACTCCATGGAGTAAGAAGCACGGCCTTTGGTCAGAGAACGCAACTGAGTCGCGTATCCGAACATTTCAGACAGCGGAACTTCAGCGTGAATCTGAACGCCAGTTGCGTTAGATTCCTGACCTTTCAGCATACCACGACGGCGGCTCAGGTCACCGATAACGTCACCGGTGTTCTCTTCTGGGGTTTCTACTTCAACCTTCATGATTGGCTCAAGCAGAACCGGCTGTGCTTTCTTAAAGCCATCTTTGAAGGCGATAGAAGCGGCCAGTTTAAACGCCAGCTCAGAGGAGTCAACGTCATGGTAAGAACCGAAGTGCAGGCGCACGCCCAGATCAACTACCGGGTAACCGGCCAGTGGACCAGACTTCAGCTGCTCCTGGATACCTTTATCAACCGCAGGGATGTATTCACCAGGAATCACACCACCTTTGATATCGTTGACAAATTCGTAGCCTTTCGGATTCGAACCCGGCTCCAGTGGGTACATGTCGATAACAACATGACCGTACTGACCACGACCACCAGACTGCTTGGCGTGTTTACCTTCGATATCGGTAACTTTAGAGCGAATCGCTTCGCGGTAAGCAACCTGAGGTTTACCGACGTTCGCTTCAACGTTGAATTCACGCTTCATGCGGTCAACGATGATGTCGAGGTGCAGCTCACCCATACCAGCGATGATGGTCTGGTTAGACTCTTCGTCAGTCCATACGCGGAATGACGGGTCTTCTTTCGCCAGACGACCCAGAGCCAGACCCATTTTTTCCTGGTCAGCTTTGGTTTTCGGCTCAACGGCGATAGAAATTACCGGCTCAGGGAATTCCATACGCTCCAGAATGATCGGGTTAGATGGATCACACAGGGTATCACCGGTGATCACGTCTTTCAGACCGATTGCTGCAGCGATGTCGCCTGCGCGAACTTCGCTGATCTCTTCACGTTTGTTGGCGTGCATCTGAACGATACGACCGAAACGCTCACGTGCAGATTTCACGGAGTTCAGTACGGTATCGCCCGAGTTAACCACACCCGAGTAAACGCGGAAGAAGGTCAGGTTACCTACGAACGGGTCGTTGGCAATTTTGAACGCCAGCGCAGAGAACGGCTCGTCGTCAGTTGCGTGACGCTCAGCCGGGGTATCTTTACCGTCGTCCAGGATACCGTTGATCGCCGGAACGTCAGTTGGTGCTGGCAGATATTCAACGACTGCATCCAGCATCGCCTGAACACCTTTGTTCTTAAATGCAGAACCACAGGTCACGAGGATGATCTCGTTGTTCAGTACGCGCTTACGCAGAGCAGATTTGATCTCTTCTTCAGACAGTTCTTCACCGCTAAAGAATTTCTCCATCAGCTCTTCAGAAGCTTCAGCAGCTGCTTCAATCAGCTTGCCACGCCACTCTTCAGCCAGTTCCTGCAACTCAGCACGGATATCTTCGTAAACGAAGGTAGTACCCTGATCGGCGTCGTTCCAGTTGATCTCTTTCATCTTGATCAGGTCAACAACACCGGTGAAGTTCTCTTCTGCGCCGATAGCCAGCTGCAGTGGAACCGGAGTTGCGCCCAGACGTGATTCGATCTGACCAACAACTTTCAGGAAGTTCGCACCCATACGGTCCATTTTGTTAACGAACGCGATACGTGGAACTTTATATTTGTTTGCCTGACGCCATACGGTTTCAGACTGCGGCTGCACGCCACCTACTGCACAGTAAACCATTACTGCGCCGTCGAGCACACGCATAGAACGTTCTACTTCGATGGTGAAGTCAACGTGTCCCGGGGTGTCGATGATGTTGATGCGGTGCGGCTCAAACTGCTTCGCCATACCTGACCAGAACGCAGTGGTCGCTGCAGAGGTGATGGTAATACCACGCTCCTGCTCCTGCGCCATCCAGTCCATGGTTGCAGCGCCATCGTGCACTTCACCGATTTTGTGGTTAACACCGGTGTAGAACAGGATACGCTCGGTGGTAGTGGTTTTACCGGCGTCAATGTGTGCGCTGATACCGATGTTACGGTAGCGCGCAATGGGTGTTGTACGAGCCATTTGATTCCTCTGATTCTCGGACGTTCAATGTAAGTCGACCCCAGCGGGTTGGCTGAATGAGCGCCCGCTGGTTTAACAACAACTACGTGGCGATTACCAGCGGTAGTGTGCGAACGCCTTGTTGGCTTCAGCCATACGGTGAACGTCTTCACGTTTCTTCACTGCAGTACCTTTGTTTTCTGCAGCGTCAGAAAGTTCGTTCGCCAGGCGGAGAGCCATCGATTTATCACCGCGTTTACGAGCAGCTTCTACGATCCAACGCATTGCCAGGGCATTACGACGAACCGGACGGACTTCAACTGGAACCTGGTAGGTTGAACCACCAACGCGACGTGACTTAACTTCGACAGTCGGACGTACGTTTTCGAGTGCAACTTCGAAAGCTTCCAGACCATCTTTACCAGCACGTTGAGCCAGGGTATCAAGTGCGGTATAGACGATTGATTCAGCAGTAGATTTTTTACCATCTACCATCAGGATATTTACAAATTTAGCCAGCAGCTCTGATCCGAACTTAGGATCCGGCAGAATTTTACGCTGACCAATGACGCGACGACGTGGCATGGAAATACTCCGTTGTTAATTCAGGATTGTCCAAAACTCTACGAGTTTATTTTGACATTAAAGTTAAAACGTTTGGCCTTACTTAACGGAGAACCATTAAGCCTTTGGCTTCTTCACGCCGTACTTGGAGCGAGCCTGCTTACGGTCTTTAACACCTGAGCAGTCCAGCGCGCCACGAACGGTGTGGTAACGCACACCTGGCAGGTCTTTTACACGACCGCCACGGATCAGGATCACGGAGTGCTCCTGCAGGTTATGACCTTCACCGCCGATGTAGGAGGTGACTTCAAAACCGTTAGTCAAACGCACACGGCAGACTTTACGCAGTGCGGAGTTTGGTTTTTTCGGGGTAGTGGTGTAAACACGAGTACAAACACCACGTTTTTGCGGGCAAGCTTCCAGCGCCGGCACGTTGCTTTTAGCAACCTGACGAACGCGTGGTTTGCGAACCAGCTGGTTAACTGTTGCCATTAAATAGCTCCTGGATTTAGCTTTTGCTTCGTAAACACGTAATAAATCGCCTCGTATTACTACGAGGAGGCAGAATTTTAGGGCTGTGCCCATAGGGTGTCAAGAAATAACCAGGTTTTACCCTTCACCAGGCCACTTGTTGTGGATGCTTCGTCGTCAGCGTAACGAAACCAGTATAGTTCAGACGCGACACATTGGTCGAAATTTGCGCAGTCAGCCCGCGCGCCATCACGTCTTCTTCTAATACCCACAGCGTGGCGGGCGATGCCAGCAGCTGCTGCAGCTTCTCACTGCCTGCCAGCGCGGCCGTCACACCATCCTGTAACAGCAGCACGTCATCGCCCTCCTGCAACAGCAGCAGCAGGCTATCGAAATCGCATTGCCAGGGAGAGTGCAGCAGGGTGTAGAGCATGGTCAGTTCTCAGAAACGGAGGATACGGTCATAAGTTGCCAGCGTCTGGCGCAGCGCGGCAGGTTCAAGCAGCTGCGCATCCAGCACGCGCGCTGCCGTGAGGCTCTGGCCACGTGCCAGCAGTGACGCCTGACAGATATAGCAGCGATCGATGTCGTATAGCGCCAGCACGCCAAAGGTCGCAATATAGTCACGCGCCAGAATCTGCGCCGGCTGCTGATCGCGGTTGAGCTGCAGCACGCCGTCGCCAATAAAGAACAGGCCGATATCCTCGCTCAGCGCGCCGGTCGCCAGCACGGCATCCAGCCCTTCCCGGCCAGCACTGCTGCCGTGCGGAGCCTGCGTAAACAGAAACGCCACGCGGTTCATCAGAACTGCACCAGGCGATCGCAGCTCAGCGCGGCTTCCGCCAGTGCGCCCAAACCGCTAAGGGTAAATCCGGGCTGCAGATTGCTGCCCGCCAGCTGCAGGCGCGCCGCCTCCTGCGCATCGGTCACGCCGCGCCGTAACGCGGCTGCCACACAGATATTCAGCGCCGCGCCACTGTCGTCGCGCAGCTGCTGCCAGGCGCGCACCATGTCCACTTCATCGCTGGCCGGCGCGCTGAGCTGGTTAGCATTCAGTACGCCTTCGCGGTAAAAGAACACGCTTTCCAGCTGATGTCCCTGCGCCAGCAGCGCACGGGCAAACAGCAGCGCGCTACTGGCGTGCTGTGTGCCGTAAGCCGGCCCGGTGACCAGAAGCGTGTAGCGCATTAGCGTTCCTGCCCCTGCAGATCGCCACTCTTAAACTGGCGGATATACAGATACACGGTGTGCTTAGAAATATTGAGGCGATCGGCCACCTGGTTAATGGCGTCCTTAATATCGAAAATGCCCTTCTCGTACAGATTGAGGACGATCTGGCGATTCTTGGCGTTATTCGACACGTTGCGATCGGCGCTCACCTCTTCAATAGTGAACTCCAGCGTCTGGGTGACCAGATCCTCTACCGAGCTGGCAAAGTTGACGTTGGAATCCACCTGCTGCGTCTCTGGCGGCATGAAAGTCGACATAATTTGCGAAAACGGTACGTCCAGGTTCATATTGATGCACAGCAGACCAATCACCCGCTGCTGCCGGTTACGAATCGCAATGGTTACCGACTTCATCAGCACGCCACTTTTGGCCCGCGTGAAGTAGGCGCGCGACACATTGCTCTCCGCGCCGTGCATATCATGCAGCATGCGCAGCGCCAGATCGGTAATTGGGGAACCCACTTTGCGGCCGGTATGTTCGCCATTGGCGATACGCACGGCGGAGCATTTAAGATCTTCCAGAGAGTGCAGCACGATTTCGCAGTGCGAGCCAATCAGCATCGCCAGACCGTCGACCACCGCTTCGTAGGATTTAAGAATATCGTAGTCTGCTTGTTCGAACGGACGCTGCTCCAGTAAATCGAAGTCAGTCAGTTCGCCGGGATTGAATGGATTAGACATCGAAGACATTACCCTAAATGGCTGGAGCCTGTCTCGACAGCATTGGGGCAGACTCATCTTATGATCATTGTGCAGGCGCTAGTCTGGCAAATGTCGCCGTTTTTAGCCAGAGCTTTACTCATCGCGCCGCAAATTCAGGATGAGCGAAAACAAAACCGCCGCCCGAAGGCGGCGGTGCAAGTCAGCTTACTGTGCTTTCTTGTCAGCAGCGGCCGGAGCCTGCGCTTTCTCATCGGCTTTCGGCGCCGGCTTGATGTCGAGCAGCTCAACATCGAACACCAGCGTTGAGTTGGCCGGAATACCCGGCACGCCGTTTTTGCCGTAAGCCAGGTTCGGTGGGATCACCAGCTTGATCTTACCGCCTTTCTTCACGTGCTTCAGACCTTCGGTCCAGCCCGGGATTACGCCGTCCAGACGGAACGACAGCGGCTCGCCGCGCGTGTAAGAGTTGTCGAACTCGGTGCCGTCAATCAGCGTACCTTTGTAGTTAACCACCACGGTATCGCTGTCTTTCGGGGTTTCACCGCTGCCCTCTTTCTCTACCTGATACAGCAGGCCAGATTCGGTTTTCTTCACGCCCTTCTCTTTGGCGAACTTGTCTGCGTAAGCGGTGCCTTTGTCGGCATTCTCTTTCGCGTCTTTTTCCATCTTCGCCTGAGCGGCCCCTTTCACGCGGCCTTCAAACGCCTGCAGCGTCTGCTCGATCTCTTCGTCAGACAGCTTGCTCTTGCCGCCAAACGCATCCTGAACACCGGCAATCAGCTGGTCTTTGTCCAGTTTGATACCCAGTTTCTCCTGCTCCTTCAGAGAGTTGTCCATGTAGCGACCCAGGGAGGCGCCCAGCGCATAGGCTGACTGCTGGTCTTCGTTTTTGAAGGCAGCATTTTTCGGCGCCTGTGGCGCAGCCTGCGCTGCGTCAGCCGGTGCCGCAGTGGTTTCTGCTGCCATTGCCAGCGGTGCATTCAGCGCGACGGCCATGGTGGTAGCTAACAATGTGACTTTAAACAGTGATTTCATCCTTTCTCCAAAACCGAAGCTTCAAAACCTCGGGAATCATTGCGGACAGTGGCCCACACTATAACTTTACGTGGCAGTGGCGAACACTCCCACAGTGTAATTACCCGGTCAACCTCCGACCTTTTTTGCTTCAGGAAGTTTCATCAGAGATATAGGCGCAACGCGGGAATTCAATGCATACGCCAGAACGAAGGTGAAATATCAGGTGATTCTGACACGAAAGACCGTAGAATCACGCCCGACAAGATCAACGCGCAGCACCGTGACAGGAGGAGTGATGATGCAACAACCAGAATGGGATCAACGCCTTGAGGCGCTGGAGAGCAAGCTGGCTTTCCAGGAACATACCATTGAGCAGCTCAATCAGACGGTGGTTCAGCACGAGCTGGAAATGAGTAAACTGCGTGAGCAGGTGCGTCTGCTGGTGGATAAAGTGAAGGCCGCCGCCCCGTCCATGGTCGCTTCGCAAGCGGAAGAGACCCCGCCGCCGCACTATTAATATCGCGTGCTTTGCTGCCCAATAAAAAGGCCACCCGCAGGTGGCCTTTTTACGCTTAGTGGTTGCAGCCGCAACCACCGTGGCCGCCGCAGCCGCCGTGACCGTGCTCATGATCGTGACCATGGTCGTGGTCATGATCGTGATGATGGCCGTCAGCGCCATGAACGTGGCCGTGAGCGATCTCTTCTTCCGTGGCTTCACGGATAGCAACCACTTCCACATTGAAGTTCAGGTTCTGACCCGCCAGCATGTGGTTACCATCAACCACCACGTGCTCATCTTCCACTTCGGTGATCTCGACCGGCACCGGGCCCTGGTCGGTTTCTGCCAGGAAGCGCATGCCAACCTGCAGCTCGTCAACGCCCATGAACACGTCTTTCGGTACACGCTGCACCAGGTTGTCATCGTACTGGCCGTACGCGTCGTTTGCCGGGATATGCACGTCAAACTTGTCGCCGACCGCGTGATTTTCCAGCGCTTTTTCCAGACCAGAAATCAGGGAACCATGACCGTGCAGATAATCCAACGGCGCACTCACCGGTGACTCGTCAACCAACACACCGTCTTCGGTACGAACCTGATACGCCAGGCTCACCACCAGGTCTTTTGCTACTTTCATGATATCTCCTAACCGTTGAGAACAAAGAATCCCGTCTCATTGGTCTATTCTCGCGTGCAATAACCAACCAGAAAGGTTCAGTACTGAGGATGCCAACAGTGCTGTTGGACCATACTGCTCAGCGTTAATGGCGCCGATTGTAGCGGAATTCAATACCGCTGTAAGGCTAAGCTTAAAAAAAGCTGCGCCATCGCGCTACTCCGGATGAAAAATGCCAATCACTTGCTCAGTGCTGCGAACCTGATCGCGCGCCTGCTTGTCCGCCTCACGCATCTGGTGGCCGCACTTCACGCACTCCACCACATCGACATTGTTTTCACGCCACATCGCCAGCGTGTCTTTCTCCTGACAGTGCGGACAGACCGCACCAGCAATAAAACGTTTACGCATAGTCTTTCCTGCCCGTTATCAGAACGGATACGTTAAGTGTAGCCTTACTCATCATCCCAGCCGTCAAACTGCCGTTTTTCATGCTGCATTTCACGCTGGAAAATGTCCTCCAGCTCGCGTCGCGCCTCACGCACGCGTGAAACCTGCACGCTGTCGTCGTGGCTCGGCACCAGCTCACGCAGCATGCGCATATCCAGCCGGCGGAAGTGCTGCTGCGCGCGCTGCGCCTGATGCGGATGCATGCCCAGCGATATCAGCGCTTTGCGGCCTAACTCCAGCGCGCTGGAGAAGGTTTCACGCGAGAACAGCGTGACGCCCGCCTGCAGCAGCTCATGCGCCTCGACACGACCGCGCGCCCGCGCCAGGATCTCCAGCTGCGGGAAGTGCTGCTGGCACAAGTGCACGATGGTCATCGAATCTTCCGGATCGTTACAGGTGATGACAATCGACTGCGCATTCTCCGCCCCGGCGGCACGCAGCAGCTCGAGCTCAGTGGCATCGCCATAGTAAACCTTGTAGCCATATTTGCGCATCAGGCTGACCGCAGAGATATCGCGCTCCAGCACGGTGATGCGCTTGTTGTTGGCCATCAGCAAACGCCCGACCACCTGACCAAAACGGCCAAAGCCCACCACTATCACCTGGGGCTGATCGTCCTCGACAAACGGCTTTTCGCCGTCCTCTTCCGGTTCGTTGAAGCGGCGCGCCAGAATCTTATCCACGCCCTGCATCAGCAGCGGCGTGGTCATCATCGACAGCGTCACCGTGACCAGCAGCAGCGGCAGCTGATCGCCGCTGAACAGTTTTGCCGACGACGCCGCCGAAAACAGCACGAAGGCGAATTCACCGCCCTGACTCAGCACGCCGGCAAACTGCAGACGCTCCGAACTGCGCAGGCCATAAATGCGCGCCAGCACATAGAGCACCAGCGTTTTCACCGCCACCAGCAGCACCACGCCGATCAGAATTTCGAGGATGTGGGTATAAAGCACGCCGAGGTTGAGCGCCATGCCCACCGAAATAAAGAACAGCCCGAGCAGCAGCCCTTTAAACGGCTCAATGGCAACTTCCAGTTCGTGGCGATACTCACTCTCTGCCAGCAGAATACCGGCGATGAACGTCCCCAGCGCCATCGACAGGCCCAGCGCATCCATAAACAGCGCCGAACCGAGCACCAGCAGCAGCGAGGCGGCGGTAAACACTTCCCGCACGCCGGACGCGGCGATGAAACGGAAAATCGGCCGCAGCAAATAGCGTCCGCCCACCAGCATACCGGCGAATGCCAGCACCTTCATGCCCACCTTGAGCCAGTCGACATGGCCACTGTCGCTGCCGGCCAGCAGCGGTACCAGCGCCAGCGCCGGAATCACCGCCAGGTCCTGGAACAGCAGCACCGAGAAGCCCAGCTGCCCCGCTTCGCTACGGTTCATGCCTTTGTCGCGCATCAGCTGCAGCGCCATGGCGGTCGAGGACATCGCCAGGCCGATACCGCCAATCACCGCGGCCTGCCAGCTGAAGTCGGTCAGCCACAGCAGCACGCCGAGGATCGCTGCCGAAACCAGCACCTGCGCGGCACCGACGCCAAAAATAGAGCGCCGCAGCGCCCACAGCTTGGCCGGGTTCAGCTCCAGCCCGATGATAAACATCAGGAACACCACGCCAAGCTCCGAGAAGTGCAGAATCTCGTCCACATCGCTGATGAAGCCCAGCCCCCACGGGCCAATGGCGATACCGGCCAGCAGATAGCCCAGCACCGCACCAATGCCGAGCCGGGCGGCAATCGGCACCACCAGCACCGCCGCCACCAGATAAATCACGCCGGCGGTGAGTAACGTTTCGCCTTGCATCACACTCCTCCGTTCGGCAGCGGTGACGCCAGCCAGTCGCCATAGGCGCGCGCAAAATTGCGCAGCACCTCGGGTGTCTGACGACGCGCCCAGTAAATCACCATCGGCGTCAGCCAGTGCATGCGACACATCTGCGCCGTCAGCTCAAACGGTCGCATAATGTCGCTCATCGGGTAGCGATTGAGGCCGCTGTGGTGATACGCCGTCTCCGGCTCACCGGTCGTCACCACGCTGCGCCAGTATTTACCTTCCAGCGCATTACCGTCCTGGCCGCTGGCAAAGCCGCGCGACAGCACGCGATCCAGCCACTCTTTCAGCAGTGCCGGACAGCTATAGGTATAAAGTGGATGCTGAAACACCACGATTTGATGGTCGCGCAGCAGTTGCTGCTCGTAATGAATATCAATAAAGAAATCCGGATAGTGGGCGTATAAATCGTGCACCGTGACGTGGTCCAGTTCCATAGCCGACTGCAGCAAAACCCGATTAGCAATCGAATCCTGTGATTCCGGATGGGCGTAAAGCAGCAATATTTTGGGCGGCTGCGACATCGTTCCCCTCCAAAGCGTCGTCACCGCGGCGGAATTCCGCTACCATGCTCGACGCAACAAACATTATCGAATTATGTTGCCGATAAATTAACATATTCTGACGATACGGCGCTTATGATTGTCTTTTCCGCATTACAAATCCGTCGCGGCACTAATGTGCTGCTGGATAACGCAACGGCCACCATTAACCCGGGGCAAAAAGTCGGCCTGGTGGGTAAAAACGGCTGCGGTAAATCCACGCTGCTGTCACTGCTGAAGGGTGAAATCAGCAGCGATGCCGGCAACGTCACCTTTCCCGGCAACTGGGCGCTGGCATGGGTGAATCAGGAAACCCCGGCGCTGAGTAAAGCCGCGCTGGAATATGTTATCGACGGTGACCGCGAATATCGTCAGCTCGAATCCGAATTAGCGGCAGCTAATGCGCGCGACGATGGCAACGCCATTGCGCTGCTGCACGGCAAGCTGGACGCTATTCAGGCGTGGAGCATACACGCACGCGCCGCCAGTCTGCTGCACGGATTGGGCTTCAGCCAGGAACAATTAATGCGGCCGGTGAGCGATTTCTCCGGCGGCTGGCGTATGCGTCTCAACCTTGCTCAGGCGCTGGTATGCCGTTCCGACCTGCTGCTGCTCGATGAACCGACCAACCACCTCGATCTCGACGCGGTGATCTGGCTGGAGCGCTGGCTGAAGAGTTATACCGGCACGCTGATCCTGATCTCGCACGACCGCGACTTCCTCGACCCGGTGGTGGACAAAATCATCCATATCGAACAGCAGACGATGTTCGAATACACCGGCAACTACAGCTCGTTCGAGCGTCAGCGCGTAGCCAAACTGGCGCAGCAGCAGGCGCTGTACCAGAGCCAGCAGGAAAAAGTCACGCACCTGCAAAAGTACATCGATCGCTTCCGCGCGCAGGCCACCAAAGCCAAACAGGCGCAGAGCCGCATCAAGATGCTGGAGCGTATGGAGCTGATTGCCCCGGCGCACGTCGATAACCCGTTCAGCTTCAGCTTCCGCGCGCCAGAAAGCCTGCCTAACCCGATCCTGAAAATGGAGCAGGTTTCGGCGGGTTACGGTGAGCGGGTGATTCTGGATGCCATCAAACTCAACCTGGTGCCGGGTTCGCGCATCGGCCTGCTGGGGCGTAACGGCGCCGGTAAATCCACGCTGATCAAACTGCTGGCGGGCGAGCTGGAGCCGCTGGCGGGCAAAGTGGGTCTGGCGAAAGGGATCAAGCTGGGTTACTTCGCGCAGCATCAGCTTGAGTATCTGCGCGCCGATGAGTCGCCGCTACAGCATCTGGCGCGCATCGCCCCGAAAACGCTGGAGCAGCAGCTGCGTGACTACCTGGGCGGCTTTGGTTTCCAGGGCGATAAAGTCAGCGAAGCCACCGAGCGTTTCTCCGGCGGCGAGAAAGCGCGACTGGTGCTGGCGCTGATCGTCTGGCAGCGGCCGAATCTGCTGCTGCTCGACGAACCGACCAACCACCTCGATTTGGATATGCGCCAGGCGCTGACCGAAGCGCTGATCGACTTTGAAGGCGCACTGGTGGTGGTGTCGCACGATCGTCATCTTCTGCGTTCGACCACCGACGATCTTTACCTGGTGCACGACCGCAAAGTGGATGTGTTCGAGGGCGATCTGGATGATTATCAGCAGTGGCTGAGCGACCTGCAGAAGCAGGAAACGCAGCAGGATGCCGCGCCGAAGCAGGACAACGCCAACAGCGCGCAGTCCCGCAAAGATCAGAAGCGCCGCGACGCCGAGCTGCGCGCGCAGACGCAGCCGCTGCGCAAAGAGATCGAAAAGCTGGAGAAGCAGATGGCCAAATGGCAGACGCAGCTCAGCGAAGCCGAAGCACAGCTGGCCGACAGCGCCATTTACGAGCAGAGCCGTAAGGCCGATTTAACCGCCGCCCTGCAGCGCCAGGCGGAGAGCAAATCGGCGCTGGAAGAGGTCGAAATGGCGTGGCTGGAGGCGCAGGAGCAGCTGGAGCAGATGCTCGCGGGGTAAAGGTACGCGATGATGTCATAGAGGGTGCGCGATGATGCCCTCACCCTGACCCTCTCCCATAGGGAGAGGGAATAAACCTAACTCCGCCTTACCTGCTACGCACGGTCGGCCCCCTCTCCCGCTGGCGGGAGAGGGTTGGGGTGAGGGCAATCAACGCTCCGAAATCACACCGGCACATCCCCTAACACCGTCGCGCGATGCATCACGCGTCGCGCCGGATAATAATCCGCGTTGGCATAATGCTGCGTCACGCGGTTATCCCAGATTGCCACATCGTTCGGCTGCCAGCGCCAGCGCACCTGAAACTCCGGCTTGGTGGCGTGCGCAAACAGATAGCCCAGCAGCGCCTCACTCTCCTTCTCGCTTACGCCCAGCAGCCTGGTGGTAAAACCTTCATTAACAAACAGCGCCTTGCGTCCGCTCACCGGATGGGTGCGGATCACCGGATGCTGCACCGGCGGATGCTTCGCCACGGCCTGCTGCCAGCGCTGATGCTCCTCTTCCGTCTTACGGTACTTATACTCCTGGAACGATTTCTTAAAATCGTGCTCCGCCTGCAGGCCACTCAGCAGCTGTTTGAACGGCTCTGACAGCGCCTCGTAAGCGGCAATCCCGCTGGTCCACAGCGTATCGCCACCGCTCTCCGGCAGCAGCTTTGAGGCCAGAATGGCGATCGCCGGCGGCGTCTGAATAAAGGTGACGTCGGTATGCCAGTTATCGTTGTCCGGCGGATTATCCTGATGCGTATCCAGCACGATAATCTCTTCCACGCCTTCGGCATGCGGATAAACCGGATGAATGTGCAGATCGCCGAAGCGGATCGCCAGCGCGCGCTGCTGCTCCGGCGTAATGCGCTGATCGCGCAGAAACAGCACCTGGTGACGCAACAGACCATGGTAAAGCTGCTCAAACTGCGCGTCACTCAGCGGACGGCTGAGGTCGACATCGCTGACCTGCGCCCCGATATACGGACCCAGCGCGGTAAAATTCACTCGTTCGTTCATTGCTGTTCTCCATTCCAGGGCGTCAGTCGGCGCTGTAGCGCACGTAAACCCAGTTCTAAACTAAAGGCAATCAGGGCGATCACCGCGATGCCCGCCAGCACCACATCGGTGGCGAGAAACTCCCCAGCTGACTGCACCATAAAGCCCAGCCCGCGCGTCGCGGCAATCAGTTCGGCCGCCACCAGCGTGGACCAGCCCACGCCAAGACCGATGCGCAGGCCGGTGAGAATCTCCGGCAACGCTCCGGGCAGAATGACAAAACGCAGCAGCTGCCCGCGCGTCGCCCCCAGCGCCTGAGCGGCACGGATCCGCACCTGCTGCGTATTCTTCACGCCGGCCAGGGTGGATAAAGTCACCGGCGCGAAAATTGCCAGATAAATCAGTAAAATCTTTGAGGTTTCGCCAATGCCAAACCAAATCACCATCAGCGGCAAATAGGCCAGCGGCGGTACCGGTCGATAGAGTTCAATCAGCGGATCGAGCAGCCCGCGCACCGCCGGGCTAAGCCCCATGGCAATGCCCACCGGAATGCCGATCAGCGCGGCAAAGAACAGCGCCACCAGCATGCGCGTCAGGCTGGCACCAAGATGCTGCCATAGCGTGGCATCCATAAAGCCCTGCGGACCGGCAATAACCAGCAGCTTATGCAGCACCTGCTGTGGTGGCGGCAGGAACAAGGGCGCAATCAGCCCCAGCGCGGTCACGCCCCACCACAGCAGCAGCAGCACGGCCACGCTCAGCAGGCTCAGCGACAGCTGGCGGGAAAAGGGCCAGCGCAGGCGACGAACGCGGGACGTCCGGCGCTTGTCATCAATAACGGCACTCATACAAACGCCTCCCGCTGCGCGAATACCTGGTTCAGGACATACTCACGTCGTTCGATAAATGCCGGATCGGATTTAATGCTGCGGCACGGCTCGCCCGCGGCGAAGCGCTGGCCAAAGTCGAGCTTCAGGCGTTCCACTACGCGACCCGGACCCGGCGACAGCAGCACCAGTTCGCTGGCGAGAAAGACGGCTTCTTCGATGTCATGGGTGATCAGCAGAATCTGCTTGCCGGTATCGCGCCATAACGTCAGCAGCAGCGTCTGCATCTGCTCGCGCGTGAAGGCATCCAGCGCACCGAACGGCTCATCTAACAGCAGCAGCTGCGGATCAGCGGCCAGCGCACGGGCAATCCCCACGCGCTGACGCTGCCCCCCAGAGAGCTGCCAGATAAAACGCTTTTCTGCGCCCTCGAGCCCGACCTTACGGATCAGACGGCGAGCGATCGCGTGCCGTTCAGCTTTTGCCATACCCGCCAGCTGCAGGCCGAACGCCACGTTATCGATAACGTTACGCCACGGCAGTAGCCCTTCGTTCTGAAAGACCACGCCGCGCTCTGCGCCCGGTCCGCGTACCGGCTTGCCATCCAGCGTGATACTGCCGGACTCCAGCGGCAGAAAACCGGCGATCAAGTTCAGCAGCGTGGTTTTGCCACAGCCGGACGGCCCCAGCACCACCAGTAATTCGCGGCTGGCCAGCTGCAGATTGATATCCTGCAGCGCCGGTTGCCCGGCGTAACGTGCGTTGAGATGGGTGATGCTGAGCATAAGGCCTCCGTTATTTGGCTAAGGGGGCAACAAAGCGCGTGGTGACAAAGCTGCTGTAGTCACTGGCGGCATCCGGCACTTTGCCCTGCTCTTTCAGAAACTGTGCGGTATCGACAATCGCCTTGTTGACCGGTTTGCCCAGCTGTTCCACCTGCTGCTGCGCCGTCAGGTAGGTATTGCCTTTCACCAGTCCGGGGACGTCACTTTCCGGCACGCCGCTCAGGCGCGACAGCTTGCTGAGGTTATCCGGTTGCTGCAGCCACTGTTCCGGGTTGGCGATATAAGCCTGCTGCGCGGCAATCGCGCTGCGGGCGAAAGCGGTGACCACTTCAGGATGCTGCCGGGCAAAATCCTTGCGCACCACCCAGACGTCGAGCGTCGGTGAGCCCCACTGCCCGACCTGCGACGAGTCGGTCAGCACCTTGCCGTCTTTCTCCAGTTCATTGACGGCGGGCGCCCAGACATAGGCGCCGTCGATATCACCGCGCTGCCAGGCAGCAATGATCGCCGGCGGCTGCAGATTAACCAGTTGCACCTGGGTGGGTTTGATGCCCCAGTGTTTCAGCGCGGCCAGCAGGCTGTAATGGGTGGTGGAGATGAAGGGAACGGCAATGCGTTTGCCGATCAAATCTTTGGGCGAGCTGATGCTTTTTTTCACCACCAGCGCTTCAGAATTGCCCAGCTGTGAAGCCAGCAGGAAAGCTTCAATCGGCAGCTGCTGCGTGGCGGCCACCGCCAGCGGGCTGGAACCAATGTTGCCAATTTGCACATCGCCCGAGGCTAACGCACGCAGGACGCTGGCGCCGCTGTCGAATTTGCGCCAGTCAACCGTGGCACCGCTCTCTTTGGCAAAGGTATTGTCAGCCTGCGCCACTTTGGCCGGTTCCGCCGACGTCTGATAAGCCACGGTCACATTGACCGCCTGCGCCTGAAAGGTCATCAGCGCTAACGCGGCTGCTACCGCGCTTATTGTTTTGGTTACTGCCATCATCATGCACCCCAATGTTGAGTCGTGACGGCAGTGTCGCCAGCAGCAATGATTTCATAAAGGAATTAAAAATTATCCCTAATAAAAATCGGTTCTTAGATCAACATCGGGTAACGCTATGCAAAAAGTGCAAATACAAAACCGCTGGTGTGGAAGAAATATGTCAGGCGCTCACATGCCGACTGTGGTATTGATCTCGTCTTGATTTTTTCCCCCTTTTACAGCGGTACTGGCCTCCATGTCGATTGAGAAAGTTGCGCGCCTCGCGGGCGTGTCGAAAGCCACGGTTTCACGGGTGTTAAACCAGCATCCTGGCGTCCGGCCAGATACGCGTAAACGGGTGCTGGCCGCAATTAATGTGTGCGAATACCAGCCCAACCTGCTGGCGCGCCAGCTGCGTACCGCGCAAAGCAACATGTTGCTGGTGCTGATTTCCGATATCACCAATCCGTTCTGTTCACGGGTGGTGCAGGGCATCGAGGCGGAGGCCGAAGCGCACGGCTATCACATCCTGTTATGTAATTCCGCGTCACAGCTGCGGCGCGAAACCGCCTATCTGGCACTGCTGGCCGGCAAAGTGGTGGATGGGGTGATCACCATGGACGCCGCGGCCTGTCTGCAGGGACTGAAAGAGTTGATTGGTGATGCGCCGTGGGTGCAGTGTGCGGAGTACGATCCCTCGGTGAACGCCTCAAGCGTCACCATCGATAACCGTCAGGCGGCCTATGACACGGTGCACTATCTGGCCGGCAAAGGGCGTCAGCGCATTGCGCTGGTCAACTGTGATATGCGCTATCTCTATTCGCACCAGCGCGAAAGCGGCTATCGCGACGCCATCACGCAGCTGGGGCTTGACTGGCACGGCGTCGCTTACGCCAGCGACATCTCCTGCGAAGCGGGCAGCGCGGCGCTGCGCGAACTGCTAACGCAGCCAGAGCGGCCGGATGCGGTGTTTGCGGTATCGGACGTGCTGGCGGTTGGCGTGATTCACGCTGCTCTGGAGGCCGGACTGCGCGTGCCGGAGGATCTGGCGGTGGTCGGCTTTGACGGCATTCCGTTCACCAGCAGCATCAACCCGCCGCTGACCACCATTGCCCAGCCGATGAACCAGATGGGTGCCCGCAGCGTGCAGCTGCTGCTGGCGCGCATCCGTCAGCGCCAGGCGGCCGTGGTGCATGAAGTGCTGCCGTGGACGCGCATTGAGCGCGCCTCCAGCTGACTCAGTGCCAGATCAACAGCACGCAGGCTGCGGTCAGCGACCCCATGGCGAGGTTGAAGATTTTCCACGCGCGCGGACTGCGCAGCAGCCGGCCAATCAGCGAGCCGAAACCCATCCAGATCACGCCGGAAACCACGTTCACCAGCGCCATGCCGAGGCTGATCGCCACCACGGAATGCAGATAGGCGCTGCCGGCAAGGCTGAAGCTGGCGACCGCACCCAGCGCCATCAGCCAGGCTTTCGGGTTGATCAGTTGCAGTAACCCGCCCTGCCAGAAAGGCATCTGCTTCACGCTGGCATCGTCGGTCTCCAGCGTTTCGTATTCGGCGGTGGCAATTTTCCACGCCAGCCACAGCAGATAGAGGCTACCGGCCACTTTCAGTACCAGATGCAGTGAGGGATAGAGCAGAATCAGGCTGCCGATGCCAAACGCCACCATCAGCAACATCACCTGCATGCCAATCATGATACCAATCAGCAGTGGAAAGGTGCGCAGGAAGCCAAAATTAGCACCTGAGGCGGTAAGTAACATATTATTGGGCCCTGGCGTGATGGCCGCGACCCAGAGAAAGCCCAGCATTGATAAAAAAAGACTCAGTTCCATGTATATTCGGGTGCTCCTCACCCAGAAAAGCGAACAACCCATCGAAGCTATCAGCGAGTTATGCATCAGACAAGTACTATCCCAGGCTATTTTGATCGCCCGAGCGGCGAGCGCTTTACCCCGCTGCGCGGCTTCGGCAATGCGCATCTGCAAACGCTGCTGCCGCGCCTGCTGCGCCGGCGCGTCACGCTGCGCCCGCACTGGCAGCGCCTCGATCTCCCAGACGGCGACTTCGTCGATCTGGCGTGGAGCGAAGATCCGGCACAGGCACGTCACAAGCCGCGCATGGTGCTGTTCCACGGGCTGGAAGGCAGTTTCCGCAGCCCGTATGCCCATGGGCTAATGCAGGCGTGTCAGGCGCGCGGCTGGCTGGCGGTGATCATGCACTTCCGCGGCTGCAGCGGCGAGCCTAACCGTCTGCAGCGCATCTATCACTCCGGTGAAACTGAAGATGCGACCTATTTTCTGCACTGGCTGCAGCGCGAATGGGGCACGGTGCCGACTGCCGCGGTCGGCGTTTCGCTCGGCGGCAATATGCTGGCCTGTCTGCTGGGGCTGCAGGGCACGTCGGCCCCGCTGGATGCCGCGGTCGCCATTTCCGCGCCGCTGGCGCTGGAGCCGTGCAGCCAGAAGCTGGACGTGGGCTTTTCACGCTTTTATCAGCACTACCTGCTGACCCAGCTGAAGAAAAACGCCACGCGCAAACTGCGCGCCTGGCCGGGCACGCTGCCGGTCGATCTGACGCAGCTGCGCGCCTTCCGCCGGCTGCGTGAGTTTGATGATGCGATTACCGCCCGCGCCCACGGGTTTATTGATGCGCGCGACTATTATCAGCGCGCCAGCGCCATGCCATTGCTGACCGGCGTGCGCAAGCCGCTGCTGATCATCCATGCGAAAGACGATCCCTTCATGACCGATGCGGTGATCCCGCAGCCGCAGCAGTTGTCTGCCACAATTGAGTATCAGCTGACGCAGCAAGGCGGTCACGTCGGCTTCGTGGGCGGCAGCCTGCTGCGACCCAAAATGTGGCTGGAGCAGCGCGTGCCGGACTGGCTCTCAACTTATCTGGATATGTAATTGTGATTATTCCCTGGCAAGAACTCGACCCGACAACGCTGGAAAACCTGATAGAAAGTTTTGTGCTGCGTGAAGGCACCGATTATGGCGAGCAGGAGCGCAGCCTGACGCAGAAAGTGGCCGACGTGCGCCGCCAGCTCGAGCAGGGCGAAGTGGTACTGGTGTGGTCAGAATTGCATGAATCGGTCAATATTATGCCGCGGCGGGAATTTCGCGGCTGATGCGTCAGGCGGCAATTCGTGGTAACAATGCTCATCGCCGGACTTCACAGGGAGCGCTGTTATGTCAGCCAGGCATCCAGTCATAGCCGTTACCGGTTCCAGCGGCGCCGGAACCACCACCACCAGTCTCGCCTTCCGTAAAATTTTCCAGCAGCTGGATCTGCACGCGGCGGAAGTAGAAGGCGACAGTTTCCATCGCTATACCCGTCCGGAAATGGACATGGCGATTCGTAAGGCGCGCGACCTCGGGCGTCACATCAGCTACTTTGGCCCGGAAGCCAACGACTTCGGCCTGCTGGAGCAGACTTTTCGCGACTATGGCCAGAGCGGACTCGGCCAGTCGCGCAAATATCTGCACACCTACGATGAAGCGGTGCCGTGGAATCAGGTGCCGGGCACCTTTACACCCTGGCAGCCGCTGCCGGAAAACACCGATGTGCTGTTCTATGAAGGCCTGCACGGCGGCGTGGTGACGCAGCAGCATAACGTGGCGGAACATGTCGATCTGCTGGTTGGCGTGGTACCGATTGTTAATCTGGAGTGGATTCAGAAACTGGTGCGCGACACCAGCGAGCGCGGCCATTCGCGCGAAGCGGTGATGGATTCGGTGGTGCGTTCGATGGAAGACTACATCAACTACATCACGCCGCAGTTTTCCCGCACGCACCTCAACTTCCAGCGCGTGCCGACCGTGGATACCTCGAACCCGTTTGCCGCGCGTGAGATCCCGTCGCTGGATGAGAGCTTTGTGGTGATCCATTTTCGCGGCCTGGAGGGCATCGCTTTTCCTTATTTACTGGCGATGATCCAGGGCTCGTTTATTTCCCACATGAATACGCTGGTGGTGCCGGGCGGCAAGATGGGACTGGCGATGGAGTTGATCATGACGCCGCTGGTGCAGCGGTTGATTGAAGGAAAACGCATTGAATAGCGCAGGCTAACGCGCCAGTTTCGCCGGGAGGAGCTGAGATCGGGAGCGCAGGGCCGCGCTCCCGGCTGGATTACAGCTCCACCACTTCGTAGCTGTGCGTTATCTCGACGCCCTTGCCCAGCATGATCGCGACCGAGCAGTACTTCTCCGCGGACAGATCCACCGCGCGCGCCACCGCTTTATCGCTCAGCGCTTTGCCGCTGACAATAAAATGCAGATTGATATGCGTAAAAATGCGTGGCGCTTCTTCGCGGCGTTCCGAGGTCAGTTTGACTTCACAATCGGCGACATCGTTGCGCCCCTTTTGCAGAATCGACACCACGTCAATCGCGCTGCAGCCGCCCGCAGCCATCAACACCATCTCCATCGGGCTGGGCGCTTTATCACCGGAATTGCCGTCCATTAATACCTGATGACCGGATGAGGATTCTCCGAGAAAGGTCAGCCCTTCCACCCATTTCACTCGTGCCTGCATTATTCTTTCTCCTGAAGCGGCGGTTTTGCCGCCAGAGTACGCTTTCACCTGACAAACAGCAATGCAGACGCATCCCCCACCTGCTGAAGCGAGACAACAGGAGACAGGTTGCAAAAGCTATGCTACAAACAGTGCTGAAAATATTTTCGTCACGAAAGACGAAAGCGGGACGAATCAAAAGCATCGCTTACGAATCCACCCCCGAATAACTGTCCCTCACGGGAAACGCTGGACGATTTCACCGCCTGACAGGGAAAACTGCCCCCTGTATTTTGGGCACGATTACAACAGAGGATAATAGCGAATGGTTCTCGGCAAACCGCAAACAGACCCTACACTCGAATGGTTCCTGTCCCATTGCCATATTCACAAATATCCATCCAAAAGCACCCTCATCCATCAGGGTGAGAAAGCGGAAACGCTGTACTACATCGTGAAAGGTTCCGTCGCGGTACTGATTAAAGATGAAGAAGGCAAAGAGATGATTCTCTCCTACCTCAATCAGGGGGATTTCATCGGTGAGCTCGGCCTGTTTGAAGAGGGCCAGGAGCGTAGCGCCTGGGTACGTGCGAAAACCGCCTGCGAAGTGGCTGAAATTTCCTACAAAAAATTCCGTCAGCTGATTCAGGTCAATCCGGATATTTTAATGCGCCTGTCGGCGCAGATGGCGCGTCGCCTGCAGGTAACATCTGAAAAAGTCGGCAACCTTGCCTTCCTCGATGTGACCGGCCGTATCGCGCAAACGCTGCTCAACCTGGCGAAACAGCCTGATGCCATGACGCACCCGGACGGTATGCAGATTAAAATCACCCGTCAGGAGATTGGTCAGATCGTGGGCTGCTCACGCGAAACCGTGGGTCGTATCCTGAAAATGCTGGAAGATCAGAACCTGATCTCCGCACACGGCAAAACCATCGTCGTTTACGGCACCCGCTGATTTCTTCTCACCCACGGCGTGATGGCAACATCGCGCCGTTTCTGTTTACGATGAGCTGATGTGGCGTCGAATCATCTATCATCCGGAAGTTAACTATGCGCTGCGGCAAACGCTGGTGCTGTGCCTGCCTGTGGCGCTCGGCTGGCTGTTTGGCGATCTGCAAAAAGGGCTGCTGTTCTCCCTGGTGCCGGCCTGCTGCAACATCGCCGGTCTGGATACGCCACATAAGCGGTTCTTCAAACGGCTGATTGTCGGCGGCGCACTGTTCGCCAGCGGCAGTTTTCTGATTCAGTACCTCACGGCTTACGCTGTGCCGCTGCCGCTGATTCTGCTGGTGTTACCGCTGCTGGTGGGCGTGACCGGTGAAATCAGCCCGCTGCATGGTCGTTTGCTGCCCGGCACGCTGATCGCCGCCATCTTTACCTTAAGCCTCGTCGGCCGTATGCCGATGTGGGTCCCGCCGCTGCTGTATATCGGCGGGACGCTGTGGTACGGGCTGTTTAACTGGTTCTGGTTCTGGCTGTGGAAAGAGCAGCCGATGCGCGAGACCCTCAGCCTGCTGTACCGCGAGCTGGCCGATTACTGCGACGCCAAATACACCTTGCTGACGCAGCTGACCGATCCGGAAAAAGCGCTGCCGCCGCTACTGGCGCGTCAGCAGAAAGCGGTCGATCTGATCACCACCTGTTATCAGCAGATGCATATGCTGTCCGCCAGCCGTGATAACAGCCACAAACGCCTGACGCGCGCCTTTCAGGTTGCGCTCGATCTGCAGGAGCATATCTCGGTCAGCCTGCACCAGCCGGAAGAGGTGCAAAAGCTGGTGGAGCAGAGCCACGCCGAGGCGGTGATCCGCTGGAACGCGAAAATCATTTCGGCACGGCTGCGCGTGCTGGCCGATGCCATTCTCTATCACCAGCTGCCGGAACGCTTCCACATGGAGAAGCCGCTCGGCGCGCTGGAGAAAATTGCCCGGCAGCACCCGGATAATCCGGTCGGTAATTTCTGCCTCTACCATTTCAGCCGCATCGCGCGCGTGCTGCGCACGCAGAAGCCGCTATACACCCGCGACCTGATGGCCGATCGCCAGCGTCGCCTGCCGCTGTTGCCGGCGCTGCGCAGCTACCTGTCGCTGAAATCTGCCGCGCTGCGGACGGCGGCGCGCTTCGCGGTGATGCTGATGTTCGGCAGCGCGCTGGCGCTGTTCTTCAATATTCCCAAGCCTTACTGGATTCTGATGACCATCATGTTTGTCAGCCAGAACGGCTACAGCGCCACGCGCGTTCGCATTCAGCACCGGGCACTCGGCACCTTCGCCGGCTTGCTGATCGCCGCGGCGTCGCTGCGCTTTGCCGTACCGGAGTCGATTGCCCTGCTGACCATGCTGGTCATCACCCTCGCCAGCTATCTGATCACGCGTAAATATTATGGCTGGTCGATGATTGGCTTTACGGTGACGGCGGTGTATTCGCTGCAGCTACTGTCACTGAATGGCGCGCAGTTCCTGCTGCCACGCATGATGGATACGCTGATGGGCTGCCTGATTGCCTTCGCCGGTATGATCTGGCTATGGCCGCAGTGGCAGAGCGGGCTGCTGCGCAATAATGCGCACGATGCGCTGGAGGCTTATCAGGAGGCGCTGCGCCTGCTGCTCGGTCCGGAGCAGGCGCCGGAGAAGCTGGCGTATCAGCGCGTCAAGGTTAACCAGGCGCACAACGCGCTGTTTAACTCGCTCAACCAGGCGTCTACCGAACCGGGCTTTAACTTCCAGTATCTGAAAGATATGCGCCTGTGGGTGACCCACAGCCAGTTTATCGTTGAACACATCAACGCCATGACCATTCTGGCGCGCGAGCACACCATGCTGACGCCAAAGCTGGCGGAGCGCTATTTGCAGTCCTGTGAAATCGCGCTGCAGCGCTGTCAGCAGCGGCTGGCTTACGACGGGCCGGGCAACGACAGCAATATTCTGGAAGCGCCGGAGAATCTGAATGAGGGGCCGGTGACGATTGTCGAACAGCATGTGAAGCGCATTCTGCAGCATCTCAATGTGATGCACACCATTTCTTCACTGGCGTGGAGCCAGCGCCCGCATCACGGCCGCTGGCTCAGCGTGCTGAAGCCGAAAGGTTAGTTCAGGACTTTCGCGATCGCCCGGGCAAAGCGCGCCATGCCTTCTGCGATATCGGTTGGCTCAATCACCAGCGACGGCACAAAGCGAATCACATCGCTGCCGGCGGTCAGTACCATCAGACCTTCAGCGGCGGAAGCGTTGAGGATATCGCGCGCTTTGCTGGCGTGCTGCGCGTTGAGTACGGCACCCAGCAGCAGCCCTTTGCCCCGAATTTCACTGAAGATGTCGAACTGCTGATTGATCTTCTGCAGCGCCGAGACAAACTGCTCACGACGCGCGTCGACACCATTCAGTACCTCGGGCGTATTGATGATATCCAGCGCGGTTTCGGCAATCGCACAGGCCAGCGGGTTGCCGCCGTAGGTGGTGCCGTGCACGCCCGGCGCCATCACCGAGGCGATTTCATGGGTGGTCAGCATCGCGCTCACCGGGAAACCGCCGCCCAGCGCTTTAGCGGTGGTGATGATATCTGGCTTGATACCATAGTGTTCGTAAGCAAACAGCTTACCGCTGCGGCCCATGCCGCTCTGCACTTCATCCAGCACCAGCAGCGCGTTGTGCTGATCGCACAGCGCACGCAATCCCTGCATGAATTCCGTCGTTGCCGGCATCACGCCGCCTTCCCCCTGAATCGGCTCCACCACAATCGCGCAGGTGTGGTCGTCAATCACCGCTTTCACCGCGGCCAGATCGTTAAACGGCACATGGACGATATCCGCCGGCTTCGGACCAAAGCCATCGGAGTATTTCGGCTGACCGCCCACCGAGACGGTGAACAGCGTGCGGCCGTGGAAGGCGTTGTGGAAAGCGATAATTTTGCTTTTGAACGGGCTGTGCTTTTTGCAGGCGTAGTAGCGCGCCAGTTTGAACGCCGCTTCGTTCGCTTCGGCACCGGAGTTACCGAAGAATACCCGCTCGGCGAAGGTCGCCGCGATCAGTTTACTGGCGAGGCGCAGTGCCGGCTCATTGGTGAACACGTTACTGGTGTGCCACAGGGTTTCGCCCTGACTTTTCAGCGTTTCCACCAGCGCCGGATGACAATGGCCAAGCGCGGTGACCGCGATACCACCGGAGAAGTCGATATACTCTTTGCCCTGTTGATCCCACACGCGGCTGCCTTTGCCTTTGACCGGCACAAACTGCGCAGGTGCATAAACAGGCAAAATAACGTTATCGAACGTTTCCCGGCTTACCGCTAGATTTTCCGCTGCCATTGATGACCTCATCGGGTTATTTGTTGAGCTGATGTGAAATTATAATCACAAAATATGCATAAAAAATCATGCAATGGCAAACGGAAGTTACATATTGAGGAAATTCGCCAGCAGCTGATGCCCCTGCTCGCTGAGAATGCTCTCCGGATGGAACTGCACGCCCTCGAGCGGCAGCGTACGATGGCGGAAGCCCATGATCTCATCGGCAACGCCATCGCGCAGACTCCAGGCGGTGACTTCAAACTCTGGTGGCAGCGTGTCGCGCGCCACAATCAGCGAGTGATAGCGCGTGACGGTCAGCGGATTATTCAGGTTGCGGAACACGCCCTGGCCGGTGTGCTGCACCGCAGAGGTTTTGCCATGCATCACCTGGCGCGCGCGCACCACCTGCGCACCGTAGGCCTGGGCGATGGCCTGATGGCCCAGGCATACCCCGAGAACCGGCAACCGTCCGGCAAAGTGGCGAATGGCTTCGAGCGAAATGCCGGACTGATCCGGCGTACAGGGGCCCGGCGAGATCACCAGATGACTCAGCGGCAGCGCTGTCATCTCTTCCAGCGTCATCGCATCGTTGCGCACCACGCGCACCTGCGCGCCCAGTTCACAGAAGTACTGGTAGAGATTCCAGGTAAAGGAGTCGTAGTTATCAATTAGCAGCAGCATACATTACAGATGAATTGAGTGGGTGCTGTCGGTAGGCGACAAGCAAGAAAGGTCGCAAAAAAGCAATGTTACCACCTTCGACCTCAATCCCCGCTAGCTGTCAAAAAAGAATCTGATTACTCTCGCACCAGGTGCTATATTCTGGAGAGTAATGATGTCAGTAACAAGCCGCGTATTTAAAACGAAATGGTTCAGCAAACAGGCTCAGCGCCACGTAATCGCAGACAGTGAGCTTTGCCAGGCCATTGTCGCAGTACAGAAAGGTCAGGCTGACAATCTGGGTGGAGGTGTTTTTAAAAAACGCCTGCAGCAGAATCGCGAACGCGCAATCATTCTGGCGAAAGGCGGCCGAAACTGGATATATACCTTTCTGTTTGCCAAGCAGGATCAGTCCAGTCTGAGCGAAAGCGAACTTACTGGCTTTCGTGAGTTAGCTAAGCACTATTCGCTGCTCTCTAATGAATCTCTTAATCGTCTGATTGCAGTAAAAGAACTGGTGGAGATATGCCATGACCGCAACGCGAAAATTTAAAAGCCCAGCCCTGGAGGCAATTCACAGTGCAGCAACAGGCCTGTTTGAAGCCGGAGCCCTGAATAAACAGAGCATGCGGGATTTTGACCAACGCTGTCTGGAAGAGGTTAAAGCGCTGGAGGCCGGAGATATCAAAGCGCTGCGCGAAAACCTTAACGTGAGTCAGCCCGTTTTTGCCCGCTACCTCAACACCAGCGTTTCCACGGTGCAGAAATGGGAGAGCGGAGTAAAACGCCCTGGAGGCATTTCACTCAAATTGCTCCACATCGTGCAAAAACACGGGCTGGAAATATTACTTTAGCGGTGAGGCCGGGCTCACCACTTTCGCAAACTGCGCGTTGAGCGGCGCGAGATCGCCGCCGACGCCGGCGACGATGGCCTTGTGCCAGCTTTCAGGCTCCAGCGTATCCCAGTTCAGCAGATAGCCCGCGTGCAGCGCCAGCTGTTCGAAAAAGATGCGCTGTGCCCGCCCGTTACCGGCACGGAACGGATGCAGGACATAGATTTCACAGTAGTAATGCGCGATGCGTGCCACGAAGGTCTGCGGGTCGAGGTCGCACAGGCCCTCTTCCTCTTCCAGTGCGCTCATCAGCGCATTGCCCTCGTTCTCGATGTACTCGCAGTGGCAATAGGGCGTGTCGTCGCGCCAGATGTCGATGGTACGCAGTTCGCCGGCCCAGCTGTAGATATCCTGAAACAGCGTGCGGTGAATCTGGCGCAGGTGCGGCAGGCCAGGCGTGGCCGGTCCGAGCGCCAGTGTGGCCAGCCGCGCCGCGCTGAATGCCAGCTCGGCTTTACGCAATTGCGCCACGTCGTGAATTTCCAGCAGGTTTTTCAGCACGTCATCGTTGTGCCACAAATAGGGATCGCGCACCGCCAGGCTGTTATCCGCCATATTGCCTCCTCAGCGATGCCAGACGATCGTCCGCCTGGGCGCTCTCGACGGCAGGTTCATTCAGCGTATAACCGGCCAGTTTGCAGCTGGCCTGATAATTGGCCGCACGGGTTTGCTGCCACAACGTGATTTTCTGTTTTTCGGTGAGTTTGCTGCTCATAGCGCCTCCGGCAAGCAGGATGTGCCCTAAGTATAAGAGCAAATTTCAGCTTTGCCGGAGCGCGGCAGACGGCGCCACCCAGAGGTGGCGCGCAGAGGGATTACGGCAGGACTTTCGCGGAAGTGATAACAATCGGTTTTGACGGCACATTCTGGTATGGCCCGACATCTTTGGTCGGCACCTGGGCGATCTTGTCGATCACATCCATGCCTTTCACTACCTTACCAAACACCGCATAGCCGAAGTCGCGCTGGCCATGGTCAAGAAAAGCGTTGTCCGCCACGTTCAGGAAGAACTGGCTGGTGGCACTGTCTTTCTCAGCGGTACGCGCCATGGAAATGGTGCCACGCAGGTTGCGCAGGCCGTTATCCGCTTCGTTTTTGATCGGCGCGTTGGTCTGCTTCTGCTGCATATCCGCCGTGAAGCCGCCGCCCTGAATCATGAAACCCGGGATCACACGATGGAAAATGGTGTTGTTGTAGAAGCCGTTATTCACGTAATCCACAAAGTTTTTTACTGAAACCGGGGCTTTCTGATTATCCAGTTCAAGTTCGATATTGCCCGCAGAGGTGGTGAGCAGCACGTGCGTATCCCCTTTCGCCGCCAGAGCCGAAGCAGATACAGAAGAGAGCGCTAACAGGGCAACCGCCGCTGTCAAAGTACGTTTAAGCATGAAAGATTCCTTACCTTGGAGAGCAAGCTCAAAAACGAGATTGATTGTAAAGAGCATGTAATACAAGAGCCAGCGTTTTACCTATATTTACGCTGATGTTGCTATCGTCATACTTTTCCCGTCGCGCAATCATTTGCGTGACGAAAATCACACTATTAATGAAATATTTCTCGCACGTTTCACTGCTTGTTTATTACGATCACAGATCCATTTACAATTCATGACACTTTTTGCCACGTCGGCGCATCACAGGTTCAGAACATGACAAACCGTAATCGCATTGGCCTTACCTGGATCAGCTTTTTCTCCTATGCGCTCACCGGCGCACTGGTGATCGTTACCGGTATGGTGCTGGATAATATTGCCCAGTATTTCCAGCTGCCCATCTCAGAGATGAGCAACACCTTCACTTTCCTTAACGCCGGTATTCTGGCGGCGGTGTTCCTGAACGCCTGGCTGATGGTGATTGTGCCACTCAAGCGCCAGCTGATCTTTGGCTTTGTGCTGATGATCCTCGCCGTGGCCGGGCTGATGACCAGCCATAACCTCACGGTGTTCTCGCTGTGCATGTTCGTGCTCGGCGTGGTCAGCGGTATCACCATGTCGATCGGCACCTTCCTGATTACCCATCTGTACGATGGTCGCCAGCGCGGTTCCCGTCTGCTGTTTACCGACTCGTTCTTTAGCATGGCCGGCACCATCTTCCCGATTATCGCGGGCATTCTGCTGGCGCGCGCGCTGCCGTGGTACTGGGTTTACGCCTGCATTGGCGTGATCTACGTGGCGATCTTCATCCTGACGCTGATGGTCGAGTTCCCGGTACTGAAGAGCGAAGCCGCGGTGCAGGGCGGCGAAAAAGAGAAGTGGGGCATCGGCGTGCTGTTCCTGTCGATCGCGGCACTGTGCTACATCCTCGGCCAGCTCGGCTTCATCTCCTGGGTACCGGAATACGCCACCAAATCAATGGGCATGGATATCGCCGCCGCCGGTCAGCTGGTCGGTAACTTCTGGACCGCCTATATGGTCGGCATGTGGGCGTTCAGCTTCCTGCTGCGCTTCTTCGACCTGCAACGCATTCTGGTGGTGCTGGCGCTGCTGGCCACCGGCCTGATGTTCTGGTTCGTGAAAACCACCGATGCCAGCATGCTGCACTGGATCATTATGTCGCTTGGCTTCTTCTCCAGCGCCATTTACACCACCATCATCACGCTGGGCTCGCTGCAGACCAAAGCGTCATCGCCGAAGCTGGTGAACTTCATCCTCACCTGCGGCACCGTCGGCACCATGCTGACCTTCGTGGTCACCGGCCCGATCGTGGCGAAAGGCGGTGCCCACGCGGCGCTATCCACCGCGAACGCGCTGTACGCGGTGGTGTTCGTGATGTGTGTGCTGCTCGGCTTTGTCACCAAACATCGCCAGCACGCACACCAGACTGCCTGATCCCCCGAGCGGCGCGAAGCCTCGCGCCGCTATTCCCCTTCCCGCTCCCTTAACGCCGGAACGTCACCGCTTCGCTAGCACCGAGATAAATTTCACTGCTTGCCGGCTGTGTGGCCGCCACCAGCACGCCCTTGCGCAGCGAATAGCGCACCGGCACCTGACGGCGCAGCGCATCGAACCCGTTATCAGCAGGCAAAATAATCAGGCTGGCCGCGTTGCCCACCTGCACGCCATAATCCGCCAGCTGCATAGTTTTCGCACTGTTGTGCGTGATGAGTTGCAGACCGCTGTCGATCTGCTCATAGCCCATCAGCTGACAAACGTGCAGCCCCATGTGCAGCACCTGCAGCATGCTGGCGGTACCGAGCGGATACCAGGGATCGAACACATCATCATGGCCGAAGCAGACGTTGATACCCGCCTCCAGCAACTCTTTCACCCGCGTCACGCCGCGCCGTTTCGGGTAGCTGTCAAAGCGTCCCTGCAGATGAATATTCACCAGCGGATTGGCGACAAAGTTAATCTGCGACAGCTTCAGCAGGCGGAACAGCCGCGAGGTATACGCGTTATTGTACGAATGCATCGCCGTGGTGTGGCTGGCGGTGACGCGCGCGCCCATGCCCTCGCGGTGCGCCAGCGCCGCCACGGTTTCGACAAAGCGTGACTGCTCATCATCAATCTCGTCACAGTGCACGTCCACCAGCCGGTCATAGCGCTGCGCCAGCGCAAACGCCTTGTGCAGCGATTCGACGCCGTATTCGCGAGTAAATTCATAATGCGGGATCGCGCCCACCACGTCAGCACCGAGGCGCAGCGCCTCTTCCAGCAGCGCTTCGCCGTTGGGATAAGAGAGAATGCCTTCCTGCGGAAAGGCCACGATCTGGATATCGATCCACGGCGCCATCTCCGCTTTCACCTCCAGCATCGCGGTTAAGGCGGTCAGCGTGGGATCGGACACATCCACGTGGGTGCGCACGTGCTGAATGCCGTTGGCAATTTGCCACTTCAGCGTCTGCCGCGCGCGCTGCTTCACATCCTCATGGCTAAGCAGCGCCTTGCGTTCAGCCCAGCGCTCAATGCCTTCAAACAGCGTGCCGGACTGATTCCACGCCGGTTCGCCAGCGGTTTGCGTAGTGTCGAGATGAATATGCGGCTCGATAAACGGCGCGCTCGCCAGGCCACCGGCGGCATCCAGCGCATCCGGCTGGGCGGCCGCGTGCGGCGGCTGCGGAATGATGGCGCTGATGTTGCCGTGGCGAATTTCGATCTGCCATAAACCCGGTTGGCCTGCCAGGCGCAGGTTGTTTATCCACTTAAACGCTTGCTGGGTCATATCCTTCTCCGCTGAAAACGCAACATCTTAAGCTAGCACGAAAAACGGCCGCGCCGCTGGCAACTTTTCTGCCGCCATTGGGTAATTTTCAACCAAATAAAAGACTTAGATAAAAACGCGTAAAATCAGCAACATACCTCTAAATGGGTATATAAAGCCGCAGTTGATGTACGTCAATAAGCGCCAGAAACAGCGCGCTAAGGTAGGCGCAGATCCCGCAAATTTTGAGGCAAGCATGAGCAAGCACAGTGTCGTTATTATTGGCAACGGCATGGTTGGCCACCGCTTTATCGAAGAACTAATCGACAAAGCCGCCCCTGAGCAGTTCGCGATAACCGTTTTCTGTGAAGAGCCCCGCGTCGCCTATGATCGCGTCCATCTCTCCGCCTATTTTTCCCACCACACCGCCGAAGAACTCTCACTGGTGCGCGAAGGCTACTACGAAAAGCATCAGGTCAATCTGCTGCTTGGCGAGCGCGCCATTACCCTCAACCGTGAGGAAAAGCTGATTCACTCCAACACCGGTCGTGCGGTGCATTACGACACGCTAATTCTGGCCACCGGTTCTTATCCGTGGATCCCGCCGATCGCCGGCGCGGAGGGCAGCGACTGCTTTGTCTATCGCACCATCGAAGATCTCAACGCGATAGAAGCCTGCGCGCGCCGCAGCAAACGCGGTGCGGTGATTGGCGGCGGTCTGCTCGGACTGGAAGCGGCGGGCGCGCTGAAAAATCTCGGCATTGAAACGCACGTGGTTGAGTTTGCACCGGTGCTGATGGCGGAACAGCTGGATACACAGGGCGGCGAACAGCTGCGGCGTAAGATCGAACAGATGGGCGTGCAGGTCCATACCGGCAAAAATACCCGGCAGATTGTGCATCACGCTAAAGGCGGTAAAACGCTGGCGTTCGCCGATGGCAGCGCGCTCGACGTCGACTTTATCGTGTTCTCCACCGGCATTCGCCCGCAGGATAAGCTGGCGCAACAGTGCGGCCTGGCGCTCGGCCAGCGCGGTGGCGTTGCCATCAACGATCGCTGCCAGACCAGCGATGCGGCGATCTACGCGATTGGGGAATGCGCCGCCTGGCAGGATCGGATTTACGGTCTGGTGGCGCCGGGCTACAAAATGGCGCAGGTCGCCAGCGATGCGCTGGTCGGGCGTGACAGCGTCTTTGCCGGTGCCGATATGAGCGCCAAACTCAAGCTGCTGGGCGTGGACGTCGGCGGCATTGGCGATGCGCACGGCCGCACGCCGGGCGCGCGCAGTTACATCTGGCTCGATGAACAGCAGCACGTGTATAAGCGCCTGATCGTCAGCGAAGACAACAAAACTCTGCTCGGCGCGGTGCTGGTGGGCGACACCAGCGACTACGGCAATCTGCTGCAGCTGGCGCTCAATCACATCGCCTTACCGGAAAACCCGGCGCTGCTGATTCTGCCGGCGGGCAGCGGCGAAAAACCGGCGCTGGGCGTCGATTCGCTGCCGGACAGCGCGCAAATCTGCTCCTGCTTTGACGTCAGCAAAGGCGATATCGTTAACGCGGTGCAGGCGGGTTGCCACACCGTGGCGGCGCTGAAAGCCGAAACCCGCGCCGGTACCGGCTGCGGCGGCTGCATCCCGTTGATTACGCAAGTGCTGAACGCTGAGCTGAGCCGTCAGGGCATCGAAGTCAATCATCACCTGTGCGAGCATTTCGCCTATTCGCGCCAGGAGCTGTATCACCTGATCCGCGTGGAGGAGATCAAGTCGTTTGACGCGCTGCTGGCGAAGTATGGCCAGGGTTACGGCTGTGAAGTGTGTAAACCGACCGTCGGATCGCTGCTGGCCTCCTGCTGGAACGAATACATCCTCAAGCCGCAGCATACGCCGCTGCAGGACAGCAACGATCTCTATCTCGGCAACATCCAGAAAGATGGCACCTACTCGGTGATTCCGCGCACCGCCGGCGGTGAAATCACGCCGCAGGGGCTGATGACGCTGGGCGAAGTGGCGCGGCAGTACAACCTTTACACCAAAATCACCGGTTCACAGCGCATCGGCCTGTTCGGGGCGCAGCGCGATGACCTGCCGGCCATCTGGTCACAGCTGATTGCCGCCGGCTTTGAAACCGGACAGGCTTATGCCAAAGCGCTGCGCATGGCGAAAACCTGCGTCGGCAGCAGCTGGTGCCGCTATGGCGTTGGCGACAGCCTCGGCTTCGGCATTGAGCTGGAAAACCGCTACAAAGGCATCCGCACGCCGCACAAGATGAAGTTTGGCGTCTCTGGCTGTACCCGTGAATGCGCCGAAGCGCAGGGCAAAGATGTCGGCGTCATCGCCACCGAAAAAGGCTGGAACCTGTACGTGTGCGGCAACGGCGGCATGAAACCGCGCCACGCCGATCTGCTGGCGGCTGACCTCGACCGCGACACGCTGCTGCAGTATCTCGACCGCTTCATGATGTTTTACATCCGCACCGGCGACCGCCTGCAGCGCACTTCGCTGTGGCTGGAGAGCATGGACGGCGGCATCGACTATCTGCGCAGCGTGATTATCGACGATCGGCTCGGCCTTAACGCGCAGCTGGAACAGGAGCTGACGCGTCTGCGCGCTGACGTCCGCTGTGAATGGACCGCCACGGTTAACGACCCGCAGCAGCAGGCGCACTTCGCCACGTTTATTAACAGCCCGCAGCGCGACCCGCTGGTGCAGCACGTCAGTGAACGCGAGCAGCATCGCCCGGCGCGTCCGGCGGAGCGCATCGCGATTACCCTGATCGAGGAGGCTGACGCATGAGCCAGTGGTACACCGTGTGTGAACTCACACAAATCCTGCCCGCTACCGGCGTGTGCGCGCTGGTTAACGGTCAGCAGATCGCCATCTTTCGCCCGCGCGACGATGCGCAGCTGTACGCTCTGAGCAACATCGACCCGTTTGCTGAAGCCAGCGTGTTGTCGCGCGGCCTGATCGCCGAACACCAGCACACGCTGTGGGTCGCCAGCCCACTGAAAAAACAGCGTTTTCGCCTGAGTGATGGCGTTTGTCTGGAAGATGAAAGCCGCTCGGTGGCGAGCTATGCGGTGCGCGTCAGCAACGGCCAGGTCGAAGTCTGCGCCTGACAGAATTCCTTCACTTTATGAGACGTCACTATGTTTTCTGACACCCTGAACACCTGCGCCGCCAATGCGGCGCGCATTGTACGCACCGCACAGCACAGCCCGCTGGCCTTCTGGATCGGATCGGCGATGGCCGGCGCTTACGTTGGCCTGGCGATCATCCTGATCTTCACCCTCGGCAACCTGGCGGACCCGGCATATCGTCCACTGCTGATGGGCGCCACCTTCGGTATTGCCCTGACGCTGGTCATCATCGCCGGTTCCGAGCTGTTTACCGGTCATACCATGTTCCTCACCGTGGGCGTCAAAGCCGGCACCATCAGCCACGGCCAGATGTGGTGCGTGCTGCCGCAAACCTGGCTGGGTAACCTGATCGGCTCGGTGTTTGTCGCCCTGCTCTACTACTACGCCGCTGGTGCGCTGCTGCCGAACGCCGGTTCGCTGATCCACAGCGTGGCGCTGGCAAAAACCACGCAGACGGCGATGGCGCTGTTCTTTAAAGGCGCGCTGTGCAACTGGCTGGTGTGTCTGGCGATCTGGATGGCAGTGCGCAGCGAAGGGGCCGCGAAGTTCATCGCTATCTGGTGGTGCCTGCTGGCGTTTATCGCCTCCGGTTACGAGCACTCCATCGCCAACATGACGGTATTTGCGCTGTCGTGGTTTGGCCAGCACAGCGCCGACCTGACGCTGAGCGGCATCGGCCACAACCTGCTGTGGGTGACGCTCGGCAATATGTTCTCCGGCATGGTGCTGATGGGCCTCGGCTACTGGTATGCCACGCCGCAGGCGCAGCGCCAGCAGACGCAAGCCCAGGCTTCGCCGCTGAAATCGGTATAATCCCTTCCACAGCCCGCACCGTGCGGGCTTTTTTTCAGGATTCGCTATGAATTACTTTCCGCTGTTTTGTCGGCTGCAAGGCAGGCGTTGTTTACTGGTTGGCGCAGGCGACGTGGCTGAACGCAAAGCGCGTTTGCTGCTGGAGGCCGGCGCAGAGCTGTACGTCGGCGCGCGGGATTTTTCCCCGGCATTTCAGCTGTGGGCTCAACAGGGAAAAGTGACGTTACTGCACGGCGCATTTACCGATGACTGGCTGGATGCATGCTGGCTGGCGATTGCGGCCACCAACGATAATGCCGTCAATCAGCAGGTGGCTGACGCCGCCGAACAGCGCCACCTCTTCTGTAACCTGGTGGATGCGCCGCAGCAGGCCAGCGCCATTATGCCGTCGATCGTCGACCGCTCGCCGCTGATGATCGCCGTCTCTTCCGGTGGCCGCGCGCCGGTGCTGGCGCGTCTGCTGCGCGAGAAGCTGGAGGCGATGCTGCCCCAGCATCTCGGCGAACTGGCTGCGCTGGCGGGCTCACTGCGCGAGCGCGTGAAGCAGCATTTTAGCGCCATGGCGCCACGCCGCGCCTTCTGGGAGCGCTTCTTTGCCAGCGATCGGCTGGCCCAAACGCTGGCCAACGGCGATCGGGCACGCGCTGCCGCGCAGGTCGATGCCTTGTTTGCGGCGCCGCTGACGCAGCAGGGCGAAGTGGTGCTGGTCGGCGCCGGGCCGGGCGATGCCGGTCTGCTGACGCTGAAAGGGTTGCAGGCTATCCAGCAGGCTGATGTGGTGGTGTATGACCGGCTGGTGTCGGAGCCGATTCTTAATCTGGTGCGGCGCGATGCCGAACGCCTCTTCGTGGGTAAGCAGGCGGGCCATCACTGCGTGCCGCAGGAACAAATCAACCAGCTGCTGCTGGAGCAGGCGCAGCGCGGCAGGCGTGTGGTGCGCCTCAAAGGCGGCGATCCCTTTATTTTTGGCCGCGGCGGCGAAGAGCTGGAGGTGCTGGCGCAGCATAACATCCCGTTCAGCGTGGTGCCGGGCATCACCGCCGCCTCCGGCTGTGCCGCCTACAGCGGTATTCCCCTCACCCACCGCGACCATGCCCAGAGCGTGCGCTTCGTCACCGGCCATCTGCAGCAGCACGGCGAAATGGAGTGGGGCAAACTGGCGGCGGAGCAGCAGACGCTGGTGTTTTATATGGGCCTCAGCCAGGCGGCCGACATTCAGCAGCAGCTGTTACGGCACGGGATGGACGCAGCGATGCCGGTGGCTATCGTGCAGCACGGCACCACGCCGCAGCAGCGCGTCGCCTGCGCCACGCTGCAGGAGCTGGCAACGCTGGCACAGCAGTTTGCCAGTCCGGCGTTGATCATTGTGGGCCGCGTGGTCAGCCAGCGCACGCAGCTGCGCTGGTTCTGATGCGGTAAAATACTGTACAGCGCTGCGCTTTGCCGCCAGACTGAGTAGCCAAATCAATCACAAGGAGTTTCCATGCGCATTATTTCTCTGGCCGCGGCGCTGCTGATGCCGCTGAGCGTGGCGGTGAGTGCCGCCCCGGTAACGTGGTCATCGGTCACGGGCGAATGGCAGGTGGTTGCCGTGACGCCGAAAAAGGAGAACGGCCAGATTTACATCAAAAACGATCCGCAGTTTATGGGCGCGCGCGTGGCGTTTAAACCCAATGCGATCAGCTGGACGCGCGGCACTGCCGAACGCGGCATCAATCCGGCGACCGACAATTGCCAGGGAAAACCGCGCCTGAGCGCCGCCAGCGGGGCCGGACAGGATCGTGATTTCAGCTTTCGCTATGGCTTCAACGTGCACTGTGGCAATCAGGCGTGGGGACCGGCACCGGGCGCGGTACTGAGCGTGCTGGCCGACGGCAATGCGCGGCTATTCTGGGATGGCGCAGAGCTGACGCTGCATCGGGTGAAGTAAAGCCTGGGGGGCGCGTTGTGCTGCGCCCCGGCAAACCGGCTTATGGCTGCGCCACGAAGCCTACGGCGTCATACACTTTCTTCAGCGTTTCCTGGGCATGCGCACGGGCTTTCGCTGCGCCATCGCGCATTACCTGGTTGAGGAACGCTTCGTCATTGCGGAAACGATGATACCGCTCCTGCAGCTCAGTCAGCATCTCAGACACAGCATCTGCCACCGCGCCTTTCAGGTGACCATACATTTTGCCTTCGAACTCCTGCTCCAGCTGCGCAATCGACTTACCGGTCACGCCTGACAGGATATCCAGCAGGTTAGACACGCCCGCTTTCTCTTTGATGTCGTAACGCACCACTGGCGGCTCTTCTGAGTCGGTCACTGCGCGCTTAATCTTCTTCACCACCGATTTGGTGTCTTCCAGCAGACCAATCACGTTATTGCGGTTGTCATCGGATTTCGACATCTTCTTCGTCGGCTCCAGCAGTGACATCACGCGCGCGCCCGACTTCGGAATAAACGGCTCAGGAATTTTAAACACGTCGCCGTACAGCGCATTGAAGCGCGCGGCGATATCGCGGCTCAGCTCAAGGTGCTGCTTCTGATCTTCGCCGACCGGCACCTGGTTAGTCTGATACAGCAGAATATCGGCCGCCATCAGCACCGGATAATCGAACAGACCGGCGTTGATGTTCTCTTCGTAACGTGCCGATTTGTCCTTGAACTGCGTCATGCGGCTCAGTTCGCCGAAGTAGGCGTAGCAGTTCAGCACCCAGCTCAGCTGCGCGTGCTCCGGTACGTGCGACTGCACGAAGATGGTGCTTTTTTCCGGATCGATACCGCAGGCAAGGTATAGCGCCAGCGTATCCAGCGTGGCTTTGCGCAGCGCGGCCGGGTCCTGACGAACGGTGATGGCGTGCAGATCGACGATGCAGTAAATGCAGTGGAAATCATCCTGCATCTGCACCCACTGACGCAGCGCACCCATGTAGTTGCCAATGGTCAGTTCACCGGAAGGCTGGGCGCCGCTGAAAACGATGGGTTTGCTCATGTTATGTCCTGATAATCACAGCCCGAGAACGGGCAAAAGTTCGCTAAAAGTATCGAGAGTTAAATCTGGCTGGCTGGTGGCAATCGGCTCACCGTAGTTGTAGCCGAAGGTCATCGCAACGTTTGGCACGCCCGCCGCCTGGGCAGCGAGAATATCATTGCGCGAATCACCGACAAACAGCAATTGTCCTGGAAGCACGCCGAAACGGCCGAGAACGAGGAAAATCGCCGCCGGATGTGGTTTTTTCACCACTACATCGTCGCCGCCGATGATCAGAGAAAAGTAGTCGGCAATGCCGAGCGACTGCAGCAGCGGAGCAACAAACGGTGTGGGTTTGTTGGTGACGATGGCCAGCGGCAGACCGCTGGCATGCAGCGCAGCCAGCGTCTCCTGCACCTGTGGAAACAGCGTACTGCCGGCTTCCACCGTTGCGGCGTAATGTTTGTCGAACAGCGCACGCGCGTCGCGCTGCTCGTCGGCCTGCGGCTCACGGCCCAGCGCCCAGCTGAGCGCCCGCGCCATCATGATGTCCGCACCGTTGCCAATCCAGGTTGAGACGCGCTCAACGCCTGCGGGCGGCAGCTGCAAATCGGCCAGCGCCAGATCGATCGCCTGTGCCAGGCCTGGCGCGCTGTGCACCAGCGTGCCATCGAGATCGAACGCCAGCGCGCGGATATCAGTGAAATGAGCCATTAACTTTCTCCAGTTCGCTGCGCATCTCATCGATCACCTTCTTGTAATCCGGATGACCGAAGATCGCCGAGCCGGCAACAAACATATCAGCCCCGGCCGCCGCGATCTGACCGATGTTATCGATCTTCACGCCGCCATCCACTTCCAGACGGATTTGGTAACCGCTCTGGTCAATGCGACGACGCGCTTCGCGCAGTTTATCCAGCGTGCCTGGAATAAAGGACTGGCCGCCGAAGCCGGGGTTGACCGACATCAGCAGAATGATGTCGAGCTTATCCATCACGTAATCGAGATAGCTGAGCGGCGTTGCCGGATTGAACACCAGACCGGCTTTACAGCCGTGCTCTTTGATCAGCTGCAGCGTACGGTCAACGTGCTCGCTGGCTTCGGGATGGAAAGTAATGAAGCTGGCACCCGCTTTGGCGAATTCCGGGATCAGCGCATCGACAGGTTTGACCATCAGATGCACATCGATGGGCGCGGTGATGCCGTAATCGCGCAGCGCTTTCAGCACCATTGGCCCCATGGTCAGATTGGGAACATAGTGGTTGTCCATCACATCGAAATGCACCACGTCGCCACCCGCTTCCAGCGCTTTAGCGGTATCTTCGCCCAGGCGGGCAAAATCAGCGGCAAGGATTGATGGGGCCAGTAAAAATTGTTTCATCCGAATCTCCCAATTTTGTGCGCCAGCCGGAGCTGGCGTGATGCGTTGGTCGCGGACGAAACAGGCTAGCGGAAAAGCGCCAGCAGTTCGTCAACCTGAGTGCGACCACTTATGCTTCGGCTGATGGAACGCCGGGCTTTAACTACGTGTAAATCCGCATGCTGATACCACTCGCGCGTCAGCAGGGTATCGTGGTTTGAAATCAGTACCGGGATGCGGCTCTCCTGCGCCAGCTTACTGGCCAGTTCCGCCAGGTGCTGCTGCTCGCGCAGGCTAAAGCTGTTGGTGTGGTAAGCGGTAAAATTAGCCGTCGCCGACAGCGGCGCGTACGGCGGATCGCAATAAACCACTGAGCCTGCAGGGGCGTTGCCCAGAGTAACATCGTACGATTCACAGACAAAGGTGGCTTTTTGCGCGCGCTCGGCGAACCATAACAGTTCGGCTTCCGGGAAGTACGGCTTACGATAGCGACCAAAGGGCACATTAAATTCACCGCGCAGGTTGTAACGGCACAGGCCGTTGTAACCGTGGCGGTTAAGATAAAGAAACAGCACGGCGCGCTGATAGGTATCCGTGCTGGCGTTGAACGCCGTACGCTGGGCGTAATAGGTTTCCGCCGTATTGCCGCTGGCGCTGAACAGCTGGCGCGCGTCTTCAATAAACGAGGCGGTGCGCGTTTTGACGATATTGTAGAGATTGATCAGATCACCGTTGATGTCCGCCAGGTGATAACGGTCATAATCGGTGTTGAGGAATACGGAACCGGCGCCGACAAAAGGTTCGATTAAACAATCACCTTGTGGCAGATGACGACGGATATCGTCAAGCAGCGGGTATTTCCCTCCGGCCCATTTCAGGAAAGCGCGATTTTTCTTCATGCTGTCGTGGCTATTACATCTTAATTATTGGCTGTGGCGAAACCGACAGCAGATCTGCGCTTAGAACGGGGCCGCAGCAGCGCGGCCCCACATCACTTACTGGCTCTCTTTCTTCACCTGGCTGAGCGGTTTAACCCACGGGTTCGCCGCACGCACTTCCGCCGGCAGTGAAGCTACTGCACGTTTGGCTTCGGCCGGTGTGGCATAAGCGCCGCTCACCAGCACGTACCACGGCTGGCCGTTACGCGTGGTTTTATACACGTGATAACCGCTCAGATTCTGTTTCTTCGCCCAGGCGTTCAGGCTCGCTTCTTTCGACGCACCGCTCAGCTGCAGCGTGTAGTTGCCGCCCGATGGCAGCGACTTGCTGGCACCGCCACTGCTGGCCGGTGCGCTGTTGTGCGCGGTGGTGGTGTGCGTTTTGTTATCTTTCACTGCAGCCGGTTTGCTGGCAGCCGGGGTTTTGTGGCTGCTGCTGGCACCGAGGCTGCGCGGTGGCGTCTCAGCGCGTACCGCAGGCGGCGTGACCGCTTTGCCGGCGCTGCCGCTGACCGTTGCCGGTGCGGTAGGCAGCGAACTGTTGCCCTGTGCGCCCTGCGCCGCGGCATCAACGGAACCCTGCTGATTGTTCAGCGCGGTGTTGAGATCGCCCGGCAGCGTTACGCGCTGCTGGTTGGCCGGTGTGTCAACCGGTGCTGCCTGAGTCGGCGTGGAGGAGACAGACGGCATGGAGATTGACTGACCGTCACTGCCGGTAGGTGCGGCGTTACCGGCGGTATTCTGCGGCGCACTGCCCTCAGCCGACGGCGTGGCATTCTGCTGGCCGCTCATGGCGGTTGAACCTGACAGGTCGATATTCTTTTCACTGCCGCCGCCAGCCGGTGCCGCGCTACCGGTGCTGGCGCTGTTGCTGGCCGGTTTCTTCTCGTCCGGGCCGGTCAGCGCGGAGCCAATGCCCAGCACCAGAATCAGCAGCACCAGAATGCCGATGCCCATCATCATATGCTGACGGGAAACCGGTACTTTCGCTTTCGGCGCAGAAGACGATTTGCGAGGCCGCGTGGGACGGCGGTCACTGGCGTCAGGTTTTAACTCGTCTTCCGGTTTGAACTCATCCATTTAGCCTCCTCCGTAAAACGGCACGCTTCCCACGTGCCGCATCACTGCTCACTGTTCCCCCGCCGGACAGCAGCCCGACGTAGTCCGGGGATAATCAAGATACTTTGCAATCGTTAATCGCAGCCAGCACCATATCATGCGCCACGCCGCCACGCACTTCGGAGCGGCCAATAGCGAGAGGCAGCACCAGACGCAGCTCGCCGCCGAGCACTTTTTTATCGCGCATCATGTGCGGCAGATAGGCTTCTGCCGTCATGCTCGCCGGGCCGTTAACCGGCAGACCGGCACGCTGCAGCAGCGCAATAATGCGGTCAGTATCGGCCGCACTGAACTGACCCAGACGCTCAGCGGTGCGCGCGGCCATCACCATGCCCGCCGCGACCGCTTCACCGTGCAACCAGTTGCCATAACCCATATGCGCTTCAATCGCATGGCCAAAAGTATGACCGAGATTGAGCAGCGCACGCAGGCCGGTTTCACGCTCGTCGGCCGCCACCACGTCGGCTTTCAGCTCGCAGCAGCGGCGAATGCAGTAAGCCATGGCGGTGTTATCCAGCGCCAGCAGCGCATCAAGATTCTGCTCCAGCCACTGGAAAAATTCACCGTCGAGAATGATGCCGTATTTGATCACTTCCGCCAGACCGGAGGCCAGCTCGCGCGGCGGCAGCGTAGTGAGGCAGTCGGTATCCACGATCACCGAAGCCGGCTGGTAGAAAGCACCGATCATGTTTTTACCGAGGGGATGGTTCACCGCAGTCTTGCCCCCGACCGAGGAGTCAACCTGCGACAGCAAGGTGGTCGGCACCTGAATAAAGCGTACGCCGCGCTGGTAGCTGGCGGCCGCAAAACCGGTCAGATCGCCAATCACGCCACCGCCCAGTGCAATCAGCGTGGTGTCACGGCCGTGCGGCTTCTGCAGTAGCGCGGTGAAAACCTCGTCCATCACCGCCAGCGTTTTGTACTGCTCACCGTCGGGCAGAATCACCTGATCCATTTTCACCCCGGCGTTGCTCAGCAGCGTCGCGAGTTTGTCCAGATAGATCGGTGCCAGCGTCTGATTCGTCACCAGCATGGCATTGTCGCCGGCTTTCAGCGGCCAAAAAGAAGCCGGATCGTTAAACAGTCCGGCAGCGATGGTGATGGGGTAACTGCGATCCCCCAGTGAGACAGTGATCTTCTCCATGATGACCGATACCTATTGCTGAGCCCTCAGGGTGCTGGATTAATTTTTTTCCAGCATGTTGATGATCTGATTGGCGACAACTTTTGCACTTTGATCGTCAGTGCGAATGGTGACGTCAGCGATCTCTTCATAAAGCGGATTACGTTCGCCAGCCAGCGCTTCCAGTACTTCGCGCGGCGGTTCGTCAACCTGCAGCAACGGACGCTTTTTATCACGCTGAGTGCGGGCAAGTTGCTTTTCGATGGTGGTTTCGAGGTAGACGACCACACCGCGGGCGGAGAGACGATTACGGGTTTCACGGGATTTGACGGAGCCGCCACCGGTCGCCAGGACAATGCCCTGTTTCTCGGTCAGCTCGTTGATGATTTTCTCTTCACGATCGCGAAAACCGGCTTCGCCTTCCACATCAAATACCCAGCCTACATCCGCTCCGGTACGTCGCTCAATTTCCTGATCGGAATCGAAAAATTCCATATTGAGTTGCTGAGCTAACTGACGACCAATAGTGCTTTTGCCGGCACCCATCGGCCCAACCAGAAAGATATTGCGTTTCTCTGCCATTTTGTCGGTATTACTAAGAATTCGTTGATGATACCCCGCGTTCAGCACATTGCTGGCGGGACAGGAACTGAGACCTCATGAGCGTTAGCAAGAGTCAGACGGAAAATTATCTCAACACTCATGGCCGTTTGGCAACCGAATAAATTGCCCCCGGCGACCTTCAAACAGGACCGGTCTGTGGTTCGCGAGACGGTAACGCTCTTCCTTTTTTGCCATCCTTGTGCGCGCTACAGGTGCGCTGGCTGGGCCTGTCGCTCCCGACAGCTTACCTGCGTAAACTGTGGAATTGGTGCCGTTGCTGACGTCCTGTACCACCCAAAATTCGGGCATATTTCTTTCGATGCCAGTATCGCTTGTCACTGACACCCGCCGGAAGGTTATCCTGCCGCGTTCCGTTACACCGTTTTAAAATCGCTAAACCTTGTATGCTAATTCCTGCCCTGCGTCAACGCAGTTGGTCATATGGAGCGAATTTTCCGCTTTATCCGGCGGTAAGCGCTGCTTCCCTGACCAGTCGCGGCGTGATGAAGATCACCAGCTCACGTTTTTTGCGCTCGTCGGTCTGCTGACGAAACAGACTGCCGAGCAGCGGCACCTCGCCCAGCCACGGCACGCGCTTTTCGCCCTGGGTGCGCTGCTGCTGGAAAATACCGCCCAGCGCCAGCGTTTCACCGTCGCGCAGCGTCACCTGAGTGGCGATTTCCTGCTTATCGATGCTCAGCACCTGACTTTCCCCCATCGTCAGGCTGCGACCCGGCATGTTCTGGCTCAGCCGCAGCGTGAGCTGAATACGCCCGTTGCCCAATACTACTGGCGTCACCTCCATGCCCAGCACCGCCTCTTTGAACTCAATCGCCGTCGCACCGCTATTACCGGATTTCACCTCGTAGGGAATTTCGGTGCCCTGCTTAATGGTGGCGGTCTGCTGGTGTGAGGTAAACAGCCGCGGGCTGGCGATGATTTCGATCTGATTCTCCTGCTCCAGCGCGCTCAGCTCCAGGTTAAGCAGTTCGCCACTCATCGGTCCGAGCGTGATGCCGGCGCGTATCGCCGGATTGCTCACCGTCAGCGGCACCAGCAGCTGCGGATTGCGCAGCGCCCCGGTGACGACATCGCCGGGTGCGGTGCTCCAGCTGACGCCGAGCTCGCGCAGATGCTCTTCATTGATGGTGACAATGTGCGCTGACAGCTCCACCTGCTCCAGCGGCAGATCCAGCGCCTGCAGCCAGCGCTCGGTGTCGCGCAGCGCCTGCGCGCTGTCCCGCAGTAACAGGCTGTTGGTACGACTATCCACCGTCACGCTGCCGCGCGGCGTCATCAGCGAGCGTTCCGCCTGCAGGCTGCGGTAGACATCGCTGGCGCTGGCGTAGTGCAGCGTGACGGTGCGCTGCTCAAGCGGCGCCTGCAGCTGCTTCTCTTCACGCTCCGCCTGTGCCTGCTGTGCCTGTCGCTGCTGCCAGCTCTCCGGATAGACCAGCAGCACACTCTCCTCCTGGATCACCGTGAGTTTCGCCAGCCGCGTGACCAGCGCCAGTGCGCGCTCCCAGCCGACGTTATCGAGTCGCAGCGACAGCCGCCCCTCGACGCCCGGCGCGATCAGCAGGTTGGTTTGCTGATAGTCAGCCAGCGCCTGCAGAATGCGCTCGACCGGCGCATCATCAAATACCAGGCTCAGGGGCTGATCAGCGGCGTGCAGCGGATTGCTCAGCGCCAGCCACAGCAGCAGCATCATCCTTTTCATAAAATCCTCCTTTTATTACCCATGTGATGTGCTGCGGCGGACAGCTTTGCGTGGCGCTCAGTACCAGCGTATGTGCACTGAGCTGGGTCACCTGCCACGGTGCCACCGGAAAAGCAGCCGGTGCACTCAGCCGCTGACGTTTGCCCTGCGGTGAAACCAGCCAGGCCACAAAGTGCGGCGCGCGACCAATGATGCCCTGTAAGCGCCAGCCCTGCGGCACGGCAGCGGGGACCTGACACTGGCTGGCAGCCAGCGGCTGGAACGGATCGCGCGCCAGCGCCCAGCTGCTGCACAGCAGTAACACCAGTGCGCTACTCCGCATCGTCACTCTCCAGCCAGAACTCGCTGTGTAACACGCCCTGATCCGCCTGCAGCTGAAAACGCTGTGGCACCGCTAACGCCGTCGCAGCCAGCCCGCTGAACAGCGGCAGAAATTGCGGCCAGCTCAGGCGCAGCGCCAGCTGCTGTGGCTGGCTGTCCGGATGCCATGCCTCGAGCAGATTGCCGCGCGCCGCCACCAGTTGCTCTAACGATACGGACGCCGCCGTTGCCGCTGGCTGCAGCGTTGCGATCTCCGCCTGAAGCTGTCCGATGGCCGGTCGCGCGTCCAGCTGCTGCTGACGTTGCTGGTGCTGCTGCGCCAGTTGTGACAGCTGCTGTTGCAGCGTGCTGAATTGCTGCTGTTGCGGACGCAGCAGCAGTAGCCACGCCAGCCCGAGTAGCAGCAGCGCCAGCAGTTGCAGGCTGGCTATTCGCCACGTCAGTGCCAGCTGCAGCCAGCGCTGGATGAGTTCATTCATCGGTCGCCTCCTGCAGCCGGGCGCGCAGCGCGAAGCGGTAATCCCCCTGCGCCTGACGCTGTACGCTGCCCTGCTTCACCGCCGCAAATAGCGGTTGCGTCTGCAGTTGATGGCGGAACGCGCTGACATCAGCCAGGCTTTGCGCCAGACCGTCCAGCACCAGTTGCCCCTGACGCCGCTCCACGCGACTCAGCCACAGCGTCTCCGGCATCAGTGCGGGCAGTTGCTGCCAGAACTGCTGCCAGCGTTGATGCTGCTGCAGCCGCTGTTGCTGCGCCTGCTGCCTGCGTAACAGATCATCCCGCTGCGCCATCAGCGTTTGCTGTTGCGCCAGCCGCTGCTGTATCTGCTGGAGCTGCATGGTCATATCGGTGTGCTGCCGGGCTGCCTGCTGGAGCCGCTGTTCAGCGCGCCACCACAGCAGCAGCGTGAGTAACAGCGTTACCAGCAGCACGGCAACCAGCAGCGCCACACTGTGCTGGCGGCGTAGCAGCAACTGCTGTGCCCGCCACGGGAGCAAATTGACCGCCAGCATCAGTAATCCTCCGGACGCAGCGCCAGGCCTAGCGCAATCGCCAGCGCGCCCGCCTCTGCCGGTAGCGGCGGTTGCAGATAATGCAGCAGCGCCAGCGGCTTGCAGCGCTGTACTTCCGCCTCCGGCAACGCCTGCGGTGAGGTGCAGAACACCGCTTGTGCCTGGGGAAAGGTGTCACGCAGATGGGCGAGCGTCAGGGGTTCGGTCGCCGCGCCGCAGGCGCTATTTTCGCCGGCCAGCGTCCACAGCCAGTGGTCGCCGAGCGGATGGATCAGCAGCTGATGCGGGCGCAGCGGAACGCGCATGGCGATCTGCGTCAGCGCCAGACTGCTCAGCTCAAACACGTCGGGGCGCAGTCCGGCCTGCTGCAGCGGCGCCAGCCACTGGGCGATGACGTCACGGCGCGCGGCGGTGACGTGCAGCTGGCTGCCGCTGCCGCCCAGCCGGTAATCCAGCGACAGCGAGGCGGCTTCGACCGGGAACAGGCGTGATGAGGACGCGTTAACGTAGCGGCTGAGCGCCGGCTCGCGCAGTGAGGTTTGCGGCAACGGCAGCGTACGCTGCAGCACCAGCTGTGGCGGCAGGCCAACGCGCAGCGAGTAGCGCCTGGGTAAATGACGCTGCCAGCGCACCAACATCTCCTGTAACACTGGCGAGGTTTGCAACACGCCGTTGCGTAACGTATCGTGCGGCAGCGGCTGCTGCCACCAGTGTCGCAGCTGCCATCCGTGACGGCGTCGTTCAATGCCAAGGGCGCAGAGTTGCCCGTTCTGGATGTCCAGTCCAATTTGCCAGCGCTGAAAAGCCATGCGCGCGATCTCCTTATCGTTACAGGAAAAAGGATGATTACCCGCATTGCATGAAGAATGACGGGTATATCAAAGCGTCAGGCTTGCCTTTATACTACCGCGCGATTGTTTATAAACTGCCCAAACGCCAACAGATGGGAATTCTCAGGTGAAGTTCGTAAAGTATTTATTGATCCTTGCAGTGTGTTGCATTTTGCTGGGAGCCGGCACGGTTTATGGTTTGTACAAATACATAGAGCCGCAGCTGCCTGATGTGAACACATTGAAAGATGTGCGCCTGCAAACCCCGATGCAGGTTTACAGCGCGGATGGCGAGCTGATCGCCCAGTATGGTGAAAAGCGCCGTATCCCGCTTACCCTGCAACAGATGCCGCCTGAGCTAATCAAAGCGTTTATCGCCACCGAAGACAGCCGCTTTTATGAGCATCACGGCGTCGATCCGGTGGGGATTTTCCGCGCCGCCAGCATCGCGCTGGTCTCCGGCCACGCCTCGCAGGGCGCCAGTACCATTACGCAGCAGCTGGCGCGTAACTTCTTCCTCAGCCCTGAACGCACGCTGATGCGTAAAATCAAGGAAGCCTTCCTGGCGATTCGCATCGAGCAGTTGCTGAGTAAGGATGAAATCCTTGAGCTGTATCTGAATAAAATCTATCTCGGCTATCGCGCTTACGGCGTCGGTGCGGCGGCGCAGGTTTACTTCGGTAAACCGGTCGATCAGCTGTCGCTGAGTGAGATGGCGATGATCGCCGGCCTGCCGAAAGCGCCGTCAACCTTTAACCCGCTCTATTCACACGCCCGTGCGCTGGCGCGCCGTAATGTGGTGCTGGCTCGCATGCTGGATCAGAACTACATCACGCAGCAGCAGTATAACGACGCGCGCAACACGCCGCTGACCGCCAGCTATCACGGCCCGGAAATTGCCTTCTCTGCACCGTATCTCACCGAGTTAGTGCGTCAGGAGATGGTGAAACGCTACGGCGACAGTGCCTATGACGATGGCTACAAGGTGTATACCACCGTGACCCGCCATCTGCAGGAAGCCGCACAGCAGGCGGTGCGTAACAACGTGATGGCGTACGATATGCGTCACGGCTATCGCGGTCCGACCAACGTGCTGTGGAAAGTGGGTGAAGCCAGCTGGGATCACACCCGCATCGTCAATACGCTGAAAAATCTGCCGGTCTACGGTCCGCTGAATGCCGCCGTGGTCACCAGCGCCAGCGCCGACGAAGCCACCGCCATGCTGAAAGATGGCAGCAGCGTTTCGCTGACTTTAGCCGGCGTGCGCTGGGCGCGTCCGTATAAATCCGACACCCTGCAGGGCCCGACGCCGCGCAGCGTCACTCAGGTGCTGCAGGCTGGCCAGCAGATTTGGGTACGCAAAGTCGGTGACGCGTGGTGGCTGGGACAGGTACCGCTGGTGAATTCGGCGCTGGTGTCGCTTAATCCGGAAGACGGTGCGGTACGCGCGCTGGTGGGCGGTTTTGACTTCAACCAGAGCATGTTCAACCGCGCCACCCAGGCGCTGCGTCAGGTCGGCTCGAACATCAAGCCGTTCCTGTATACCGCCGCCATGGACCGCGGCCTGACGCTGGCCTCCATCCTCAACGACGTGCCGATTTCACGCTGGGATGCCGGTGCCGGCGCAGACTGGCGACCAAAGAACTCGCCGCCGACCTATGCGGGTCCGATTCGTTTACGCCAGGGGCTGGGTGAGTCGAAAAACGTGGTGATGGTGCGCGCGATGCGTGCTATGGGCGTTGATTACGCCGCTGAGTATCTGCAGCGCTTTGGCTTCCCGGCGCAGAACATTATCCATACTGAGTCGCTGGCACTGGGCGCCGCATCCTTCACGCCAATGCAGGTGGCTCGCGGCTATGCGGTGATGGCCAACGGCGGCTTCCTGGTCGATCCTTACTTCATCGCGAAGATCGAGAACGAACAGGGCGGCGTGATTTTCCAGGCGCAGCCGAAGATCGCCTGCCCGCAGTGCAATCTGCCGGTGATCTATGGCGACACCAAAAAGTCGGTGGCGCTGAATGAAGAGAGCGTGGAAAACGTTGCCACCTCGAATCAGCAGCAGAATCAGACCGTGCCGCAGCCCGAGCTGGAGCAGGTACCGGCGCAGCCGCAGCCGGCCGGCGATCAGCAGTATGCGCCGCACGTGATCAACACGCCGCTGGCGTTCCTGATTAAGAGCGCGCTGAACTCCAACATCTTCGGTGAACCGGGCTGGATGGGAACCGGCTGGCGTGCCGGTCGCGATCTGAAGCGTAACGATATCGGCGGCAAAACCGGTACCACCAACAGTTCCAAAGATGCCTGGTTCTCCGGTTATGGTCCGGGCGTGGTGACGTCGGTGTGGATTGGCTTTGATGATTCGCGCGCGCTGGGTCGCACCACGGTATCGGGTGCGATTCCGGATCAGATCTCCGGCTACGAAGGCGGCGCGAAGAGTGCGCAGCCGGCATGGGATGATTACATGAAAGTGGCGCTGGATGGTGTGCCGGTGCAGCCGCTGACACCGCCGGACGGCGTGGTGACGGTGACCATTGACCGCAGCACCGGCAAGCTGGCCAACGGTGGCGGCAACACCCGTCAGGAGTACTTCATCAACGGCACCCAGCCGACCGAATATTCGGTGCATGATGTGGGCACCACTATTATGGACAACGGTGAAAGCCACGAACTGTTTTGATCAAAAAAGCCGGGGGAAATCCCCGGCTTTTTGTTTTTACCCCGTGCGACTTTCCGCGCCTTTTATTGCGCCGCCAGGTGTCCTCAATAACTCAACCGCCCCTGCTTCACCAGCCACTCACGCACCATGAACAGCGCGCTGACGTTACGCGCCTCGCGAAAATCCGGCTCTTCCAGCAGCGCCAGCAGATTGCTGAGCGGCCAGCGGCGTACAATCAGCGGCTCCGGCTCATCCCCTTCCAGCTTCTCTTCGTACAACCCTTCAGCTACCACGATATTCATCTTGCTGGAGAAATAGGACGGCGCCATGGTGAGTTTGCCCAGCGCGTCCAGCTGGTGCGCGCCAAAGCCCACTTCTTCTTTCAGCTCACGGTTGGCGGCTTCAAAAACGCTTTCACCAGGATCGATTAAACCTTTCGGGAAGCCCAGCTCATAGGTTTCCAGTCCGACGGCGTACTCCTGGATCAGGATCACGTCATCGCCAATGATCGGCACAATCATCACCGCTTCACGATCGGAGGGCTTCATGCGCTCATAGACGCGACGCGCACCGTTGCTGAAGGCGAGATCAACCGCTTCGATGGTAAACAGGCGGGAGCGGGCCACCGCTTCCACGTTGAGGATGTCAGGTTTTTTCAGGGGAGTGGTCATATCAGCCTCAAACTTAGCACAGCCTTGTGAAACGCGATGACGTCAGCATACCGAAGCCCGCAGCATTGTGCGACACGCAGCGCGGTTCAATCATGGTGACATACATTTGTCCGCTGCCGCTAACAACTTCTTGTTATCTGCACAGTAAGATTTTCACAATAAGTCAACGGGGTGGCAGCAAATTCGGATAATACCGATGTTTAATTGAGGGGCTTGTGAGTACCATCCCGTTAAGGAATAATCTAACAAATTTATAATACAATGATTTTGCGCGGTATTTTGTTTCATTTGCCTCTTGTCAGAATGACTTCTGCTCGCCAAAATTGACTCGTATTGCAGGTTTTACCGGGAGCACATCGTAAACGTGACGGCAGTTTTTTGGCTGGATTGAGCAAAGCATGAGCACTCTTATCGTCATTCTGGCTGTCATGCTGGCCTGTTCGTTAGTGGCCGGAATCGGCTACTGGTACGCTATGCGGCATCGTCCGCCGTTGGCGAAACCACTGCCGTTTATCAGTCCGCCCTGCCGTAAACTCACCGATGAAGAACGCGCTGCCGTTGAGAAGTATATTGCGTCGCTGGGTAAAGCGCGTCAGCACAGCGGCGGGCGATCGACCCGATCGTCACGGGAACCCGAAGCGCTGGCGCTGACCGCACAGAGCAATAATGTTTATCCCGTTACCCGCTCCATCACCCGTTACGGCCTCTCCACTGACGATCCCCACAAATGGCGCTACTACCTGGATGAAGTCGAGGTGCATCTGCCGCCGCTGTGGGAGCAGTACATCGCTGAAGAAAACTACGTCGAGCTGATCCGTACCCAGACCCTGCCGCTGGTGATCTCGCTCAACGGCCACTCGCTGGTGAACTATGCGGTGGAACAACCGGCGCTGCCACCGCTGGTGCGGCCGATGTCGACCAACGCTTCGATTCGTAAAGAGGAGAGCGAAAACGTCGAGCTGCTACAGGTGCGCAAAGAGTCGCCGGAAGAGTATCAGCTGTCTCGCGCCGACGGCACGCGTGAAGCGAGCGCCATTTGCTGCGCCTTCCTGCTGTTTTTCCTCAGTCTGGTGCTGCCCGGCAGCCTGATGCTGTGGATTGCGCTGCCCGCCGGCGCGATCGTTGCTGTCAGCCTGTGGTTTATGTATCGATTCCCCGGTGAAAAAGGGCTGCGCGATGTGCACTGTCTGCGCGGCGCACCGAAGCGCTGGGGCCTGTTTGGCGAATCCAATCAGGAGCAGAGCAACATCTCGCTCGGCATCATCGACTTAATCTATCCGGCACACTGGCAGCCTTATGTGGCGCATGACCTGGGCCAGGTAACGGATGTGGATATCTACCTGAATCGTCAGGTGGTACGCCAGGGGCGCTTCCTGTCGCTGCAGGATGAAGTCCGCAACTTCCCGGTACAGCGCTGGCGTAAAAACCTGGTGCTGGCGTGCGGTTCGCTGCTGGTGCTGGTGATGCTGGTGAGCTGGATTCCGCTCAGCATGCCGATCAAACTTAGCCTCGCCTGGCTGAAAGGCACCGAAAGTGTGGAAGTGAACAGCGTCGATAAACTCACTGCCCTGCCGCTGCACATTGGCGATAGCCTGAAAGTGAGCGGCACCGGCATGTGCTCGGTTCCGGGCAATTACCAGAGCAACCGCAGCTACGGCTACATGCCGTTCGACTGCTCGGCGATTTACTGGAACAACGCTGCGCCGCTGCCGCTGCCGCAGTCGGACATCATCGATAAAGCCGCCGCGCTGCTGGAGACCACCACGCAGCAGCTGCATCCGGAAACCAACACCGACCCGAAACTTAACCCGCAGCTGGCGTCGGCGATTCAGAAATCAGGCATGATCCTGCTGGATGATTTCTCCGACCTGGTGCTGAAAACCCAGCAGCTGTGCAGCCAGCAGCAGGACTGCGTGCGCCTGAAAAATGCGCTGGTCAACCTCGGTAACGCGAAAGACTGGGATACGCTGATTCACCGTGCGGATTCCGGCAAGCTCAACGGCATGAACGTGCTGCTGCGTCCGGTTAGCGCCGAAGCGCTGGAGAATCTGGTGAACACCGCCACCTCGACCTTCTTCTCGCGGGAGACGCGTCGCGCAGCGGAAACCCTTAACAGCCCGCCGCCGGGCGGATTCCTGATCATTAGCGATGAAGGCCGGCAGATGGTGAACCAGCCGCAGCCGTCGGTGGCGCTGTTCGATCTCGACGCCCCTTCACAATGGCACGAACTGCAGCGCCTGTCCGGCATGCTGCTGCACACGCCGTTTGCCGCCAGCGGTATCATTACCAGCATTACCACCGATGCCAACGGCACGCGCCACATCGCCCTGCACAACGAGCCCGATGCCATGGCGCAGTGGCGCTATCTGGGCACCGCGCTGCTGATGCTGGTGCTGATTGTCAGCGCCGTCAGCAACGGCCTGCTGGCGCTGCGCCGCATCCACCGCAACCGCCTGCGTATGGCGCAGATTCAGCAGTATTACGACAAGTGCTTTAACCACAACCTCAGCACTATGCAGAGCGTGCGCTCGCTGTTCTGACCCTCCGCCTTCTGTGCTACCCTGTCGCCCTGTTTTTCAGGGCGGAAAACAAAATGCCGATTACGCTTAAGGGATTGGCGATGGATCGGCAGCCCGCAACGGCACCTCGCCCTTGATTTATCACGTTGTACCCATACCTTTGGGTATCCGGCACCGGCCCGGTCCATCTTTCCGGCGTCATGCGACCGTGTGCGACCGATCGCCACACGGCGCGACGCAGCGTAACAGCAGGAGCCGCAATGAAAGAGAAAACCAGTGAAGGCGTTCGCCTTGATAAATGGCTGTGGGCCGCGCGCTTCTATAAAACCCGCGCGCTGGCTCGCGACATGATTGAAGGCGGCAAAGTGCATTACAACGGCCAGCGCAGCAAACCGGGCAAAGTGGTCGAACTGCAGGCCGAGCTGACGCTGCGTCAGGGCAACGATGAGCGCACGGTGATCATCACCGCCATCGGCGACCAGCGGCGTCCGGCCAGCGAAGCGCAGCAGATGTACGCGGAGACGGCCGCCAGCATCGAAAAGCGCGAAAAGAACGCGCTGGCGCGCAAAATGAATGCCCTGACCATGCCGCATCCCGATCGCCGCCCGGATAAAAAAGAGCGCCGCGATCTGCTGAAATTTAAATTGTCGGGCGATGAATAACTCGCGCCCCCACGAGAGAAACCTTATGTCTGTTCAAGATCAACTGCATCGCTACCTGTTTGAAAACGTCGCCGTGCGCGGCGAGCTGGTCAACGCATCTCAAACCTGGCGCGACATCGTGCAGAACCACGACTACGCCGAGCCGGTCAAAACGCTGCTGGGCGAACTGCTGGTCGCCACCAGCCTGCTCACCGCTACGCTGAAATTTGACGGCGATATCACCGTGCAGCTGCAGGGCGATGGCCCGCTGAGCATGGCGGTGATCAACGGGAATAATCGCCAGGAGCTGCGCGGCGTGGCGCGGCTGAAAGAGGATGCGGAGATCGCCGTAGGCAGCAGCCTGAAGCAGATGGTGGGTAACGGCTATCTGGTGATCACCATTTCACCTGAGAAAGGCGAGCGCTATCAGGGCGTGGTCGGCCTGGAAGCCGATACGCTGGCGGGCTGTCTGGAAGATTACTTCATGCGTTCCGAGCAGCTGCCAACCCGCCTGTTCATTCGCACCAGCGAGAAAGGCGCAGCCGGTATTCTGCTGCAGGTGCTGCCCGCGCAGGAGCCCAACCTGGATGACTTCAACCATCTGGCCACGTTAACCGAAACCGTGAAGAGCGAAGAGCTGATTGAGCTGCCCGCTACTGACGTACTGTGGCGTCTCTATCATCAGGAAGAAGCCACGGTTTACGATCCGGCGCCGGTCAGCTTCAAATGCACCTGCTCGCGCGAACGCTGCGGTGAAGTGCTGAAAACGCTGCCGCCAGAGGAAGTGGATGAGATTCTGGCCGAAGACGGCAAAATCGATATGCACTGCGACTACTGCGGCACACACTACGTGTACGACGCCGTGGATATTGCTGCTATCCGTAACGCTCCCTCCGGCAATAGCGATCAACTGCATTAATCAGCAAACGGGCGGTGACGCCGCCCGTATTTTCCGCCGGCGTAGCGCTATGATTTTTCACGGAAATTAACTAATTTACGCTAACTTTAGTTTCATAAGTGGCAGATTTCTCTACTTGTCACGTTCCAGCTCGCATTTTTAACTCTCTTCACTTTTCCACCTCGCTCAGACGTGTACACTGCGCGCGATCTGCCCTGTGCGGCTATGCGCAGCAGGACGCAGAAACCCTCATAAAAAATGCCATGAAGTACCGATTTAAGGAGCAGTCACATGCGCGTTAACGGCCTGACATCGCAAGACCTCGAAACGCTCGGAATTAGCGGCACCACCGAGGTGGTGTACAACCCTGATTACGCCACGTTATTTCAGGAAGAAACCCGCCCGGAGCTGGAAGGTTACGCGCGCGGCACCCTGACGCAGAGCGGTGCCATTGCCGTGGATACCGGCATCTTCACCGGACGTTCGCCGAAAGATAAATACATCGTGCGGGATGACACCACGCGTGACACGCTGTGGTGGAACGACGTTGGCAACGGCAAGAACGACAACCAGCCGCTGTCACAGGAAACCTGGCAGGCGCTCAAAGATCGCTGCACGCAACAGCTTTCCGGCAAGCGTCTGTTTGTGATTGACGCCTTCTGCGGCGCCAACCCGGACACCCGCCTCAGCGTGCGTTTCGTGATGGAAGTGGCGTGGCAGGCGCATTTCGTCAAAAACATGTTTATCCGTCCGACTGAAGCCGAACTGGCTGAGTTTACGCCGGATTTCGTGGTGATGAACGCAGCGCAGTGCACCAATCCGGACTGGCAGGCGCAGGGGCTGCATTCAGAGAATTTTGTCGCCTTTAACCTGACCGAACGCATGCAGCTGATCGGCGGCACCTGGTACGGCGGCGAGATGAAAAAAGGCCTGTTCGCCATCATGAACTATCTGCTGCCGCTGAAGGGTATCGCCTCGATGCACTGCTCGGCCAACGTCGGCAAAGCGGGCGACGTGGCGGTGTTCTTTGGTCTGTCCGGTACAGGTAAAACCACGCTCTCTACCGATCCGGATCGTCAGCTGATCGGCGACGATGAGCACGGCTGGGACGACGACGGCGTCTTTAACTTCGAAGGCGGCTGCTACGCCAAAACCATCAATCTGTCAGAACAGGCTGAGCCGGAGATTTACCGCGCGATTCGCCGCGATGCGCTGCTGGAGAATGTGGTGGTGCGCGCCGACGGCACGGTCGATTACGCCGACGCCAGCAAGACGGAAAACACCCGCGTGTCTTACCCGATCGAGCACATCGAAAACATCGTGCAGCCGGTGTCGAAAGCGGGCCACGCGAAAAAGGTCATCTTCCTGACCGCCGATGCGTTTGGCGTACTGCCACCGGTTTCGCGTCTGACGCCGGAGCAAACCCAGTACCACTTCCTGTCCGGCTTTACCGCCAAACTGGCCGGCACCGAGCGCGGTGTGACGCAGCCCACCCCGACCTTCTCCGCCTGTTTTGGCGCGGCGTTCCTGACGCTGCATCCAACGCAGTACTCGGATGTGCTGGTGAAACGTATGCAGGCGTCCGGCGCGCAGGCCTATCTGGTGAATACCGGCTGGAACGGCAGCGGCAAGCGCATTTCGCTGAAAGACACGCGCGCTATCATCAACGCAATTCTGGCCGGTGAGCTGGATGAAGCGGAGACCGTGACGCTGCCGGTGTTTAATCTGCAGGTGCCCACCACGCTGGCACAGGTGGACGATGCTATTCTCGATCCGCGCCGCAGCTGGCCTGACGCCGCCGCCTGGCAGCAGGCTGCCGAAGCGCTGGCGCAGCGCTTTATCACCAATTTCGAGAAGTACACCGATAACGATGCCGGTAAGGCGCTGGTGCAGGCCGGCCCGCAGCTGTGAAGTAGCCCAGCCGCCACAACGGCGGCTTAGCGATGGCACATTTCGTCGCGGCGCGATTTATCGCGCATGCCTGCAGCGGCAATATCGCTGATGGATGCGCAATAGATAGCGCCGTGACGGTTGGTGCGGAAATTTAACTAACAGTACTGCTTACTGCCGTCGTGGCGCTGTTTTCCGGAATCGGTAACCACGCACGGATACGTAATCCGCCGCGTTCACTGTCGCCAATCTCCAGCGATCCGTCATGCGCATCGATAATACGCTGCACAATCGCCAGGCCCAGACCGGTGCCGCTGGTGCTGCGCGCGCTGTCGCCGCGTACAAACGGCTGGAACAGATGCTGTAACTGATCCGGCTTAATGCCCGGACCATCATCCTCCACCTGAAACCACGCGCGATTCAATTCCTGACCGCTGCTGACCTTGATCCAGCCGTTACCGTAGCGCGCCGCGTTAACCACCAGATTCGCCACCGCGCGTTTAATCGACAGCGGGTTAATATCCAGCATCAGCTCCGCGTCCATCACCGCATTCTCAATCTCGCGCTCGTAGCCGCTCTCCGCCGCCACCACTTCGCCCAGCACGCTATTCAGATCGGCGCGCTCGGTTTGCATCTCCTGCCCGGTGCGCAGGTAATCGATGAACTGCTCAATGATGGCGTTACACTCTTCGATGTCTTTGTTGATCGACTCGGCCAGGTAGCCATCTTCCTCGCCCATCATCTCGGTGGCGAGACGGATGCGCGTCAGCGGCGTGCGTAAATCATGGCTGACGCCGGCCATCAGCAGCGTACGGTCATCGGCCAGCTGCTTCACGCCCGCCGCCATCTGGTTGAAGGCGCGCGTCACCGAACGCACTTCCGAAGCACCGTATTCGCGCAGCGGTGGCGGAATAATGCCTTTCCCCACCTGCAACGCAGCGTGTTCGAGATCGACCAGGGGTCGGTTTTGTATACGGATAAACAGCCAGGCGCCGCCAATCGCCAGCAGCATAATCGCCAGGGTATAGCGGAACAGCGGTGAGAAGTCGCCCTGATGGATCTCGGTCAGCGGTACGCGCACCCAGATATCCGGCGACAGCCAGGTTTTCAGCCAGACCACCGGCGAGTTTTTGTTAACCTCAACCCGCACGTCGGTCGGCCCGCCCAGCTGCTGCGCCATCTGTTCACTGAGGAATTCATAATGCTGCGCCCAGCGCAGCCCGCTCTCTTCCGCCGCCGCGTTGGTGTACAACGAGATGCCCAGCTCACGATAAATTTCGCGCCGGAAGGCCGGCGGCACTTCCAGCTGCGTACCATCCTCCAGCTGCAGCCGATCGGTCATCAGCATACGCACTTCGTAGGCGAGGACTTTGTTGAACTGCTGCAGACTGGGAAGAATGGCGAAATTGAGCACCACCAGGTAGGTCGTTACCAGGCTGACGAACAGCAAGGTAACGATCAACAACAGGGTGCGGGCAAACGAACTGCGGGGTGAGAAGCGCAATCGCCTCATGCTTTACTGCCGTCCGGAACGAACACGTAGCCAAGGCCCCAGACGGTCTGGATGTAGCGCGGATGCGCCGGATCTTCTTCGACCATGCGGCGCAGACGAGAGATCTGCACGTCGATAGAACGCTCCATCGCACTGTACTCACGCCCGCGCGCCAGGTTCATCAGCTTATCGCGCGACAGCGGCTCACGCGGATGGCTCACCAGCGCTTTCAGCACGGCAAACTCTCCGCTGGTCAGCGGCATCGGCTCATCTTCACGGAACATTTCACGCGTGCCGAGGTTCAGTTTGAACTTACCGAAGGCGATGACGGCTTCTTCCTGCGACGGCGCGCCCGGCAGCTCATTGGCCTGACGACGCAGCACAGCACGAATTCGCGCCAGCAGCTCACGCGGGTTGAACGGTTTTGGAATGTAGTCATCGGCGCCGATTTCCAGCCCCACGATACGATCGACCTCTTCACCTTTCGCGGTGACCATAATGATCGGCATCGGGTTACTCTGGCTACGCAGACGACGGCAAATTGACAGGCCATCTTCGCCCGGCAGCATTAAATCGAGCACCATTAAATGGAATGATTCGCGGGTCAGCAGACGATCCATCTGCTCGGCGTTGGCGACGCTGCGCACCTGAAAGCCCTGTTCGGTGAGATAGCGTTCGAGCAGTGCGCGCAGACGCATATCATCATCGACGACCAGAATTTTGTAGTTCTCTTGCATGTTCAACTCCCAAAGGCGCCATTGCCTGAGCCGATATTGTGTAAAAAAGATGCCTGTCTGTGACAGTCATTAATGGTTTATATTCTAGCCGAAATTGTTACAAAGCATATTAAACAGCAGCTTATCTTTAATTTTAACCGCGAACTGCGGCTCCGCTCGCGCTTTTCTGACTGATTTTGACGCCGTTTAGCGCTTGTCTGAAAATCAGCGGCGTTTTCTGCCGGCGAGTGGTCCAGCCGGGCCGTCCCGCTTCCGCCGTCAGGCGGGGCGCGCCATTTGGCTTAAGTTTCGCCTGCAGGATAAGCCAGCGGCCGCGCTCAGCAGCATAAAATATCGCGTCTCTGCCGCTGACTGCGTATTCGCGCTCGGAACAGTGCCAGTGCGCGCGCAAAATAAGGCCAGTGTTAAATAAAGTGATTTAAATCAGTCAGTAAACTCCCCTTTCCTCTGCGCAAATGATCTCCGACACTGCATCGGTACCTGCTTACTGAGTTCATGTGGAGAAGAAAGATGAAAAAAACCGTTGTTCTGCTGAGCGCTCTGGTACTCACCAGCCTCACACAGGTTCAGGCCGCTACGCCAGCGGGCGAAGCCGCCGGCGCGCAGGCGTCGACCACGGCCAAAGGTAATTCCGATGCTATCGGCATCGGTGCGGTGGGTGCCCTGCTCGGCGTCGCGCTGGCCACCATGGGCGGCGGCGATCACGGCGGCAGCAGCACCTCAACGACCACGGCGACTACGCCGGGCAAATAACGCTTATCTGGCGCGGCAAGGCTGCGGCGCTTCCCCCTCTTATACTGCCAGCCCTTTCGCCAGCGGAGAATAAGTTGCGCCCCGGCTTGTTTCACCAGGCCATTACTCTCCGCCTCTTTTTTCCTCACTTTCCGTGACGTACTCAATGCGGTTCACAAACCACACCTTCTGTCCTTCCGGCGTGTTCACCGTCACCTCGTCATCCACCTCTTTTTTGATCAGCGCGCGCGCCATCGGCGAGTCGATGGAGATGTACTCTTTCACCGTATCGCCATAGATCTCGTCCGGTCCGACGATGCGAAAACGCTTCACGTCGCCCTGCTCATTCTCTACTTCCACCCAGGCACCGAAGAACACTTTGCCCTCCTGCTGCGGCGCATAATCAACAATTTTCAGCTCGGCGAGGCATTTACGCAGATAGCGCACGCGCCGATCGATCTGGCGCAGCAGGCGCTTGTTATAGGTGTAATCGGCGTTTTCAGAACGATCGCCCAGGCTGGCGGCCCAGGAGACAATGCGGGTGATTTCCGGCCGCTTCTCATTCCACAGATGGTCGTGCTCAGCACGCAGCTTGTTATAGCCTTCGCGGGTAATCAGTTGGGTTTTCATCGCTTCACTCGTGGTTAGCCCTGTTCACTGCACAGAGGCTATCACAAAGCCTTACCTGCCCGGACAGGCACCCAGCGTCTTTTTCATCAGGCGCACATAATCGGCGACCAGGCCGGGCGTCCAGGTCATGATTTCTGCCCGTTCGCGCAGCACGCAGGCGCCCCAGAATGCCGGCAGCAGCAGCAGCGCAAACACCTGCTGCAGCCGCTGGCCGTAATAGCCTTCAAACGCCACGTCCAGCGCATCCACCACGGTGGTCGAACAGTTTTTTGCCGTCAGATTATACAGGCTGTCACCACGGTTGGCCTGCCAGTAGCTGGCGAGCGCCTGCCCGTTGTAGTGCTGAAAACTGTAGGTTAAATCCGGGCTGCGCCAGTCGGCAATCTCTGCCGCCAGCGAGGGGAGAAAACGGCCGGGGCGATCGTTAATCTGTCCGGCCAGCAGCAGACGCGGCAGCTCGTGCGGTTGCGGATCGATCTCCTGCTGCGGATAAAGGCTGATGTAGCCGCGCTCGCCAAAGCTCAGTGCCGCGTGGCCGGTACAAAAGTGCCCTTCACCGTTAATCACGCCGATGTAACGGTCAATCACATAGCGCTTCGGCTGTTGACTGGCTTCAGACTGCGCCTGCCAGACGTGGACGCAGAGAGGAAATGCCGCAGCGTCCGGCGGAAAGCGGGCCTGCTGCCACGGCCGGAGCCGCGCGATGTGACGATGGCCGCGACAAAACCACGGCAGCAGCGTAACGGACTGACCCGCCGGCAGGCGCTGCCACTGGCGCCAGACGCGCCACACCGTCAGGCTGAACGACAGCAGCAACAGCACCAGCCAGCTGCCCAGCAACAGGCAGGTATGCAGGTTGTCATTGAAAAACAGCACCACGCTGAGCACCATCTCGCCGCAGCCCAGCATAAAATGTCGCACCCAGCGCTGGCGCTGAATCAGCGCCGCGCTCAGGCAGCGAAACAGGCCGTTAAACAACAGGCAGATTTCCATCACCGTCAGCAGCAGTTTCTTCAGTTGCCTTTCATCACCGTGCCACAGCGCGCCGGCCAGCAGCGTGCCGACAAAAATCAGGGAAAACAGCAGATTAAGCCAGCGCTGCAGCGACACCTCGCCGCTCAGCAGGTTAAACAGCAGCGACAGCGACAGTAAGAGCGCCAGCACCTGTAGCGACAGATTGATATGCCCATCGACCAGCACGTCCGCCACGATCATGCCGGCCAGCAGCACGCCGCACAGCGCCAGGCCATAAATCAGCAGACGATAACGCACCAGCAGCTCGCGTCCGGCCAGCAGCAGCAGTAATTTGATCATTGCTTCACCCTCTTTCCGTGGTTTGCCACGGATTATAGGGCAGAGGCGGGGCGAGCCTGGCAGCAACCGGCACGCCATTGCGCTGGGGTTTAACACATAGGTGGCTAAGTTTCTCTGAGTTGCGCGCTGCATTCAGAAAAAGACGGATTCACCGGTCAGCGGCTGGCAATTTGCGGCCTCAGTCCGTATAACTGTCCCCTATTTCTAACCCTGTGTAAGCAAGACCGTTACTGATGATGAAAGATTCGCTGAGCCAGATTATCGCAGGTGAGCTGAAGGCACGCGCCGACCAGGTTGACGCCGCCATTCGCTTGCTGGACGAAGGGAACACCGTGCCGTTTATCGCACGTTACCGTAAGGAAGTGACCGGCGGGCTGGATGATACCCAGCTGCGTACGCTGGAGAGCCGTCTCGGCTATCTGCGTGAGCTGGAGGAACGCCGCCAGTCGATTCTGAAATCCATTGATGACCAGGGCAAACTGACGCCGGAATTAGCCACTGCTATCAACGGCACGCTGAACAAAACCGAGCTGGAAGATCTCTATCTGCCTTATAAGCAGAAGCGCCGCACGCGCGGGCAGATCGCTATCGAAGCCGGGCTGGAACCGCTGGCAGAGACGCTGTGGAACGATGCGTCTCAGGATCCCGAGCAGCTGGCAGCGCGTTATGTCGACGCGGACAAAGGCGTCGCCGATGTGCGTGCCGCGCTGGATGGCGCACGCTATATCCTGATGGAGCGCTTCGCCGAAGACGCCACGCTGCTGGCGAAAGTACGTGAATACCTGTGGAAGAACGCCCATCTGGTTGCGCGCGTGGTGGAAGGCAAAGAGGAAGAAGGCGCTAAATTCCGCGACTACTTCGATCACCACGAAGCGCTGAGCAGCGTGCCGTCGCACCGCGCGCTGGCCATGTTCCGTGGCCGTAACGAAGGCATTTTACAGCTGTCGCTCAACGCTGATCCGCAGTTTGATGAAGCACCGCGCGAAAGCTACGGTGAAACGCTGATCGCCGACCACCTTGGCCTGCGCCTGAACAACGCACCGGCCGACAGCTGGCGCAGAGCCGTGGTCAGCTGGACCTGGCGCATCAAGGTCCTGCTGCACCTCGAAACCGAATTGATGGGCACCATCCGCGAACGGGCGGAAGACGAAGCGATCAACGTGTTTGCCCGTAATCTGCACGATCTGCTGATGGCGGCTCCCGCCGGCATGCGCGCCACTATGGGTCTCGATCCTGGCCTGCGCACCGGGGTCAAAGTGGCGGTGGTCGATGCCACCGGCAAGCTGGTCGCGACCGATACCATCTATCCGCATACCGGCCAGGCGGCCAAAGCCGCGACCTCGGTGGCGGCACTGTGCGCGAAACATCAGGTTGAACTGGTGGCGATCGGCAACGGCACCGCTTCACGTGAAACCGAGCGTTTCTTCCTCGACGTACAGAAGCAGTTCCCGCAAATCAAAGCGCAAAAAGTGATTGTCAGTGAGGCCGGAGCATCGGTCTATTCCGCTTCCGAACTGGCGGCGCAGGAGTTCCCCGATCTCGACGTTTCGCTGCGCGGTGCGGTGTCTATCGCCCGTCGTCTGCAGGATCCGCTGGCAGAGCTGGTCAAAATTGACCCGAAATCTATTGGCGTTGGCCAGTATCAGCACGATGTCAGCCAGAGCCAGCTGGCGAAAAAACTCGATGCGGTGGTGGAAGATTGTGTGAACGCCGTGGGCGTCGATCTGAATACCGCTTCGGTGGCGCTGCTGACGCGCGTCGCTGGTCTGACGCGCATGATGGCGCAGAACATTGTCAGCTGGCGTGACGAAAACGGCCGTTTCCAGAACCGCCAGCAGCTGCTGAAGGTGAGCCGCCTTGGGCCGAAAGCCTTTGAACAGTGCGCTGGCTTCCTGCGCATTAACCACGGCGATAATCCGCTGGATGCCTCAACGGTACATCCGGAAGCCTATCCGCTGGTGGAGCGCATTCTCGCCGCTACGGAACAGGCGCTGAATGAACTGATGGGCAATCCGGGTAGCCTGCGCGACCTGAATGCGCGCGACTTCACCGATGAGCGTTTCGGGCTGCCGACCGTCACCGATATCATCAAAGAGCTGGAGAAACCGGGCCGCGATCCGCGTCCGGAGTTCAAAACCGCGCAGTTTGCCGAAGGCGTGGAAACGCTCAACGACCTGCTGCCGGGCATGGTGCTGGAAGGTGCGGTGACCAACGTGACCAACTTCGGTGCGTTCGTCGATATCGGCGTGCATCAGGACGGCCTGGTGCACATCTCTTCGCTGTCGGACAAATTCGTAGACGATCCGCATCAGGTGGTGAAAGCCGGCGATATCGTCAAAGTGAAGGTGATGGAAGTCGATCTGCAGCGTAAGCGTATCGCGCTGACCATGCGTCTGGATGAGCAGCCGGGTGAAAGCAACGCGCGCAGCGGCGGCAACCGCGGCGCAGGCAAAGAGGCCGCGCGGCCAGCCGCCGGTGCCAAAGGCCGCGGCAAACCTGCCAGCGCCAGCGTCGGTAACAGTGCGATGGGCGATGCGCTGGCGGCCGCGTTTGGGAAGAAACGCTAAGCGGCGCGCGAGTACAGGAGGTTGATAAATTGTCCTGGCGGACTACGCTGAAAAAACCGTGTGAAAAAATGACCTTCCGCGTAACCCGGCGATCCGATGGACATTATCAACTTCCTGCTCGATGAGATTTATGAAGGTAGCTTCCCCGTCGCGGCGCGCGAGCGCCTGCTTTCGCACATCCGCGCGGCACGCGACACGGTAAAACTGCCGCGTAAAGCGCACTGGGATGAAAAAGACGTGGTGCTGATCAGTTACGCCGACCAGTTCCGCGAACCCGAGCAGCCCACGCTCGCCAGCTTTACGCGCTTTTATCAGCAGCATCTGCAGTCCACCTTCAGCCTGGTGCATCTGCTGCCATTTTTCCCCTATTCATCCGACGATGGCTTCTCGGTTATCGATTATCACCAGGTAAATCCTATCTGCGGTGACTGGCGGCACATCACGGCGCTGCACAGCGAAACCCGGCTGATGTTCGATTTCGTCTGTAACCACATGTCGGCGCACAGCGCGTGGTTTCGCCACTTTCTGGCGCAGGATGCCGGCTGGGACGACTTCTTTATCAGCATGCCGCCCGCCACCGATCTCAGTGCCGTGACGCGCCCGCGCACCTCACCGCTGCTGACGCCGTTTACCCTCGCTAACGGCGACACGCGCTTTATCTGGACCACCTTCAGCGCCGACCAAATCGATCTCAACTTCGCCAATCCGCAGGTGCTGATCCGCATGGTGGGCGTGCTGCTGGATTATCTCAACAAAGGCGCGGATTACGTGCGGCTGGACGCGGTGGGCTACATGTGGAAAACGCCGGGCACACGCTGTATCCATCTGACCAAAACCCATCAGCTGGTGAAGCTGTTTCGCGCCATCGCCAACGAAGTCGCGCCAGGTACGGTGATCGTGACGGAAACCAACGTGCCGCATCAGGATAACATCAGCTATTTCGGCAACGGCCACGACGAAGCGCAGATGGTTTACCAGTTTTCGCTGCCACCGCTGGTGCTGCACGCCATTCACTCCGGCTCGGCGCGCGCGCTGCGCCAGTGGGCCAGCACGCTTGAGCCCGGTGATGGCGGCACCACCTTCTTCAATTTTCTCGCCTCGCACGACGGCATTGGCCTCAATCCGGCACGCGGAATTTTGTCAGAAGTCGAGATTGTGGCGCTGGTGCGTGAACTGGCGCTGGAGGGCGCGCTGGTCTCCTATAAAAACAACCCGGACGGCAGCACCAGCCCGTATGAAATCAACGTAACGTATCTGGATGCGCTCAATCACCAGACCGACGATGACGAGACGCGCCTGCGTCGCTTCCTGCTGGCGCACGCGATTCTGCTGGCCTTTCCCGGCGTGCCCGCCATCTATATTCAAAGTATTCTCGGCTCGCGCAATGACAACGAGGGCGTGCGCGCTGCCGGGCACAACCGCGCCATCAACCGTGAGAAGTACAGCCTGCGCGATATCGAACAGCAAATCAGCGGCGGCAACCCGCTGCGTCAGCAGGTGTTTGAGCGGCTTAGCGCGCTGATTCAGCTGCGCACCCGGCAGCCGGCGTTCCATCCGGACAATCCGATGACGCTGCTGGAGAGCGACAACGCGGTGCTGCTGCTGCGCCGTCACGCCGCGGACAGCGACGAAGGGTTACTGTGCGTGTTCAATCTCAGCAGCCGCGAGATCAGCACTACGCTGCCGCAGGCGCGCCCTTTTCAGGATGTGATCAGCGGGCAGCGCGTGGATGGCAGCCAGCCGCTGGTGCTGGCCGCCTGGCAGTTTATGTGGCTGCGTGGATGAACTGCTGCACCTGCTGGCAGAACGCCTCCGGGTGCGAAATAAACGGCGCGTGCGCGGCCTTCGCGATGACAACCGACTGCGAATGCGGCCAGCGTGCATCCAACTGCGGCGCAATGCGGCGCGGCACCAGGCCATCCAGCGCGCCATAGATACGCAGGAACGGCAGCGTCAGCCCATCCAGTGCGCTGCGCAAATCATCGTGGCGCAGAATGTTCAATCCCCCTTCCAGTACCGCCACTGACGGCATCGGCTGCGACAGCACTACCTCTTTCAGCTGGCGCGCATCCTGACGCGCATTTTCCGTCCCCATGGTTTGCAGCGCGAGAAAACGCTCCACGGTGCGCTGGAAATCGCTGCTCAATTGCTGCTGGAACGTCGCCAGCGTCTCAGGCTGAATGCCGGGCCATTCATCCCGGGCGGTAAAGCACGGCGACGAGGCCACGCTAATTAATGCCGCCACGCGATCGGGCTGGCTCAGCGCCAGCTGGCTGGCCACTAAGCCGCCCAGCGACCAGCCAAGCAGCACAGCGCGCGCTGGCAACTGCGGTAGTAGCTGCTGCGCCATCTGCGCCAGGCTCAGCGGCCCAAATCCCTGGCTGCGGCCAAATCCCGGCAGGTCCACCAGGTGCAGACGAAAATGCGGGCTGAGTCGCGGAACAATGTGTTGCCACACTTCGGCGTTCAGTCCCCAGCCGTGCAGCAGCACAAGATCGCGATCGCCTGTGCCTGTGGTGTGCCAGTAAAGCGAACTCATCGGTTACACTCCCGAAAAGTGAAAAGGAGGTCGCTATGCTAGCAATCCCGGCCCTGTGTTGGCTATGCCGTCTGCCGCTGCGTATCGCCCGGCACGGCCTGTGCAGCGTATGTCTGCGCCAGCTACCGGCGCTGCCGGCGCTCTGTCCCTGCTGCGGACTGCCGGCCAGCGGCGATCAAGCGTGCGGACGCTGCCTGCGCCGGCCGCCGCCGTGGCAGGCGCTCACTTGCGTGAGTGATTATGTGCCGCCGCTGAGCGAATGGGTGCAGCGGCTCAAATTCTCGCGCGCAACCGCACTCAGGGTGATGCTGGCGCGGCTGCTTTTGTTAAAATTATTAACAAAGCGCCGCCAGCAGCCGTTGCCGCGTATCGATTTGGTGCTGAGCGTGCCGCTGCATCGCCGCCGCGCGTGGCAGCGCGGTTATAATCAGGCCGCGCTGCTGGCTAAACCGCTGGCGCGCTGGCTCGGCTGTGAATACCGCGAAGGGCTGCGCCGGGTGCGTCACGGTGCGGTGCAGCATGCGCTCAGCGCCCGCGCCCGGAAAAGCAATCTGCGTGGCGCGTTTCGCCTTGAAATGGCGGTGCGCGGACGCCACATCCTGCTTATCGATGATGTGGTGACCACCGGCAGCACGGTGGGGGAAATCAGCCGCTTATTACTGGCGCAGGGCGCGGCCAGCGTACACATAGGATGCCTGTGCCGTACCTTGTAGAGCGTCGGCGTTGGGCGTATTATAACCAGGTATTTTAGTCAACTATTGAGCAATCGCCATGATCCGTATTACTGATACTGCGCAAGAGCACTTCGCAAAACTGCTGTCAAAACAGGAAGATGGCACCCAGATTCGCGTATTCGTTATTAACCCGGGTACGCCAACCGCCGAGTGCGGCGTCTCCTACTGCCCGCCGGACGCGGTTGAAGCCACCGATACCGAACTGAAGTTCGACAAGCTGTCTGCGTATGTCGATGAGCTGAGCGCGCCGTACCTCGAAGATGCGGAGATCGACTTCGTGACCGATAACCTCGGCTCACAGCTCACGCTGAAAGCGCCGAACGCCAAGATGCGTAAAGTGTCGGACGATGCACCGATGGTTGAGCGCGTGGAGTATCTGCTGCAGGCGCAGATCAACCCGCAGCTGGCCAGCCACGGCGGTCGCGTCTCGCTGATGGAGATCACCGACGAAGGCTATGCCATTCTGCAGTTCGGCGGCGGCTGTAACGGTTGCTCGATGATTGACGTGACGCTGAAAGACGGCATCGAGAAAGAGCTGCTGGCCGCCTTCCCTGAGCTGAAAGGCGTGCGCGATCTCACCGAGCATCAGCGCGGCGAGCACTCCTACTACTGATAGAAGATGCGGCAGCCACCCCGGCTGCCGCGTGTTTTACGGCTTCTTACGCCCTTCATTGACGATCGCCAGCAGCTGCTGCACTTTCCGGTAACTAAACAACTTCTCCAATGGTACGCGCAGTTTGCGCCGCCAGTTGGGGTATTCGGCTACCGTGCCCGGCACGTTGACCGGCGTCTCCATTCCCAGCCAGTCCTCCGGCTGCAGCCCCAGCAGGGCGCTGTCGGTGTACGCCAGAAAGCGGTGCACGCCCTGATTCAGCTCAGGCGTCAGACGCTGGCCGTCGCGGTTTTTGCTGCGCGCATCAATGGCTTGCGCCTCGCTCATCGCCTTCAGCAGCGCTTTTCTCTGCCCATCGCGTTCGGCGATGGCCGCCTTCAGCATGCTGCGTTTAGTAAACAGCCCCAGCTGCTCGCGCAACTGCAGATCGGCGGCATGCCAGAATCCGCTCAGCGTCGGCAAATCATGGGTACTGGCGCTGGCAATCGACTGGCGCGGATAGGCTGCCGGTGGCCGGAACTGCCCGTCCTCCCCGCACTCGAACATCAGCACCTTCCACGAAAAAATGCCGCGGTCGCGCAGCAGGCTGACGATCTCCTGCGGCACGGTGCCGAGATCTTCACCGATCACCATGCAGCGCTGACGCTGACTCTCCAGCGCAAGGATCGCCAGCAGGTCGTGCACCGGATAGGCGACATACGCGCCTTTATCGGCACTTTCGCCATAGGGAATCCACCACAAACGCAGTAGCGCCATAACGTGATCGATGCGCAGCGCCCCGCAATCGCGCATATTGGCGCGCAGCAGATCGATAAACGGCTGATAGCCCCGCGCGCGCAGTACATGTGGATCGAGCGGCGGCAGCGCCCAGTTCTGCCCGAGCGGGCCAAGCGGATCCGGCGGTGCGCCCACCGACGCGCCCAGCTTATACAGCTGCGGATCCTGCCAGGTTTCCGCGCTGTGCTGTGCCACGCCAACCGCCAAATCGCGATATAACCCGACCGCCATCCCGAGTTGCTGGCTACGCTGCCAGCAGGCGGCGAACTGCTGCTGCGCCAGCCACTGCAGCCAGCTCCAGAACAGAATGTCGTCCTCATGCTGTGCGCACCACTGCTGCACCTCTGACTGCTGCGCCTGCTGCCAGCCTGACGGCCACTTTTCCCAGCCCCACTCATCGGGATGCTGCTGGCTGCGCGCCGCTACGATGGCGTCAAACGCCGCCTGATAGCGCAGCGCATCGCCGCCTTCAGCCAGAAACTGCTGAAACGCCGGCTGCCGGGTCAGCTGCGGCTGTGCGTGCTGCCAGGCAAAACGCAGCGCAGTCAGCTTGAGCGTCGTCACCGCGCGATAATCGACAAACGCTGCGCTGCGCGCCTGTTTTAGCGCTTTGCGCGTTGGCGCGCTGTGCCACCAGCGCTGGGCGGTTTCACTGTGGGTGAATTCGTCGATTTGATTGATGTCGATGTACAGCACGTTGAGCCAGCGGCGCGAACTCGGGCTGTACGGGCTGACGTGCTCCGGCTGCGCCGGATAGAGCGCATGCAGCGGGTTGAGACCGATGAAATCGCCGCCGTGAGCGGCGACCTGCTCCAGCATCTGCATCAGATCGCCAAAGTCGCCGATGCCCCAGTTACGCGCCGAGCGCAGCGTATAGAGCTGCACCAGCGCGCCCCAGCGCTTCTCCCCCTGCGCCAGCGCTGGCGGCAGATAACAGCGCGCCGGTGCGATGATAATGCGCGTCTGCCACTGCTGGCGTGAAGTGCTCAGCGTGAGCTGATGGTAGCCCTCGGGCAGTTCTGCCGGCAGCGCCAGGCTTTCTCCCGCGCTCAGCGTGCCGTCATAGTGCTGCCCCTGCTCGCTCACCAGCTGCCAGCGGTAGTCGTCGCTGCCCTGCGGCGTCAGTTCAGGCAGTCCGGGCGGCGTTAACACCAGCACCGGCGGCAGCGGTGGCGCGCTGCCCGTCGGGGCGTCCATCAGCGCCATCAGCGCGCGTTTGGTGTCGTCGCTGATGGTCTGTGACTCACCTTTATTGTTGATAAAACTCAGTGCGATACCGGCATCCCGTGCAGCCTGATCCAGTTTCTTCATGGCCATGTTGTCTCCTTCGTTGCCGTGCGCACATTACGCATGCAGCGTCATTTTCCGGCGGCTCAGCGCGCCGCCTGCCAGATACGCTGTTGATAATCGCGAATCGAACGATCGGCACTGAAGCGGCCGGTATGCGCCGTGTTGAGAATCGCCGCTTTGGTCCACGCTTCCGGATCGCGCCACAGTGCTTCGACGCGCTGCTGTGCCGCGATGTAGGCGGCGAAATCGGCCAGCACCAGCCACGGATCGCCCTGTTTGCTCAGGCTCTCCAGCAGCGGCGCAAACGCCTGCCGGTCGCCGTCGCTGAATTTGCCCTTTTCCAGCTCCTTCAGTAAACCGTCGAGATAGCGATCGTGCTTACGCAGCTTCTTCGGACTGTAACCGTCGGCCTTCAGTGCTTTTACCTCATCCACCGTGTTGCCGAAGATAAAGATATTTTTCTCACCGACCGCCTCGGCAATCTCCACGTTAGCCCCGTCCAGCGTGCCAATGGTCAGCGCGCCGTTGAGCGCCAATTTCATGTTGCCGGTACCGGAGGCTTCGTAACCGGCCGTGGAGATCTGCTCCGAGAGATCGGCTGCCGGAATCATCAGCTCGGCGGCGGTAATCCGGTAATCCGGCACAAACACCACCTTCAGGCGATCGCCCACCAGCGGGTCGTTGTTGATCACCTCCGCGACTTTATTGATGGCACAGATGATGTTTTTTGCCAGCAAATAGCCGGGCGCCGCCTTGGCGCCAAACAGAAAGACGCGCGGCACGAAGTCGGGATTGTCCGGGTTATCGCGCAGCTGGCGATAGCAGTGCAGGATGTGCAGCAGACTGAGATGCTGGCGTTTGTATTCGTGCAGGCGCTTGATCTGCACATCAAACAGCGCGTCAGGATTGATATCGATGCCGGTCACGCGTTTGATGTACACCGTCAGCCGCAGTTTGTTTTGCTGCTTGATGGTGCGGAACTGCTGGCGAAAACTTTTCTTCTTCGCCAGCGGCGCCAGCCATTCCAGCGCGTCGAGATCGTTGGCCCACTCCATCTGCAGGCTGTCGTCAATCAGCGCGGACAGCAGGGGATTGCACTGCTTCAGCCAGCGCCGCGGCGTAATGCCGTTGGTGACGTTATGAAACTTGTGTGGCCACATCTGGTGATATTCCGGGAACAGATCGTTAACCACCAGCTGCGAGTGCAGCGCTGCCACACCGTTGACGGCGAAACAGCTCACCACGCACAAATTGGCCATGCGCACTTCGCCGTCGCTCACCACCGCCAGCTTGTGCCAGAGGGCGCTGTCATTCGGCCAGCGCTGTTTGACCTGCTGCTTCAGCTGGCGATTGATCTGTTTGATGATTTGCAGATGGCGCGGCAGCAGTTCGCGCAGCAGGCTCGCCGGCCAGCGCTCCAGCGCCTCCGGCATCAGCGTATGGTTGGTATAGGCAAAGGTGCGGCTGGTAATGTGCCAGGCGTCGTCCCAGCTCAGGCTATGCTCATCCAGCAGCAGACGCAGCAGCTCCGGAATAGCGATGGTGGGATGGGTATCGTTGAGCTGAATCACTTCGAAATCCGGCAGCGTATGCAGCGCACGGCCCGCCAGCCGGTGACGACGCAGTATGTCGCTCACCGCGCAGGCGCACTGGAAATACTGCTGCATCAGCCGCAGACGTTTACCTGGCGCATGGTTGTCATTGGGATAGAGCACTTTGGTCAGCTTGTCGGCTTCAATGCCCGGCTGCTCCGCCTGCAGGAACTTCCCGGCGTTAAACAGCGTCAGGTCAAACGGCTGCGCGCTGGTGGCCTGCCACAGGCGCAGCGGCAGCGTGATGCCGTTGCGATAGCCGATTACCGGCAGATCCCAGGCCTGGCCGACCAGCTGCTGTGCCGGACGCCACTCGACGCTGCCATCGTCGCGCTTTTTAACCTTACCGCCCAGCCCCACCGGCACATCCAGCGCCGCGTTGTGGCGGAACCACGGATAGCGATCGCGCTGCCAGTCATCCGGCGCTTCGTGCTGCTGTCCGGCCACAAACGACTGACGAAACAGGCCGTACTGATAGTTGAGGCCGTGCCCCATCGCCGGCTGGCCGACCGTCGCCATCGCATCCATGTAGCAGGCCGCGAGCCGTCCCAGTCCGCCGTTGCCCAGCGCCGGATCGACTTCCTCCTCCAGCAGTTCATTCAGCTCAACCTGGTGCTCTGCCAGCGCGGCGGCCACCTCGTTATACCAGCCGAGATTGAGCAGGTTATTACCGGTCAGCCGGCCGGGCAGAAACTCCATTGAGAGATAATTAACGTGGCGCTGAGCACTTTTCGGCGGCACGGGCGGCTGTTCGGCGAGCAGTTCCATCAGCGCCCGGCTGAGCGCCTGCCACCACTGATGCGGCGTCATCTGCCGGGCGGAAGTCAGTCCGAGCTGCTGCCACTGGCGGGTCAGTGCGGCGTCAAAGCGGGTTTTATTGAATTTTAGCGGCGACATAGTGCATCCCTTTGCATCCGAAACGGTAAACACGGGCAAGCGCAAATCTGAAAGAGTAAGTTAAGCCGCGGACGCTGAAAAAAGCGACAGGGAAATGAAGAAGCAGTGAAAAAAGGCGTGCCGCTGCGGCCTGGTCGCCATCAATGGCGACCCTACAATACGGCACAATGCACTAAGGGTGCGGTTTGGTAAGCATGGCCTGCTGCATCACAGGGTGCGCATTGATGCGCACCTGGGAAATCAGCACAGCTCCAGATGCACTTCGTGCTGTTCAATCACCTTCAGTACGCTTAATGGCGGGGTTTGATCGGTATACAGGTAATCAATCAGGCTCATGTTGCCAAGGTTAACCATGGCGTTACGGCCAAACTTCGAGTGATCCACCACCAGCATCACGCAGCGCGAGTTCTCGATAATGGCGCGTTTGGTGCGCACTTCGTGATAGTCGAACTCCAGCAGCGAACCGTCCATATCAATACCGCTGATGCCGAGAATGCCGTAATCGAGCCGGAACTGAGAGATAAAATCGAGCGTGGCTTCCCCCATAATCCCGCCGTCGCGCGTGCGCACTTCACCGCCGGCGATGATCACGCGGAAATCCGGCTTGCCCATCAGCAAAATCGCCACGTTGAGGTTGTTGGTGACAATACGCAGATTGTTGTGGTTGAGCAGCGCATGCGCCACCGCTTCCGGCGTGGTGCCGATATCAATAAACAGCGTGGCACCGTCCGGGATCTGGCTCGCCACGCGCTCGGCGATGCGTGCCTTTTCCGCCGACCACATCATTTTGCGATCCTGCCACGCGGTGTTTTCCGAGCTGGAAGGCAGCGCCGCGCCGCCGTGATGACGCTGAATTTTGTTTTGATCGGCCAGATCGTTCAGATCGCGCCGGATAGTCTGCGGGCTGACCTCAAAGTGATCCACCAGCTCTTCCGTACTGACATACCCCTGACGCCGGACCAGATCGATAATGGCGTCATGACGTTGCGTCTGCTTCACATCTCTCTCCTCGGCTCAAGGCCGTGTTCTTTTTATCCTGCTACTAGCGACGTGCGCGTTTGCGCGTATCAACGAACGCCATTGCCAGCCCCACCAGCAAACCGGTGACGTGCGCAGCGTTCGCGATCGACAGGCCAAAGGCGCCGTACCAGCCAATCACCAGCCATACAATAGCGAAGCCAATCAGGCCGCGCTCGAGATAAATGCCACTTTCGGGATCGCGCTCGCCGCGCAGCCAGCAGTAGCCCATCAGCGCATAGACCACGCCGGACAGCCCGCCAAACAGCACGCCGCTGAACTTCGCCTGCATCCAGCCGCTCAGCAGCGCTGAAATCAGCATGATAACGAACAGCTTGCCGCTGCCGAGGCGCTTCTCTACCGCACCACCGAGATACCACCACCACATCAGGTTGAACAGAATGTGCAGCAGCGAGAAGTGCAGCAGCGCGTGGCTGAACCAGCGCCACACCTCAAAATATTGTGATGAATCTGCCGGCCAGGCCAGCCAGCCGAGCACCACATCGTCGCCGACGATCTGCATCAGGATAAACACCGCCACGCAGGCGATCATGATGGTCAGCGTGAGCGGGCCCGCGCGTTCGCGAATGTTTGCCCAGATATTGCCACGCTCATAACGCAGACCGCTGTCGGTGGTACCGCTGTGCCAGCTCGCCGCCTGATAGCGTGGATGGTTGGGATCGCGCACGAACTGCGCGAGTTCGTTTTCGACCATCTCCAGCTTGCTGTCGTCATCCAGCACAATGACATAGTGGCTTTCGCGCTCAATACGCAGCGTGACGCCGCGCGTCGCCATGTAATCGACAAACGCCTGCGCCATACGCGGCTGGTTAAACTGGGTGATGCGCATCATGCGGTGCTCTCCTTCCTTTAATCGGTCAATCAGAGGCTGCCGATGGCGACCTGCGTCGGAAACGCCGCGCGCCAGGCATCAAAACCGCCGTCGATGCTGTAGACGTCGCTAAAGCCCTGGCTTAACAGGAACTGCGCCGCGCCTTTACTGCTGTTACCGTGATAGCACATCACCAGCACCGGCTGGTCGTGCCGTGCACCGGCGATAAACGTCGCCAGGTTGTCATTGGTCAGATGTTGCGCACCGGTGGCGTGGCCCATGGCGAAGCTTTGCGGATCGCGGATGTCTACCAGTTGCGCTCCCTGTGCCAGATGCTCGTTAGCCTGCAGGACGTTAATACACTTGAAGGTTTCCATGGGTCTCTCATTACCTCGTCATCAATTGGCGTTAGTTTACCCTGATAAGCCGCCGCTATAACCTGACAAATCCTGTGGGTATGTGATTTTTTTCCTGCCGAAATGTTAGCTATATCACGCAAGAATGTTTTTATTGAGTTAAGCGCTGGCGTCAATGTTGGTTTCCGATTATTATTACGCTCGAAAACGAACATTTTAGAACTATTCCGAACATCGGAGGAGATGACGTGGAAACCAAAGACCTGATCGTGATCGGCGGCGGCATCAACGGTGCCGGCATAGCAGTGGATGCTGCAGGACGCGGCCTGTCAGTGCTAATGCTGGAGGCGCGGGATTTGGCCTGTGCAACCTCCTCTGCCAGTTCCAAGCTGATTCACGGTGGCCTGCGCTATCTGGAACATTACGAATTCCGTCTGGTGGGCGAAGCGCTGGCCGAACGTGAAGTGCTGCTGAAAATGGCGCCGCACATCGCCTTCCCGATGCGTTTCCGTCTGCCACACCGCCCGCATCTGCGTCCGGCGTGGATGATCCGCATGGGCCTGTTTATGTACGATCGCCTCGGTAAGCGCACTACGCTGCCAGGCAGTAAAGGTCTGCGTTTTGGCGCGGAATCGGCCCTGAAGCCTGAAATTACGCGCGGTTTCGAATATTCCGACTGCTGGGTAGACGATGCGCGCATGGTGGTGCTTAACGCGCAGGAAGTGGTGAAACAGGGCGGCGAAGTGCGCACCCGCACCCGCGTAACCCGCGCCTGGCGTGAAGCCGGCCTGTGGATGGTGGAAGCGGAAGACGTCGATACCGGCAAAACCTACACCTGGCGCGCCAAAGGGCTGGTTAACGCCGCCGGTCCCTGGGTGAAACAGTTCTTTGACGATGGCCTGAAGCTGAAATCGCCGTACGGTATTCGCCTGATCAAAGGCAGCCATATCGTGGTGCCGCGCGTGCACACCGAGAAGCAGGCTTACATTCTGCAGAACGAAGATAACCGCATCGTGTTTGTAATTCCGTGGATGGATGAGTTTTCAATCATCGGTACCACCGACGTCGAATACAAAGGCGATCCGAAAAATGTCAAAATCGATGACAATGAAATCAGCTACCTGCTGAAGGTGTATAACGCGCACTTTAAAAAGCAGCTGACCAGCGACGATATCGTCTGGACCTACTCCGGCGTGCGTCCGCTGTGCGATGATGAATCCGATTCACCGCAGGCGATCACCCGTGATTACACACTGGACGTGCACGACGACAACGGCCAGGCACCGCTGCTGTCCGTGTTCGGCGGCAAGCTGACCACCTATCGCAAGCTGGCGGAGCATGCGCTGGAGAAACTGGCGAAATACTACCCCGATGCCGGTCCGGCGTGGACCAAAAACGCCGTGCTGCCAGGCGGTGATTTCTCCGGTACGCGTGAAGATTACGCTGCCAGCCTGCGCCGTCGCTATCCGTTCATCAGCGAAGGCATGGCGCGTCACTTTGCCCGCACCTACGGCAGCCGTACTGAAGTGCTGCTGGAAGGCGCGAAGAGCCGTGAAGATCTGGGTGAAAACTTTGGCCACGAATTCTATGAAGCCGAACTGCGTTATCTGGTGAAACACGAGTGGGTGCGCGAGCTGGACGACGCCATCTGGCGCCGTACCAAACAGGGTATGTGGCTGAGCGAAGCCGAACAGGCGCGCATCCGCGACTGGCTGGCGGAAAACGGCCAGAAACCGGCGCTGTCGCTGGCTTCGTAATCGCCTTAAGCATTGTCCTCAACCCCGCCACCGCGCGGGGTTTTTGTTTTTTCTCTTTTTGTGTTGGCGAGAGGTTATTCACACAAGGTACTGCACCAGATCAATTCTCACCGCTCCGCTTACTGACTAAATAATCCGCGACCGGATTAACGGACTCGTCAGTAACAGGGAGCATCACGCATGGCTTTAGCCACTTTTCCGCTCAATATCTTCACCACACAGCGCATGTTTAATGACTATGGCGCTGACGATATGCGCTACGGCGATATCTGTGAACGCCGGATGAAAAACGAATTCGGCCTCACCCACATTTCCAATGTGGTCGACCCGTGGAGCATGACGCGGCTGCATCCCTTCCATAATCCCCAGTCGCGCTTTGCTGGTGCTTATGCGAAACCTGGCGAAAAGCTTTCACCGCTGGAGTGCGCCAGGCTGCTGTTTGCTGAGATGCAAACCACGTCATTACCCTTCGCGCTTGTTGGCCCGCAACGTTTCCTGATAAATAAGATGCTGGAGCATTTTATGCGCTCCAGCGGCCTGCCGTTTCGGGATTTGTCGCTGGATATGGCATATCGGGACAAAATTATGAACGACAGAAGCATAAACAGTACACACAAAGCCATAATTGATACGCTCAATGTTAATATTGATTATGGTATCAAAGGCCTGCCATTGAAAAATATAGGTGATATTAATTCTGCCATTAATAACTCGATCCTGCCAAAGTTCCATTCATTAATTATGGATAAAATAAATGGTTTAGGCATTACTGTTCATGATGTTTATGCTACCAAAATTGACATATTAAGTCTTGACGTTAATGGTGCGCGCTGGAGGGCAAAAATGCGCTTCAGCGGACAGGATCATTTCGGTCTGGATACGCATGATATTCACAAGCATAAATTCAGACAATTTCAGTTTTTTAAGATAAGGTTCACCTTACAACGTTATGATAAATTTGGCTTTCGTCCTTTTCTGACGAACATGGATGCTGTGATAGATATTGAAGGCGGCCGTTAATGAACAGGAAGACATGGGCAGGATTAATTCTGCTTGTTGCATTAGCCAGTGGCATATACTGCTACCTGAACTTCAGGGAAGTTAACGTTATTGACGTTCACCAGGATTACTATTCTGCATCAATTATCGTCGATCACCTGCCTTATTCTGACGACGAAAAAATAAGGTGGTGGTTGAGTCACCAGCAGCAAATAACATTAAAATACAATATTAAAGCCTTTAATGAAAATGGCTCCATTACCTATTATTTTTATGCATTAGGTGGGGGATATCAGCCATTAGAAAAAAAGGACCGCATTTGCTTTAAGCAAATGCAACCCCCTGCTAATTGCCTTGATAAAAATTTACTGATGAAAATTCAGCGGACGCAGGATGGTGGCGTGATGTTCTCACTGGATTCAGGAAATTACACAGTGAATAAAGACAACGAAATGAGTCAATTGCAGAGGAGCAATTGATACATAGCGCGATAAATCGCGCCGCTACAGTGTGTGCGGTCGATAATGACGAAAGTCACTGCCGCATTTACCGTAGCGGCGCAATTCATTGCGCTAATTAACACGCTAACTTACAGCCCGGCATTGTCACGAATATATTTACGGGCTTTCACTGCATATTCGAATGGGTTAGCGATGGCCGGATCCTGTTCCGCTTCGACCACCATCCAGCCTTTATAGCCGTAATCATCGAGGATTTTGAATACCGGTTTGAAATCGATAACGCCATCGCCTGGTACGGTGAAGGTGCCTTTCTTCACTCCGTCGAGGAACGACAGCGAGTTTGCGCGCACCTCTGCCACCACGCTGTCACGCACATCCTTCAGATGCACGTGGAAAATACGCGGCAGATGCTGGGTCAGCACATCCAGCATCACCTGCTGTGATCCTTCGGAGTAGTAAATGTGGCCGGTGTCGTACAGCAGACCGACGTTATCGTTGGTCATTGCCATAAAACGGTCGATTTCGGCTGGCGTCTGAATGCCGGTGCCCATGTGATGATGCAGCGTCACGCGCATCCCTTTCTGCGCCGCGATCGCCGCCAGTTCGTTGTAACCTTCTGCCGTCAGGCGCCACTCTTCGTCCGTGAAAACCGGCTTCTGCTCCAGCACCGGCAGCGACGTGCCCTGAATGCTTTTGCTCTGTTCCGAGCAGCCAATCACGCGCGCGCCCATGGCGTGCAGGAAATTCATGTGATTGATGAACTGATCGATGGTTTTCGCTTTGTCACCGTTGGCAAAAAAGGTACTAAACCAGGCGTTACAAATCTGAATACCGCGGATATCCAGCATCGGCTTCAGCACCGCCGGATCGCGCGGATACTTGCTGCCCACTTCGCTGCCGGTGAAACCCGCCAGCGCCATTTCGCTGACCGTTTGCTGGAAAGTATTTTCGCTGCCGAGTTCCGGCATGTCGTCGTTGGTCCAGCCAATCGGCGCAATCGCCAGTTTGACGTTCTCTTGGTTCATTTTCAGCTCCCTGATACAGAGAGGCAGCGGTAATCCGCTGCCGTGGATAGGTTTAGCGCACGCGCCTGATTATTTCTGGTAAAACGCCGGACGCGGCGGCATGGCAACGGGCTCAATCGCGCCGCTGGTTTGCGCCTTCAGGCAGGCATCAGCAGCCACCGAGGCGGCAAAGCCATCCCAGGCGGAAGGCCCGCTCAGCTGGCCTGCTTTCACATCATTGATAAACGCCTGCAGCTCAACGTCGTAGGCGTCGATAAAGCGATCTTTCCAGTCGGTCAGCAGCGCGTTGCCAAGGCGGGCATCTTTGCGCATCTGAATCGCCGACGGCTCCGGCAGTCTGGCGATGCCCTCCTCGCCCACCACTTCACACTGAATGTCATAGCCATACGCGCAGTTCACAAAGATCTCCACATCGATGCGGATGCCCTTCTGCGTTTCAAACAGCACGATTTGCGGATCTTTCAGCTTCGCGTGTGACTTTGAGGTCGTGCGCGGGAACACCACCTGCACGCTTTTGTAATCGTCCTCGGTCAGCCAGCGCAGGACATCCAGCTCGTGTATCAGGGTGTTGGTAATAGCCATGTCGGTGGTGTAATTCTCGCCGACGCTCTGATTACGGTGCGCGCAGTGCAGCATCAGCGGCTCGCCGATGTCACCATCGGTGATCACCTTTTTCAGCGCGCGATAGCCGGCATCATACGGGCGCATAAAGCCCACCTGCACCAGACGCTTGCCGTGCGCAATCTCGGCGTCGACAATGCGACGGCAGCCCTCCGCGCTCAGTGCCAGCGGCTTCTCGCAGAACACCGGTTTCCCGGCGGCAATCGCGGCCAGCGTGAACTCTTCATGCGTCGGGTCCCACGAGGTCACCAGCACGGCATCCACTTCCGGCGAGTTAATCACCTGATGGCCATCCTGATACACTTCGGCCTGGATATTCAGCCGCTGCAGCGCCGCGCGTGCACCTTCCACATTGATGTCTGAAACCGCCACCACTTTTGCGCCCTGCAGCACGTTGTTGCAGCGACGAATATGTTCCTGACCAATTGCGCCGGTACCGATTACACCGAGTTTGAGCGTCATAATTACACCTGTAGAGTCGGATAAGTAGGGTAAAACGGGCCGGGCAGCGCCGGCCTGAAAAGGGTTAGTACTTACGCGCCTGTTGAATATGCTGATTGAGCTTGTCGGCCACCTGCTGCGTCCGCTCTGAGGTGGAAGCCTGCGCCACGCCGACGTGCCACCAGCTGAAGTATTTGTGCACCATGGTTTTTGGCAGCACTTTGATGTCAATCAGGGTCGAAACCGTCTGCTGCTGCGCATCTTCCAGCGCCGCCTTCAGCTGCTCCAGCGTGGTGACACGGTAGGTTTTACAGCCGTAGCCGGCGGCTATCGCCGCGAAATCAACCGGCACGAAGCCGCCATCCAGCTTGCCGCCCTGCGGATTACGGAAGCGGAACTCGGTGTTGAAACTGTCCATGCCGTGTTCCATCTGCAGGTTGTTGATGCAGCCATTGGTCATGTTATCCAGCAGGATGACGTTGATTTTCGCCCCTTCCTGAATCGAGGTGACCAGCTCGGAGTGCAGCATCATGAACGAGCCGTCACCCACCATGGCGTAGACTTCGCGCTGCGGCTGTGCCAGCTTCACGCCCAGCGCGGCATTCACTTCGTAACCCATGCACGAGTAGCCGTACTCAACGTGATACGCGTTGTAATCTTTGGTGCGCCATACGCGCTGCAGGTCACCCGGCAGACTGCCGGCGGCGGCGACAATCACCGCATCCTTTGGCAGCTGTTCGTTTAAGGTGCCCAGCACGCTGCTCTGCGTCAGCACCGACTTTGTCAAACGCTCAAACTCGGCGAACAGCGCGGTGCGATCGATGTGGTCAGCGATTTCCGGAATAAAGTCATCGGTGTTGAAAGTGGCGGCGTACACGCGCTGCGTCTCTTTCAGCAGCTTGCTCTGCGCCTGTTCAATCTGGCCACCCCAGTGATTCTCAAAGCCGTTCAGTCCGGCTTCCAGCGCGGTTAATCCTTCGCGTGCATCCGCCAGCAGCTGCACGCCATCCAGCTTGTAGCTGTCGAAGTTGTTGACGTTAATGTTGAGGTAGCTGATTTCCGGATGCTGGAAGATCCATTTTGAAGCCGTAGTGAAATCGGTATAGCGCGTACCAATACCGATCACCAGATCGGCCTCTTTGGCCAGCAGGTTCGCCGCCAGACAGCCGGTTTCACCCACGCCGCCCACATTCAGCGGATGGTCGGAAACGATGGTGCCTTTGCCGGCCTGCGTTTCGGCAAATGGAATATTGAAACGCTCGGCAAAGCTCAGCAGCGCCTGACCGGCATCGGAGTATTTCACGCCGCCACCCACTACAATCAGCGGCTTGCGCTTACGCGCAATCAATGCCAGCGCCGCGTCCAGCTGGGCCGCCGTCGGCAGACGCCGGTCAAGCAAATGCACGCGTTTCTGGAAGAAGTATTCCGGGAAATCCCAGGCTTCGCCCTGCACATCCTGCGGCAGCGCCAGCGTTACCGCCCCGGTTTCCGCCGGATCGGTCAGCACGCGCAGCGCATTGATACAGGCGGTCATCAGCTGTTCCGGACGGCTCACGCGGTCCCAGTATTTACTCACTGCGCGGAAGGCATCGTTGGTGCTGATGCTGAGATCGTGACTCTGCTCGATCTGCTGCAGCACCGGGTCCGGCTGGCGCGTGGCGAACACATCGCCCGGCAGCAGCAGCAGTGGAATCCGGTTGGCTGTTGCCGTGGCTGCCGCGGTAATCATGTTGGCGGCACCCGGTCCGACGGAAGAGGTACAGGCAATGATTTGACGGCGCAGCGACTGCCGGGCAAAACCGATGGCAGCGTGCGCCATACCCTGCTCGTTACGGCCCTGATACACCTGTAAATCGCCGCTGTCCTGCTCCAGCGCCTGGCCGAGGCCGAGCACATTGCCGTGGCCGAAAATAGCAAAGATGCCGTGCACGAATTTGGTTTCAACGCCGTCAACGTTCAGGTACTGGTTATCCAGAAATTTCACCAGCGCCTGTGCGGTAGTCAGTCTGATAGTGCCCATATGCTTCTTCCTTTACATGTGGTACCCGCTCAGGGGGTACGACGCGATTCGGGTCGGCGGTGAAAACGCGCCCGACGCTAAGTGAAACGTGTGGCGATTATAAACAAATGTTTTTTCCATTAAACCTGATTACAGAAGAAACATTTCATTTTGCGATGAAGATCAAATTCGGCGCTGAAACGCGGGCGATGACGGGACGGGATGACAGCAAAGTGAAACAGCCTGCTATGCCTCAGTCATCATAACGAAATTTCATTTCACGTCAGCAGCTTCCTCTCATCCGTCATCATTTCCTGCGAGCTGGCTCACAAGCCAGAGCACCCGCGAAACGGGCAAGCCGTAAAGGGCGGGAAAGGTAGCGGCACCAGAGTTTTACCTGGCTCACAAAATCGCGATGGATGTTTCATTTCATATTGTGTTTGGAATTTTTATTCCTCATACTGCCCACATAGCCAGTCAGGCACCCTGAGACCCCGGAAGCATTGCGCTTGATAGTGGGCGGCAGCGCCCGCCGTGTCTGCTTATCACAGAAGGAAACCATCAGTATGAGTACACAACAGAAGCGGCTTGATGTGATTTGTATTGGACGCATCGCCGTCGATCTTTACGGCCAGCAAATTGGCTCGCGCCTGGAAGATATGACCAGCTTTAACAAATACCTCGGCGGCTCTTCCGGCAACGTAGCTTATGGCACCGCGATTCAGGGGCTGAAGTCGGCGATGCTGGCACGCGTCGGTGACGAACACAATGGCCGCTTCCTGCGTGAAGAGCTGCAGCGCGTGGGCTGCAATACTGACGGGCTGATCACCGATAAGCAGCGCCTGACCGGGCTGGTGATTCTCGGCATCAAAGACGAAGAGACCTTTCCGCTGATTTTCTATCGCGACAACTGTGCGGATATGGGGCTGGTTCCCGAGGACATTCGCGAAGAGTTCATTACCTCGTCCCGCGCCGTGGCGGTAACCGGCACCCACCTGTCGCATCCGGACACGCGGGCGGCGGTGCTGAAAGCGCTGGATATTGCCCGGCGCAACGGTCTGCGCACCGCGCTGGATATCGATTATCGCCCGGTGCTATGGGGTCTTACCTCACTGGGTGACGGTGAAACACGTTTCATTGAATCCGGCCAGGTGACGCAGCAGCTGCAGGAAGTGGTTCACTATTTCGATCTGATCGTCGGAACGGAAGAAGAGTTCCATATCGCCGGTGGCAGTACCGATACGCTGACCGCACTGAAAAATGTGCGTAAGGCCAGCAGCGCCACGCTGGTCTGCAAACGCGGGCCGCTGGGTTGCGTGGTGTTTGAGGGCGAGATTCCCGATAGCTGGGAGCAGACGCGCCTGCACAGCGGCGTGCGCGTTGAGGTGCTCAACGTGCTGGGCGCCGGCGATGCGTTTATGTCGGGCCTGCTGCGCGGCTGGCTCAACGATGAGAGCTGGGAACAGGCGTGCCGCTACGCCAATGCCTGTGGCGCGCTGGTGGTATCCCGTCACGGCTGTGCACCGGCGATGCCAACGAAAGAGGAGCTGGACGATTTCCTCAGCCGCGATAACGCGGTGAAACGTCCGGATCTGGACGCGCGCCTCAATCATCTGCATCGCGTTACCACGCGTAAGCAGCAGTGGCCGGAGCTGAATGTGTTCGCCTTTGACCACCGTAAACAGCTGGCCGATATGGCGCGCGAAGCGGGCGTCAGCGAGGAGCGCATTCCGCAGCTGAAGCTGCTGCTGCTGCAGGCGGCACAGGAGGCGGCTAACGAAGCCGGTCTCAATGAGAAGAGTGGCATCCTGGCGGATACCACGTACGGCCAGAAAGCGCTCAACGCCATCACCGGCAAGCACTGGTGGATTGGGCGGCCCATCGAGCTGCCGAGCTCACGGCCACTGCGTCTTGAGCACGGCAATATTGGCTCTCAGCTGGTGGACTGGCCGGCCGAGCACGTCGTCAAGTGCCTGGTGTTTTACCATCCCCATGACAGTGCTGAACTGCGTAAAGAGCAGGACGAGCTCGTTCTTGACGTGTGGCGCAGCTGTAACAAGAGCGGGCACGAGCTGCTGCTGGAAGTGATTCTGCCGGAGAGCAACCCGGACCGTAACGAGTCCTACTATTACGATATGCTGAGCCACTTCTATAGCCTGGGCGTGCAGCCGGACTGGTGGAAGCTACCACCGCTGACGGCGGAGAGCTGGCAGGCGATCGGCGAGCTGATTGAGCAGCAGGATCCGCACTGTCGCGGCATTCTGTTACTCGGCCTGGATGCGCCGGAAGAGAAGCTGAAAGCCGGCTTCGCCGCCGCCGCGCAGGCGACGTGGGTGAAAGGTTTTGCCGTGGGTCGCACCATTTTTGGCCAGCCGTCACGCCAGTGGCTGAACGGTGAGCTGGATGATAAAGCGCTGATTGAGACCGTGAAAGGCAATTATCTGCGCCTGATTGGCTACTGGCGCGCCGCGCGCGGCTGACGGATTTGAAGAGGATGTGCTGAGAAGCGGCCTGACGGGCCGCTTTTTAGTGTGTTGCGAGCGGATGCCCTCACCCCAGCCCTCTCCCACCGGGAGAGGGAGCCGTTCAGGCAGATCGTTAAGCATTGTACCAGTCCTGTCAGGCCGGTCAGACTGCTCCGGACTGTCCCCTCTCCCGCCTGCGGGAGAGGGTTAGGGTGAGGGAGCCGTTCAGGCAGGTCGTTAAGCATTGTACCAGCCCTGTCAGACCGATCAGACCGCTCCGGACTGTTCCCTCTCCCGCCTGCGGGAGAGGGTTAGGGTGAGGGCAAGCCCTCAACCCCCTGAGTTTTGTGAGGCAATTCATAAACCGATGAAATAGCCTTCACGATAGCGTCAAACAAATGAAATTTTCCATCCATCTGGTACTATAGCGCTCATTATCCAGCCATATTTCCTTTTCTGACGGGCCGAAGTAATGACCAATAACCCAACGCAATTAACCTTGTTACAGGACGATATCCGTCGTCGCTACGAGACGCTGAGTAAACGCCTGAAGCAGGTGGCTCGTTATATCCTTGATAACAGCAACAGCATCGCGTTTGATACCGTCGCCTCTATCGCCCAGCAGGCGGATGTTCCGCCCTCCACGCTGATCCGCTTCGCCAACGCGTTCGGCTTTAGCGGCTTCAACGAAATGAAACAGGTCTTTCGTCAGCACCTGATGGAAGAGACCGTGAACTATACCGAACGGGCGCGCCTGTTCCGCCAGACGGCCACCGACGACAGCGCCAGCTCACCGGAGAGCCCGGTGGAGATCCTCAACGTCTTTACCATGGTCAACAGCCAGGCGCTGCAGCAGCTGGCGATGCAGGTGAATCCCGACCAGCTGAACAAAGCGGTGAAGATGCTCAACGAGGCGGAGAACATCTACATCATCGGTCTGCGCCGCTCGTTCAGCGTGGCCTCGTATCTGGTGTATGCGCTGCGCCATCTGGAGCGTCGCGCTTTTCTGATTGATGGCCTGGGCGGTATGTTCACTGAACAGCTCAGCATGGTGAATCCGAAAGACGTGGTCATCGCCATCAGCTACTCGCCGTATGCGCGTGAAGCAGTGGAACTGGTGGAGCTGGGTGCTAAACGTGGCGCGCATCAGATCGCCATCACCGACAGCCAGGTGAGCCCGCTGGCGGCGTTCAGCGATGTCTGTTTTGTGGTGCGCGAAGCGCAGGTGGATGGCTTCCGCTCGCAGGTGGCCTCGCTGTGCCTGGCGCAAACTCTGGCGGTGTCGCTGGCGCTGAATAACAGCAGCAGCGAATAAACCTCAGGTACCGAATAGAAAAAAGGCAGCCAGATGGCTGCCTTTTTTTATCTGTGCGCATCAGTGAATGCGTGTGCCGTTTAACCTGGTGCGCATCAATGCGCACCCTACGGCTGTGCACGTTTATATGCTTGCGTGCGCCGTTTAATCTGGTGCGCATTTCCGGCGACCGCGCGGAGACCTGATTAACGGCGCGGATACTGCTCGCTGTTCACCCAGGCGTGATCCTTCTCCCAGGTAAATTTCCACAGCCGTACCGGCCCGGCCATCACGTTCAGATAATAGTTATCGTAACCGGCCAGCGTCGCCACCGGATGATACCCGCGCGGCACCGTCACCACATCGCGGTTATACGGGGCCATACACTCGTCGAGCGAACGGTCGTCGGTGTAGACGCGCTGCATGGCGAAACCGGGTTCGGGATCGAAACGGTGATAATAGGTCTCTTCCAGATAGGTTTCGTCCGCGCTGTCCTTCTCATCATGCTTGTGGCTGGGATACGAACTGGTCGCGCCCTCGTCGGTATACACCTCGACCACCAGCAGGCTGTCGGCCGGTTGATTATCCGGCAGAATGTTATGCACCAGGCGCTGATTGCGCCCTTTGCCACGGTGCTCCACGCCAACATCCTGCGGTGCAATCAGCCGCGCCGGCAGATTGCCACTGCCCGGCGCACTGCATACCGCCAGCTCCAGATCGCTGTCGGCAGTGACTTCAACCTCATCATGATGCGGCACATAAACCGAGTAAGGCGGCGTGCGCTCAAACGGCGACAGGCGCTTACCGATGCCAGGGAATTCTGCGTCGCGGGTTTTCACCGACGCCAGACCGGCCACCAGCACCAGGCACAGCTCTCTCTCACCACTGCTTAACCGCAGCGTCTGGCCCTTTTTCAGCAGATAAGCGTCAAAGCCCACATATTCCCAGCCGGCGCTCTCGGGCGTCACGTGCTGGATACGCCCGTGGCTGTCCGGCTGCTGCACTTTTGAAATCAGTGACATCCTGTTTCTCCTGTTGCGCGACATTAACCCAGCGTTGGCATACTGAATTCAGAAACGGTCTGCTGACCGCTCGGCCAGCGCACGGTCGCCGTTTTCATGCGGGTGTAGAAACGCACCCCGTCCGGACCGTGCACGTTGAGCGCACCAAACACTGAACGCTTCCAGCCGCCAAAGCTGTGGAACGCCATCGGCACGGGCACCGGCACATTGACGCCCACCATGCCCGCTTCCACGTTGTGCACAAATTCACGGGCAGTATGGCCGTTGCTGGTGAAGATGGCGCTGCCGTTACCAAATTCGTGGCTATTCACCAGCTGCAGCGCGCTGTCGAAGTCGCTGGCGCGCATGATGCTCAGCACCGGTCCGAAAATCTCTTCGCGCCAAATCACCATCTCCGGCGTGACGTTATCGAACAGCGTACCGCCAACGTAGTAGCCCTCTTCATGGCCCGCGACTTTCACGCCGCGTCCGTCAACCACCAGCGTCGCGCCTTCCTGCTCACCTTTGTCGATGTAGCCCAGCACTTTCTTCTGGTGCGCAGCGGATACCACCGGCCCCATTTCATTCTCTTCTGCACCCTGCTGCATGCCCGGCCCCACGCGCAGCGCTTTGATCAGCGGCGTCAGGCGCGAAATCAGTTTGTCGGCTGTATCGTCGCCAACCGCCACCACCACCGGCAGCGCCATGCAGCGTTCCCCGGCAGAACCGAAAGCACCACCCATGATGGCGTTCACGGTGGCATCCAGATCGGCATCCGGCATCACAATGGCGTGGTTTTTCGCGGCGCCGAAGGCCTGCACACGTTTGCCATGCGCGCTGGCGGTTTTGTAGATGTGCTCGGCCACGCCGGACGAGCCGACGAAGCTGACCGCCGCGATGCGCGGATCTTTATACAGCTGCTCGGCGTCTTCGTTTGAGGAGTGCACCACGTTGAACACGCCATCCGGCAGCCCCGCTTCTTTCAGCAGTTCAGCCATGCGTACCGAGGCAGAAGGATCGAGCGCCGGCGGCTTCAGCACAAAGGTATTACCGCACGCCAGCGCGATGGGGAACATCCACAGCGGCACCATCGCCGGGAAGTTGAACGGCGTAATGCCCGCGACCACGCCCACCGGCTGCATCAGCGAATAGCTGTCAACGCCGGAACCGACGTTCGGTGAGTTTTCCCCTTTGATCAGGTGCGGAATGCCGCAGGCAAATTCGATCACTTCGATGCCGCGCGTCAGCTCACCCAGTGCGTCGGACCAGACTTTACCGTGCTCAGAAACAATCAGTGCCGCCAGTTCATCGCGATGTTTTTCCATCAGCGCTTTGAAGTTGAACATGACGCGGGCACGACGCAGCGGCGCCGTTTTCGACCATTCCGGAAACGCCGCATGCGCGACCTCAATGGCCTGCGCCACTTCTGCCGCCGTGCTTTGCGTCAGTTCGCGGATCACTTTGCCGGTCGCCGGATCGTAGACCGGAATGGTTTCGTTGCTGGCGCTGTGCGTGATTTTGCCGCCGATAAAGTTTCCTACGATAGTCATGTCGTTGCCTCTTTGATGTGTAAGGTCCCTGCAGGCCGCGGGTCAGTCTGGGTCGCGCCCGATCAGGCAATACGGAAAGCGTGCTATGAAGCTATTACAGTGAAATAAATTTTTCAAATAGTTCTTTTTGGAAAATTAACTTTTAGCGGCCTGGATCGCATTTTTCCGTCAGCGTTAGCGGACTGGCGCAAAGTGCGGGCCTGATGACAATGCCGATGCGGCCTGCACCCGTAATCAGCAGCAGGGAGATTATCAGGACGATCCGTCAGCGAGAGGGTCAGCGCCGGTGCGTGGCTGGATGAAACGAAATATGAAATTTTTGCGAGGCAGATCCAATATCCGTTATTTCATAATTCAATTAAAACGAAATAAATGTTTTCTTTGCAGCATCTGCAGACAATGCGATGTGAAACGAACCCTTATCTGTGTCTTAGCGACACGCTTTTGTTAGTGTTGGCCTCGGTCGGAGGCCTTTTTTTCACCTGTTCCCCCATCCGATGCGTGATTGCCGCAGCGGATTGCCTGGTGCGCATCAATGCGCACCCTACGGTGCTGGCGACGTCGATTGCCCGGTGCGCATCAATGCGCGCTCTGTCATGCTTTAGGGGCGCCATTTATGGCGACCTGGACGCAGCATCCCCGGCTGGCATCCCAGCCTGACGCTTGATCATCCGCAGGGTACAAAGCAGCGCAAATCCCACCAGCAGCGCAGTCAGCAGATAAACCAGCTGTACGCCGGCGAAGCTCATGATAAAGCCGGCGATCGGACCGGTGATGCCGAGCGACAGATCCATAAAAGCGGTATATGTGGCCAGCGCGCTGCCCTGGTTCTGCTGCGGCACCACTTTGACTGCGACCACGCCAATCGCCGGGAACACCAGCGAGAAACCGGCGCCGGTGAGAAAAGCGCCGAACTTCGCCATCCACGGTTCGAACGCGCCCGCCACCAGCAGCAGGCCAATCGCCTCGACGGCAAAACACAGGCTGGCGACGCGCAGTCCGCCGAGCTTATTAATGGCATTGGGAAACAGCAGGCGCATGCCGACGAACGCAGCGCTGAACAGCGTCAGCGCGAAGGCAGCACCGTCCCAGCCCTGCTCCTGATAAAACAGGGTGATAAAGGTGGCGATCACGCCAAAGCCCGCCGAGCCCATCGCCAGCAGCAGGCCAAAACCGTACACCTTACCGAGCACCGCGCGGAACGGCAGCGGTTTGGCCTTGCTGCCTTTCACCGGCGCACGGGGCAGCGCCAGCACTATCGCCAGCACGCTGATGGCGATAATCACGCTGGAGAGCAGCAGCAGGCCGCCGCTGCGAAAGATCATCACCCCAAGCGGTGCGCCAATCGCCATCGCACCATAGGTGACAATGCCGTTCCAGGAGATCACCCGGCCAATATGCAGCGAGCCGACTTTCGCCACGCCCCACAGCGAGGTGCCGGTGCCGCAGAAACTCTGCCCGACGCCCAGCAGCACGCGCCCGAGGCACAGCAGCGCCAGGCTGAGCACCTCCTGCTCCTCTATCAGCGCCGACAGCAAAATACACAGTCCGCTCACCAGGCTGCCAAACAGCCCAAGCACCACCACTTTTTTGGGTCCCCAGCTGTCGGCATAGCGACCGGCATGCGGACGGCTCAGCAGCGTGGCGACATATTGCAGGCTGATCACCACGCCGGCCCAGAAGGCGCTGTAGCCCAGGCCGTCATGGACAAAGCCCGGCAGCACCGCCAGCGGCAGGCCAATGGTGAGATAGGTGGCGAAGTTGAACTTCACGATGGAGAGAATCTGTAAATTCAGACGAAAGCGGCTGTATTCGGCCGCGGCGGGCTGGTCAGGCATGAGTGATTGCGCTCGTGTTTGACGGAATTTTTATAGCTGAAGCTTCACTATACGCCTTTTCTCGCCGTGCGCACCGTCGATTAGCGGCGGGCTGATGGCGGTATCTCCGGCGGTGCTTATCGGGTTCGCTTCGCTTACTCCTAAACAAACAATTACTTACTGGCGTTCAACTACACTTTCCACAGCGAACCACCATTCAGGAGAGGGAATGAACGAAAAGCCACAGGAGAAAATTGGCCAGAACATCCTGGTCAAGCTGGCGATGTTAGTGATTATTCTGGCGGGCATTCGTGCCGCGTCGGATATTCTGGTGCCCTTCTTACTCGCCAGCTTCCTGGCGATTGTGCTTAATCCGCTGGTGACCCTGCTGATGCGCCGGGGTCTGCGGCGCGGCGTGGCGATCTCGCTGGTGATCACGGTGATCTTTATTGTGATGCTGCTGCTGGTCGGGGTGCTGGCCAGTTCGGTAAGCGAGTTCAGCGATACCTATCCGCAAATACGCAGCCTGCTGGAACAGAAGCTGACGGTGCTGCAGCATTTCGCCGCGCAGTTTCATATCAATATCTCCACCAGCGCACTGGCGGCACGGCTCGATCCCAATGTGATTATGAACATGGCTACCACGCTGCTGGCGCAGTTCTCCGGTGCCATGACCAATGTGGTGCTGTTGATTCTGACCGTGGTGTTCATGCTGTTTGAGGTGCACCATCTGCCGTACAAATTGCGCAACGCGATGATGAATCCGCAGATCCGCATCGCCGGATTGCACAAAGCGCTGAAGGGCGTCACGCACTATCTGGCACTGAAAACGCTGGTCAGCCTGATTACCGGGTTGTCGGTATGGCTGGTGCTGATGCTGCTGGACGTCAAATTTGCGCTGTTCTGGGGCGTTGTCGCCTTTATCCTCAATTTTATCCCCAATATCGGCCCGATTATCGCCGGTGTGCCGCCGTTTATTCAGGCGCTGGTGCTGAATGATGTGTATGACGCCGTGCTGGTGGCGGCGCTGTTCAGTGCCATTCACATGGTGTTTGGCAATATGCTGGAACCGCGCCTGATGGGACGCGGGCTGGGGCTGTCAACGCTGGTGGTGTTTCTGTCGCTGATTTTCTGGGGCTGGCTGCTCGGTCCGGTCGGGATGCTGCTGTCGGTGCCGCTGACCAGCGTTACCAAAATCCTGATGGAAACCACGCCGGGCGGCAGCCGGCTGGCGATAATGCTGGGTAATGGCCGCCCCAAACCGCGCCTGCGCGTCAAAGCTAACCGGCCCGCGCCGCGCCCTTAACGTCTTACCACGCCACGATGCCAGACGATCCGTATCTGTCGATCGCCTGGCAGCTTCCCTGCGCAGTGACGCTGCCGCCGTATGGCGTCAGCGCGCATCGCCATGCCTGATGATTCTGGCGCAACATTCTTACTCATCTCGTGTCCGGGGTGTTTTCCTGCCGGGAAATGCCAGTAACGGCAAAACATTGTCAATAAACGCAAAGCGCGAACCATAATTGACTTGTATCAGATTGGTGGAAAATCAAAACGCTAACATGCACGACCGCGGGAAAGTGTTATGCTGCTGACGCCGTAACGCGCTCCCTGAATGCTGCTTAAACCGACCGAGGAAAGTCTGGTGCCTCTGCAAAAACGACAACGCGATTTTGGCTGGCTGTTGATTGTCTGTGCCGGGTTATTACCGCTGGTGCTGGGCATATTTTGCACAGCCATTGAGGCGCGCCATACGGTCAGCCAGCAGCAAATTGCCACCGCCAATGCCCTGCTGACGCAGGCAGAAAAGATGAGCGACAGCGCCTGGGACATGGTGACCCGCCTGCGTCAGTACCAGAATCGTCGCTGCGCCGATATTGATGAAGATTTGCAGCGCGCCGGCACCCTTAACGCCTACTTCCGCTCGATTGGTACCCTGCAGGGCAGCGAAATCACCTGCTCGTCGGCTTACGGGCTGCAGCACGACACGCTGGCCGGGATGATGATGCAGTCGCCGCCGGTGACCGGCAAAGCCTGGTGGAGCCTGTCGATTCGCGGCACCTCCGGCGTACCGGATCGCCCGGCGGTGATTTTCGTGCGTCACCTGCCGGACAGCAGCGGTTTCTGGGCGGTGATTGATGGCCAGTATCTGATGGACTTTATGCGCGCCATCAGCGAGTCGAACCGTTATCAGATGAGCCTGCGCTTCAACGGCGGCAGCCCCATCGCCAGCGGTCCGCACGACCCGCCAGAGCTGCTGTATCTCAGCAGCGCCAACTATCAGGCCGAGTCCAGCCGCTATCCAATCAGCGTCAGCGTGACGGTACCCGCCGCCGAGCTGATCAAAGCCTGGCGCCAGGCGCTGCTTATTTTCCTGCCGATGGCCGCCATCTTTTCGATATTGCTGATGGTACTGACCGCCAACTGGCTGCGCCGCCGCCTCTCATGGGCGGATGAAATTCGCCGGGCGATACGCAACCGTGAGTTCACGGTGCACTATCAGCCGGTGTACAGCACCGGGATTCAACGCTGCACCGGTGCGGAAGCGCTGATGCGCTGGCAGCGGCCCAACGGCGAAATGATCCGCCCGGATATCTTCATCAGCCATGCCGAAGCGGAAGGCATGATCGTGCCGCTGACCCAGCATCTGCTGGCGATGATGGCGGAAGATATCCAGAGCTGGCAGGTTGAACCGGGCTTCCACATAGGCTTTAACCTCGCAGCTGAGCATCTGCAACACCCCGATTTTGTGCAGGACATGATGCGTTTTGCCCGCAACATCCGTGACAAGCAGATGCTGATCACGCTGGAGCTCACCGAGCGCAGCCTGATCGAGGACGGCGACGCGGTGTCGCGCAAGCTGCGCTATCTGCAGTCGCATGGCATGAAGGTGGCGATTGACGACTTCGGCACCGGCCACTGTGCGCTCTCCTATCTGATGACCTTCCCGCTCGATTACCTGAAGATTGACCGCGGCTTTATCAACGCCATCGAAGGACTGGAGATCGAAACCCCGGTGCTGGATGCCATCATCAATCTGTGCCACAAGCTGCAGCTCGAGGTACTGGGTGAAGGGGTAGAAACCGCGTTGCAATTTCAGTATCTGCAGCAGCGTGGCGTGGTATTTATTCAGGGCTATTATTACGCCCGTCCGATGGACAATAACCAGCTTCGCGCCTGGCTTAATCAGCAGGGGCACCAACCGCTTCCCGTTGAGGACCACCATGAGCCTGAACTGCATCATTCTTGATGATTATCAAAATGTTGCCCTGTCGCTGGCCGACTGGGCATCGCTGCAACCGCAGGTACAAACTACCGCGCTGCACCGCCACTACGCCGACGAAGATGAACTGGTCGCTCACATCGCGCACGCCGACATTCTGGTGGTGATGCGCGAACGTACGCCGCTCAGCGCCCGGCTGATAGGCCGCCTGCCCAATCTGAAGCTGATTGTCACCTCCGGCATGCGCAATGCCTCAATCGATCTGCACGCCTGTGCCGAACGGCTGATTGCGGTGTGCGGCACCGCCAGTAGCAGCGCGGCGCCGCTGGAACTGAGCTGGGGGCTGCTGCTCGGTCTGGCACGCCATATTCCGGCGGAGAGCCAGGCGCTGCGCAGTAACGGTGCGTGGCAGCATACGCTGGGCATGGCGCTGCACGGCAAAACCCTCGGCCTGCTTGGGCTGGGCAAGATTGGCGGTGAGATGGCTAACGTGGCGCGCGCCTTTGGCATGCGCGTGTGCGCCTGGAGCCAGAACCTGAGCGAAGCACGCGCAGCGGCGTGCGGCGCAGAGAAGATGGCTTCACTGCCGGCGCTGCTCAGGGCGAGCGATGTGGTATCGATTCATCTGGTGCTGAGTGAGCGCACCCGTCATCTGCTGGACGGCGCGGCGCTGGCGCACATGAAGCCGGGCGCGCTACTGATTAACACCTCGCGCGCCGGGATTGTCGATCAGCAGGCGATGATCAGCGCGCTGCAGTCTGGTCAGCTGGCGGGCGCGGGGCTGGATGTCTTTGAACAGGAGCCGCTACCGGCCGATCATCCGCTGCGTCAGTTGCCGAACGTGCTGGCAACGCCGCATCTGGGCTATGTCGCCGACACTAATTACCGCACCTACTTCAGCGAGGCGGTGGAAGATATTGCTGGCTGGCTGCACGGCGCGCCGCTGCGCTCGCTGCTTTAAGCCCCCGGCGCGTCGACAGCACAGGGGTTAGCTGTGGCAGTACAGGCGCGGCAGCCCGGCATAATTGATCATCTGGTCGCCATTGGGCAGCTGGTACATCTGGTAATAATCGTTATTGCCCTCGCGCGCTGGCGAAAACACGATCTGCGCCGCCAGCGCGGGCGGTACGGTGTCGTCTGCCAGGATACGTACGTTGCGCGTGGTGCTGAGCATGAAATCGCCCTGGCGGCGCCAGGTGGTATCGGATACGCGATGCAGGCGATAGTGGCGATCGCGTACCGTAACGGTGCCGGTCAGCGTTGAGCTGCCGCTGCCGTCCGCCTTAAAGCGCGTGCGAATGGTGGCATCAATCGCGCCAGCCGGCGCGCCTTCATGATCAATACGATACGGCACTTCACACCACTCCGGTACCGGTTCTGCCGGCCGCAGCAGCAGCGCCAGCGCCCACGGCAGCACAAAGGCCAGCACCACCGCCGTGGTGATTATCGCTTTACGCATCAGGAATCTCCTGCGCTGATACCATCCATGAAATACATTCGTTGTCCTTCTGCGCGATCGGTTTGGCGCACAGGAAGGTGCTGGAAAAGAGTCGGGTGCGCACCGGGTTGATGTACACCATCGGCGGCGCTGAGCCATCCGGCAGGCGCGGCTGCCACTGCCGATAGCGCCGCAGCGCGTCCTGCACCACCCACGAATCGGCTTTCAGGTGGCTGGGGATAAACACCTGGCTGTTCTGAATGCGCAGCAGCGGCCGGAAATCCAGCGCATCGTGCTGCACCGGCGCAAACATCTGGCGTGCCAGCAGCGCCAGCGCGACATTCACCAGCAGCAGCGCAACGATTACCCAGCGCAGCACAGGCCGCTTCTTCTTTACGCTGGCCGGCGCGGGCGCAGGTTGCGGACTGACCACCGCTGCCGCTGGCGCAGCCACCGGCTCATCGCTCAGCGGCGCCACATCGACCTGATCGGCCAGCACGCAGCCAATCAGCGGCACCTGATGCACCAGCGGCCCCGGCGCGTGTGCCAGCTGCGCCTGCTGATTGATGGCGGCAATGGTGGCCGTCAGGCGTTCGGCGAACGGTGTGTCGCTGGGGACGCGCTGGAACAGCGCATGCAGCGTCTGGTTGCGCACCAGTTTGCCATCCGCGTCAATCACGCGCCGCAGAATGGCGGTTTGCAGCGGCGTCAGTGCCACGCGGTGCGCGGGCGACTGCACCGGAAAGAGGACCTGCTGGTCAACGTCAAAACAGAGACTTTTTGCAAATAAAACAAAGCGTGCCATGCGGCGCCCGATCTCCGGCAGAGAAACTGGCGCAAGTATAGATATTTTCGCTCGCCCGCGCATCTACGCTGCGGCCTGCGTCGCGATTCAGACAATTTTTTTGCCGCGATTGTGGACCAAAACGGCCATAGTTTTAGCCAAAAAATAGCCAGTTATTGGCGGAAACATGACAAATATCACATTTAAACGGTATACTCTGTCGCGGGATGCAATAATTACCTGAGTAATAATTGCTTTGGCAGGCCAGGGAAAAAACCACTTTCACGGCTATGCTTTAATTTTCTCAACGCCGCGGACTGAACGCTCCACCGAGTCCGCAGCGTTGAGGACTTTTTGAATTCCAATACAGGGTAACCTCATGAAATTACGTAGGAAGCGTGTAAAACCTATTGGGCTGGATGACGTCACGATTATCGATGACGCTCGTTTACGTAAGGCCATTACCGCCGCGTCACTCGGTAACGCGATGGAATGGTTCGATTTCGGTGTTTATGGCTTTGTGGCCTACGCGCTGGGTAAAGTGTTCTTCCCGGACGCCTCGCCTGGCGTGCAGATGATTGCCGCACTCGGGACCTTCTCGGTACCGTTCCTGATCCGTCCGCTGGGCGGCCTGTTCTTCGGCATGCTGGGCGATAAATACGGTCGCCAGAAAATCCTGTCGATCACCATTGTCATCATGTCGATCAGTACCTTCTGTATCGGCCTGATCCCTTCTTACGCCTCGATTGGCATCTGGGCACCGATACTGCTGCTGCTGGCGAAAATGGCGCAGGGCTTCTCGGTGGGCGGGGAATATACCGGTGCGTCGATCTTCGTCGCCGAGTATTCGCCGGACCGTAAGCGCGGCTTCATGGGAAGCTGGCTGGACTTTGGTTCGATTGCTGGCTTCGTGCTGGGCGCGGGCGTGGTGGTGCTGATCTCAACGGTGATTGGCGAGCAGAAATTCCTCGACTGGGGCTGGCGTATTCCGTTCTTCCTCGCGCTGCCGCTGGGCATTATCGGCCTGTATCTGCGTCACGCACTGGAAGAGACCCCAGCGTTCCAGCAGCATGTTGAGAAGCTGGAGCAAGGCGACCGCGAAGGTCTGCGCGACGGCCCGAAAGTGTCGTTTAAAGAGATTGCCAGCAAACACTGGAAAAGCCTGCTGGCTTGTATCGGTCTGGTGCTCGCTACCAACGTGACCTATTACATGCTGCTGACCTACATGCCGAGCTATCTGTCGCATAACCTGCACTACTCGGAAGATCACGGCGTGCTGATTATCATCGCCATCATGATGGGGATGCTGTTTGTGCAACCGGTGATGGGCATGCTGAGCGACCGCTTCGGCCGTCGTCCGTTCGTGATCGTCGGCAGTATCGCCCTGTTCTTCTGTGCGATTCCGGCCTTTATGCTGATCAACAGTAACGTACTGGGGCTGATTTTTGCCGGTCTGCTGCTGCTGGCGGTGATCCTCAACGCCTTCACCGGCGTGATGGCCTCGTCACTGCCGGCGATGTTCCCGACGCACATTCGCTACAGTGCGCTGGCCAGCGCCTTCAACATCTCGATTCTGATTGCCGGTCTGACGCCAACCGTGACCGCCTGGGCGGTGGAAGCCAGCAACAATCTGTATATGCCGGCTTACTACCTGATGGTGGTGGCGGTGGTCGGTCTGGTGACCGGTCTGTACATGAAAGAGACCGCCAACAAACCGCTGCGCGGCGCGACACCGGCGGCATCGGACCTCGAAGAAGCGCGTGAGATCCTGCAGGAGCATCACGACAACATCGAGCAGAAGATTGAAGATATTGATGAAGAGATCGCCCGCCTTGAGGCGAAGCGGAAAAACCTGGTGCAGCAGCACCCGGACATCAACGAGTAATCTGCCCTTCCACTCCCGCCACCCGGCGGGAGTTTTGTTTCTGCGGTGGCTGGGTGCGTGAGAATGTGGGTGCTGCGGTGATGCTTCCAGGTGCGCATGAATGCGCACCCTACGGGTGTGTTGCGGGTTGGGATTCTGCTGATTCCCGGTGCGCATGAATGCGCACCCTACGGGTGTGTTGCGAGTTGGGATTCTGCTGATTCCCGGTGCGCATGAATGCGTGCCCTGCGGGTGTACTGCGGGTTGTGATTCTGCGGTTGCCTGGTGCGCATGAATGCGCACCCTACGGGTAACGGCGGGTTGTGATTCGGCGGTTGCCGGGTGCGCTGTAGGGTCGGCATTCATGCCGACCGGCAACGACGCCCGGCCCGCACCGCACACAATCCTTCATGCTACCCGGCGAAAAGGGGTAAACTGTCGCCACTTTTTTCACCAGCATAAGTTAACCGAGCATGTCTGATTTCAATCTCATTCAGCGCCCAAGAAGACTGCGCAAAAGCGCGTCGATGCGCGAACTGTTCCAGGAATCCCACCTCAGCCTGAACGATCTGGCCCTGCCGATCTTCGTTGAAGAAGGCGTGGATGATTACGTGCCAATCAACGCCATGCCGGGTGTAATGCGCATTCCGGAAAAACGTCTGGCGTACGAAATCGAACGCATCGCCAAAGCCGGTATCCGTTCGGTCATGACCTTTGGTATATCGCACCACACCGATGCCACCGGCAGCGATGCGTGGAACGAAAACGGCCTCGTGGCGCGCATGTCGCGCATTTGCAAAGACACGGTGCCGGAAATGATTGTCATGTCCGATACCTGCTTCTGTGAATACACCAGTCACGGCCACTGCGGCGTGCTGTGCGATCACGGCGTCGACAACGACCAGACGCTGATTAACCTCGGCAAACAGGCGGTGGTTGCTGCGCAGGCCGGTGCCGACTTCATCGCGCCGTCAGCAGCAATGGATGGCCAGGTGAAAGCGATTCGCCAGGCGCTGGACGCGGCCGGTTTTACCGATACCGCTATCATGTCTTACTCCACCAAATTCGCCTCGTCGTTCTACGGCCCGTTCCGTGAAGCAGCGGGCACCGCGCTGAAAGGCGACCGCAAAACCTATCAGATGAACCCGATGAACCGCCGTGAAGCGATTCGCGAGTCGCTGATTGATGAAGCGGAAGGTGCAGATTCGCTGATGGTCAAACCGGCAGGCGCTTACCTCGATATTCTGCGTGATATCCGCGAGCGCACCACGCTGCCGCTGGCGGCTTACCAGGTGAGCGGTGAGTACGCGATGATCAAATTTGCCGCTCAGGCGGGCGCCATTGATGAACGTAATGTGGTGCTGGAGAGCTTAGGTGCCATTAAGCGTGCCGGTGCAGATCTCATTTTCAGCTATTTCGCCCTTGATCTTGCCGAGCAAAAAGTGCTCTGATCCTCTCGTTACGCTAAACAATCGCGGATTGCCGCGGTTGTTTAGTGCTCTCTGCCCCTGCGCGGGCACGACATCCGGTTTGCTGTAACACATCCATCATTAAAAGAGTTACGCGATGAAAGCACCTGCACTGCCTGCGGACGAATCACAGCGTCTTGCCCAGTTACGTGCGCTCAACATTCTGCACACACCCACAGAAGAGCGTTTTGACCGTTTAACCCGCCTTGCCCGACGTCTGTTTGACGTTCCGGTCGCGATGGTCAGTCTGCTGGAGAATGACTATCAATGGTTTAAATCCAGCGACGGTTTTGATCGGCCAACCACCGCGCGTAACATCTCTTTTTGCGGCCACACCATCCTGCAGGATGAGGTGATGGTGGTTGAGGACGCGCTGGCCGACACGCGCTTCAGCGATAATCCGCTGGTTACCGATGCAGACAATCCGGTGCGTTTCTACGCGGGCTATCCGCTGCGCACGCCGTCCGGTGCCAAAGTCGGTACGCTGTGCATCATCGATAATCATGCGCGCCAGTTTAACGCGGAGGATCTGCACGCGCTGCGCGATCTGGCGGCCATGGCCGAAGCCGAGCTGGTAGCGTTTCAGACCGCGACGTCCGATGAGCTGACGCAAATCACCAACCGGCGCGGCTTTATGACGCTGGGTCAGATGGCGCTGAATGAGTGCCAGCTGAGACAGCTGCCCGCCAGCCTGACGTTTCTCGATCTCGACGGCTTTAAGGCCATCAATGACCGGCATGGCCACCGCGAGGGCGATCGCGCGCTGATGGACTTTGCCGATGCCATGAAGGTGAGTTTTCGCCATGCCGATATCTTTGCCCGGCTCGGCGGCGATGAGTTTGTGGTGCTGCTGAACGGTATTCGTCAGGACGAAGCGGAAGCGACGCTGGCGCGCTTCGCCCACTATCTGCATAAACAGATGCAGGATCTGGAGCGGCGTTACACGCTGCAGTTTTCATCGGGCATCGTGGAATTTGATCCGCAGCAGCCGCAATCGCTGGAGCAGCTGCTGGAAAGCAGCGACGCACGCATGTACGCCGCCAAGTACCAGAAAAGGCAGCCGCGCAGATAGCCGCTCCTTAATGCGCCAGGTCGTCAATCAGCGTCTGATTAAACTTCGCTGGCGCTTCCATCTGCGGCGCGTGCCCCATGCCGGGGAACTCAATCAGCCGCGCGCCAGGAATCAGCTGTGCCACCTGTTTGCCCAGCACGTTGTAATGGCCGAGCTGCGCTTTCACCGCCGGTGAAGCGATATCGCTGCCAATCGCCGTGGTATCGGCCGTGCCGATCATCAGCGTGGTCGGCACCTTCAGGTCTTTAAACTCGTAATAGACCGGCTGGGTGAAAATCATGTCGTAGATCAGCGCCGAATTCCACGCCACTTTCTCATGCCCCGGTCCTTTATTCAGCCCGGCCAGCATCTGCACCCATTTGTCATATTCCGGCTTCCACTGGCCGCTGTAATAGGTGTGCTGCTCATATTTCTTAATGCCCGCCGCGTCGAGCTTCAGCTCGCGCTGATACCATTGATCCACCGAGCGCCACGGCGCGCCCTTCGCCTTCCAGTCCTCAAGGCCAATCGGATTGACCAGCACCAGCTTCTGCGTCTGCTGCGGATACATCAGTGCGTAACGTGTCGCCAGCATACCGCCGGTCGAGTGGCCAACGATCACCGCTTTCTCAACGCCGAGCTGCGCTAACAGCTGATGGGTGTTTTGCGCCAGCTGCTGGAAGCTGTACTGATAGCGGGCGGGTTTGGTGGAGGTGCAAAAACCAATCTGATCCGGCGCAATCACGCGATAGCCCTGCTGGCTCAGCGCGTTGATGGTGTCTTCCCAGGTGGCAGCGCAGAAGTTTTTACCGTGCATCAGCACCACTGTCTGACCATTGGCCTGCTGCGCGGGCTTCACGTCCATATAGCCCATGCTGAGCGACTGCTGCTGGGAGGAGAAGGCAAAATGCTGCAGCGGATAAGGATAGTGAAACCCCTCCAGCTGCTCGCCATACACGGCCTCAGCGGCCTGCGCGCTGAGCGTGCCGCACAGCATCGCTGACGTCAGCGCTACGCTGAGTAACGGTTTTAATCGAAAACGAAACGTCATGTGACCTCTTCTGTACAGGGGAAAAACCTTCAGTCTGGCACGAAAACCACCGGTGGATATTGATGCGCCGTGCCGCCGCCAGTCACACCTTTGACTGTTAAGCCGCGCAAAGCGATAACCCATTTGCGTTAATAATAACGGCCGTAATTACGGCAACTATTCAACATCATCACAACATGTCGGTGATTAATTTCACGATAAACAAGACCAGTCTTGATGACAATTAATAAAAAAGCCATTTCCTGATAAAACTTTACGTTACGTCAGTGCTTAAAAAGTTTAATTTAATTACACTGTGTCGAGTTATTGGAGGACCATAATGATGCAGCAAAAATACAACCAAGGGGTGATTGATTCGGTGACCGAATGGATTATGGCCAACCTGGATCAACGTTTGAGCATTGATGATATTGCACTGAAATCTGGCTATTCCAAATGGTATTTACAGAAACTGTTTGCCCGTTACCATAACGAAACGCTGGCGCGTTATATTCGCAAAAAGAAACTGATTTGTTGCGTGAACGAGCTGAAATTCAGCCGCACACCGATTATCAGTCTGGCGGTTAAATACCATTTCGAAAGTCAGCAATCCTTTACCCGCTCGTTTAAACAGGTGATGGGCTGCACGCCGCTATTCTGCCGCAAACGCCAGCTGAGCGATGCTGCCGAAGCCCTGTTGCGTAATAGTGACGATCCCTGCGCGCTGTGTCGCAAAGTCGGGTTTAATCGCAGCGAGCAGGAAAAACAGGTTGTTAATCCGGTAAGCGAAAATAATGGGAAGTTTCCAGCGCGTATTAGCTGCGCGGTACGTTAATCACGTCTGATATTTCGGGAAAATATTTACAACCGCACAGGTTTAAGCGGCGCGATTTATTGTGCTGATGTTCAGGTTCACCGTGCCTGTCCGGGCGGTGCGCAATAAATTCGCACCCTACAACCGTGCAATTACCTTGTTACGGTGCGCATAAATGCGCACCCTACAACCGTGCAATTACCCTGACACGGTGCGCATAAATGCGCACCCTACAAACCGTGCAATTACCTTGTTACGGTGCGCATAAATGCGCACCCTACAACCGTGCAATTATCCTGTCGCGGTGCGCATAAATGCGCACTCTACAACCGTGCAATTATCCTGACACGGTGCGGATAAATGCGCATCTGACAAAACCGTGCAACGTTCCTGTAGGGTCGCCATTTATGGCGACCTTTCGGCATTACAGACAGAAACACCCCCGGTTATTTTCCGGCCGGTGAAACCCTGTTATTTCTCAGCGCACCGGCTGGCCCGGCAGCAGCTTATCTGACATCAACTGGCGACAAACAAACGCGTCCTGCCGCGCCTGCTGCTGCTGTTGCGGCGACAAATCCTGCCACACCGTTTGCAGATGCTCGGCCAGCCCGGACTGGAAATGAATCTTCTGCAGCGCGTAATCCGAATTACCGCCTTCAATAATCTGCTGCATCGCCTGTGCGTTGTTATCGCGCCCGTCATGGGTCAGCGTACAAAAGGTCGCGATGTAGTAAGCCTTGTCCTCATCGCTGTAATGCGGCATCAGCCACCAGACCAGCGCACTGGTAACCAGCAGCAGCGGCAGCAGGAATTTGATTTTTAACATGGATTTATTGACCAGCTGAAAAAGAAAACGCCGCGATCTTAACAGATTCGCCGCGCCATGCCGCACGTCATTTTCAGGCTTTTCTCCGGCAGATTGAGACGAGGCTTAACGGGGGATACACCGATGTGCTTATAAAGTAGCCCGCTCAATTTTCCTCGTCATTCAGGGAATGAACATCATGAAAAAAAGCCAGCTGGCGCTGCTGATTGGTACCTTGTGCCTTAGCGGTTCACCCTATGCCGGGATTATGCGCCATGACATTGACGTGCAGGAATACCGCGATTTTGCCGAAAACCGGGGCAAATATGCTATCGGTGCCACCGATATTCCCCTCTATCGCAAAGACGGCAGCTTTGAGGGCTATGTACTGGACGTGCCGATGCCGGACTTCAGTATGGTCAGCGACGAGGGTTTCAGCTCATTTATCGCGCCATCTTTTGTCACAGGCGCCAAACATATTCGATATGTCCTGTCGCTGAACTTAGGCAACAAAGCCAGGTTCGCGCCGACTTACCGCGGCATTAACTATAACGATGATCCTTCGAGAGATTTTCACTTGCCGCGGGTGAATAAGGTAATTGTTGAAAGCGCGCCTACCCCATACATCACCGAAGAAGACTTTCTGGCAAATCGCAGCCGTTATACCGTATATGCACGCCTGGGTGCCGGTTATCAGCAAATTGATGATCCCGAATCCGGTAAATTGATACCCATCGATGGGGCCTACGTCTATAACACTGGTGGAACCTTCAAACCCGAAGCCATTACAACTTTCTATCATTACTACATAAAGTGGCGAACCTTCGCGCCAGATAATCCGGCATTTTCTCCGTTGAGCATTGGTACCCGTCCAGGTGATAGCGGTAGTCCGATATTTGCCTGGGACAGTATCGACAAGCGCTGGATACAACTCGGCGTCCATTCTAACATTTATGGTGGTGGCACCACCTACAAGCATTTCGCTGGTAGTACCTTAATTAATGTGAAGTATGTGCAGGAGGTAATGGATTCCGTCAGGGATGCTGATGTTGAAGACAGCGGCGGCACTACCCTCGAATGGCGCGGTGACAGCATTACGCAGGATGGCAAAAGCTGGCAATGGCACGGGCTTGATCAGGCTCAGGCCGAAACCGCACCCGCCAGCGCCAGCAATGAACAGCTCGACGCCACCAAAGATCTGCGCTTCAACGGCGAAGGCGGCATCATCGAGCTGGCGCAGTCGGTCAATCTCGGTGCCGGCCGCCTGCATTTTTCCAATGACTACATCCTGCGCGGCGCAGGCGACAGCAACTTCAGCTGGGCCGGCGGCGGCGTTGAGGTCGACAAGGACAAAACCGTGCTGTGGCAGGTTAACGGCCTGCAGGATGATGCGCTGCACAAAATCGGCGCCGGCACGCTGCACGTTAACGCCAGCGGCATCAATCCCGGCGCGCTTAATGTCGGCGACGGCACGGTCATCCTCGACCAGCAGGCCGACGCGCAGGGGCGTAAACAGGCGTTCTCCACCGTCACCCTGTTCAGCGGCCGCCCGACCGTGGTACTCAACAGCGCCGATCAGTTAAGCACCGACAACATCCGCTTCGGCTATCGCGGCGGTACGCTGGACGTTAACGGCCTCGATTTGACCTTCGACGATATCCTGCACAACGACAGTGGCGCGCGCATCGTTAACCGCAGCCAGACGCTGGCGCATCTCGATCTCACCGGCGATAACCGCCTGTTCCTCGGCGAGCTGGGCGAAGCGGACTCACGCGATAACCTCAACGTGACCACCCATCAGCGCTGGCAGCTGGCCGGCGGCGCGCAGCTTAATCAGCTGGCGGTGGCCGACGGTGTGCTGACGCTGAGCGGCGAACAGGTGGAACACGCCGGGAAGGTGTTCTTTGCCAATGACTGGCAGGACAAAACGTATCACATCAACCAGCTGCAGGTGGCGCAGGACGCCGCGCTAACCGTCGCTGAGCACGCCCACGTTACCGGCGATATCACGCTGGCCGATGAGGCCACGCTTAACGTGCTGGGGCGATCCACGCTGGCCGGCGACATCAACCTGAGCGGCACCGCTTCCAGTCTGATTGCCGACATCGCGCAGTACGTCAGCACGCTGGGCGAGCTGGCTTCCACCATCAGCGCCAATATCAGTGGCCAGGGCCGCGTGATTAAAAGCGGTGACGGCCGGCTGACGCTGAGCGGTGACGTCAGTAACCAGCAGGGCATTGAAGTGCAGCAGGGCGAGCTGGAAGTGAGCGGCCGGCTGCACACGCCGCTGAACATGGCCACCGGCACGCTGCTCTCCGGCGGCGGCGTCATCAATCATGCCAGCCTCGCCGATAACGTCACGCTGGCACCGGGCTGGAACAATGCGCCGGACAGCTGGTCAGCCATGCGCCTTGGCGATCTGCACCACGGGCGCGACACGGCGCTGGTGCTGAACTCCGCGTTCCGCAATAACGCCAGCGATCGCCTGCTGATCGATGGCGATCTGCAACAGCCGGACGATGCGCCGCTGTGGCTGACGGTAAAACCGCAGGCCAGCTGGATCGATAGCGATCGCAACCACAACGGCGCAGCGGATAACAATGAAGGTGTGTCGCTGGTGCAGGTCGGTGGCCAGGCGCACGCCGACAGCGTCCAGCTGGCCGGCAGCTATGTGGCGCGCGGCGCCTGGGCTTACGGTCTGTACGCCTTTGCACCGGGCCGCGCCAGTGGCGATGAGCGTCTGGTGGCGGGCGAAGGGGATCAGTTCTGGGATTACCGCCTGCAAAACATTCTGCTGGCGGAAGGGGATAACCGCGAACCTTACCTGCCGGAGCCGGAGCCTGAACCGCAGCCCGAGCCTGAACCGCAACCCGAGCCTGAACCGCAGCCGGAACCGGAAAATCCGCAGGTGCCGCAGCCAGAGCCAAAACCGGAGCCAGGTAAGGTGCGCGCGGCGGTGATTCCGCAGGTGCCGGCCTACATCTCGCTGCCTGCCGCCTTCCACAACGTGACGCATAACCTGCAAGCGCTGTTCAGCAGCAGCGCACAGCAGGCGAGCGCAGAGGGCCGTCCGGATCTGTTTGTGTCCGGCTACACCGGTGACGATCGCTATCACAGTGCGGGCGGCTTTATGGATTACGGCTACGATTTCCACAGCCGCTATCAGGGCTGGATGATTGGCAGCCGCTTCCCGTTGCAGTCCGCGCTGGCGCTGAGTGTCGGCGTCAATAAAGGCAACCTGAGCATCACACCGGAAGCGCGTGACGGCAACAGTCACGCCCGCGTCGATACGCTGGGCGCCAGTGCGCTACTGAGCTGGCAGCCCGATCAGGGCCTGCAGCTGGCCGTGCCGGCTGGCGTGATGCAGTATCGCGGCAGCGTCAGCACCGACCTGCGCGGTAACGTGGCGCAGCTGAAAGCGCGCGGCGCGAACCTCGGGCTCGACAGCGGCTGGCGCTGGCAGTCCGGCGCGCATGCGCTAACGCCGGTGGCCGGTGTGAATGCGCAGTGGCTCGATATCAATGATTTCACCGACAGCGACGGCGCACAGGTCAGCTACCGGAATCCGCTGCAGTGGCAGCTCTCCGGCGGAGTAAAATACGACTTCCGCCTCAACCAGAAGCTGAAGCTGGGCGCGGAAACGCGCTACGTGCAGCGCATCAGCCAGCGCGATGGGGTGGCGATTGGTGACGGCCAGCAGGCGGCGCGCTTCGCCACCGGACGCGGCGGCAACAGCCTGCAGTACAGCGGTTACGCCGGCTGGCAGGTGCTGGATAATCTGGAGCTTAACACCCAGCTTCAGGGCCAGCAGCGCCTGACGCAGGAAGGCATCAGCGACTGGAATCTGCAGGCCGGTGTGAAAATCAGTTTTTAATTGCGGCTTTCACCACGCATCAGCCCGGGACATGTCTTACCGGGCTTTTTTATGCTTTTCTGAAAAAAAACCAGACAAAACTTAATTGCCACGTTAGTCGGTCGCTTTAGGTTTGCGATTCTCGCTATTTTCATCCATGGAAGAGAATATGAAACTTACCCCGCTGACGCTGGTGATCAGTACGTTCTGTTATAGCCTTCCTGCATTCGCTGATGAGCGCTACCCTGCATTTTCCACATCACAAAATAATAACGTTAACGCTGCGAATATTCCGCATCCACCGGAATCCTTTCATGGTCCATCAACCCAGGAAATCCCTGAGCTGCCGCTGCTTGCGCAGGTCAGCCGCCAGACCGGCGAAGGGATTAAACAGCTTGGGAAAATAATCGCCCGCGGCTCGTGGTTTGATGAGATCAATCCGGCCACGTCTGGCCTGGTGCGATCCAATGTGCTGGCTGGCAACAACAGCCATCATTTGTGGTATTACCGGTTACAAAACGTGGTAGTGACCGGAGAGCCAGACAATGGCATCCCTAATCTTATTGATATCCCGGGTGAAATAATGCCGGAACCCGATCCCGGTAATGGCGAAGTTGTTATATTGCCGCCTCCACCGCCGCCTGAACCGGAACCGCCACAGTTAGCACCCGCGCCACAAATCCCGACCTACCTCGCCCTGCCCAACATGCTGTATGCCCTCAACGACTCCATGCAAACCCGCTTCCACTTCGCTGCCCGGCAGATGAGTCTGGATGATCATCACAACCTGTTTGTGTATGGCTATAGCGGCGGCGAGCGCTATCGCAGTGCGCAGGGTGATAGCGATGCCACCAGCCGCTATCAGGGCTGGATGCTGGGTGCACGCTGGACGCCAGAAGCGGAACAGAGCCCGCTGGCCTTGAGTGCGGGCATGCATAAAGGCGTAGTGACTATGCTGTCGGATACGCCGGCGGGACGCAGCCAGTTGCGTATGCAAACCCAGGGTATTAATGCGCTGATCGGCATTCAGCCGCCTGAGGGCTGGCAGCTGGAGGTACCGCTGGGGCTGACGCATTATCGCGGCACCTTACGCCATGAAACTCAGGGTGAAGTTGCGCGGATCAGCGCCGTTAGCGGCAATATCGGTGCAGAAGCGGGCTGGCGCTGGCAGCAGGATGCGCATAGCCTGATGCCACTGGCCGCAGCCGGTGTGCAGTGGCTGCATATTGCTGATTTTACCGAGCAACAGGGTGCGCAGGTGAACTATCAGCTGACGCCGCAGTACAGCCTGGCTGGCGGTGTGAAGTATGACTATCAGCCGCTGTCGTCAGTGAAACTCGGGCTGGAGGCGCGTTATGTCTGGCACAGCGGCAGGCAGAATACGCTGGATGCCGGCGATATGCGCGGATTACCGATTGAGCGCGCCCGCCACAGCGCCCAGCTGGGCGGTTACGTCAGCTGGCAGCTGCATGAAAACGTGGAGATCGGCACGCAGTTGCAGGTGCAGCAGCGGCTGGATCGCCCCGGCGTGAGCGACTGGAATGTACTGAGCGGCGTGAAAGTGGCGTTTTAAATTAATAATAAGGAAAGCGGTGGTGAATGGCTGGCGATGGGTGGTTTGGTCGCCATAAATGGCGCCCCTTATATCCCGATCATTCTCCTCCGGGTATGATGATCCCCGACTGATCATCGGGAAGTTGCTGGTGAGATGGGGGCGCCCCCTGGGCATAAAGCCTGCTTCGTAGATTTATCCCCGG
>NZ_POWN01000010.1:0-135315 GCF_002928355.1 Pantoea sp. ICBG 828 | reverse complement strand
GTGAATTAAACTTCGTAATGAATTACGTGTTCACTCAGCAAAGACTTGATATTTTTTAAAGCCCGTAGGCTTGTGATATCAATCCTGCGAGTGCCCACACAGATTGTCTGATAAATTGTTAAAGAGCAGTGCCGCGATTTCTCAAGCGGCGCGGGATGCGTATATTACGCTTTCCGCTTTCTCAGTCAAGCATTTATTTTTGCTTTTCTGAAGGTTGCCGTTAAGGGCCACCTCACTAACAGGGCGCTTCGTAAGCCGTTGTGCCGTGTCAGTGGAGGCGCATTATAGGGAGTTCTTTCGGGCTGACAAGGGCTAAATGCAAATTAATTTTCGAGTGCTGTTTTTTTCGGCGAAAGCCCGTCAAATCGCCAGTTTTTCCAGCAGCGGGAAGCCATAACGCTGCAAAACCGGTGATAATTGCACCACTTCGTCATCCATACGCGTACAAAATGCCACATTCTGTCCGCTGGAACGCGCCTGAGGCGCTTCGTGCTCTAACAACCAGGCGGTGCGCCGTGCAATGGCTGCGCCCGAATCCACCAGCCGGGTGCCGTCAGGCAACACCTGCTGCAGCTCTTCACGTAACAGCGGGAAATGGGTACAACCCAGCACCACGGTATCCGGCGGTTCTTTCATACGCAGCCACGGTTGTACTGCGCGACGCACATCGTCCAGCGACACCGTTTCTCCGTGCAGTTTGGCTTCCGCCAGTTCGACCAGTTCCGCCGAGCCCAGCATTTCGATTTTACATTCGCGCGCAAACTGCGCCACCAGCTCATGGGTGTAAGGCCGTTTCACCGTGCCACGCGTGGCCAGCAGGCCGACCACGCCGTTACGCGTCAGACGGGCCGCCGGTTTAATCGCAGGCACGACGCCGACAACCGGGAACTCAAAGCGCTGACGCAATGCTGGCAGCGATACAGTACTGGCGGAGTTACAGGCGATGACCACTAACGCCAGCGGCACGCGCTGCACGATAGCCTCCACCACCGCCACGACCCGCTCAACAATGTACTCTTCGCTTTTTTCACCGTAAGGGAAGCCGGCATTATCGAAGGCATAGAGATAGTGCAGGCCCGGCAGCAGTTGCCGGACCTCATCATAGACGGAGAGCCCACCGACGCCGGAGTCAAACACCAGCACGGTGGGGCGCAGATCAGAAGCTGTAGCTGGCGCTGAGATAGTACTCCGTTCCTGGAGTTTGATAGCCATACACTGTCTCGTAGTCTTTATCGAACAGGTTGGCAATTCTACCACGAACGGTGAGCTGTGATGTGACCGGATACGAAACTGCCAGATCCCATAAACTTACACCGCCCAGTTTGACGCGCTGCGGGGTAAAGGCGTGGTTGTAATCCGTATCATAGCGATCGCCGAGATAATGATAGGTCAGTGACCAGTCAAACTCATAAATCGTCCAGTCGAGCTGGTATTTCACCTGCTGCTTCGCACGGCGCACCAGCGGTTGATCGGTTTCAGCATCGCGCGCATCGACATAGTCGTAAGAAATCTGATGGCTAAGCGGACCGGTATCGAACGACGCCGTGGCTTCTACGCCCTTAATGCGCGCTTTATCGATGTTGTAATAGATATAGGTGGTGGGATCGCTATCAATCAGATTATCGATATCGTTACGATAACCGGATACGCGCCAGTTTAGCGGCCCGGTCAGGCCAGAGAAGCCCGCTTCCCACTGTTTACTCTCTTCCGGCTTCAGGTCGCTGTTGCCATATGAGCCATACAACTGGCCGAGACGCGGCGCTTTATATGCCGTCGCGTAATTGGCAAACACGCTATAGCCATCAACAAACGCCCACGACGCCCCGCCCTGCCAGGTGCCGTGCCAGCCAAACTGGCTGTTGTCGTCACCGCGTACCGCGCCTTCCAGCGTTACGCTGCCCAGCTGCTGCTGGGTGGTGGCATAAATGCCGGTGTTACGCAGCTCAGTACTGTCAGCCACGTAAGCGGTGCCGGGTTCCGTGGTCTGTTTCTGCCAGTCCACGCCCGCGCTTACGCTGCCCTGCGCCACCTGCAACGTATTGCCCCACTGCACATTGTACTGCTTGCTGTCATCCAGCGTGGTCGACGGGCCGTAGCGGCCTGTACGCGGATCATAGTTATAATCTTTGCTGCGGCTGTAGCTGGCGATCAGCTGCGTCGAATAAATGTCGTTGCTGTAACGCAGGCCGCTGTCCCAGGTCTGGCTGTAGAGCTGACGGGTGTCGTTTAATCCATTGATGTTGAAACTGTTATCGTAACTGTAGGTGCCGTCGTAGGCCGTACGGTTGTCAAAACCGTAGCCGCGGACAAAGCCGCTCAGCCCGTCACTGAACTGGTGCTCCAGCGCGCCATATAGCGTCTTGTTCATGAAGCCATCGCGATCTTTCTGCGCCGGATCGCCATACACATCCGGCAGGTTTGCCACCACATCATAGCCGCGCGTATAGGTGTAGTTGCCCGCCATTGTCAGCGTCGTGGCTGCGCCCAGCTGCTGCTGGGTAGAACCTTCATAGTTTTGATAGCCTTTCGAGCCCACGCCCGCGCTCAGCGTCGTGCCCGGCTTATCACGACCGGTGATGATGTTCACCACGCCGCCAATCGCATCGGAACCATACACCGCCGAGCGCGCACCGCGCACATATTCGATGCGCTGGACCAGAGAAAGCGGAATCTGGCTTAAATCAGACGATCCGGACACACCCGCCTGGTTTAGCCGGATACCGTCGATGAGTATAAGTACGTGGCTGGAGTTGGTGCCGCGCACAAACAGCGAGCTCAACTGGCCGAGGCCACCGTTCTGCGCGATGTCCACGCCAGGCAGGCGACGCATGACGTCCGTCAGGCTTTTAGCCTGCCAGCGATCGATATCGTCGCGGGTCACGACTGTCGTCGGCGCGAGAACGGAGGAAACCGGCTGCAAAAACCGGTTGGCGGTAACGATTTGCGTATCATCATTCTGCTGCGCGTAGCCAGATTGCGCCCAGAGCGACAACGCCGTTGCACTAAAGGCAAACAGCGAAGCGTGTGTTGTTTTCATTGTTATAGCATCCAAAAGACGAAGCAGGATGCCGCAGGTCCGGGATCGATAGCACGCGATGATCTCAGAAGTTGCGACGTCACACCGGCAGGTCTTCGGGCTGGGAATCATAAGTGGTGAAGACTTCCCATCCGCGAGGACAGTGTCTGCGATTGCGATCACCACGACATTCTTTTACCGCTGCGCGTCAGCTCCAGATTCACACTGGATTCCCTTTTAACTCAAGGAGGCCGGCAGCCGCAGTCTACGTTTAAGAAGGCCGGAAATCCAGACAGCCAGCCTTCCTGCACTGTCCGGGACTGGACATCAGCAGGTGAATGCCTACAATCGCCCGGCAGGCAGGCTTAACACCAGGATTGAAGATGACACCCGAACAGCTCCCGATTGAACAATACGACGCGCAACTGGCGGAAAAAGTCAGCCGCTTACAGGCGATGATGGCCCCCTACGCAGCGCCCGACGTGGAGGTGTTCCGCTCGCCGGTCAGCCACTACCGTATGCGCGCCGAATTCCGCATCTGGCACGACGGTGACGATCTTTATCACATCATCTTCGATCAAGAGACCAAACAGCGTATCCGCGTCGATCAGTTTCCGGCGGCCAGCCAGTTAATCAACACGCTGATGCCAAAGTTGATCGCCGCGATCCGCGATAATCGCGCGCTGCGTTTCAAACTGTTCCAGATCGATTATCTCTCCACCCTCAGCAACCAGATCGTGATTTCACTGCTGTATCACCGCAAGCTGGAAGCCGACTGGACCGAAGCCGCGACTGCGCTGCGCGATAGTCTGCGTGCAGAAGGGTTTGATGTGCAGCTGATTGGCCGTGCCACGAAAACCAAAATCTGCCTCGATCGCGATTACGTCGATGAGCGCCTGCCGGTAGCCGGCCAGGAGATGATCTATCGTCAGGTGGAGAACAGCTTCACCCAGCCGAATGCGGCGATGAATATTCAGATGCTGGAGTGGGCGCTGGACGTGACGCAAGATTCGCGCGGCGATCTGCTGGAGCTGTACTGTGGTAATGGCAACTTTTCGCTGGCGCTGGCGCGTAACTTCCGTCGCGTACTGGCGACGGAAATCGCCAAACCGTCGGTGGCTTCGGCGCAGTACAACATCGCGGCCAACCACATCGACAACGTGCAAATTATTCGTATGGCAGCCGAAGAGTTTACCCAGGCGATGAACGGCGTGCGCAGCTTTAACCGTCTGGAAGGCATCGATCTCAATAGCTATCAGTGCGAGACCATCTTTGTCGATCCGCCGCGCAGCGGGCTGGATGACGAGACGGTGAAGATGGTACAGGCCTATCCGCGTATTCTCTATATTTCCTGTAATCCGCAGACGCTGTGCGACAACCTCAGCGTACTGAGTGCCACGCATAACATCACGCGGCTGGCGCTGTTTGACCAGTTCCCTTACACCCACCATATGGAATGCGGTGTGTTACTGACGCAAAAAGCCTAAAAAAAACGGGAACCCTGCGGTTCCCGTGATTGTTTTCAGTGCTTGTTCTTGCTGCGGCGGAAGCGCATGGCGATCCAGAACACCAGCGCCACCATCAGAATGGTCGGGATGAAGTTAGACCCGATATCCGGATATTCGGCACGCACCAGCGCGCTGTACACCAGGATCCCCAGCAGAAAAAATGCCGCCGCCAGCGAAGGCATGCCGTCCGGCATATTGCGGTTGAGATAGCGCTGATGCAGACACCACGCGGCAAGGCCAAGGGCGATCAGCGGGAAAATCGAAAAGGGAACAAAGGTGCTGAACAGCACCGAAAAGGAGCCGTTGATAGCTAAACCGGTGATAAAAGCCAGTAACAGCGTTCCTTTATCGCGAGGGTTTTGCTCAATCATTTCATTATCCTTATCACATTACTCTTCGGGGGTTTCCAGGGTAACCGCCAGGCGCTCTTGCTCCCGGCGATACCAGTAATACGCGCCTTTGGCGATCATTCGCAGCTGCAGCACCAGACGCTCTTCCAGTTTGCGCCGCTGTTCGATATCCACATCCAGCGCTTCCGCGCCGGCACTGAACACAATCGTCACCATCGCTTCCGCCTGCGCTTCGGTAAAGCTGCGCGGCATGCGGTTTTCCAGCTCAAGGTAGTCGGCCAGTTCAGCAATAAAGTGCTGAATCTCCCGCGCCACCGCCGCACGGAAGGCCGCTGACGTGCCGGAGCGCTCGCGTAGTAAGAGACGAAAAGCGTTGGGATTGTTCCCGATGAACTCCATAAACGTGGCGACCGAGGTTTTAATGATGCTGCCGCCTTTGGCAATGCGCTGGCGCGCCTGGCGCATCAGCTGGCGCAGCATCAGGCCACTTTCATCGACCATCGTCAGGCCGAGCTCATCCACATCGCGAAAGTGACGGTAAAACGAGGTCGGTGCAATGCCGGCTTCGCGTGCCACTTCGCGTAAACTCAGGCTGGCAAAACTCCTTTCTGCACTTAACTGACTGAATGCCGCTTCAATCAGTGAACGTCGTGTACGTTCTTTTTGTTGCGCTCGAACGCCCATTTTCCCGGCCTTGTGAGTAATCAGGCAGGCACTATAACAAACTTTTCAGCGTACAGCGGCGCAAAGTTTGTGACCGCCTGTTAACCTCACTGATTGTCAAACTTTGCCAATTTACGCTGTTAGAATTCAGATGTGCGCGGCGAGATGTTAGAATCTCGTTGTAAAAATGTATAGAAACATAGGACGTACTGGTATGCAAAAGTCTTACGATTACGATGCCATTGTGATTGGCTCCGGTCCGGGCGGCGAAGGTGCGGCGATGGGGCTGGTGAAGCAGGGAGCGCGCATTGCAGTGATCGAACGCTACCACAACATCGGCGGCGGTTGTACTCACTGGGGAACCATCCCTTCCAAAGCTCTGCGTCACGCTGTCAGCCGTATCATCGAGTTCAATCAAAACCCTCTTTATAGCGATCACACCCGACTCCTGCGCTCCTCGTTCGCCGACATTCTGAATCACACTGAGAACGTCATCAGCCAGCAGACTGCCATGCGTCAGGGCTTTTACGAGCGTAACCGCTGTGAGCTTTATCAGGGCGACGCCCATTTTGTTGATGCCAACACCATCGAAGTGGAACAGCCAGACGGCACGCGCGAGCGCTTAACCGCAGAGAAGTTTGTCATCGCCTGTGGTTCCCGCCCGTATCACCCGGCGGACGTCGATTTTACCCATCCGCGCATTTACGACTCCGACTCCATCCTCAACCTGCATCATGAACCCGGCCACGTCATCATTTATGGTGCGGGCGTGATTGGCTGTGAATACGCGTCGATTTTCCGCGGTCTTAACGTCAAGGTTGACCTGATCAACACCCGCGATCGCCTGCTGGCGTTCCTCGATCAGGAGATGTCTGATTCGCTCTCTTATCACTTCTGGAACAGCGGCGTGGTGATTCGTCACAACGAAGAGTTTGAGAAGATTGAAGGTGTCAGCGATGGCGTCATCATGCACCTCAAGTCCGGCAAAAAGGTCAAAGCCGATTGCCTGCTGTACGCTAACGGCCGTACCGGTAATACCGATTCACTGGCGCTGGAAAACGTCGGGCTGGAAGCCGATGGCCGTGGACTGCTGAAAGTGAACAGTATGTATCAGACCGCACAGCCGCATATCTATGCGGTGGGCGACGTGATTGGCTACCCGAGCCTGGCCTCTGCCGCTTACGATCAGGGCCGCATTGCTGCGCAGGCGATAATCAAAGGGGAAGCCACCGCGCACCTGATTGAAGATATCCCGACCGGGATTTACACCATTCCGGAAATCAGCTCCGTCGGCAAAACCGAACAGCAGCTGACGGCGATGAAAGTGCCGTATGAAGTGGGCCGTGCACAGTTTAAGCATCTGGCGCGCGCGCAGATTGTCGGCATGCACGTCGGCAGCCTGAAGATCCTGTTCCACCGCGAAACCAAAGAGATTCTGGGTATTCACTGCTTTGGCGAGCGTGCGGCGGAGATCATTCACATCGGCCAGGCCATCATGGAGCAGAAGAACGGCGGTAACACGATTGAGTATTTCGTGAACACTACCTTCAACTACCCCACCATGGCCGAAGCCTACCGCGTGGCGGCGTTAAACGGCTTAAACCGCCTGTTTTAACGAACGGTCCAGGTAACCCTGCATGTGGGTTTTAATTGCTTCTGCCAGCTGCTCATAGCGGCTGCGCAGAGGCGATCCCGGACGATACACCAGCGCGATGGTGCGCTGCGGCACCGGTTTGTAACACGGCAGATAGCACACGCCATCACGCACGCGCTCATTCGGTACCGCCAGCGACGGCAGCAAAGTGATACCGCTGCCGGCTGCTACCATGTTGCGCAGCGTTTCCAGGCTGGTCGCGCGAAAATGGGTATCTTCATCAGCGCCGGCTTCGAAGCAGAAGCCCATCGCCTGATCGCGCAGACAGTGACCATCTTCCAGCATCAGCAGTTTCTCACCGGCCAGATCCGACATCGGCACGCGATCGCGATCGTGCCACGGGTGATCCTGGTAGATCGCCAGCTTCATCGGCTCATCAAACAGCGGCACTTCAATAAAAGCTTCGCTCTCTTTTACCAGCGCCAGAATCGCGCAGTCGAGCTTACCGCTGTCGAGCTGCGCCAGCAGCTGCTGCGTTTGCGCCTCGTGCAGATACATCTCGAGTTTCGGGAAGGTCTGATGCAGCATCGGAATAATATGCGGCAGCAGATAGGGACCGGTGGTCGGAATCAGACCAATGTGCAGCGGCCCGGACATGGTTTCGCCCTGCTGGCTGGCCATCTCCTTCAGTACCTTCACTTCACGCAGCACGGTTCGCGCCTGATCCACCAGCAGCAGTCCAGCCTGAGTAAACAGCACCTTACGGCTGGTCCGTTCCAGCAGCATCACACCCAGTTCATCTTCCAGCTTGCGAATCTGCCCGCTCAGGGTCGGCTGGCTGACATGACAGGCATCAGCGGCACGACGAAAGTGGCGATGTTCCGCCAGCGAAACCAGATATTCCAGATCACGAATGTTCATTGATAGCCTCCAAACCACGATAGCCCGTGGCGATAGATAGAATAGCAATGAACGATTAGCCCTATCAAGCGGTGAACAGGAATAATACCGGCCATCTGATTAAGACCACAGATTGTTAAAGCGGCTAACGCACACACGCAACAACAACAATCTGGAGCAGCACCTGCAACCTGCTCACGAAATCACTGAGTTGGCCGGGAGTGCCAGCCCTTTGATGATGTGCCTATAACTATATGTAATTCCGAAGCTAGAGGTTGGCGGGCTACTTAAAGCCCGCTTTTTTTTTGCCTCTGCATCACTGTGGCACATCACCCAGCAACTGCTGCAAATCCTGCTCCGTCAGCACCAGGGAGTGGCCAACGATACCGGACTGCGTCAGCTCCTGCTGCAGATCGTCATTATTCAGCACCAGCTCATACTGCTGCGTGTCCGGGTTAAGCTCCGCGTCCTGGAACAGGTTAACCGGCACGCTGGCCAGCAGGTCGTGCAGATGCAGGCCACTGAGTGCCTCCGGCCGGGCCACATCTCCCGTAATATCATCCGCGACGATCAGGCTGACCGGCGCACTGACATTCCCTGCGCCGCATGTCACCACGATCTGATGCTCGCCAGCGGCCAGCGCATGAGACGGCGTAAAGGTCCATTTGTGATCGCTATCGACCAGCGCGCTGCCGAGCGGCTCATCGTTATCAAACAGCTCAACCCGGCTGCCGGGCTGGCCTTTACCGGAAAAGGTCGGCTGGGTTTGCGTGGTGCTCTCTTCCGGCCAGATAAACTGCGTGCCGCTGTGCATCGCGGTTAGCGTGACCGGCACAAAACCGGCGTCTTCGACAATCAGCGTGAAAGGCGCGCTGGCGCTCTGCGGCATTGCCGCCACCTGTGCCACGAACTGATGACTCCCGCCCGCCAGCGCGGCAGGCAGCGTAAAACTGAAGTAGCCGGTCTGAGCATCGCTGAGCGTACTGCCCACTAACTCGCCGTGATGGTAACACTCAAGCGTGACGCCACGGCCGGCATAGCCGTTCAGCGCAGGGCGCGTATCGCGGGTGATTTCGCCATCGACAATAAAACCGCCGTCATTCACCGAGGCGGAATCGAAGGTGACAGGAACCTGGTTTTCAACGGCCGGCTCCAGAGGAAAGAAAGGGTAGCCAAAGCGTGAAGTGCTCATTTATGTTCTCCAAATTAACTGCGAGCACACTTTAAGAACTCTTCACGCCAGGCCGATCAAGAATTGTCTCTTTTTTGCGAAAGAAATTTCCTGGCGCGCATTACGCCAGGTTTAAGCGCTGCTTCGCTTCGCCGATCGCCAGCGCCACCTGCTGTGGTGCCACGCCGCCGCGCGCGTTACGCTTATCGAGACAAGACTGCAGCGACAGCACCGGATAAACATCTTCCCCGATCGCCGCACTAAACTGCTTAAACTGCGCCAGACTTAATGCTTCCAGCGCGACGCCTTGTTTGATCGCTTCCACCACGGTTTCGCCGACAATGTGGTGCGCTTCGCGGAACGGCACGCCTTTGGCTACCAGATAATCGGCCAGTTCGGTCGAGTTAGCGTAACCCTGCTCGGCGGCTTCCTGACAGCGCGGACGCTTCACCTGAATGCCATCCAGCACCAGCGCTGACATATGCAGGCAGTCAAGCCAGGTATCGAGCGCATCGAACAGCCCTTCTTTGTCTTCCTGCATATCTTTGTTATACGCCAGCGGCAGCCCTTTCAGCGTCATCATCATGCCGGTCAGTGCGCCCTGCACACGACCGCACTTGCCGCGGATCAGCTCCAGCGCGTCCGGATTTTTCTTCTGCGGCATCAGCGATGAGCCTGACGTCACTTTATCGGACAGCTCAATAAAGCCGGCTTCACCGGTGTTGAAGAAGATCATGTCTTCAGCGAAGCGCGACAGGTGCACCATGCCAATCGAGGCATCAGACAGCAGCTCCAGCACGTGATCGCGGTCTGACACGGTATCCAGGCTGTTACGCGTGGCAGAGGCGAAGCCGAGCCAGCCGGCCAGCTGCTCACGGTCGATCTCATAAGCAGTACCGGCCAGCGCACCGCAGCCCAGCGGGCTGACATCCAGCCGCTTCAGCGTATCCTGCAGACGGCTCTCGTCGCGCGCCAGCATCTCAACGTAGGCCAGACACCAGTGGGCAAACGTCACCGGCTGCGCCCGCTGCAGGTGGGTGTAGCCCGGCATCACGGCATCCTGATTGGCTTCAGCCGTGGCTACCAGCGCTGACTGCAGCTCGCGCGTGGCTTCCAGCAGCAGTGCCACCTGCGTTTTACACCACAGTTTGAGATCGGTCGCCACCTGGTCGTTACGGCTGCGCCCGGTGTGCAGCTTTTTGCCCAGCGCGCCGACTTTGTCGATCAGCTTGCCTTCCACCCAGCTGTGAATATCCTCGGCATCGCTCTGCAGAATCTGCTGCGGATTGGCGCGAACCTCTTCCAGCAGCGTATTCAGCGCGGCTTCCAGCTGCTGCTGCTCTTCACTGCTCAGCACGTTTACCGTGACCAGCGCTTTTGACCAGGCCACCGAACCGATGATGTCCTGCTCCGCCAGGCGGTAGTCAAACCGCAGTGAGTCGTTGAACTGTTTAAACCGTTGATCTGCCGCCTGCGAAAAACGTCCGCCCCAAAGTGCCATCTGTTTGCTCCTGAATCTGTTAAACAAAGGGCGGCCCGAAGCCGCCCCTGCAAAATATGTCGCCTGCCGCGGTGTTACTTCTTCTGCTCGTTCAGCGCGCGAATGCGTGAAGAGAGCGAGAACAGACGGATAAAGCCGCCCGCGTGACGGTGATCGTACACTTCGTCTTCGCCGAAGGTGGCAAACTCTTCTGAGTACAGGCTGTTCGCCGATTTTTTCTGGATCGCCGTGGCCTGGCCTTTATACAGCTGCAGTACCACTTCACCGTTCACCAGCTCTGCCAGCGATGCGGCAGCGGCCTGGATTGACTGACGCAGCGGTGCGAACCAGCGGCCGTCATACACCACGTAAGACATCTCCTGACCCAGCTGTTCACGCCATTTGAAGATGTCGCGATCCAGTACCAGCTGCTCTACCGCACGCAGCGCGTTGACCATGATGGTGCCGCCAGGCGTTTCATAGCAGCCGCGTGATTTGATGCCCACCAGACGGTTTTCCACGATATCAATCCGGCCCACGCCGTGTTTCGCACCCAGCACGTTGAGTTTTTCCAGGCACTGGAACGGGCTCAGCTTCTCGCCGTTTACCGCGACCACCCGGCCTTTCTCCACGCTAACGGTGACGTTTTCTGGCTGATCCGGCGCTTCCAGCGGATCGACGGTCCACACCCAGCAATCTTTGTTTGGCGCGTTCCACGGACTCTCCAGCACGCCACCTTCGGTCGAGATGTGCCAGGCGTTCTCATCACGGCTGTAGATTTTTTCCAGCGACGCGGTGGTCGGGATATTGCGCTCTTTCAGGTAATCCAGCAGCGCTTCACGCGAACGCAGGTTCCACTCACGCCATGGCGCCACCACTTTAAGCTGCGGTGCCAGCGCGGTATAGGTGGTTTCGAAACGCACCTGATCGTTGCCTTTACCGGTTGCGCCGTGGCACAGCGCGTCTGCGCCCACTTTCAGCGCCAGTTCAACCTGCGCTTTGGCGATGATAGGACGCGCCATTGAGGTGCCCAGCAGATAGGTGCCTTCGTACAGCGCACCGGTCTGCAGCACCGGGTAAACGTATTCGCTGATAAACTCTTCACGCAGATCGACCACGTGGCACTCAGACGCGCCCGACTGCAGCGCTTTCTTCTCTACGCCTTCCAGATCGGCCGGATCCTGACCAATGTTGGCCACGAACGCCACCACTTCACAACCACCGTAGTTCTCTTTCAGCCAGGGAATGATGGCCGAGGTATCCAGACCGCCCGAGTAAGCCAGAACGATTTTTTTGATGTTTTGCGTGCTCATGTCGTAATCCTTGATTATGCGAGAATCCGGGTGCCAATCGACACGCCGTTGAAAAGGGTTGGCAGCTGTTCAGCATGACGCCAGCTGGCAATATCCACCGGGCGGCCCAGCGTACGCGCCGCATCGAGCGCCGCATGCACTTTCACAATCATGCCATCGGTAATAATGCCCTGGGCGATCAGCTGCTCGGCTTTGGCTGCGGTCATCTCGGCGATGCGCTGACCTTTGCCGTCGAGAATACCGCTGACGTCCGACAGCAGCACCAGATCGGCACCGATGGTCGCCGCCAGCGCGGTCGCGGCCTGGTCGGCGTTGACGTTCATCAGTTCGCCGCCGTCGGTGATGCCAATCGAGCTGATCACCGGCATATAGCCTGCATCCAGCAGCGTATTGATCAGCTGCGGATTGCCCGGCGTGGCGTTGCCGACATGCCCCAGTTCCTCATCGAACTGTGCCACGTTCACCAGGCCGGCATCGCCGAGGCATAAACCCACTGCGCCAATGCCGTACTTCTTCGCCCATGCCAGCAGCGTTTTGTTGGCGGTGCCGGCCAGCGCACCGGTAATAATGTCGATCTGATCGGCTGGCGTCACGCGCAAACCGTTCTTCTTTTTCACCGGCAGCGCCAGTTTCTTCATCAGCTCGTCCACCAGGCAGCCGCCGCCGTGGACAATGATCAGCGGACGCTGGTGCTGCGTGCGGTACGCCAGCAGGGCATCAAACAGACGCGCCAGCGCTTCTTCGCTATCCAGCAGTACACCGCCCAGCTTAATGATCAGAGGATTGCTCATGGTCAGGTTATCCGTCCGTTAAATCAGAGACAGCGTTTCGGGGAAGCCGAAACGAATATTGAGACACTGCACCGCCTGTGAGGAGGCGCCTTTCAGCAGGTTGTCTTCCGCTGCGACAACAATCAGGTGCTCGCCCTGCACGGCAAAGCCGATATCGCAGAACGGCAGGCCAACCACCCCTTTCAGCGCCGGTACGCCTTTGTCGTACAGCCGCACCAGCGGTTTGTCGTGGTAAGCGCTGTGGAACGCCGCCGCCACATCCTGCTGGCTCACGCCGGCGTTCAGACGACAGGTGATGGTTTCCAGAATGCCGCGCGGGAAATTACCGAGATGCGGCGTGAAGATCACCGGCGTGCCGAGATGGGCCACAATCTCCGGATGGTGACGGTGATTGAAAAGGCCGTACGGCTGCAGGCTGACTTCACAGAAGCTGGTGGTGACGCTGGCTTTACGCCCGGCACCGCTGACGCCACTGGTGGCATTGATGACCGGCCACTGAGCCGGATTAAGCAGGCCAGCCTTAATCAGCGGCTTAAGCGCCAGCTGCGCGGCGGTCGGATAGCAACCCGGCACCGCCACCAGCTGCGCGTCTTTAATCTGCTCGTGGTTCCATTCGGCCAGGCCGTAAACGGCTTTGTCGAGCCACGCCTGGTGCTGATGGCTGAAACCGTAATACTGTTGATAAAAGCCGTCGTCGTTAACGCGGAACGCACCTGAGAGGTCGAACACCACGCAGCCGGCTTTCAGGAATTCCGGGGCCAGATCGTGGCTGACTTCGTGTGCGGTGGCGAGGAACACCACATCGACCTTGCCGGCCCACTCTGCGGCATCACCCAGCGGCTGCAATGGCAAATCGACCCTGCCTTTCAGCTGCGGATGGAGATCGGAGAGTAACTTTCCGGCATCCGGGCTTTGCGCTGAAACCGCCAAAGCGGTTATGTTCATATGCGGGTGGCGATTCAGGTAGGTGGCAAGCTCTACGCCAGCATAACCACTGGCACCAACGATCAGCGTATTCAACATCAGGCTGTATACCTTATTACAGTCACACGTATCGGGTCGCGGCATTGCCCCGTTGCCCACGATGCCGTTTGCAGCTTTTTTCAGTTCACATGCAGACGACGTTAATGTATTTTTATTCACTATTAATGCATTAATATTGATACATCCTAACCCAGGGACCGTCAACAGTGAAGACAAAAATTCCACCTTTTATCGAACTCTACCGCCAGCTGATTGCAACACCGTCGATCAGCGCCACCGACAGCGCGCTGGATCAGAGCAATGAAACTTTAATCAATTTGCTGGCGGGCTGGTTCCGCGATCTCGGCTTCAGCGTGGAAGTCCAGCCGGTGCCGGGTACACGCCACAAATTCAACCTGCTGGCGCGCAGCGGCAGCGGCGCAGGTGGCCTGCTGCTGGCGGGCCATACCGACACCGTGCCGTACGACGACGGCCGCTGGACGCGCGATCCCTTCACCCTGACCGAACACGACAACAAGCTGTACGGCTTAGGCACCGCCGACATGAAAGGCTTCTTTGCCTTTATTCTTGATGCGCTGCGTGACGTTGACGTGACGAAGCTCAGCAAACCGCTGTACATCCTTGCCACCGCCGATGAAGAGACCACGATGGCCGGCGCGAAATACTTCTCTGAATCGACCCAGCTGCGGCCGGACTGCGCCATCATCGGCGAACCGACGTCGCTGAAACCGGTGCGCGCCCACAAAGGCCACCTGTCGCACGCCATCCGCATTCAGGGTCAGTCCGGTCATTCCAGCGATCCGGCGCGCGGCGTGAACGCTATCGAGCTGATGCATGAATCCATTACTCAGCTGATGCAGCTGCGTAATACGCTGAAAGAGCGCTATCACCACGACGGCTTCGCCATTCCGTATCCGACCATGAACTTTGGCCATATCCACGGCGGCGACGCGGCGAACCGCATCTGCGCCTGCTGCGAGCTGCATATGGATATCCGTCCGCTGCCGGGACTGACGCTGAGCGATCTCGACGGTTTACTCAATGAAGCGCTGGCGCCGGTGAGCGCGCGCTGGCCGGGCCGTCTGACTGTCGGTGAGCTGCATCCGCCGATTCCCGGCTACGAATGCCCGGCCGACCATGAACTGGTCAAAGTGGTGGAGAAGCTACTGGGCGTGCCGACAGAAGTGGTGAATTACTGCACCGAAGCGCCGTTTATCCAGCAGTTGTGCCCGACGCTGGTGTTAGGGCCTGGATCCATCAATCAGGCGCATCAGCCAGACGAGTTTATTGATACCGCATTTATTAAGCCGACTCATGCGCTTATCACTCAGGTTGTGCAGCATTTTTGCCATTGATGATTAAAAGATGGGGCATTTCACTGCGAAATCAGCAAATTGCCCCGTCATTATCCGGGATTTGATAATAAGAATAACTTATCCCACCTCCTGTCAATTAAATTCGATGAATTTCCGATAGTTAGCAGCACGATACCGGCAATTTAAGTCAATTGACGAACAGGAAGAACCGTGGCTAGATAAAAGACGATGTTATGCCCGTTGGGTATAGAGGTTTTATATTTAAGACGATAAGGGTGTCAGGGTCACATGAACGAACAATATTCCGCAATGCGAAGTAATGTCAGTATGCTCGGCAAACTGCTCGGGGATACGATAAAGGATGCACTGGGAGAGAACATCCTCGATCGGGTGGAGACCATCCGCAAGCTCTCTAAGTCATCCCGTGCAGGAAATGACACTCATCGTAAGGAACTGCTCTCCACGCTGCAAAACCTGTCTAACGACGAGCTGCTGCCGGTGGCACGCGCGTTCAGCCAGTTCCTTAACCTCACCAACGTGGCAGAACAGTATCAAACCATTTCGCGCAGCGGCGACGGTGCTAACCATCCGGAGCTGCTGAAAAAGACCTTCGAGCGCCTGAAGCAGCAGAGCGATCTCAGCGAGCCGGCCATCCGCCAGGCGATTGAGGAGCTGTCGCTGGAGCTGGTGCTCACCGCCCACCCGACCGAAATTACCCGCCGCACGCTGATCCACAAGCTGGGCGAAGTGAACAGCTGTCTGCAGCAGCTCGACCACAGTGACATCACCGACTACGAACGCAACCAGGTTATGCGCCGTCTGCGTCAGCTGGTAGCGCAGGCATGGCACACCGATGAGATCCGTAAATATCGCCCGACGCCGGTAGATGAAGCCAAATGGGGCTTCGCGGTGGTGGAGAACAGCCTGTGGGAAGGCGTGCCAGCGTTTCTGCGCGAGCTGAACCAGCAGGTGGAAGAGAGCTTCGGCATCCAGCTGCCGGTGGATTTTGTGCCAATCAAATTTACCTCGTGGATGGGCGGCGACCGTGACGGTAACCCGAACGTCACCGCACCGATTACCCGCCACGTAATGCAGCTAAGCCGCTGGAAAGCCGCCGACCTGTTCCTGCGCGACATCGGCGTGCTGGTGTCCGAGCTGTCAATGTCCGAGTGCAGCGACGAAGTGCGCGAACTGTGTGGCGATGCGGAGGCGCTGGAGCCATATCGTGTGATTCTGAAGCGTATCCGCAGCCAGCTAATGAGCACCCAGAGCTACCTGGAGCGCCGCCTGAAGGGCGAGCGCCTGCCGCGTCCGGCCGATCTGCTGGTCTCTAACGATCAACTGTGGCAGCCGCTGTTTGCTATTTACCAGTCGCTGCAGCAGTGCGGCATGGGCATCATCGCCAACGGCCAGCTGCTGGATACGCTGCGTCGCGTGAAGTGCTTCGGCGTGCCGCTGGTGCGTATCGATATCCGTCAGGAGAGCACCCGCCACACCGAAGCGATTGCCGAAGTGACGCGCTATCTCGGACTGGGCGACTACGAAAGCTGGTCGGAAGCCGATAAGCAGGCGTTCCTGATCCGTGAACTGAATTCCAAGCGGCCGCTGCTGCCGCGGCAGTGGGAGCCCAGCGACAACACGCGTGAAGTGCTGGATACCTGCAAAGTGGCGGCAGAAGCGCCGCAGGGCTCGATTGCCGCCTATGTGATTTCGATGGCCAAAACGCCGTCTGACGTGCTGGCGGTGCATCTGCTGCTGAAAGAGGCCGGTATCCCTTACGCAATGCCGGTGGCACCGCTGTTTGAAACCCTCGACGACCTCAACAACGCCAATGACGTGATGAGCCAGCTGCTGAATATCGACTGGTATCGCGGCTTCATCAACGGCAAACAGATGGTGATGATTGGCTATTCCGACTCGGCAAAAGATGCCGGCGTGATGGCAGCCAGCTGGGCGCAGTATCAGGCCCAGGATGCACTGATTAAAACCTGCGATAAAGCCGGCATTACCCTGACGCTGTTCCACGGACGCGGCGGTTCGATTGGCCGCGGTGGCGCACCGGCGCATGCAGCCCTGCTGTCACAGCCGCCAGGCAGCCTGAAAGGCGGCCTGCGCGTGACCGAACAGGGCGAAATGATTCGCTTCAAATATGGCCTGCCGGAAGTCACCATCGCCAGCCTGTCGCTTTACACCGGGGCGATTCTGGAAGCCAACCTGCTGCCACCGCCAGAGCCAAAACGCGAATGGCAGGAGATCATGAACGGTCTGTCGGCCTATTCGTGCGCCATGTACCGCGGCTATGTGCGTGAAAATCCGGATTTCGTTCCCTACTTCCGCTCGGCGACGCCAGAGCAGGAGCTGGGTAAACTGCCGCTCGGGTCGCGCCCGGCGAAACGGCGTCCGACCGGCGGCGTAGAGTCGCTGCGCGCCATTCCGTGGATCTTCGCCTGGACGCAGAACCGCCTGATGCTGCCCGCGTGGCTGGGTGCCGGCGCGGCGCTGCAGAAAGCGATGGACGAAGGCCATCAGGATCAGCTGGAAACCATGTGCAGCGAATGGCCGTTCTTCGCCACGCGCCTCGGCATGCTGGAGATGGTGTTCTCGAAGGCTGACCTGTGGCTGGCGGAGTATTACGATCAGCGTCTGGTGGATAAATCGCTGTGGCCGCTCGGCAAACAGCTGCGCGATCAGCTTGATGCCGACATCAAAGCGGTGCTGACCATCGCGAACGATGCGCATCTGATGGCGGACCAGCCGTGGATCGCCGAATCCATCGCGCTGCGTAACGTCTATACCGATCCGCTCAACGTGCTGCAGGCGGAACTGCTGCAGCGTGCGCGTGCGCAGGAAGAGCGCGGCGATGAACCTGATGCGCGCGTAGAACAGGCGCTGATGGTCACTATCGCTGGCGTCGCGGCCGGCATGCGTAACACCGGCTAACGGCTGGCGGCGCATCACGCCTCGCACAGCAAAAAGGGGGCCCTGAGGCCCCCTTCTCTTTTTTATCCTTTCACGCTTATGCCGCCAGCGTCGGGCGAACACCCAGCGTGTGGCAGATAGCGTAGCTCATCTCGGCGCGGTTCAGCGTGTAGAAATGAAAGTCCTTCACCCCTTCGCGCGACAGGATTTTCACCATGTCCATGGCGATGTTGGCACCGACCATTTTGCGCGTCTCCGCATCATCATCCAGCCCGTCAAACATGGCGTTCATCCAGCCCGGTACGCGCACGTTGGTCATGGTGGCGAAACGCTGCAGCTGTTTAAAGTTGGAGACCGGCAGAATGCCCGGCACGATCTCCACGTCGATACCGGTAGCCACGCAGCGATCGCGAAAACGCAGATAGCTCTCCACGTCGAAGAAAAACTGGGTGATCGCGCGACTGGCGCCGGCATCAATTTTTCGCTTCAGGTTGATCAGATCCGCCTGCGCACTCTTCGCTTCCGGATGCACTTCGGGATAGGCCGCTACCGAGATGTCGAAATCACCGACCTCTTTCAGCAGCGACACCAGATCGCTGCCGTACATGTCCGGTTTGCCGCCGCCCGGTGGTAAATCGCCGCGCAGCGCCACGATATGGCGAATGCCGTTATTCCAGTAGTCACGCGCAATGGCGCGCAGTTCATCGCGCGTCGCATCGATACAGGTGAGGTGCGGTGCCGCTTCCAGTCCGGTGCGCTCTTTAATGCCTTTGATGATGCTGTGAGTGCGGTCGCGCTCGCCGGAGTTGGCTCCGTAAGTTACCGAGACGAATTTGGGTTTCAGGCTGCTCAGGCGGTCGATGGAGTTCCACAGGGTTGCTTCCATTTCGCTGGTGCGGGGCGGGAAAAACTCAAAAGAGACATTAATTTGCCCGTTCAGCTCAGCCAGGCTCTGGTTCAGCGCTTCGCGCTGATTGGCATGAAAGAAACTCATCCTGTTACCTCATCATCACATATCGATTAATTTGCGAACCGCGAACATCCATACGTTTAGACGTCCAGATGCACAAAATGAACGATCTTCAGCTTAGCGTCAACATAAAATTGCTTGCCGGGCGTGACAAATATTCAACCAAAGTGAAAGGGATTCACCTGACGGGGAAGCAGAAGGAAAAACGCAGACAGCGGACGCCGTCTGCGCAGCAGGTTTACAGCAGTTGGGCGAGACGATTGATATCAGACTGTAGCGCACCGGCGGTGACATCCCGGCCGGCACCCGGCCCGCGGATCACCAGCGGATTGTCGCGATACCAGCGGCTTTCGATGGCAAACACGTTATCGCACGGCAGCAGCGCCGCCAGCGGATGCTCCGGACGCACCGCTTCCACGCCGACGCGCGCTTTACCGTTGGCATCGAAACGCGCCACGTAGCGCAGCACCAGCCCCATCTCCTGTGCGGCTTCGAAGCGCTGCAGCATCTGCTCGTTCAGCTCGTCGGCGTTTTCGAAGAAGTGGTCGATGGATTCGCCTTCGCACTGTGACGGCACCAGCGATTCAACCCGCACCTGATCCGGTTCGATGTCATAACCGGCTTCGCGCGCCAGAATCACCAGTTTGCGCATCACGTCCTGACCGGAGAGATCGACGCGCGGGTCGGGCTCGGTTAAGCCCTGCTGCCACGCCTGATCGACCAGCTCGCTGAACGGCACCGTGCCGTCAAACTGCAGGAACAGCCACGACAGCGTGCCGGAGAAGATACCGCTAATCGCCAGAATGCTGTCGCCGCTTTCGCGCAGGTCGCGCACCGTATGATTGACCGGCAGTCCGGCACCCACGGTCGCGTTATACAGCCAGTGGCGGCCGGTTTTGGCGAAGGCATCGCGTACCTGGCGCCAGCTCTGGCCGCTGGCAGCGCCGGCCACTTTGTTGGCGCTGATGACGTGGAAGCCGTGGCTGGCAAAATCGTGATACTGCTGCGCCAGCGAATCACTGGCGGTGACGTCCAGCACCACCAGATCGTCAAACGGGTGCGCGCGCATCCACAGGAACAGCGACTCTTCGTCGCGCGCTTCGGCTTCATCATCAAAGAAGGCCAGCGCCCGGCTGGCGTCGAGACCGTCATAGCTCAGCAGGCTGCGGCTACTGTCCGCCACGCCCGCCAGCACAAACTCGAACCCGGTACGCGCCGACAGCGTCTCCTGCTCGCGCGCGAACAGCTCCAGCCAGCGTGAGCCGATATTGCCTTTGCCGAACAGAATCAGGCCGATGCGCTTCTCGGCGCGGAACAGCGACTGGTGCAGTCCCTGAATCAGGTGCTGGGTCGGTCCGACGCGCAGCACCGCTACCAGGCTGATGTGATCTTCTGACTGCCAGACGAATTCGACCGGCTGGTCTTTGATCTGCTGCCAGAAGCGATGGCTGTGCAGCGGATTACGCGTTACGCCAGCACCGACCAGCGCCACCAGCGCCAGACCGTCGCGCAGCTGCAGATGACCGGGCAGCGCCGCGTCCTGCAGTAGGTTAAAGGCGCTGTTGACCACTTCCGAGGTGTAACACAGCTGCAGCAGGCGACGATCCGGATGGATACCTATCGCCAGCGGACGCAGCTGCGCGCGCTTCAGCAGCAGATCGATCTCTTTCTGCTGGGTGGCAAAATCGTGGCTATCGGGAATCTGAATCTCAACCAGGCAGACATCGTCGTGGCTGGTGACAATGCGCGCGCCGGTGCCGGACGCCAGCACGCGCTCAATGCGCGTTGAGCCCTGCTCCGGCTGATAGCTGCAGCGCAGCTGTAAATCGATGTCGCTGTTGGAGACCGGCTGCAGCGTACGCGTGTGCAGCACCGGCGCCGCCAGTCGGGCCAGCTCGCTGGCCTCATCCAGCCGCAGCAACGGCAGCAGGCAGGCATCGGAGACCTTGCGCGGGTCCGCGCTGTAAACGCCAGCGACGTCGCTCCAGATGGTGACGCGGTTCACGCCCGCCAGCGCGCCAATCTGCGTTGCCGAGTAGTCAGAGCCGTTACGGCCGAGCAGCACGGTTTCACCCGCTTCGCTGCGGCTGATAAAACCCGTCACCACCAGACGCTTATGCGGATGCTGCGCCAGCAGCGCCTGCAGCAGCGGCCAGGATTTGCCTTCATCTACCTGCGGCTGCGCCGCACGTTCGGCACGCAGGAAGTCGCGCGCATCCAGCCACGCCGCTTCGATATCGCGCTGGCTGAGCACCGCCGCCATCAGGCGCGCCGACCAGATTTCGCCGTGGCCAACCACTTCGGCGTACACCGCATCGGTGATGGCGCCGTCGAGCAGCGCCGCCAGGCGTTCAAGATCGCGGATGAAGGCTGCGGTCAGGGTTTCTGCATATTCAGCAGGCAGCAGTGCAGCGATCAGTTCGCTGTGAAAACGGCGTAACGCCTGTTGCACCTGATGGGCCGATAAGCGATCGCTCTGGCTCAGCTTGAGCCAGCTGATCAGCTGGTTAGTGGTGCTGCCTGCGGCAGAGACCACCATTAAGTCGCCCGGCTGGCTGTAATCGGCCATGATACCGGCGACGCGCTGATAACAGCGCGCGTCGGCCAGGCTACTGCCACCAAATTTATGCAACTGCTTGATCGGCGTTCCCGCGCCTGCTGAAATCGTCATGGTTACCCCTCGGCTGCGATCCTGAATGCATTATCCAGGTCGGCGATTAAATCTTCGTGATCTTCAATTCCGACAGAAATACGCAGCAGCGAGTCGGAAATGCCCGCTGCGGCACGCGCGTCCGCCGACATGCCGGCGTGCGTCATGGTGGCGGTGTGCGAAATCAGACTTTCCACGCCGCCCAGCGACTCCGCCAGCGTAAACAGCTGCAGCGCCTTCAGGAAGCGGCGCAGCCGCGCCTCATCGGCGTCGAGTTCAAAACTGAGCATGGCGCCAAAACCGCGCTGCTGACGCGCGGCAAACTGGTGGCCGGCGTTCTCTGGCAGAGACGGATGATACAGCTTTTTCACCAGCGGTTGTTGCTTCAGGTAATCAACAATCGCCAGGGCGTTACGCTGCGCCGCCGCCATGCGCGGTGCCAGCGTGCGCAGGCCGCGCAGCAGCAGATAGCTGTCAAACGCCGCGCCGGTGACGCCAATGTTATTCGCCCACCAGGCGAGTTCCGTGACCAGCGCCGGATCTTTAGCGATGACCGCACCGGCCACCACGTCCGAGTGACCATTGAGATATTTGGTGCAGGAGTGGATCACCAGATCGGCACCCAGCGCCAGCGGGTTCTGCAGCGCCGGGCTGAGGAAGGTGTTGTCCACGACGCTCACCGCACCGGCAGCACGCGCGGCGGCGCAGATGGCCGCAATGTCCACCACGCGCAGCAGCGGATTGCTCGGGCTTTCGACCAGCACCAGCTTTGGTTTTTCCGCCAGCGCCGCCGCCAGTGCCGCTTCATCGCCCTGATCGACAAACTTCACGCGGTAAGCGCCGCGCTTGCTCAGGCTGTCAAACAGACGATAGCTGCCGCCGTAGCAGTCGTGCGGCGCCACCAGCAGATCGCCTGGCTTCAGGAACACCGTCGTCACCAGATGAATCGCCGACATCCCGGTGTTGGTCAGCACCGCGCCCGCGCCGCCTTCCAGCTCAGCCAGCGCGCGCTGGACCACATCGCGCGTCGGGTTACCACGGCGTGAATAGTCATGCGCTCGCGGCTCGTTGAAATCGAGGAAGTTATAGGTGCTGGAGAGGTGAATCGGTGGGACAACGCAGCCATATTGCTCGTCATCATTCAAACCGCTGCGTACTGCGATGGTTGCCTGTTTACGCGTCATGGTGCTTACTGTTCCTGAAGTGTAATAAAAAAGTGGCAACAGAATAACATTCCGCAACTGGACGTCAATACATCTGGACATCTAAATGTCTTTGCGTATAGATTGAGCAAAGCCGCAATACCCGCTAAAATTACGCGTCATCGCCTGGTGTTCAGCGCGCTTTCCTGTGAAACGCGATGTGTAAGCATAAAACCGGCAGTTTAAGCGGTCAGGCATCGAAAAATCGGGCATAATCAACGGATTTCCCCATATTCAACTTTTTATTGATTAAGGTAACCCATGGCTGAATGGAACGGCGAATATATCAGCCCTTACGCTGAACACGGTAAGAAGAGCGAGCAGGTTAAGAAGATTACAGTTTCTATCCCGCTGAAAGTGCTGAAGATTTTAACGGATGAGCGTACCCGCCGTCAGGTGAACAATCTGCGTCACGCCACCAACAGCGAACTGCTGTGCGAAGCCTTTTTGCATGCCTTCACCGGGCAACCGCTGCCGAATGATGTTGATCTGCGTAAAGAGCGCAGCGACGAGATTCCGGAAGAAGCAAAACAGATTATGCGTGAGATGGGCATCGATCCCGACAGCTGGGAATACTGAGGCCAGAAATAAAAAAACCCAGCCGAGGCTGGGTTTTTTCTTGCAACCGAATCGTGAAGATTCGCCGGCAAATAATCTTATTTCTTGCTGCCTGGGATGCTGAAACGCTTGTTGAAGCGATCAACACGACCACCAGAGTCAACAACACGCTGCTTACCGGTGTAGAACGGGTGGCATTTGCCGCACACGTCCAGGTTCAGGGTACCAGTCATGGTTGAACGGGTGTTGATCACGTTGCCGCAAGAGCAGGTGATGGTCACAGCTTCGTATTTCGGGTGAATACCTTGTTTCATGGGAGAACCTCATAAAAGGCCGTGTCGCTCTCCGTGCCAGGCGAACCTGCACAGCACCACACGCGGTTAATAAATGGTGTATCTTTGACGAGTCATCTCATCAAAGGCGGCATAGTATACAGAAAATGAGCGCATTGATCAAATCCGCGCAATGCGCCGTGCTCTGCCATGCCGGGGAAACGCCTGCGGCCAGCGCCGCCGCGCGCTGAAGTATGACGGGGGTGACGCCAGCGTGTACACTACTTCTCCTTTTTACAGAACCGGATAGAGATCGACATGCCCGTTGTTCAGGTTGCCCTGCCCGTTCCGCTGCCTCGCCTGTTTGACTACCTGCTGCCCGCCGATGCGCCGCAGCCGGTGGCCGGCGCGCGCGTCAGCGTACCGTTCGGCAACCGGAAAATGACGGGCATCGTGGTTAGCACGCACGCCACCAGCGATCTTCCCCTTGCCCAGCTGAAGCAGATTGATGCGTTGCTCGACGACCGCTCGCTGTTCTCACCCGCGCTGTGGCGCATCCTCAACTGGGCCGCCGGCTACTATCACTCTCCGCTCGGAGAAGTGCTCAGCCATGCGCTGCCGGTGCTGCTGCGTCAGGGCAAGCCGGCCCAGGAAGCGCCGCTGTGGCAGTGGGTAGTGAACGAAGCCGGGCGCGAAGTGGCGCTGGAAAGCCTGAAGCGCGCGCCTAAACAGCAGCAGGCGCTGGCGGCGTTGCGTCAGCGGCCGCTGTATCGTCACCAGATCGGCGAGCAGGATTTTACCGATGCCGCGCTGCAGGCACTGCGTGCCAAAGGCCTGTGCGACCTGCGCGAACATGCGCCACAGCAGCACGACTGGCGCGCCAGTTTCGCGGTGAAAGGTGAACGGCTGCGGCTGAATACCGATCAGGCGATGGCGGTGGGCGCCATTCGCAGCGAGGATGAACATTACGCCGCGTGGCTGCTGGCAGGCATTACCGGATCGGGTAAAACCGAGGTCTATCTCAGCGTGCTGGAGAATGTGCTGGCGCGAGGCAAACAGGCGCTGGTGCTGGTGCCGGAAATTGGCCTGACGCCGCAAACCATCGCACGCTTTCGTGAACGCTTCGATGCGCCGATTGATGTGCTGCACTCGGCGCTCAATGACAGCGAGCGTCTGGCGGTATGGCTGCGCGCGCGCAGCGGCGAGACCGCCATTGTCATCGGCACACGATCCGCGCTGTTCACACCGCTGGCGCGGCCGGGCGTGATCATCATTGATGAAGAACACGACAGCTCCTACAAACAGCAGGAAGGCTGGCGCTACCAGGCGCGCGATCTGGCGGTATTCCGCGCTCACGAAGAAGATGTGCCGATTGTGATGGGATCGGCGACGCCGGCGCTGGAGACGCTGCACAACGTGCGTGTCGGTAAATATCGCCAGCTCAACCTGACCAAACGTGCCGGTAACGCCAAACCGGCGCTGCAGCAGCTAATCGATCTCAAGGGACAGCAGCTGAAAGGCGGTCTTGCGCCGGCGCTGCTGGGCAAGATGCGCCAGCACCTGCAGGCGGATAATCAGGTTCTGCTGTTTCTCAATCGCCGCGGCTTTTCGCCGGCGCTGATGTGCCACGACTGCGGCTGGCTGGCGGAGTGCCAGCGCTGCGACAGTTATTACACGCTGCATCAGCAGCATCGTCAGTTGCGCTGTCACCACTGCGACAGCCAGCGTCCGCTGCCGCATCAGTGTCCGGGCTGCGGTTCCACCCATCTGCTGCCGGTCGGCGTGGGCACGGAACAGCTGGAGCAGCAGCTCAGCACGCTGTTTCCTGGCGTACCGGTGTCGCGCATCGATCGCGACACCACCAGCCGCAAAGGCGCGCTGGAGCAGCATCTGGCCGATGTGCATCGCGGCGGAGCGCGCATTCTGGTCGGCACGCAGATGCTGGCCAAAGGCCATCACTTCCCGGACGTGACGCTGGTATCGCTGCTGGATGTCGATGGCGCGCTGTTTTCTGCCGATTTCCGTGCCGCCGAGCGCTTTGCCCAGCTCTACACGCAGGTCGCCGGCCGCGCCGGCCGCGCCGGTAAGCAGGGCGAAGTGTTACTACAGACGCACCATCCGGAACATCCACTGCTGCAAACGCTGCTGCATCGCGGCTATTTTGCGTTTGCCGATCAGACGCTGCTGGAGCGCCAGTCGGTTCAGCTGCCGCCGTGGACCAGCCACGCACTGTTTCGCGCTGAAGATCTTGATAACGCGCAGGCGGCGGAGTTCCTTACTCAGCTGCGTAACCTGCTGGAAGCCAGCCCGCTCAAAGATGAGGCGATGTGGCTGATGGGGCCGGTGCCGGCGCTGGCACCGAAGCGCAGCGGACGCTGGCGCTGGCAACTGCTACTACAGCATCCGTCACGCAAGCGGCTGCAGCAGTTGCTGAGCAGTTCACTGCCGCTGGTCAGCACCCTGCCCGCCGCGCGCAAAGTCAAATGGACGCTGGATATCGACCCCACCGAGAGTTAAGCCGCGCCACATCTGCGAGCCAGATCGAAAAAAGTCGCACAAGTCACAATTTTTATGCAAATTAAGTAACAACCTCACACGGCGTTGGGTTAACAATAGTGCCCGTCCCGGCACTGGGCCGGCTATGTGTGAATATCTATGCGCTGTACCGCGTCAGGAGTTAACGTTGGATCAGAAGCAACCCTCATCGGCAGCCACCATGAAAGATGTGGCCGAGCAGGCTGGCGTCTCCACCGCCACGGTCTCGCGCGCGCTGATGAATCCGGAAAAAGTCTCCGCCGCGACCCGGCAGAAAGTAGAACAGGCGGTGCAGGCCGTCGGCTATGCGCCGCACGGTCTGGCGCGCAACGCCAAACGCGGCGACACGCAAACCATTCTGGTGATTGTGCCGGACATCTGTGACCCTTTCTTCAGCGAGATTATCCGCGGCGTGGAAGTGACCGCCGCGCAGGAAGGCTATCTGGTGCTGATTGGTGACTGCGCGCATCAGGATCAGCAGGAGAAAACCTTCCTTAACCTGATGCTGACGCGCCAGATTGACGGCATGGTACTGCTGGGTTCTCAGCTGCCGTTTGACGCCGGCATTGAAGATCAGCGCAATCTGCCGCCCATGGTGATGGGCAACGAGTTCGCGCCGGAGATGGCGCTGCCCACGGTGCATATCGATAACCTGACCGCGGCCTTTGAAGCGGTGAATCACCTGTTACAGCTGGGCCATCGGCAGATCGCCTGCATCACCGGACCGGAACATATCCCGCTCAGCCAGTATCGGCTGCAGGGCTACATCCAGGCGCTGCGCCGCAGCAATATCGCCATCGATCCCACGCTGATTGTGCACGGCGACTTTACCTTTGAAGCCGGTGCCAGCGCGCTGAAGCAGCTGATGAGCCTGCCGCAGCCGCCGAAAGCCCTGTTCTGCCATAGCGATCTGATGGCGCTGGGCGCGATGAATCAGGCGCGTAAGCTGGGAATGCGTATTCCGCAGGATCTGTCGGTGGTCGGCTTCGATGATATCGAGCTGGCGCAATACTACGATCCGCCCCTGACCACCGTGGCACAGCCGCGTTTTGCCATTGGCCGCGAAGCGATGCTGCTGCTGCTGGATGAGCTGCAGGGCAAACGGGTCAACAACGGTTCACGTCTGCTCGACGCCGAACTCCGCGTCCGCGGCAGTACTGCACCGGCAGCAAAACGCGAAAAATGAATGCGGGAACCCTGCATTTTCAGCAGATTCTGAAGGCAGACTGTGCTGGTCAAAGTTCCAGCCCTTGAGTAACATGACGCATTCCTTGCCGGGCAAAATTAACACCCCATTTACACGCCCAGTGGCATTTTTTTGAAGGGTATCAGAACGAAAGTGGCACAGAGAGATTACGTAGGCCGCGGGCGTTCAACAGGGACGCGTCGCAAAAAACCCGCAGGCCGCAGCAAGAAAAGCAAAGGCGGCTCCGGCACTTCAAAGCTGATGATAGTACTGGCCGTGGCAGTGCTGGTGACCTTTGCCGGTGGTTTATGGTTCATCTCGCATCACAAAAAAGAAGAAACACCGGTGATTCCGAATCATAAAGGCAACGGTAATGGCCTGCCGCCGAAGCCGGAAGAGCGCTGGAAGTACATCAAAGAGCTGGAAAATCGTCAGGTGACCGTGCCGTCGCCCACCGAGCCGTCTGCCGGTGGCGAAATCAAGTCGCAAACCCAGCTGACCGACGAACAGCGTCAGCTGCTGGAGCAGATGCAGGCCGATATGCGCCAGCAGCCAACCCAGCTGAATGAAGTGCCGTGGAACGAACAAACCCCGGCTCAGCGCCAGCAAACGCTGCAGCGTCAGCAGCAGGCACAACAGCAACAACAGCAGTTGCAGCGTCAGCAGCAGTTACAGCAGCAGCAGCAGCAGCGTCAGCAACAGTTGCAGCAGCAGCAGCGCCAGCAGGAATTGCAGCAGCAGGCGGCACGCCAGCAGCAGCAACAGGCCGCGCCGATCACTCGCGAGCCGGCGAAGCCGCAGGAGAGCGCCAAAGCCAAAACGGAAGAGAAAGCGAGCACCCAGCGCTGGATGGTGCAGTGTGGCTCATTTAAAGGTACCGATCAGGCGGAATCGGTACGCGCCGGTCTGGCGTTTGAAGGTTTCGAAAGCCGCATCACGACTGGCGGCGGCTGGAATCGCGTAGTGATTGGGCCGTTTAAAGACCGCAGCAGCGCAGACAGCACGGTGAAGCGCCTGCACAGCTCCGGCCACAGCAGCTGTATTCCGCTCGCCCTGCCTTAACCCTCCCTGCTCGCCCCCGGCAATTTGCAGCATCAGATATTGCCGGGGGTTGAAACCCCACAGGATTACCCCATATCTGGTTGCATGATACGCCGCGCACGCTGCGCGGTGTCTTTTTTCCACTGCAACAAGGGGTCTGCCCGTGACAACAATAGTAAGTGTACGACGCAACGGCCGGGTCGTGATCGGCGGTGATGGCCAGGCGACGCTCGGCAATACCGTAATGAAAGGCAATGTTAAAAAGGTGCGTCGTCTTTACAACGACAAAGTGATCGCGGGCTTTGCTGGCGGCACCGCAGATGCCTTTACCCTGTTTGAACTGTTCGAACGCAAACTGGAGATGCATCAGGGCCATCTGGTGAAAGCCGCGGTCGAACTGGCGAAAGACTGGCGTACTGACCGGATGCTGCGCCGCCTTGAAGCGCTGCTGGCGGTTGCCGATGAGAACTCCTCGCTGATCATCAGCGGTAACGGTGACGTGATTCAGCCGGAAAATGACCTGATTGCCATCGGTTCCGGCGGGCCTTACGCCCAGGCAGCCGCCCGCGCGCTGCTGGAGAACACGGAGATGGGTGCGCACGATATCGTAGCCAAAGCGCTGAATATCGCCGGTGATATCTGCATCTACACCAACCACAACATTAACTACGAAGAATTACCGTCTAAGGCGTAAGGACCAAAACCATGTCTGAGATGACTCCACGCGAGATTGTCAGCGAGCTTAACCGCTTCATCATCGGCCAGGACGGCGCCAAAAAAGCGGTCGCCATTGCGCTGCGTAACCGCTGGCGCCGCATGCAGCTTGACGAAGAGCTGCGCCATGAAGTGACCCCAAAAAACATCCTGATGATCGGCCCGACCGGCGTCGGTAAAACCGAAATCGCCCGCCGTCTGGCGAAGCTGGCCAATGCGCCATTCATCAAAGTTGAAGCCACTAAATTCACCGAAGTGGGCTATGTCGGGAAAGAAGTGGATTCGATTATTCGCGATCTGACGGACTCCGCCATCAAGATGGTGCGCAGCCAGGCGATCGAGAAAAACAAATACCGCGCTGAAGAGATGGCAGAAGATCGCATTCTGGATGTGCTGATCCCGCCAGCGAAAAACAACTGGGGCCAGCCGGAGCAGAGCGCTGAGCCGTCCGCCGCGCGCCAGTCGTTCCGCAAAAAGCTGCGCGAAGGCCAGCTGGATGACAAAGAGATTGAGATCGATCTGGCTGCTGCGCCGATGGGCGTTGAAATCATGGCGCCTCCGGGCATGGAAGAGATGACCAGCCAGCTGCAGTCGATGTTCCAGAACCTCGGCGGCCAGAAGCAGAAACCGCGTAAGCTGAAAATCAAAGATGCGATGAAGCTGCTGATTGAAGAAGAAGCGGCCAAGCTGGTGAATCCGGAAGAGCTGAAGCAGGACGCCATCGACGCGGTTGAACAGCACGGTATCGTGTTCATCGACGAAATCGACAAAATCTGTAAGCGCGGCGGCCAGTCGTCGGGCCCGGATGTGTCACGTGAAGGCGTACAGCGCGATCTACTGCCGCTGGTGGAAGGCTGCACCGTGTCCACTAAACACGGCATGGTCAAAACCGACCATATCCTGTTTATCGCCTCCGGTGCGTTCCAGGTGGCCAGCCCGTCGGATCTGATTCCGGAGCTGCAGGGTCGTCTGCCGATTCGCGTTGAGCTGCAGGCGCTGACGGTCAATGATTTCGAACGCATCCTGACCGAGCCGAACGCGTCCGTGACCGTACAGTACAAAGCGCTGATGGGCACCGAAGGCGTTAACGTAGAATTCACTGAAGACGGCATCCGTCGCATCGCCGAAGCGGCGTGGCAGGTGAACGAAACCACCGAGAACATCGGTGCACGTCGTCTGCACACCGTGCTGGAGCGTCTGATGGAAGACATCTCCTACGACGCCAGCGATCGCCACGGCGAATCGATCACCATCGATGCCGAATACGTTGGTCAGCATCTGGATGAACTGGTGGCCGACGAAGATCTCAGCCGCTTCATTCTGTAATTCCAGTCAATACCCAGCCTTGCGCTGGGTATTTTTTTGCCCGCACGCCGCGCTGCACCCGATTATCCCGTTGCCTCTGTTGTCGCTGCGCTGCAAAAGCGGGCGGATTTGATGTATCCTTTGCCTGTTTTCCTTAATGAGTTTTCCCAATGAAAGAACAAGAAAAAGCCGAGATTAAACGTCTCAGCGACCAGCTGGACGCGCTGAATCGCAAAGAACCGCAGCTGCTGGAAGCGGGCGATGCCGAAAAGCTTGGCGCGCTGCTGAAAGAGAAAGAGACGCTGGTGCAGGAAATTGAGCGTCTGCGCAACGTGCGCGAAGAGAAGCTGAGCAAAGAAGCCCAGCAGCTGAAAAAGCTGCCGTTCAGCCGTGAAATCACCAAAAAAGAGCAGGCGAACATGGGCGCGCTGAAGAAAAGCGTGCGCGGCCTGGTGGTGGTACACCCGATGACCGCGCTGGGACGCGAGATGGGGCTGAAGGTGATGACCGGCTACGCGAAGCAGCCGTTCTGATTGCCGTTACGCGGCGTGGGCCACGTCGCGTTCTGCCCCGGCAGCCTGCAGCACCTGCTGCGCCAGCGTATCCAGCAAGGCATAGCGGCGGCGATACTCCGCGCGCTTCTTGCTGGCAATCTCTTCCAGATCTTTACGTGCCATGCTCAGCGGCAGCGTAAACAGCTCATCACCCCGCATTTCCCCGCCCAGTGACAGCCAGAACTCGCTATAGCTGGCAAAGAATTTATCACCTTTGCTGTGACGGTAGCGCAGACTGCGGAAAACATGGGTGGTATCGCCAACCGCGGTAATGGCCTGTACGCCGCACTGTGCCGCCAGAATAAATACCGCTTCCATCAGCAGACGCTTGGGAAATACGCCGTGCGCGGCTTTGGTGGCATCGCGAATAACGTCACTGGAAATATGTTTCCGCGGCCCCTGCAAGCCCCCAATTAATAGCGTGCGCTGCTGCTGTTCCTGAATAATAGAGAATGACAGCGAGGCCAGCGTCATGTCCTGATAATTAAGCAGCAGCGTAATTTCCCCTTCCCGGTCGTAATGGCCAGAGCAGCAATAAATCGCAAACTGCTCCTCGTTTTTGCCGTCGAAACGGGCAAGGAGATTACCGCTCGGGCTCAGCAGCAACTGGCGCAGCTGATTATTCGCCAGCTTATCCATTAATTGATAATGATCGAGAATCGCCTGCGCACGCTGCGCCACGCTGAAACCGGCGCGCAAATAGGGACGATGCGGCTTAGCCGGCAGTAAGCCCTGGCTGTTTAACAGTTGCGGCAGAAAAGAGAGTTTGGCCAGCTGATGGAGATAATTAAAGGTGGTCAGTGGAAATACCGCTGACCTTAAGGCAAATTTCAGGCGAAATTGCTGGCTATTCCACAGCTTATTTGGCCGCAGCTTTCCACTGACTAAAGGTATAAACAGCGCGGCCGACGAAACGGAGTCCGGCTCAGAATGTGTAATAATAGACATGATTATTTTTACGTCGCGAGATAACTGAAGGCTACTGTATGCCCCAAATTATCAACGGCGCGTTAATAACCACTTTAGCCTGGTCATGACGTGGAGTTTGTTGAGCTGCGGTTTAAGATGGCGATAAAAAAACCGGTGCACGCAGGCACCGGTTATTCACATAGCGTAAGCCAGAACTTATTTTGCCGAGGCGAAACGTGCCGCTGCTTCGTCCCAGTTCACCACGTTCCAGAACGCTTTGATGTAGTCAGGGCGCTTGTTCTGATACTTCAGATAGTAAGCGTGCTCCCACACATCCAGACCGATGATTGGGAAACCAGACACGCCAGCGATGGCTTCGCCCATCAGCGGGTTGTCCTGGTTAGCGGTTGAAACGACCGCCAGCTTGTCGCCTTTTTTCACCAGCCACGCCCAGCCAGAGCCAAAACGGGTCGCAGCCGCTTTCTCGAACTCTTCCTGGAATTTCTCAACGCTACCGAAATCTTTTTCGATTGCCGCTTTCAGGTCGCCCTGCAGCGTGGTGCCGGTTTTCAGGCCTTTCCAGAACAGGCTGTGGTTAGCGTGGCCGCCAGCGTTGTTACGCAGTGGGCCTTTTTTGTCTGCTGGCAGCTGATCCAGTTTGGTGATCAGTTCATCAACCGGCAGGTTTGCGAATTCGGTACCTTCCAGCGCCGCGTTGGCGTTGTTAACGTAGGTCTGGTGATGTTTAGTGTGATGGATTTCCATCGTCTGCTTGTCGAAGTGCGGTTCCAGTGCGTCGTAGGCGTACGGCAGGGATGGCAGTGAATAACTCATGTTCTTCCTCTCCATTTAGTGTTTGGCAGCACAACCTTGCTGGTGTGCCGCATAAGCAGTCGGATCATTATAGTTAAAATCATGATCCGGAAAAGGGTTATCAATGCCTTAGTAATGATAAGGATTTGATCAATCTGGCAAAAGGTGCGCACACACGGCTACACCTTGTGCGTACTGGCGCGCAGCTTAAGCTGCACCGGCAACTCATTGATGGCAGGCGGTTCGTCGCCGTTGAGCGCCGCCAGCAGGCGTTTACCGGCCATGCGCCCCATCTCCTCGTACGGCAGCACAATGCTGGTCAGCGGCGGCGAACACACCGCCGCCAGCGGGCCACCGCCGATGCTGGCAATCGCCAGCTGGCTGGGCACCGAGACGCCCGCCGCGTGACAGGCCATGATAGCGCCGCACGCCACTTCATCGCTGGTACAGATCAGGACGTCCAGTTCCGGCCAGGTGAGACGGATCTCTGCCAGCAGGCTGTGGCCGGCGGCAAAGGTGGGCATTTTCGGTGAGGTCACTACGCGGTGCGGTGCCAGATTCAGCGCCAGCATTCCGCTGTGCCAGCCATTGAGCAGCTGACGGAAAATAGTGCTGTGCGTTTGTGTGCACAGCAGGCCGGGATGACGATAGCCGCGCTCCACCAGGCTGTTTACCAGCTGGCGAATGGCTTTCGCATAGTCCACGCCGATGCTGATGCCGGCAGAATCCTGATGCACGCCGCCGATGTCCATCACCGGAAGGCCGGAGTTGCTCAGCAGGCGCTGCGCTTCGGCGGCATTGTCGAAATTGAAGTGCACCATCGCGGCCGGGTTGTAGGAGAGCAGCATCTCGATCAGCTCGCTCTCCTCCGCCGCCGAGTGATTGGCTTCGGCCAGCATCATGTTATAGCCCTGCGGCCGCAGCACCTCCTGCAGTGCCTCTGACACAATCGCGCTGCCCGGCGTCGCAAATGAGGGTACCACCATGGTGATCAGCCGCGACGAGGCTGACGCCAGGTTACGCGCCTGCACGTTGGGCACATAGGCCAGTTCCGCGACGGCCGCGTCGATCCTTGCGCGAATTTCGGGCGACACTTTCTCCGGCATACGCAAAGCGCGCGACGCCGTCATGGCGCTGACACCGACCAAACGGGCAACATCGGCCAGCGTGCTTTTGCCGGTACTGCGCCGTCGTTTTTCTGTCATGCGTTCTCCTGTCTCTACCCTGCTGGTTCCGGGTAGCGCTCGATTTATCCGCACGCAGCTTAAAACCAAAAGCAAATTGGTGCCATGTTAAAAACCACAGAATCGGGCATGTCTCATTGGCTGCGTAATTTTCGCTGGCCTGAGCATGTCACCCCGGCCTCAGCGTGACAAACCGCGCGCGCAAAAATGTTATCGCTAACACACTTTTTAACATCACTCGTGTTAGCGCTAACTTTTGCGAGCAACATCACAGAACCCAGGCGATAAAATCACCTACAGTGCACCGCATCGACGAATAAACAGGAATTACTGATGCTCACTCAATGGCTGACACCGCAACATATCCGGGTAATAGACGACGTTAGCGACTGGCAGGAAGCGGTGCGTTTATCGGCCGAGCCGCTGCTGGCGGAGGGGGCAATTACCCCGGCCTATCTGGATGCGATCTTTACCTCGCATGCTGAGCTGGGTCCCTATTATGTGCTGGCGCCGGGTCTGGCGATGCCGCATGCGCGTCCGGAACAGGGTGCGCGCAAAAACGGCCTGTCGCTGCTGCACGTAAAACAAGGTGTGAATTTTGCCGCCGATGAAAACGACCCGGTGTTTGTCGTTATTATGCTGTGCGCCCTGTCTGGCGACGATCATATTCAGATGATCACCGCGCTGGCTGAGGTGTTCAGCGACGAATCCCGCCTGCAGCAGTTGCTGTCGGCATCGACCCTGCCAGCGATTGAAGCTGTCATTAAAGATTAATCACCAGAGAAACCTGAAAATGAAAAAAGTACTGATTGTGTGTGGAAACGGTTTAGGCAGCAGCTTCATTGTGGAAATGAACGTGAAGAAAATTATTAAGGAGCTGGGTAAAGAGGCTGAAGTGGGTCATACCGATTTAACCTCCGCCAAATCTGAGCAGGCCGACATCATTATCAGCGCCAAAGATATTGCTGACCAGCTGTCGAGCCACAGCGCACAGGTATTTGGCCTGAGCAATTTACTGGATAACGCCAGAATTAAAGAAATTCTCGCCGACAACCTGTAATTGACCCGACGAAATTTACTCACACGGAGTAATTTATGCTGCAGTTTATAATTAAGGATGTTCTTGGAACACCCGCTATACTTGTCGGCCTTTTTTCCCTGATTGGTTTATTACTGCAAAAGAAACCGGTGTCCGATGTGATTTCCGGTACGCTAAAAACCATCATGGGTTTTGTTATTCTTATCGCCGGGGCCAACTTAATTGCGGCCACCCTGACCATCTTCAGCCAGCTATTCGAGCACTCGTTCAATATTCAGGGCGTGGTGCCGAATACCGACGCGATGGCCGCGCTGGCACAGAAAAACTACGGTACCGAAACCGCGATGATCATGGTGTTCGGTATGCTGGTGAATATTGTGCTGGCGCGCATCACGCCGCTGAAATACATCTTCCTGACCGGGCACCATACGCTGTATATGTCAGCCATGCTGGCGGTGATCCTGTCAGTGGGCGGCGTGCACGGCTTCTGGCTGGTGCTGATCGGTTCGCTGATTCTCGGCACCATGATGGTGGTATGTCCGGCGATTCTGCAGCCGTTCACCCGCAAAATCACCAACTCGGACGATCTGGCGCTGGGCCACTTTGGCTCGACCGGCTACCTGTTGTCAGCGCTGGTCGGCAAAGCGGTGGGCAAAGGCAGCCCGTCAATTGAAGAGCTGAAAGTACCGAAAACCCTCAACTTCCTGCGCGACTCGTCCGTGGCAATTTCGCTGACCATGATGATTCTATTTGTCGCGCTGGTGCTGGTCGCCGGTAAAGAGTTTACCGAAAGCCAGGTGAGCGGCGGCCAGAACTTCATCGTCTTTGCCATTATCCAGTCAATCACCTTTGCTGCGGGTGTTTACATCATTCTTGCCGGTGTACGCATGGTGATTGCCGAGATCGTCCCGGCGTTCAAAGGCATCGCCGATAAACTGGTGCCGAACGCAAAACCGGCGCTGGATTGTCCGACGGTCTTCCCGTTCGCGCCGAACGCCGTGATCATCGGCTTCCTGTGCAGCTTCGCCGCCGGTCTGATCAGCATGTTCCTGTGCCCGCTGTTCGGTCTGAGCGTGATTGTGCCGGGCCTGGTACCGCACTTCTTCTGCGGCGCGACCGCCGGCGTCTACGGCAACATCACCGGCGGACGGCGCGGTGCCATCATCGGTTCCTTTGTCCAGGGGCTGCTGATCTCCTTCCTGCCCGCCATTCTGCTGCCGCTGATGGGTGACCTTGGCTTCGCGTCCACCACCTTTGGTGATGCGGACTTCGGTATCGTCGGCATTGTGCTCGGCCATATTATTTCGTTCTTCCATTGATGTCACAGACAGCGCCTGCGGGCGCTGTTTGCGTAATGAGGAAATCAGCATGAACGCCCGCTTTTCACCGTCCCTGATGTGCATGGATTTGACCCGCTTCCGCGAGCAGATCGAAGCGATGAACGCCAGCGCCTCGTTCTATCATGTCGATATTATGGATGGCAGCTATGTTAAGAATATTACGCTGTCGCCGTTCTTTATTGAGAACCTGCGTAAAATTACCGATGTGCCGATTGATGTGCATTTAATGGTGAACCACCCGGAAGATATTATTCCGATGTGCATTGATGCCGGTGCGGATATTATCAGTTTCCATCCGGAGACGGCGAATAACAAAATTTTTCGCCTGCTGACGCAAATTAAAGAGGCTGGCCGTCGCTGCGGCGTGGTGCTGAATCCGGCTACGCCAGCCGACAGCATTCGTGAATATGCGCATCTGCTGGATAAAGTGACGGTGATGTCGGTCGATCCCGGCTTCGCCGGGCAGAAATTTATTCCGGAAACGCTGAACAAAATTCGCCAGCTGATAGCTATGCGGGAAACGCACGGTTATCACTATCTGACCGAAATCGATGGGTCGTGCAATGCGCGCACCTTTAAGCAGATTGCCGCCTCGGGCGTCGACGTGTTTATTGTCGGCACCTCCGGCCTGTTCAATCTCGATGATGATGTGGCACAGGCGTGGCAGAAGATGGAGCAGATTTTTGCCCAGGAAACTGCCGCGGCGTGATCTCCTTTCACGCCCTGCCAGATGCGCATCAACGCGCATCTGGTACATTATGCTGATGAGTTGCCATTCATGGCGACCTGATCTGAATAATTAACGCCCCAGCTCGGTCAGCGACTTATCCAGCGCTCCCACCAGCCAGTCGATATCACCGCTCTGGAACGCCAGCGGCGGACGCAGTTTCAGCACGTTGCCGTACGGCCCGGCCACCGACGTCAGCACATGGTGATCGCGCAGCTTCTCGATCAAATCCAGCGCCAGCGATTTGTCCGGCGTCTTACTGCTGCGATCCTGCACCAGCTCAAACCCGATAAACAGCCCGGCACCGCGCACATCACCAATGCAGTCATGGCGATCCATCAGCTTCTGCAGCTCCGCCAGCAGCTGTGCGCCGACCACGCGGCTATGCTCCTGCAGCCCCTCTTCCTGAATCACCGTCAGCACCGCCTGCGCAGCGGCCATTGCCACCGGGTTGCCGCCGAAAGTATTGAAATAAGGGATCTCATCGCTGAACGCGGCCAGCACGTCGCTTTTCGCCAGCAGGCCGGAAACCGGAATACCGTTGCCCATCGGCTTACCGGTGGTGACCACATCCGGCACCACGCCGTGACGGGCAAAGCCCCAGAAGGCATCGCCGGTGCGGGCAAAGCCGGGCTGCACTTCATCAGCGATAAAAATACCGCCGTTAGCATGCACCACATCCACCGCTTGCTGCAGGAATCCGCGCGGATTAGGCAGCACGCCGTCGGAGGAGAAGATCGAGTCGGCGAGGAAACCGGCGAATTTAATGCCGTGCGCTTTCATGTCATCAATCTGCTGCTGTATCTGATCGGCGAACCATGCCCCGAGGTCGGGCGCATCGACACGATAAGCATCCGGTGGTGGCACCAGGCGGGTGGTCGCGGCCAGCGGCTGACCGCTACCCAGCGCCGGTGACGCGCCAGAGGTCAAATCACTGGTACCGTGGTACGCCTCCTGCGAGACAATAATGCCGGTGCCGCCGCTCCAGGCGCGCGCCACGCGAATCGCCAAATCGTTGGCTTCTGAGCCGGTACACATATACATGGCGCGATCGATGGCTTCCGGCGTGGTCGCCAGCAACGCTTCGCTGTAATCAAGAATGCGCTCGTGCAAATAACGCGTGTGCGTGTTCAGCATCTTCATCTGCTGATTCACCGCCTCAATGACCGCCGGATGGCAGTGGCCGATGCTCGCCACATTGTTATACACATCCAGATATTTGTTACCCGCCGCATCCCACAAATACTGCCCTTCGCCGCGCACCAGATGCACCGGCTTGCGATAAAACAGACGATACGATTCGCCCAGCACTTTGCTGCGCTTGTCCGTCAGAGTGCGGGTGGCCGGATCCAGCGCGTCGGCGTGTTCGGCGCGAAAACTGTTGGTATCCATGATGGTGGAACGTGTAACCATGGTAACTCCCGTTGCGAAGGTGAAAGGGGTGTTTGCAGCCTGATCTCTGCGAACATCATGCCTGCTTTAGTGAGAAATGCAACCAAATACACAAATACAACCAAATACACATGACGCCACGATGACACTCAGGTAAGCTTAGGCCCAGCTTCGCTCTGCCACAGGGAAACGTCATGCTGCAGGAAACCCGTTTACATCGCATCCGCGCGCTGCTGAGCACGCAACATCAGCTCAGCACTGAACGCATCATCAAAGAGCTGGGCATTTCACGGGAAACGGCACGGCGCGATATCATTTCGCTTGAGGCGCAGGGGCTGGCGCGCCGCGTACATGGCGGTCTGGTGGCGCTGGAGAGCCCGCCGGAGCCACCGCTGCAGGTGCGCCGTAACGCACAGGCCAGAGAGAAACGCGCGATTGCCGCCGCGGCGGTACAACATCTGCAGCCCGGCCAGACGCTGTTCCTCGATGCCGGCACCACCACCACGCTGCTGGCTGAAGAGCTGCGCACCATGTCCGGCCTGACCATCATCACCAACAGTCTGCAGGCGGCACTGGCGCTTAGCGCGGCCGAAGAGCATGAAACCCTGAATAACCAGGTGCTGCTGCTGGGCGGCATGATGATGGCCGGCGCGCAGCAGACGCGGGGAGAAATGACGGTGGGGGAAATTTATCGATATCGCGCCGACGTGGCGCTGCTGTCACCGGTCGGCATCGACGCACGAAACGGCGCCAGCAGTTTCCATCCGCATGAAGCCGCCATCGCGCACGCCATGGTACAGCAGGCCAGCCGCACCCTGCTGCTGGCGGATCACAGCAAACTCGGCGTGATCAGCCGTACCCAGTACGCCCCTGTCGGCGATATCGATCTGTTGATTTGCGACGGCGGCGCGGCAAAGCCCGGTGCGCTCAGCGCTCTGCAGCAGGCGTTAGCGGTGCAGGTGGTGTAAGGAACTGCCCGATGCACGGTCACCGTACTGACGGCACAGTGACCTCATCGATTATGGCTGAACCAGCGTATGGATTTTTTGGCTTATTTTCTCAACCAGCCGTCCGTCATTTTTAAAAACAAACTCATCGGAAAATATCTGATGGCCGTTACTGTAGCCAGGCGACCACAGCTGATTATTTTTCAGTGAGTCCTGATAGATGCCAACCAGGGCTTTGTTATAAGCCGCCGAGATATGCACCACGGCGGTATCGGGAGTAATCACGCAATCACTTTTCTTAACCGCAGCGAAAGCGTGATACAGCGAGGGAACGCGGTATAACTTCGCGGGGTGCAGCGACGCCTGTTCCAGCGCGCCTTTGTGATCGAGCACCACGATATTGGTGGCCGCATTGTGCCTGACAATCGCCCCGATTAGCTCATTCAGCTGCTGCTCAGAGAGGTCACGATCGGCATGACTGGCATAAATATTGATTAAAATATTGTGCTCATCAGCGGAAAACATGCCGGACTGGTGAATTTCGGCATCAATGCGCTCAGGATAAAATATTTCATAATTCAGCCCATCAACCGTCTCAACCTGAAGATAGTCAAGAACCGCACGATAGATATTTTTAACGTGGTTATTAAGGTGATCGAACTGAATGTTGATATCGTAAGGTTTAAGCCAGCCAGGCTTGTTGAAACCCAGCGTCATTTTAGGATTGATATCGGCAATCATTTTGGGCATATACAGCGCGGTTTGCCAGATAGCCGTATCGATCAATAAATCGTAAGCATTGTCTCTCAGAAGGGTAACGACCTCATTCCCGATGGCGGTGTCATATTTATCGCGCTGATGACAATCGCTGAAACTCTCCGAGAGATAGATGTTGTGAATATACGGGTTGTGTCGGAAAAGGCTCTCATTCTCCTTTACCGCCAGAATATCTACACGATACCCGGCTTCAAACAGCGCTCTGAGAAAACACGTAGAAACAATGGCATCGCCGATTTTACCTTCATTGCGAACCAGCAGAATGGATTTGATATCCTGTTTATTCTGTTTGTGGCATGAAGACTTTTTCCATTTCCTTGCTGCAAAATAAAGATCAAGAGAATATTTAATCTCTTTCTTTAAATAATTACGCCTGCGATTCAGCTGCCGCAGCTTTTTAATTAAAGCCATAATGGATATATTATTATTGATTGAGACGTTAATGATAGCGCATCAACTTCTTCATTCCTATCGAAAAGAATGTCACATTAAAAACTATTGCATGCATATTATTTAGCAGGCTAACCAGAAAAAGCGCAGCGTAATAAAAGATTGCCTGACACCTCCCGGTACGCCGCATGCCGCGAACGGTGAGATTCCCGGCATATATCGCACATCAACCGTTGATCAGACGCTGCGGATGGCTGTACACCGTGGCGCGTCCCGGTTTAGAAAAACCCACCAGCGTCAGGTTACAGCGCTCGGCCACCTCAACCGCCAGCTGGGTGGCGGCCGAGACGGCAAACAGGATCTCTACGCCGCACATGGCAGATTTTTGCACCATCTCATAGCTGGCGCGGCTGGAAACCAGCACCGCGCCCTGCTGCCAGTGCTGCTGGCTGCGCTGACCCAGCAGCTTATCCAGCGCCACATGGCGACCCACGTCTTCGCAGCCGCCCTGCAGTTCGCCCTGCGGCGACATCCACGCGGCGGCGTGCGTACAGCCGGTCAGATTGCCGATGGGCTGGAAATCGCGCAGCTGTGCCAGCCCGTTATCGAGGCAGGCCAGATCGAAGGTCTGCGTAAACGGCAGCGGCTGCACCGGCTTGCCGATTTGATCCAGCTGCTCCACCCCGCATACACCGCAACCGGTGCGGCCCGCCATGGCGCGACGCTGCGCCTTCAGCGCCATAAAACGCCTACTGGAGAGTTCGATCTGCACTTCGAACCCATTGCAGCCCGGCACCACATCCATGCCATAGATCTCGCCGGGTTGCTCAATAATGCCTTCGGAGAGCGAAAAACCGAGCGCAAAAGCCTGCAGATTATCCGGCGTCGCCATCATCACCACGTGTGAAATGCCGTTGTAGACCAGCGCCACCGGCACTTCCTGCGCCAGCCAGTCGCTTTCCGCTTCAGTAATCGCGTGGCGCTGCCATACGGTGGTCTGGCTCAGTCCTGCGATCTCATTCACATTCTGGTTACTTTTTTGCTGTTTCGCTTTCACTTCTCTCGTCTCGCATAACAACCACATTAAAGTAGTGGTAATATCAGGTCGCTTTTGACGCAATCCTGCGTGGAGCCATTCTGAACCCCGGCTCCATCCAGCGCAAAAAAATTATTACAGCAATGTCGACTCAAGGATTACCCATGAACGTCAGCCGAAGAAAATTCTTCAAGATCTGCGCTGGCGGTATGGCAGGAACCACGGCAGCCCTGCTCGGCTTTACGCCGGAAGCCGCGCTGGCGGAAACACGGCAGTATAAGTTGCTGCGTGCCCGCGAAACCCGTAATACCTGCACTTACTGCTCAGTCGGCTGTGGCCTGTTAATGTACAGCCTCGGCGATGGCGCGAAAAACGCCAAAGAGACCATTTTCCACATCGAAGGGGATCCGGACCATCCGGTGAGCCGCGGCGCGCTCTGTCCGAAAGGCGCGGGCCTGCTTGATTTTGTCCACAGCGACAGCCGTCTGAAATATCCGGAATACCGTGCGCCAGGCTCCGACAAATGGCAGCGCATCAGCTGGGATGACGCCTTTACGCGCATCGCGCAGCTGATGAAAGCCGATCGCGACGCCAACTTTATCGCGCAGAACGCCGCCGGCGTGACGGTAAACCGCTGGCTCTCCACCGGCATGCTGTGCGCTTCGGCCTCCAGCAACGAAACCGGCTACTTAACGCAAAAATTTACCCGATCGCTCGGTATGCTGGCGGTCGACAACCAGGCACGCGTCTGACACGGACCAACGGTAGCAAGTCTTGCTCCAACATTTGGTCGCGGTGCGATGACCAACCACTGGGTCGACATCCGTAATGCCAATCTGGTTGTGGTGATGGGCGGAAACGCTGCTGAGGCGCATCCGGTCGGTTTCCGCTGGGCGATGGAAGCCAAAATTCACAACAAAGCCAAACTGATTGTTATCGATCCGCGCTTCACGCGCACGGCATCGGTGGCAGACTTTTACACGCCTATTCGCCCCGGCACCGACATTGCCTTCCTGTCGGGTGTGCTGCTGTGGCTGCTGCAGAATGACAAAATCCAGCATGAATATGTGCAGGCGTATACCAATGCCAGCCTGATCGTGCGGGAGGATTACCATTTCGACGATGGCCTGTTCAGCGGCTACGACGAAGCCAATCGCAAATATGACAAAACCAGCTGGAACTACGAGCTGGGCGACGACGGCTTTGCCAAACGCGATGACAGCCTGAGCCATCCGCGCTGCGTCTGGAATCTGCTGAAGCAGCACGTCAGCCGTTATACGCCGGAAATGGTCGAGCGCATCTGCGGCACGCCAAAAGCGGATTTCCTGCACGTCTGTGAGCTGATTGGCGAAACCAGCGCGCGCGACCGCACCACCTCGTTCCTGTATGCGCTGGGCTGGACACAGCACTCCGTCGGGGCGCAGAACATCCGCACCATGGCGATGATCCAGCTGCTGCTGGGCAATATGGGGATGGCCGGCGGCGGCGTCAATGCGCTGCGCGGACACTCCAATATTCAGGGTCTGACCGATCTCGGCCTGCTGTCGCAAAGCCTGCCGGGCTATATGACGCTGCCGTCGGAAAAACAGACCGATCTCACCAGCTATCTGGCGGCAAACACGCCGAAGCCGACGCTGCCGGGCCAGGTGAATTACTGGGGCAACTACCCGAAATTCTTCGTCAGCATGATGAAAGCCTTCTTTGGCGATAAAGCGCAGGCGGAGAACAGCTGGGGCTTTGACTGGCTGCCGAAGTGGGACAAAGGCTACGACGTGCTGCAGTACTTTGAGATGATGTCGCAGGGCAAGGTCAACGGCTATCTGTGCCAGGGCTTTAACCCGGTGGCGTCGTTCCCGAACAAGCGCAAAGTGATCGATTCGCTGTCGAAGCTGAAGTTCCTCGTCACCATCGACCCGCTCAACACCGAAACCTCGACCTTCTGGCAAAACCACGGCGAGTTTAACGATGTCGATCCGGCGCAGATTCAGACCGAAGTGTTCCGTCTGCCGTCGACCTGCTTTGCCGAGGAGAACGGCTCAATCGTCAACTCCGGCCGCTGGCTGCAGTGGCACTGGAAAGGTCAGGATGCGCCGGGCGAAGCGCTCAACGACGGTGAAATTCTCTCCGGTATCTATCTGCGCCTGCGTGAGATGTATGCGCGTGAAGGCGGTGCACAGCCAGAGCCGGTGCTGAACATGACCTGGAACTACCTGACGCCCGACAATCCGGCCTCGGAAGAGGTGGCGATGGAGAGCAACGGCAAGGCGCTGGCGGACATCTACGATGACAAAGGCACGCTACTGGTGAAAAAAGGCCAGCAGCTCAGCACCTTTGCCCATCTGAAAGATGACGGCAGCACCAGCAGCGGCTGCTGGATTTTCGCCGGTAGCTGGACACCGGACGGTAACCAGATGGCGCGCCGCGATAACACCGATCCGAGCGGGCTGGGCAATACGCTGAACTGGAGCTGGGCGTGGCCGCTGAACCGCCGCATCCTGTATAACCGCGCCTCCGCCGACCCGCAGGGCAACCCGTGGGATCCGAAACGCCAGATCCTCAAATGGGATGGCAGCAAGTGGGGCGGTATGGATATTCCGGACTACAGCACGGCCGCGCCGGGCAGTAACGTCGGGCCGTTTATCATGCAGCCGGAAGGCATGGGCCGCCTGTTCGCCATCGACAAAATGGCAGAGGGACCGTTCCCGGAGCACTACGAGCCGTTTGAAACGCCGCTCGGCACCAACCCGCTGCATCCTGACGTGGTCTCCAACCCGGCCGCGCGCGTGTTCAAAGACGATCTTGCGGCGATGGGCAAAGCGGAGCAGTTCCCGTATGTCGGCACCACGTATCGTCTGACCGAGCATTTCCATTACTGGACCAAACACGCGTTGCTCAACGCTATCGCGCAGCCGGAACAGTTTGTGGAGATTGGCGAGAAGCTGGCGAACAAGCTCGGCATCGCCCAGGGCGATACGGTGAAAGTGAGCTCCAACCGCGGCTATATCAAAGCCAAAGCGGTGGTCACCAAGCGCCTGCGGCCGCTCAACGTCGATGGCAAAACTGTCGATACCATTGGCATCCCGATTCACTGGGGCTATCAGGGCGTGGCGAAAAAAGGCTTTATCGCCAATACCCTGACGCCGTTTGTCGGTGACGCCAACACGCAAACGCCGGAGTTTAAGGCGTTCCTGGTTAACGTTGAGAAGGTGTAACGGAGAACGAAGATGGCTTATCAATCGCAAGACATTATCCGCCGCTCCGCCACCAATGGTTTCACGCCTGCCCCGCAGGCGCGTGACCATCAGCAGGAAGTGGCGAAACTGATCGACGTTACCACCTGCATCGGCTGTAAGGCGTGTCAGGTCGCGTGTTCAGAGTGGAACGACATCCGCGACGAGGTCGGTCATAACGTCGGGGTGTATGACAACCCGGCGGATTTGACCGCCAAATCCTGGACGGTGATGCGTTTCTCGGAAGTCGAGGAGAACGGCAAGCTGGAGTGGCTGATCCGCAAGGATGGCTGCATGCACTGCGCCGATCCCGGCTGCCTGAAAGCCTGCCCGTCGGAAGGCGCGATTATTCAGTACGCGAACGGGATCGTCGATTTTCAGTCGGAACAGTGCATTGGCTGCGGCTACTGCATTGCCGGCTGTCCGTTTGACGTGCCGCGGCTGAATAAAGACGACAACCGCGTGTATAAATGCACGTTATGCGTCGATCGCGTTAACGTCGGTCAGGAACCGGCGTGCGTGAAAACCTGTCCGACCGGGGCGATTCACTTCGGCAGCAAAAGCGATATGCAGCAGCTGGCTGCCGATCGCGTCGCCGAGCTGAACACGCGCGGCTATGCCAACGCCGGGCTGTACGATCCGGCTGGCGTCGGCGGCACGCACGTCATGTATGTGCTGCACCACGCCGACAAACCGCAGCTGTATCACGGCCTGCCGGCCAACCCGAGCATCAGCCCGGCGGTCACCTTCTGGAAAGGCGTCTGGAAACCGCTGGCTGCTATCGGCTTTGCCGCCACCTTCGCCGCCGCGGTGTTCCACTACGTTGGTGTCGGTCCGAACCGGGTGGAAGAGGACGACGACGAAAACCTGCATGAAAAAGAGGAGCGCGAATGATGAAAAAGCGCGATCGTCTGGTGCGCTACAGCGCGCCGGAACGCATCAATCACTGGATTGTCGCGTTCTGTTTTGTGTTTGCCGCGCTCAGCGGACTGGGTTTCTTTTTCCCGTCGTTTAACTGGCTGATGCATGTGCTCGGCACGCCACAGCTGGCGCGTATTCTGCACCCGTTCGTCGGCGTGGTGATGTTTGCAGCCTTTATTATCATGTTCTTACGCTACTGGAAGCATAATCTTATCCAGCGCGACGATCTGGTATGGGCGAAAAATATCCGCAAAATCGTGCGTAATGAAGAGGTGGGCGATACCGGGAAATACAACTTCGGGCAGAAGTGTGTGTTCTGGGCTGCTATCATCAGCTTAGTCTTGCTGCTGGCGAGCGGAATTGTCATCTGGCGCCCCTGGTTCGCCGGGTACTTCACCATTCCGCTGATTCGCGCCGCGCTGGTGGTGCATTCGGTCTCGGCTGTGGCACTGATCATGACGATTATGGTGCATATTTATGCCGCCCTGTGGGTGAAAGGCACCATTACCGCCATGGTTGAGGGCTGGGTACCGGCCGCGTGGGCGAAGAAACATCACCCACGCTGGTATCGCGAGCAGCGCCAACGCCAAACACAACAGGAAAAACGTCCCTGATGAGTATTCGCATCATCCCGCAGGAGCAGCTGGAGAAGAGCGAAAAGAACACGGCGGAGCAAGTTCCGCCGTTACTTTTCCCCCGGCTGAAAAATCTCTACAGCCGCCGTGCGGCGCGGTTGCGTGATCTGGCGGCGAAAAATCCGCTGGGCGACTACCTGCGTTTTGCCGCGGTGATCGCGCAGGCCCAGGAAATCGTGCTGTATGACCATCCGCTGCAGATCGATCTGCATCAGCGGCTGGCAGAGAGCGCGCAGCAGGGCAAACCGCCGCTGGATATCCACACTTACCCGCGCGATGTGCACTGGCAGCGGCTGCTGCATTCGCTGATCGCCGAGCTGAAGCCAGAGATGAGCGGCCAGGCGCTGGCGGTGCTGGAGAATCTGGAGAAGGCCTCGTCAACCGAGCTGGAAACTCTTGCCAGCGCGCTGCTGGAAGGCGACTTCGCCCAGGTCAGCAGTGATAAAGCCCCGTTCATCTGGGCGGCGCTATCAATTTACTGGGCGCAGATGGCAGCGATGATCCCCGGCAAAGCGCGGGCCGATTATGGCGAGCACCGTCAGTTCTGCCCGGTGTGCGCCAGTGTGCCGGTCGCCAGCGTGGTGCACATGGACGTTGGCCAGCAGGGTCTGCGCTATCTGCACTGTAACCTGTGCGAAAGCGAGTGGTACGTGGTGCGCAGCAAGTGCTCGAACTGCGAGCAAACGCGCGATCTGCATTACTGGTCGCTGGACAGCGAGCAGGCCGCCGTGAAAGCCGAAAGCTGCGGCGACTGCGGTACCTATCTGAAGATGCTATACCAGGAGAAAGATCCGGCGCTGGAACCGGTGGCCGACGATCTCGCCTCGCTGGTGCTGGATGCCCGCATGGAGCAGGAAGGATTCGCGCGCAGCAGCCTGAATCCGTTTATGTTTCCCGGGGATTGATGCCACGTGCGCATGATTGGACGCCGGACATGGTAGGGTCGCCATTCATGGCGACCAGGTTTATTCACCTGCGTCATCCCTGTTGCCTGAATTGATCATTCACACGGAGGCTTCGATGAAACTGATTGGCAGCTATACCAGCCCGTTTGTGCGCAAAATCTCAGTGATCCTGCTGGAAAAGGGCCTGGTGTTTGAATTCGTCAACCACTCTCCGTGGGAGCCTGACAGCCACGTCCCGCAGTACAATCCGCTGGGTAAAGTGCCGGCCTTCATTGATGACCAGCAGCTGACCTGGTTTGACTCCTCAATTATTGCTCAGGTGATTGAACTGCGTGGCGATGCGCCTGCCCTGCTGCCCGACGACGCACTGCGCGCCCTGCAGATCCGCCAGCTGGAGAAGCTGGCCGACGGCATCAATGATGCGGCGGTGATGATCGTGCGCGAACAGATGCGTCCCGGCGATCGGCAATCGGAAGAGGTGCTGCTACGTAATCGCGAGAAAATCGCGCGCGGCCTCGACGCGCTGGAAACCGCCGCCGCACAGGGCGAGTTGCTCAACAGCGGCACGCTCAACCTCGCCGATATCGCTACCGGCTGCACCCTGGGCTATCTCAATTTTCGCCGCGTGCTGCCCAACTGGTGCGTCAATCGCCCGGCGCTGGTTAAACTGGCAGAAACGCTGTTCGAGCGGGAAAGCTTTGCCCGTACGGTTCCGCCCACCCACTAAGTGATGTGATGAAAGCCCTCTACAGTCAGCTCCCTGCCATCGACAGCCTGCTGCGCGATCCGGCGCTGCAGCCGCTGCTGGCACAATCCGGTACCGCCTTTATCACGCGCCAGCTGCGCGGCATGCAGCAGGAGGCGCGCGACCACATTCAGCAACATCAATCGTTACCGCACTGGCACGCCAGCTGGCCGGATGAAGCGCTGCGCCGCGCGCAGCAGCAGCAGCAAAGCGCGCTGCGCCCGGTGTTTAACCTGACCGGCACCGTGCTGCACACCAATCTGGGGCGCGCGCAGCTCAGCGATCGCGCCATCGCGGCGGTCAGCGCCTGTCTGCGCCAGCCGGTAACGCTGGAGTATGCGCTGGACGACGCGGCGCGCGGTCATCGCGATCGCGCAGTCAGCGCACTGCTGTGCGAGCTAACCGGCGCCGAAGCTGCCTGTATCGTCAATAACAACGCCGCTGCGGTACTGCTGATGCTGGCCAGCCTGGCAGCGGGTCGCGACGTGATTATGTCGCGCGGCGAACTGGTGGAGATCGGCGGCGCATTCCGTATCCCTGACGTGATGCGCCAGGCGGGCTGCCGATTGGTGGAGGTTGGCACCACCAATCGCACCCATCTGAAGGATTATCGCGGCGCCATCGCCGGGGATAGCGGCCTGCTGATGAAGGTACACACCAGTAATTACCAGATTCAGGGCTTTACCCATGCCGTGTCTGAAGCCGAGCTGGTGCAGTTAGGCGACGCGCACGGCCTGCCGGTGATCAGCGATCTCGGCAGCGGTTCGCTGGTGGATATGACGGCGTACGGGTTGCCGCCTGAACCGATGCCGCAGCAGCTGATTGCGGCCGGCGTGAGCCTGGTGAGTTTCTCCGGTGACAAACTGCTGGGTGGCCCGCAGGCCGGGATTATCGTCGGCAAAAAAGCGCTGATTGACCAGCTGCAACAGCATCCGCTGAAGCGCGCACTGCGCGTCGATAAAATGACGCTGGCGGCGCTGGAAGCGACGCTGCAGCTCTACCGTCAGCCGGAAACCCTGCACGAGGCGCTGCCGACACTGCGCCTGCTGACGCGCAGCGCGCACGATATTCTGCAACAGGCTGAACGTCTGATGCCGGCGCTGGAGCACGCCTTCAGCGCCGATTTTTCGCTGGCGATCGCCGCCTGTTCCTCGCAAATTGGCAGCGGTTCGCTGCCGGTCGAACGTCTGCCCAGCTTTGCTATCACCTTCACGCCACGCGACGGTCACGGCAGCCAGCTCAACGCCCTGGCGCAGCGCTGGCGCCAGCTGGCACGCCCGGTGATTGGTCGTCTGCAGGAGGGCAAACTGTGGCTGGATTTACGCTGCCTTGATGACGAAGCCGCCCTGATACGGACCTTAGTACCATGATTATTGCCACGGCCGGACATGTCGATCACGGTAAAACCGCGCTGTTGCAGGCCCTGACCGGTGTTGATGCCGATCGCCTGCCGGAAGAGAAACGGCGCGGCATGACCATCGATCTCGGTTATGCCTACTGGCCGCAGCCCGATGGCCGCACGCTGGGCTTCATTGATGTGCCTGGCCATGAAAAATTTCTCGCTAACATGCTGGCCGGCATCGGCGGCATCCATCATGCGCTGCTGGTGGTGGCCTGTGACGATGGCGTGATGCCGCAGACGCATGAGCATTTACAGCTGCTGAGCCTCGCCGGACAGCCGCCGCTGAGCGTGGCGCTCACCAAAGCCGACCGCGTTGACGCCGCACGCATTGCGGAGGTGCAGCAGCAGGTCGCACAGCTCACGCAGCAGCTCGGCTGGCCAGCGGCAGCGCAGTTTGTTACCAGCAGCCATACGCTGCAGGGCATTGAAACGCTGCGCCAGCACCTCAGCAGCCTGAACGCACCGGCATTTGAGCCTGGCCGCCGTTTCCGCCTCGCCATCGACCGCGCTTTCACGCTGAAAGGCACCGGGCTGGTGGCCACCGGCACCGCGCTGAGCGGTGAAGTCAGGGTGGGCGACACGCTGTGGCTCAGCAGCCTGAACCTGCCGCTGCGCGTGCGGGCGCTGCATGCGCAGAACCAGCCGGTGACGCGCGCCCAGGCGGGCGAGCGCATCGCGCTGAATATCGTCGGTGACGTGGAGAAGGCACAGATTACGCGCGGCGACTGGCTGCTGGCGCAGCCACGTCCCGCCGGCACGCAGCGGCTGATCGTCGCACTGCGCCTGCTGCAACCGCTGAAAACGGCCTCACAGCCGGTGCATCTGCATCACGCGGCCAGCCACGTCACCGGCCGCTTAACGCAGCTCACGAACGATGTGGCTGAACTGGTGCTCAGCCAGCCGCTGTGGCTGGCGGAAAACGATCGGATAATTATTCGCGACAGCAATGCGCAGCACACGCTGGGCGGCGGACGCGTACTGCTGTGCGACAGCAAAAAGCGCGGTAAACGCCAGCCGGACTACCTGCAGTGGCTACAGCAACTGGCCGCGGCGCGCGATGACAGCGCCAGCCTGCAGGCGCATCTGGCGTATCAACCGGCCGCGTATGACGAGCTCGGCTGGGCGCGCCAGCTCACTGCGCCGGCGCTGGACGCGCTGCTGCTGCCGCTGAATCCGGTACGGCTGGGGACCAGCCTGATGAGCGACACCATGGCCAGCGCCTGGCAGCAGCGTTTACGGGAAGCGCTGAGCGCCTTTCACCAGCAGCATCCGGAGCTGCCGGGCATCGGCCACGATCGCCTGCGTCGTGTGGCGCTGCCGCATGCGCCGGCACCGCTGGTGCCGGGATTAATTGACCAGATGCTGGCACAAGGCGAGTTGCGGCAGAAACAGGGCTGGCTGCACCTGCCCGACTTCGCGCCGCGCTTTAATCCGCAGGAAGCCACGCTGTGGCAGCAGGTCGAGCCGCTGTTCAGCGACCAGCCGCTGTGGGTGCGCGATATTGCCGATGCGCTGCAGCAGGATGAAGAGCAAATTCGCGGTTTATTGCTCACCGCGGCGCGTCTCGGCCATATCACGGCGATCGTGCGCGATCGCTACTACCGCAGCGCGCAGATCCAGATCTTCGCCGATCTGATTCGTCAGCGCGCGGCCGCCGGAGGCAGCACCAGCGCCGCTGACTTCCGCAACCAGCTGGGTACCGGCCGCAAAGTCGCGGTGCAGATTCTGGAATTCTTTGACCGCAGCGGCTTTACCCGCCGTCGCGGTAACGATCACCTGCTGCGCGACGCGCGCCTGTTCACCTCTTCTGCCGCCTGAAACAAAAAAGGGACGATTGCTCGTCCCTTCGGTTCACTTCTGCCCATCGCTTACTGCAGCAGCGAAATGTCCGCCACCTGCAGGAACAGCTCGCGCAGTTGCGCCAGCAGCGTCAGGCGATTGATACGCACCGCTTCGTCATCGGCATTCACCATGACGTTGTCGAAGAAGTTATCCACCGCTTCGCGCAGCTGCGCCAGCTCCACCAGAGCATCCTGATAGCGGCCTTCCGCAAAGTACGGCTGCAGCTTGTCGCCCAGCGCGGTGACAAAGGTCGCCAGCTGAATTTCAGCGTTCTCTTTCAGCAGGGACGCCTGCACGCTGTCGTTCAGGGTTTCGGTGGCTTTCGCCAGGATATTCGACACGCGCTTGTTAGCCGCCGCCAGCGCCGAAGCCGCTTCCAGCGTACGGAAGTGCGAAACCGCCTTCATACGTGCATCGAAATCGGCCGGACGGGTTGGACGACGCGCCAGCACCGCCTGAATGGTGTCAACGCTGTGGCCCTCTTCCTGATACCAGGCGCGGAAACGGCCCAGCATGAAGTCGATGACATCATCAACAACGTTGGTGTTGCTCAGCTTGCTGCCATACAGGCGCACCGCTTCTTCCGTCAGGGTTTGCAGATCGAGCGGCAGGTTCTTCTCAACGATGATACGCAGCACGCCCAGCGCGGCACGACGCAGTGCAAACGGGTCTTTATCGCCTTTCGGATGCTGTCCGATGCCGAAGATACCGGCCAGGGTATCCATTTTATCGGCAATCGCCACAGCGCAGGCCACCGGGCTGGACGGCAGATCGTCACCGGCGAAACGCGGCTGATACTGCTCGTTAAGTGCGACCGCCACATCTTCCGCTTCGCCATCGTGGCGCGCGTAGTGCATGCCCATCACACCCTGGGTGTCGGTGAACTCGAACACCATATTGGTCATCAGGTCGCACTTCGACAGCAGCCCGGCGCGCGTGGCGTGATTGACATCAGCGCCAATCTGCGCGGCAATCCAGCCGGCCAGCGCCTGAATACGGTCGGTTTTGTCACGCAGCGTACCCAGCTCTTTCTGGAACAGCACGGTTTCCAGACGCGGCAGGTTATCTTCCAGACGCTTTTTGCGGTCGGTGTTGAAGAAGAACTCGGCATCGGCCAGACGCGGACGCACCACTTTTTCATTACCGGCAATGATCTGCTGCGGATCGCGCGATTCAATGTTAGTGACGAAGATGAAGTTTGGCAGCAGCTGGCCGTCTTCGGCGTACACCGGGAAGTATTTCTGATCCCCTTTCATGGTGTACACCAGCGCTTCAGCCGGTACCGCGAGGAACTTCTCTTCAAACTTCGCCGTCAGTACCACCGGCCACTCCACCAGCGAAGCCACCTCTTCCAGCAGGCTGTCGCTCAGGTCGGCTTTACCGCCCAGCTGCTGCGCGGCAGCTTCGGCATCGGCTTTGATTTTGGCTTTACGCGTGGCGTAATCGGCGATCACTTTACCGCGCTCCTGCAGCAGCTGCGGATATTGATCGGCGTTGTCCAGCGTCAATTCCGGCTCGCCCATGAAGCGGTGGCCGCGAATGACGCGATCGGACTGAATACCGAGGATGGTGGCCGGAATCAGCTCATCACCCAGCAGCAGCGTCACGGTGTGCACCGGACGCACGAACTGCACGTCGCTGGCACCCCAGCGCATCAGTTTTGGAATCGGCAGCTTGCTCAGCGCGGTCGCGACCATCGCCGGCAGCAGCGCCTGCGCGCTTTCGCCTTTTACCGCAGCACGATGCACCAGCCACTCGCCTTTGTCAGTGCTGAGACGCTCAGCCTGCTCTACGGTGATGCCGTTGCCACGTGCCCAGCCTTCTGCCGCTTTAGTCGGCTTGCCTTCGGCATCAAACGCCGCAGCGACGGCCGGGCCGCGCTTTTCTACTTCACGATCGGGCTGCGCGGCCGCCAGCTGTGCCACTTTCAGCGCCAGACGGCGCGGTGCCGCAAACCAGCTGACGTCGCCATGCGCCAGACCGGCACTGTCGAGCTCAGCGGTAAAGTGCGCAGCAAAGGCTTCTGCCAGGCTGCGCAGGGCTTTCGGAGGCAACTCTTCGGTGCCAATTTCCACCAGGAAAGTTTTATCGGTCATGGCTGCCTCTTACTTATTACGGTTGCACATAGGGAAGCCGAGCGCCTCGCGGGAGGCATAATAGGCTTCCGCCACGGCTTTCGTCAGGGTGCGGATACGCAGGATATAGCGCTGGCGCTCGGTGACCGAGATCGCCTTGCGCGCATCAAGCAGGTTGAAGCTGTGCGCGGCTTTGAGAATGCGCTCATAGGCCGGCAGCGGCAGCGGTTTTTCCAGCGCCAGCAGCTGCTGTGCCTCTTTTTCATACTGCTCGAAGCAGCTGAACAGGAAATCGACGTCGGCGTACTCAAAGTTGTAGGTCGACTGCTCCACTTCGTTCTGGTGGAACACGTCACCGTAGGTGGTTTTGCCGAACGCGCCGTCGCTCCAGGTGAGATCGTACACGCTGTCCACGCCCTGGATGTACATCGCCAGGCGCTCCAGACCGTAGGTGATCTCGCCGGTCACCGGCTTACACTCCAGGCCGCCGACCTGCTGGAAGTAGGTGAACTGCGTGACTTCCATGCCGTTCAGCCACACTTCCCAGCCGAGTCCCCAGGCGCCCAGCGTTGGGTTTTCCCAGTTATCTTCGACGAAGCGAATGTCATGCACGCCAGGGTCGATACCGAGCTCTTTCAGCGATCCGAGGTACAGCTCCTGAAGGTTGTCCGGGTTCGGCTTAATCACCACCTGGAACTGGTAGTAGTGCTGTAAACGGTTCGGGTTTTCACCGTAGCGGCCATCGGTGGGACGGCGCGATGGCTGCACGTAGGCGCTCGCCATCGGCTCTGGCCCGAGAGCACGCAGGCAAGTCATAGGGTGAGAAGTGCCAGCGCCCACTTCCATGTCCAGCGGTTGGACGATGGTGCAGCCCTGACGCGCCCAGTAATCCTGCAAGGTCAGGATCAGGCCCTGAAAGGTCTTGGTATCAAACTTTTGCATGTTGAATTCGCACGCGATACGGGTGGATTTAAAAAGAGTGCGACAGTATACCCTTTGACCGCGCATTGTGCAGCCGGAAATCCTGGCGCAGGCGGGTGCGGTTATGCGGCGGTTAACAGAGAGCTCCGAAATCCAGGCTGCGGGGGTTGTTGGCCCGCTGTGCACTGGCTACCCTTCTTCGCACGGAGTACGCACGAGGAAGCCATGTCGCAAAAAATCTGCTGGATTGATAACTTACGCGCGGTCGCCTGTCTGATGGTGATCGTCATTCACACCACCACCTGGTACATTACCGGACCGATGGCAGTCACCGGACCCAGCTGGGACGTCGCCAATCTGCTTAACTCGGCTTCGCGCGTCTGCGTGCCGCTGTTCTTCATGATTTCCGGTTATCTGTTCTTTGGCGAACGCAGCGCACAGGGCCGCCATCTGCTGCGCATTGTGCTGTGCCTGCTGTTCTACAGCGCCGTCGCGCTGGCCTACATCACCTGGCTGACGCCGATCAGCGAAGGCCGATCGCTGCTGAAGCTGTTGCAGAAGCCGGTGTTCTACCATCTGTGGTTCTTCTTCGCCATTATCGGCATCTACCTGCTGTCTCCGCTGATTCAGGTGAAAAACGTGCCGCCGCGCTATGTGGCGCTGCTGGTGCTGATCCTCGCGGTAATCGCCAATCCGAACACCGTCAGCCAGTCGCTGGGGCCGTTCCACTGGCTGCCGGTCAATCTGTATGTCAGCGGCGACTCGATTTACTACCTGCTGTACGCGCTGCTTGGACGGGCAATTGGCGTGATGGATACCGACAGGCGCGGCATCAGCTGGCTGGCCGGGCTGAGTTTTATCGCCTGCGTCATCGGTATCGCACTTGGCACCAGACAGATGCTGAAGATTAACGGCGCGTTTAATGACACCTGGTATCTTTACTGTGGCCCACTGGTGTTTATCGCGGCGATAAGCCTGCTGGTGCTGTTTAAAAATGTGCTGAACCACCGGCCGCTGCCGCTGCTGGCAACCATTTCACGCTATTCGCTGCCGATTTATGGTTTCCATGCGCTGTTCATTCACTATCTGCGTACCCATCATTACGACGATATGTCGCGGCCGTGGCTCGATCTGCCGTGGGTCTTTGGCGTAACCCTGCTGGGCAGCCTGCTGCTGGCGATGTTGCTGAAACGCGTGGACAAGCATCATCTGGTGAGCTGATCGTCCCAGCGCTGCCGGGCGCGGCGCAGCTGGCGTGCCGAGGAGAAGCCGGCGGCCAGCGCCGCTTTTTCCGCCGCTTCCCCCTGCTGCTGGCGCTGGCGCGCAATCACCAGCCGCAGCTGCTCGTGGTATTCCCGCACGCTGATACCCAGATGCTGGCGAAACAGGCGCGTCAGATGGCGCTCGCTGACGTGGGCGCGTTCGGCCAGCGCGCCCAGCGACCAGTCATGTTCCGGATGCGCAATCATCGCGTCCTGCGCGCGATGAATCGCCGGATGCAGATGATTACGATAACGCAGCCACGGCGAGAGTTGCGGATCGTCACCCGAGCGGCGGAACCACACCACCATCTCCCGCGCCACCGTTAGCGCCTGCCGCGCGCCGCACAGACGATTGATCAGGTGCAGCGCCAGATCGATACCGGCAGTAATCCCCGCGCTGGTCCAGATGCCGGCATCTTCCACAAACACGCGGTTGTCTTTCACCAGCGCAGCCGGCGCGGCAGCTTTCAGGCGCGGCAACACATCATGGTGCGTGGTGCACTGTACGCCATCCAGCAGGCCAGCCTGCGCGGAGAGCAGCGCGCCGGAGCAAATACACACAAGGGTAATGCGCCGCGTATGAATCGCGCCGTGTTGCTGGCGCAGCCAGTCGCGCGCCTGCCCGGCTGCCCCGGTATCGAACCAGATGCGGGAATCGAACACGCCGGGCACAATCAGCAGACTGTTATCGGGTAGCGTGGCGGGCAGCGGTGCAATATCCGCAATGGTCATGCCGGTCGAGCAGGTGACGCTCGCCTGCGGGCCGATGTAGTGCAGCGCAAAATGTCCGCCCGCCAGCTGCAGCGTCTCTGCCGGCCCGGTGAGGTCGAGCGCCATAACGCCCGGCAGGACAAGAAAATAGACGGGCTGCGGCATGGTGGGTTCCTCAGGCGATGAAGGGGTAATGATGGGCGAAGATGCGCAGCCAAATCCGGCCACGTATCTTCATCGATTCTTCCCATCATACCCGACTCTGTTCACGCCTTGCGACCTCATCCGGCCATGCGTCAGCCAAATCAGGACATCAGTGGCAACAGCTGCTGGTATAGCTGCGCAAAGCGCGCACGGCGCGGCTGATAGGCCTGATGCTGCGCGGCGTCCGGCTGATGGCGCTGCACTAACGCCGGTGCCGGCCATTCGCTGGCCGGGTCCACCGCCAGCTGCGCCAGGCGTGCGGCACCGAGCGCCGGCCCCACCTCGCCGCCGTGACAATAATCCAGCGTCAGCCCGCTGATGTCCGCCAGCATCTGCCGCCAGTACGTGCTGCGCGCACCGCCGCCAATCAGCATCACCGTGTTGGGCAGTACGCCACACTCATGCACCGCATCCATGCCTTCCGCCAGCGCAAAACCCACACCTTCCAGCACCGCGCGCGCCAGTTCCGGCCGGCCGTGCTGGTGCGTCAGGCCAAAGAAAGCCCCCTGTGCCTGCGGATTATTGTGCGGCGTGCGCTCGCCGGAAAGATAAGGCAAAAACCATACCGGCGTGGCCTGCGCGCTGGCGCGTTCAGCTTCGGCCAGCAGGTGCGGCACATCATCGCAGCCGGTCAGCGCAGCGGCCCAGTCCAGACAGGCGGCGGCACTCAGCATCACCGACATCAGATGCCAGCGCTGCGGCAGCGCATGACAGAAACTGTGCACGGCGCGTTGCGGATTGCTGAGATAGCCTTCGCTCACCAGAAAATAGACGCCGGAGGTGCCGAGCGACAGCATGCCCTGTCCTGGCTCAACCATGCCAACGCCGACGGCGCCAGCCGCATTGTCGCCGCCGCCGGCCACCAGCGGCACCGGCTCCATCCCCCAGCGTGCCGCAATTTCCGCCAGCAGCGTGCCGGTAATCTGGTTGCCTTCAAACAACTGCGGCATGTGGCTGCGGTTCAGCCCGCACGCCGCCAGCATTGCATCGCTCCAGTCGCGCTGTGCCACATCCAGCCACATCGTTCCGGCCGCATCTGACATATCGGTGGCGAAATCGCCGCTCATCCGCCAGCGCAGATAATCTTTCGGCAGCAGCACTTTTGCTACCTGCGCAAATATCGCCGGTTCATGCTGCTGCACCCACAACAATTTGGGCGCGGTAAAACCCGGCATCATCAGGTTGCCGGTAATCTGACGCGACGACGGCACGCGCTGCTCCAGCTCGTGACACTGCGCGCTACTGCGCCCGTCGTTCCACAATATCGCCGGACGCAACACCTGATGCGCGGCGTCCAGCAGCGTCGCGCCGTGCATCTGGCCGCTAAAACCGATGGCGCTGACGTGGCGTAAATCGTGCTGCTGCGCCAGCGCCTGCATGGCACTATCGGTGGCCTGCCACCAGCTTTCGGGATCCTGTTCGCTCCATAGCGGCTGCGGACGCGTCACCTGCAGCGGCGCGCTGGCCGTTGCCTGAACCTGGCCGTGCGCATCCAGCAGCGCCACTTTGACGCCGGAGGTGCCTAAATCGATCCCGATAACCATGCTTCGCTCCCGATGGATTAGAAATTATACAAATAGTGATTCACCAGATTTTCCAGCTGCTCCTGGCGTCCGCTGCGATGCTGCGGATTGAGTTGCTGCTGCTGAGCATGCGCCGCCAGCGAGGCAAGAGAAAACTCGCCTTTCAGAATTTGCTGGCCGAACTCACCATTCCAGCCGCTATAGCGCTGCGCCACGCGCTTATCCAGCTCACCATCGCTCACCATACGCGCCGCCACTTTCAGCGCCAGCGCCATGGTATCCATCGCGCCGATGTGGCCATAAAACAGATCGTATTTGTCGGTGCTCTGGCGCCGTACTTTGGCATCAAAGTTTAAGCCGCCGGTGGTGAACCCGCCCGCTTTGAGGATTTCGTACATCACCAGCGCGTTTTCTTCGACGCTGTTCGGGAACTGATCGGTATCCCAGCCGCACTGGCTGTCACCGCGGTTGGCATCGACCGAACCGAAGATGCCCAGCGCAATCGCCGTCGCAATTTCATGATGGAAAGAGTGACCCGCCAGCGTGGCATGGTTGGCTTCCACATTCACTTTGATCTCTTTTTCCAGGCCAAACTGGCGGAGGAAACCGTAGACCGTCGCGACATCAAAGTCATACTGATGTTTAGTCGGCTCCTGCGGCTTCGGCTCAATCAGCAGCATCCCCTGGAAACCGATTTTATGCTTGTGCTCCACCACCATCTGCATGAAGCGCCCGATCTGCTCGCGCTCCTGCCGCAAATCGGTATTCAGCAGCGTCTCGTATCCTTCGCGTCCGCCCCACAGCACATAGTTTTCACCGCCCAGCGTCTGCGTCGCCTGCATCGCGCTGCACACCTGGCTGGCTGCCCAGGCGAAAATTTCCGGATCCGGGCTGGTCGCCGCGCCAGCCGCATAGCGGGGATGCGTAAAGCAGTTCGCGGTGCCCCACAGCAATCTGACGCCGGTTTCCTGCTGTTTTTCCAGCAGCTTATCTGTCATTACCGCCAGGTTTTCCTGGTAGCTGCGCAGCGAATCACCTTCCGGTGACACATCGACATCATGGAAGCAGTAATAAGGCACGTTGAGTTTGTAAAAGAACTCGAACGCCACATCCGCTTTGAGCTTCGCCAGCTGCAGCGCATCGCCATTTTTCTGCCACGGGCGATCAAAGGCCCCCACGCCGAACATATCCGCCCCGTTCCAGCAGAACGTGTGCCAGTAACAGGCGGCAAAACGCAGGTGTTCCGCCATGGTTTTACCCAGAATCACTTCCTGCGGATTGTAATGGCGAAACGCCAGTGCGTTAGTGGTATTGGCCCCTTCATAACCAACGCGCTCAAGCTGGTCGAAATAAGCGTGCATGTTGTGCTCCTTAGCATCAGACCCGAATGGTCAGCAGTGAAGCGTTATTTTGCGGAGGCGTAAGCGTTCAGCTCAATTACGATATTTCACACTGAACTTAAGATAATTATTATTTGTGCGACAGCTCGCAAATCCATGTATTTAATTACATCGCGTGCCGGCGCGCAGCGCCGCTGCAAGATTTAACAGATGGCCGCGTAAAATTTCGATCGCGCTCAAAGAATCACAAATAAACAAAAAAACGTAATAGCAGGATAAAAATCAGTAATTGATGTTGTTCACGTCGCGGGGCAACAATTCATCCGCCCTGGTTCATAGCCTTACAACGACAATAGCCTCAACCTACAGGATGACCATGATGAAAATGAGACACACGCTGTTAGCCCTCAGCGCTGCACTGGCCCTGTTCAGCCACGCCGGGCTGGCGAAAGAAGTGAAAATCGGTATGGCGATCGATGATTTACGTCTGGAACGCTGGCAGAAAGACCGGGACATTTTTGTCAGCCAGGCGGAAAAGTCTGGGGCCAAAGTATTTGTCCAGTCGGCCAACGGCAATGAAGAGACGCAAATCTCGCAGATTGAAAATATGATCAACCGCGGTGTCGATGTGCTGGTCATCATTCCTTATAACGGTCAGGTATTGAGTAATGTGGTGGCCGAAGCGAAACGCGAAGGCATTAAAGTCCTCGCTTATGACCGCATGATTAATAATGCCGACATCGATTTTTATATCTCGTTTGATAATGAAAAAGTCGGCGAACTGCAGGCCGAAAGTCTGGTTAAACAGGTACCTAAAGGTAACTACTTTTTGATGGGTGGATCGCCGGTGGATAATAATGCACGTCTGTTCCGTGCCGGCCAGATGAAAGTGTTAAAACCTTACATCGATAACGGCAGCATTAAAGTGGTGGGCGATCAGTGGGTTGATGCCTGGCTGCCAGAGAATGCGCTGAAAATCATGGAAAACGCGCTGACCGCTAACAGCAACCACATTGATGCCGTCGTTGCCTCCAACGATGCCACCGCCGGTGGGGCCATTCAGGCGCTGAGCGCGCAGGGACTGGCGGGCAAAGTCGCCATTTCCGGTCAGGATGCCGATCTCGCCGCCATCAAACGCATCATGAACGGCACGCAAACCATGACGGTGTACAAACCCATCACCGAACTTGCCACCGAAGCGGCAAAAATTGCAGTGGAACTGGGCGATGGCAAAACGCCCGCCAGCAACAGCAAGCTGAATAATGGCCTGAAAGAGGTGCAGTCGCGCCTGCTGAAGCCGATTCCGGTCAACAAAGACAACATCGAAAGCACCGTAGTGAAAGACGGCTTCCATAAACAGAGCGAACTCTAAGCGCCTGAAACGCGAAGGAGCAGATCGATGCTGCTGGAAATGAACAACATCACCAAGCGTTTCGGCGCGGTGAAAGCGCTGGATGCCGTCAGCCTGCGGCTCGAAGCCGGTGAAGTCATGTCGCTGTGCGGTGAGAACGGCTCGGGTAAATCGACGCTGATGAAAGTGCTGTGCGGGCTTTACCCGCACGGCGAATTTGACGGCGAGATTCGCTTTGCCGGCGATCGCATCGAGGCGCAAACCATCCGCGACACCGAGCGCAAAGGCATTGTGATTATTCATCAGGAGCTGGCGCTGGTGCGGCAGCTTACGGTCATGGAGAACATTTTCCTCGGTGCCGAGCTGGGTCGCTTCGGTATGGTCGATGATGAAACCATGACGCTGCGCTGCCAGCAGCTGCTGGAGCGGGTCAAACTTAACGTTTCGCCTGCCACCAAAGTTGGCGAGCTCGGCCTCGGCCAGCAGCAGCTGGTAGAGATCGCGCGGGCGCTGAATAAGCAGGTGCGATTGCTAATCCTCGATGAACCGACCTCGTCGCTCACCGAACAGGAAACCGAAGTGCTGCTTGGGATTATCACTAACCTGCGCGAGCACGGTATTGCCTGCATCTACATCTCCCACAAGCTTAATGAGGTCAAAGCGATTTCGGACACCATCTGTGTGATTCGCGATGGTCAGCACATCGCCACACGGCCAGCGGCCGGGCTGAGTGAAGATGACATCATCACGATGATGGTGGGTCGCGAGCTCACCGCACTCTATCCGCACCAGCCGCACGAGATCGGCGAAACGGTACTGAAAGTCGAAAACCTCACCGCCTGGCATCCGGTCAACCGCCATGTGCGCCGCGTTAATAATGTGTCGTTCAGCCTGAAGCGCGGCGAAATTCTCGGTATTGCCGGGCTGGTGGGCGCAGGACGCACCGAAACGGTCCAGTGCCTGTTTGGTGTCTGGCCCGGTCGCTGGCAGGGCGAAATCTGGATTGATGGCCAGCAGGTGAAGATCGACGATTGCCGGGCCGCGATTGCGCACGGCATCGCCATGGTGCCGGAGGACCGGAAAAAAGATGGCATCGTGCCACTGATGGGCGTGGGGAAAAACATCACGCTGGCCGCGCTGGATCAATACAGCCATCGCTTCTCCACGCTGGATGAAGCCCAGGAACAGCAGGCGATCAACGATGCTATCCGCCGTCTGCGTGTCAAAACCTCCTCACCCGAGCTGGCGATTGGCCGCCTCAGCGGGGGTAATCAGCAAAAAGCGATCCTCGCCAAATGCCTGCTGCTCAATCCGCGCATTTTGATTCTGGACGAACCGACGCGCGGCATCGACGTCGGCGCTCGCCAGGAGATCTATCTGCTGATTAACGCGCTGGTGCAGCAGGGCATCGCGGTGATTGTTATCTCCTCTGAACTGCCTGAAGTGCTGGGTCTGAGTGACCGCGTATTGGTGATGCACGAAGGGCAAATCAAAGCCGATTTGATTAACGACAACCTGACTCAGGAGCAGGTCATGGAAGCTGCCCTGCGGAGCGAACATTATGCTTAAAACTGAAAGTAGCCAGAGCCTGTCCGGTACCCCGGGCAAGCCAGCGCCGGGCAAGTTTCCGCGCTTCAATCTGCAGGTGCTGGTGATGCTGGGAGCGATTGTGCTTATCGCTCTGTTCTTCACCTGGACCACCGACGGTGCCTGGCTTAGCCCACGTAACGTCTCTAACCTGCTGCGCCAGACCGCCATCACCGGCATCCTCGCGGTGGGCATGGTGTTTGTCATTATCTCGGCGGAGATCGACCTTTCCGTCGGTTCGATGATGGGCCTGCTGGGCGGTGCCGCGGCCATCTTTGACGTCTGGCTCGGCTGGCCGCTACCGCTGACCATCGTGGTAACGCTGGTGCTTGGCCTGTTGCTGGGCACCTGGAATGGCTGGTGGGTCGCGTACCGTAAAGTGCCCTCGTTCATCGTCACGCTGGCGGGCATGCTGGCGTTTCGCGGCATTCTGGTTGGTATTACCGATGGCACCACCGTAGCGCCAACAACGCCGGCGATGTCGCAGATCGGGCAAAGCTATTTGCCGGGCGGTGTTGGCTTTGGCTTCGGCTTCGCCGGTCTGGCGCTGTTTATTCTCTGGCAATGGCGGCTGCGGCTGCGTCGCCAGCAGCTGGGGTTATCACAACCAGCCGCCAGCGGCACGGTGGCACGCCAGGCGATTACCGCTGTTCTGGTGCTGGGTGCCATCTGGTTACTGAACGATTACCGCGGCGTGCCGACACCGGTCCTGCTGCTGGCACTGCTGCTGCTCGGCGGCATGTTTATGGCCACGCGCACCGCCTTCGGACGACGGATTTACGCCATCGGCGGCAACATTGATGCAGCGCGCCTGTCGGGCATCAACGTGGCGCGCACCAAGCTGGCGGTGTTCGCCATCAACGGCGTCATGGTGGCTATCGCCGGCCTGATCCTCAGCTCACGTCTGGGTGCTGGCTCGCCCTCGGCGGGCAATATTGCCGAACTGGACGCCATCGCTGCCTGCGTGATTGGCGGCACCAGCCTGGCGGGCGGCGTCGGTTCGGTGGCCGGTGCGGTGATGGGCGCCTTCATCATGGCGTCTCTGGATAACGGCATGAGCATGATGGACGTGCCGACCTTCTGGCAGTACATCGTCAAAGGGGCGATTTTACTGCTGGCGGTGTGGATGGATACGGCCACGCGCCGCCGGGTGTAATCGCGTGGGCGATCACAATGTGGCGCAAACAATTTCTGCTGCCTTTTCCGCCGTGCTATGCAATGCGCAACAGGTTTAAGGGAGCGCGCCACGATGCACGAAAAACGTTACCGTATTACGCTGCTGTTTAACGCCAACAAGGTGTATGACCGCCAGGTGGTAGAAGGGGTTGGCGAGTATCTGCAGGCTTCGCAAACCGACTGGGATATCTTCATTGAAGAGGATTTCCGCTGCCGCATCGACAACATCCGCGAATGGCTGGGCGACGGCGTCATTGCGGATTACGACGACAGCTCGATCGAGAGCCTGCTCAGCAATGTGCCGGTGCCGATTGTCGGTGTTGGTGGCTCTTATCACCGGCAGCAGGATTATCCGCCGGTGCACTACATCGCCACCGACAACGCTGCGCTGGTGGAGAGTGCCTTTCTGCACCTGAAAGAGAAAGGCATTCATCGCTTTGCGTTTTACGGCCTGCCCGCCGCCAGCGGCAAACGCTGGGCGCAGGAGCGCGAGCAGGCGTTTCGCCAGCTGGTGATGCGCGAGCGCTATCAGGGCGTGGTGTATCAGGGGATGGAAACCGCGCCGGAAAACTGGCAGCACGCGCAAAACCGCCTCGCCGACTGGCTGCAAACGCTGCCGCCGCAGACCGGCATTATCGCGGTGACCGACGCGCGTGCGCGTCATTTGCTACAGGCTTGTGAACACCTGAAAATACCGGTGCCGGAGAAGCTCAGCGTAATCGGCATTGATAACGAAGAGCTGACACGCTATCTGTCCCGCGTGGCGCTCTCTTCGGTGGCCCAGGGCACACGCCAGATGGGTTATCAGGCCGCCAAGCTGTTGCATCGCCTGCTCGATCGGCAAACGCTGCCCTTGCAACGCATTCTGGTGCCGCCGGTGAAAGTCATTGCCCGCCGCTCTACCGATTTTCGCTCGCTGCGCGATCCGGCGGTGATTCAGGCGATGCATTACATCCGCTTTAACGCCTGTAAAGGCATCAAGGTCGAACAGGTGCTGGATGCGATTGGCATGTCGCGCTCCAATCTGGAAAAGCGTTTTCGCGATGAGACCGGCGACACCATTCACGCCATGATTCACCGCGAGAAGCTGGAGAAAGCGCGTGAACTGCTGGCCTGCTCTTCATTAAATATTAATGAAATTTCGCAGATGTGCGGCTATCCTTCCCTGCAGTACTTCTATTCGGTGTTTAAGAAAAGCTACGCCACCACGCCAAAGGAGTATCGGCAGCATCACGGCGAGAAGGTGCAATAACGCCCCGCTGCGATCAAGATTTTGCCGCCAATTGCCGCTATACTGCGCGGCATCTTCAAAGGAAGATCGTCGTCTCCGGTGAGGCGGCCGGATTTCAAATCCGGTTGGGGCCGCCAGCGGTCCCGGGCAGGTTCGACTCCTGTGATCTTCCGCCACTCACCACTCAGGCCCGGCCATGCTCATCCATCCATCCGACAACCTTCCGTTCTCTGGCGATCCGCGTAAGGAAGAGCTGCGCCAGCGGCTGATGCGACCGGATGCGCCCAAAGTCATTGCCGTGTCACTGTCGAAGGAGCTGGATCGCGAGCGACGCACGCATCGTCATGCCGCCGGTCAGCTGTTTTGTCTGCGCCAGGGATTGATGACGGTGAACACCTCGTCGGGCATATTTGCTAATCCGCCGCGGCTGGTCGGCTGGATTCCGCCGTGGTTTGACCACGCCCTTGTCGGGCCGGGGCGCGTGCTGGGCTGGACGGTACTGATTGACGAAGCGCTGGCTGCGCCGCTGCCGGATCGGCCGGTGCTGCTCTCCTGCCCGACAGTACTGGAGCCGCTGGCTGAACGGCTGGCGGTGCTGGAGCCTGAACTGTGGAGCAGCGCGCGCTATGCCCGGTTGGGTCAGGTGTTTCTTGATGAACTGTACGAATCCACGCCGCAGGAACTCACCCTGCCGCTGCCGGAAGAGCCACGCCTGCGGCAGATTGCACGCCTGCTGATGGACGATCCGGCTGATACACGCACCGGGCCGGAGCTGGCGCAGTGGGCTGGTCTGAGCGCGCGCAGCCTGAGTCGCCACTGGTCCAGCGCGGTTGGCATGAGCCTGAGTAAATATCGTCAGGTGTCGCGCCTGCTGAAATCGCTGGAAGGGCTGGCGGCAGGCCACAGCGTGCAGCAGGTTGCCTGGCAGGTGGGCTTCGACAGCGTCAGCAGCTATATCAGCGCGTTTCGCGCCGCCTTCGGCTCAACGCCAGGCAAATACTTTACGACGCCAGCCGACTCTGCGAATGCAGCATCAGCAGGCTAGCCGGACCGTCAATCGGTGGCAGGCTGTGCCGGTATTTGCGGCGAAACGCGCCGGGCGGCAGGTCAAACATGCGCCGAAAGGTGCGGCAGTAGGTTTGCTGTGAATCGAAGCCAAACTGCAGCGCAATCTGCATCAGCGACGTATTACTGCTGAGCAGGGTGATGACGGAAGCCGTCAGCTTGCGTTCACGGATATAGGCTCCCAGCGCCACGCCAGTGTAGCTGCGGAACAGCCGCTGCAAATGCCACTGCGAATAACCGGCCCGCCGCGCGACCGTCTCCAGCATGAGCTTTTGTTCAATATTCGCCTCTATCCACATCATCAGCTGATGCATAACGGCTGCGTGAATATCCATCCTCTCCTCCTGATGCCGTGGTGCGACTCAATCTGCGACATTGTAAAAACAGGACGACTGGCTGTGTTTGCGCATAAAGCCAATAAATAGCGATAACTCGCCAATTTACATGCCACTACTCTGGCGGGGAGAACACGCTGTTGCGCCAGCACACATCATGTAATATTTTAAGTTACATGATGGATAAGCCGCCGTTCTTTCCGCTGCGCCAATCGTCACAAAGGAGAAAATCTATGCATGCCTTTTTACTCTCTGACACGGGTGTGTGCCTGGCGATTGCGCTGGCCTCAGCCAGCATCGCGATGACCATGACACAGACCGAACTGTTTGCCGGTTTGCGCGCCTGGACCGCACGCAAACACGCCTTGCTCGGTCATCTGTTTCACTGTTTCTATTGCCTGAGCCATTGGGTGGTGTTTGCCGCGATGCTGATTTACCACCCGACGCTGCTGAACAGCGGTTGGCCGCTGGTCGACTGGATCATGACAGCCTTCATCACGCTGACGCTGACCACGTTTGTCAGCGGTATGATGTTTAAAGTGTTTCAGGCCGCCGTCACCACGCATGTGATGAAGCATGACGCGCAGATCAAATTGCAGAAGCAGGATTAACGGCCGCGCCGGCTAGTCGCTGCAGCGCGGAAAGATGTGCGGATCCAGCCCAAGGCTGGCCATTTTTTGCAGGTAATCGTCGGCGATGTCCGCCACGGTAATCTGGCTGAAGCGCTGCAGCAGTAGCGCTTCGGCTTCACCCAGCGCCTGGTCAAGCCGGGCGTCCACCGCATGTTCCACCAGGCAGGGCGAAGGATCGGCCGTCGGGCCAATGCTGAACAGCGCCGGGGAGCCGATGGCCTGGTACACATCCAGCAGCGTGATATCGCGCAGGTCCGCGCGCAGCTCCCAGCCGCCGCCGTGCCCCTTTTCCGACACCAGATACCCCTTTTCACGCAGCCCTGACATCATACGACGCACCACCACCGGGTTGGTGCCGAGCATTTTTGCCATGGCATCGGAAGTAGCGCGTTTAACGTGACGATCAAGATGAATGAGCGCGTGCAGCGAGCGGGACAGGCGGTTATCGCGTGGCATGGACGTTTCCTCTGAAATTCCCGCTACTGTAGCAAACCACGCTGGCGGCAACAATTTATCCCGGCTGAGGGTGGATAGCGCCCTGACCAGGCATCCGCGTTAATCAGGCTGCCAAATGGGAAAAGGCAGACCGCCACAGTAAAAGAAATTACGGTGAAAAGGCGATTGGGCATCAGTTAATTAATTAATGAACTGAGTGAAAGAAAGGGAATATTTATTTCCCACCAGGAAAGATAACTCCTCCAGGCGGAATAACCACTTCCCTTTTATAATTAATTTAATCTTGTAGGACATAGACTACAAATAATTATTTTATTGTTCTTGATCATACGCAATATATATAATTCAACGAGCGGCTAAAGTTTGACCTGTCATTCACTCATCAGGAAAAGGTTAACTATGGCTCAGGTCGTTGTGGTTGATGACCATCCGATCGCGCGGATGGCCGTTCGTTATTTGCTGGAACAAAATGGACATACAGTGCTGGCCGAAAGCGCCGATGGCCGGGAAGCGGTAACGTTGATTCAGCAGCAGCAGCCGGATATCGTCATCATTGATATCGACCTGCCGTCGCTGGACGGAATTGAAGTGGTTAAGTCATTGCGCGATCAGAGTTTTCCAGGAAAAATCATCGTTATTTCCGGGAAAAATGAAAACGTGTATGCCGTGCAGAGCCTGCGCAGCGGCGCCAATGGCTTTGTCAGTAAAAAAACCGATATGCCAGAGATCGCCACTGCTATTCAGGCGACACAACGTGGTTACGGTTATTTCCCGCTGGGCGGTTTTATGCAGCAAATGGAGCAGGAAAGCACGCAGGCGGAGAAAAAAATGATTGAATCGTTGTCACCACAGGAGTTTCAGGTTTTTCATCACATTATTAAGGGCCTGAATAATATGCGCATCGCGGCGCGGATGGGCGTCAGTAATAAAACCGTCAGCACTTATAAAAGCCGGTTAATGGATAAACTGCACTGCAAAACCATGAGTGATTTATTTGCTTTCGTGCATCGCAATCAAATGGAAGCCTCATGATCCGTCTGCTGATGTTTATCGGACTGGTGCTGTGCTGCAGCCCCACAGTGGCGCAGCCGATGCCACAGCTCTATATTCCGCTGGAGCGGGAACCGCTGGCACCGCTGATACCGCAACTGTCTCAGGACGACTGGCAGGCATTGCGTCAGTTGCCCACGCTGCGCATTGCGCTGTGGGCGCCCGATATTCCGCCTTATCTCACCTTCCTTGATATGTCATCTGAGGAAAAAAACGTGGAAGGCGTATTTGCTGATTACGCCCGGCTGATTAGCCAGGCACTTGGCATGCGGATAGAGATGCTGCGCTATACCGATCGTGACGCGGCGCTGGCCGCTATCGCTGCCGACCAGGCTGATATGCTGTTTAGCAAAGCCGGGAACACTGTGCCTTCCAACGCCCAGCTGGACGCCTCACACAATCTGCTGATCAACCGACCGGTGGTGGTAACCCAGCGCGATCGCGCCATGCAGCCGGTGCCTTATGCAGCGCCAGTCAGACTGGCGGTGGACCAGCACTATCTCAGCGACAGCGTAATCCGGGCGCAATTTCCTCAGGCGCACATCATGCGTTATGCCTCCAGTCGCGTCGCACTGTCGGCGCTGGCGACCGGCGAGGCGGATTACGCGCTCGATAATCTGACCTCCGCCAGCTTTTTAATTGAACGCAACTACCTCAATCAGCTGGCGCTGGCCGACATTCTCGCCCCACGCGCACAGGATGCCAGTCGGCTACTGGTGAGTCAGCGCAGGCCGGTATTGCTGCGTGCCATAAATCGCGTCATCGCGGCGATCCCCGCAGAGCAGCATCGCGCGATCTCACGCCAGTGGACACAGCGCCCGGACATCTGGCGTCTGCAGCAACCGCTGGCACTTACGGCTGCTGAACAGCGCTGGCTACAGCAGCACGGTAGCGTGCGCGTGGGTTTTAATCCGTTTTTTGCGCCACTGGCACTGCTGGATGGGCGTAACCAGTTTCAGGGCATCAGTGCCGAATTGCTGCACCAAATCCACCTGCGCACCGGTATCAATTTTGTCGCCGTGCCGGAGTATCACGAAGACACGCTCCTGATGCAGCTTCAACAGCATAAAATCGACATGGTAGCCGCACTCTCCTATAACGCGCAGTGGCCAGGCCGTTTTACCCAGCCGTGGCTGCACACGCCGTTTGTGCTGATTACTGCCGCTACCGCGGGTGCACCCGCCGCGCTGCACTCGGGCTTACGTATCAGCGTAATGAAAGGCAGCCCGGTCATTGGCTGGCTGCAGCAACACTATCCTGAAGTACAGCTACAGCTGGTGGACAACGCCAGTCTCGGCATGCAGCAAGTGTTGGAAGGCAAAGCCGATGGCATGGTGCATAACCAGCTGGGCGCCGCTTACCTGATCAAACGCTATTTTTCCGGACGGATGCGCATTGCCCAGCGCGTCGGCACCCAGCCCGCTCACATCAGTTTCGCCGTGCACGCTGGCGATCCCGAGCTGCTCAGCATCATGAATAAGGCCCTGAATGAAATATTACCCAGTGATATCTCGCAGCTCACCAGCCGCTGGCAGGGTACGCCCGAGGTGACGGCCAGCAGCTGGCCACTGTATCGCACGCCATTTTATGCGCTGGCGGGCGTGGCAGCCGTCGTCTCCCTCGCCTGCCTGCTCTGGGTGTATCAGCGCGGCCGGGAAATCCGCCGCCGCCGCCGGGCGCAGCGGCAATTGCAGATCGCCCGCGATCGTGCCGATCGTGAAAATCAGGCCAAAAGCCGTTGGGTTGCTACCGTGAGCCATGAGATTCGCAATCCGGTCAACGCGATCATCGGCCTGCTGGCGCTGGAAGCGCGTAAGGCCGGTGCCAGCGAGGCGCTGCTGACTGCATGGCAATCGGCACAGGCATTAAGCGGCCTGGTGGGCGATATTCTGGATATGGCGAAGATTGAGCGCGGGCAGCTGACGCTGGCACCGCAGTGGCATAGCATCGCGACCCTGTGCCAGCCGGTACTGCAGCTCTATCAGGGGCTGGCGCATGAAAAAAACCTTACGCTTACCTATCACACTACGCTGCCTGATCTTGAAGTCTGGGTTGATGCGCCGCGCCTGCGTCAGGTGATCGCCAATTACATCAGCAACGCCATTAAATTCACGCCGCAGGGAAACGTGGCGGTGTATCTCAGCGGTGAGCAAAACGCCACTGGCGAACTGGTGCTGGAAATTGAAGTGCAGGATAGCGGCATTGGCATCAGTGAACACGAGCAGCAACAGCTGTTTCAGCCGTTTGCGCAGACCACAGCCGGTCGTCAGCAAACCGGCTGCGGACTGGGACTGGTGATCAGCGCGCAGCTGCTGCAACAGATGCAGGGCAGCATGCGCCTGCACAGCGAGCCGGGTGAAGGCACCCTGGTTCACGTCACGCTGCCGCTACCGAGTCGCGCACCGCCGCCGGTAACCCTGTGCGCGACTGATGCGCCGCCCGCCGTGCCGGCACTGCATATCCTGGTGGTTGACGATCATCCGGCGAATTGTTTGCTGCTGACCCGTCAGCTGGAAGCGCTGCAGCATCGTGTTACCGCGATCGGCCAGCCTGACCTCGCAGCTGAGATCATCGCAACACAGCAGATTGACGCGGTAATCACCGATTGCCATATGCCGCAGATGGATGGTTTTACGCTGACCAGTGTGTTACGTCGCCGTGGTTATCGTCACAAAATCATCGGACTTACCGGCAGTGCACTGGCTGAGACGCGCGAACGCGGCCTCGCGGCTGGTATGGATGCGTGCCTGTTTAAGCCGCTGCATCCGGATCAGCTTAACGCTGCCCTGGCGCAGCCTGCTGCCCTGCCGGCATTGCTGTCTTTGCCGCAACTGCGCGCCATGGTGCACCACGATGACGATATGGTGGCAAAACTGCTGCTCAGGGTATGCGAAGAGAATCAGCGCGATTTGCAACAGGCCCAGCAGGAACTGGCGCAGCAGCAGTGGCCCGCGCTGGCACGCACGCTGCACCGGCAGGCCGGCGCAGCTCAAATTATCTATGCGGCAGATATCAATCAGCTTTGCCAGCAGCTGGAGCAAGCCTGCGTCGATGCGCACGATGGCGACCTGCTCAGCGTGGGTCTGGCTGGCCTGACTACGCGTATCGAGCAGCTACAGCTGGCCATTGATTGCTGGCTGCCGTTCAATCGTGTTGTAAAGCAATAAACATCCCGCTTACGGCTTCACCAGGCTGCTTTGCCAGGCGTGGAACAGGGTGAGCCAGTTTTGCACCGGCAGATGTTGCTTCTGCCCGGTGCCAAAGCCGTGACCGCCCTGCTGGAACAGATGCAGCTCCACGTTGACCTTGTTCTGCCGCAGGGCGCTGAACATGCCCAGCGCGTTTTGCGGTGAGGCGGTGCCATCGTTCAGCGCCTGCACCAGAAAAGTCGGCGGCGTGTGTGCGCTGACGCGATCTTCCTGCGAAAGCTGCGCCATTTGCTGGGCACTGAGATCTTTTCCGTACAGCGCCGCGCGCGTGCCTGGGTGGGTCACGCCCTGTTTCAGCGACAGCACCGGATAGATGAGGGCGCTGAAATCCGGGCGCGCCGACACCTTATCCTGCGCATCGACGGCCTGATAGTTAGCTTCATCGGGAGTGTTGCTCAGATTGGCGGCGAGAAAGGCACCGGCGGAAAAGCCCATCACGCCAATGCGGTCAGGCGCTACCTGGTACTGCTGCGCATTGGCCCGAATCAGCCGCAGCGCTCGCTGGGTATCGGCAAAAGCCTGCTGGCGATACTGCGCTGAACCGTCGTGTGGCAGACGATAAATTAACACAAATGAAGCGTAGCCCTGCTGGCTAAGCACGTTGGCCACGTCCAGCCCTTCAAGATCTTTCATAATATAAGAAAAACCCCCACCGGGAATGATTAGCACCGCCGCATGATTATTTTTTCCTGTTGCCGGAACATAAATCATTTGTGGCGCATCGACGTGGGTAACAGCCCGGTTATTAATGGCCGGGTTTTTACTAAAATTAATAAATTTATTATTTGCTGACACTTCATCTGGCCAGATCGGAATTTCCTTATTGGCAAACGCGGCCGGAAGATACAGTAAAAAAAACAGGCTAAATATCCGCAACCCTCTCATCGCACTGGCTCCAAATCCTGAATAAAAACAGTAACAAAAGTCAAACTGAGCGGATAAAATCGCTCAGTGACGCTCCGGCTCCCCGCGAGATAATGAAAAAAACGTACTCATCAAAAAATGTCTGTGGAAACGGTAGCAAATAAATATGGCAAAACCTATTCAATATAATATCGGACCAGAAAAAATTAGACTTTTCTCATGTTTACGTTAACAAGACCGTATGTTATAAGTGAATTTTAAACTATAAGAATCTGTGACCATGGGAATTTACTGGATCATAAGTCTTAGCCTGACTTTCGTCGCTATTGTCGAAATCATGTTAAGTAAAAATGAAAACACAGCGCAAATCAGGACGTGGCTTTATTTTGTTGCCGTTGTAGTACTTTTTACTTTTGGCGGTATTCGTGGCCTGGGAACCGGCCTTGATGACTTCCAGTATCGCGACTTCTATGCCCAGTTTATCGATAAAATTATTATCGAAGGTTTCTGGCGTGCGGTCGTGGAATTCCGTTATGAACCAGCCATTTACGCCATTGCCGGCGCGACACGTATCTTTACCGCTAATCCGGACATTTTCATCTTTGTCTTCGCGGTCATCGCTGTTGGTGTCAATGCGCACTACTTCCGTAAGCTGACACCGCTGCCGCTGGTGGCCCTCGCCGTCTACTCTGCGCACCTGTTTATCAACAAAGACATGAACCAGATTCGCTTCGGTTTATGTTCGGCGTTTTTAATGGGCTTCGTCTGGCACATGTCGCGGCGCAGCAAGTCTGGCATGATCACCACCTTCATCCTGTCGTTTATCAGCCACGCCACCGCGATTGTCGCGCTGCTGATTCCGCTGGCGATGATTGTGCGTAAAAACAAATACATCCCGATTGCTATCGTGGTCGCCAGCCTGCCGCTGGCGTTTCTCGGCAGTTCAGCGCTGATCGCCGCGCTCTCCAGCCACCTCGGTGCGCTGGGCGACAGGGCCATGGGCTATGCCGATGCCGATTCTCGCCAGGAACAGGGTATTCTGACCCTGTCGAACCTGAAGAATATCGGCTTCGTCTTTATCTTCAGCTACATGTTGCTGAGCGATAAAATTAAAAATTTCGACCCGGAAAAGTTTAATACCTATTACATTCTGGTGATCACTTTTGCCATCGGCAGTGGCCTGAGGATGGCGCTACAGGATTACGCTTCTGGTGGTCGTCTGGCGAACTATTTGCTGCAGGTTGAGCCGGTGCTTATTTCGCTGTGTATCTGGGAAACCAGAAAGCTGAAGAAGGTACTTGCCGTGGCTGTCACCATTCTGATGGTGCTGTACTATCTCTACTACAACACCGTATCGAGCAAGCAGTCGATTGTCGGCTATGAGGTGTCACGCACCTTCCAGCTGTTCCGTTAGGTCCAGAAATAACGCTAGCCAACTGGTTAGCGTTTTTTCATTAATAAGCCCTTTCTCATCGTCATCCAGGGAAAATCCGAATATTTTACTGGTCCTGAACATTGCTTGCTTTTTATGAGGATTAAAATTCTAATAGATTGCATCTGCTCACGCAGAACACCTGTGATAAGAATATTCCGAAGCAACCATGCAAAGTCTTTCATGGCTTTTCCTGGCACGTCGTCACTCAATGAAAGAATGCTGACATGAACGAAAAAAACAATTTTGACATCGTACGACTTTCCCTCGCCTTTATCGTAATGCTGGTGCATTCCGCTGAGGTGACGAGAAACGCCGATATCCGTTTCCTGGCGCATTTTCTCAATAGTGATTTTGCCGTCAAAGGATTTTTCGCAATAAGTGGTTTTCTTATTGCAAAAAGTTACTTAAGAAGTAAATCGCTGACGTCCTATTTTATTAAGCGCGCACAACGTATATTGCCGGCTTATATTTTCACCATCATCATGTGTTTTGTGATTGGCATGTGTCTTACTACCCTGCCGCTGATGGACTTCCTGAAAAATAAAGAAACCCTTAAATATCTGGTCGCCAACTTCTCGTTTCTTAACTTTATTCAGCCGTCGCTGCCGGGCGTGTTTACCAACAACCCCAATCAGCCGCTGGATGGTTCACTGTGGACCATCAAAGCCGAGCTGACGCTCTACGTGCTGCTGCCCTTTATCGTGCCGTTGCTGAAGCGAAGCCCGCTGAAGGTGTGGAGCGTGATTTTTATTATCTCCTGCGCCTGGTACTTCTACTTCACCGCGCTGTACAGCGGGCCGAAAGCCGATACGCTGGCCAAGCAGTTTATTGCGCTGTCGTCCTACTTCTTCTTTGGCAGCCTGCTGGCGGTGCATCAGCCAACCTTTGACCGTCTGAAAGAGATCACCATTGTGTCGCTGGTGGTGTTCCTGCTGTTCAAGAGCACGGATTACGCGTTTATCGTTGAGCCGGTGGCGTTTTCGGCGGTAGTGATTCTGTTCTGCACCAGCCTGTGTAAAGAGATTAAAATCAGCCAGTACGGCGATCTCTCTTACGGCATGTACCTCTATCACTGGCCGATTATTCAGGTGCTGCAGCATTTCGGTGTGTTCGATGCCAACGCGTTTGCTGGTCTGGGGCTGACAATTGTGATGACACTGGCGCTGGCTTACACCTCGTGGAATTTGCTGGAGAGCCGTTTCCTGAAACGCACCCATCACGCTCAGCCGTCGATTGTGCCGCCCACCGCTGCACGCGACTAAGCGTTAATCATGCAGGCGCACGTCGCGCCTGCACCAAAGCGCCACCGCTCAAATGGTGGCGCCCATCGACAGCTGATAATGCAAATCCACCTGTTCAATGGTGGGCTGCTGGTTAATCTTCTTCAGCACAATTTCCGTTGCCACTTTGCCCATCTCGAAGCGCGGTGTAATCACACTGGCCAGCCGCGGCGTTGTCGCCTGACCAATCTCCAGTCCGTGGAATCCGGCAATCGCCAGCGCCTGCGGCACTGCAATGCCTGCCGCCTGACACTCCTGCAGCACGCCGACCGCCAGATCATCGTTGGTACAGAGAATGGCATCCATCTGCGGATAGAGCTGGCGCGCCAGCGTCATCATGCCGGTGCCAATCGACACCGAAGAGACTTTGTTCGGAACGATGCGTCCGGCCGGCAATCCGGCCGCCGCCACGGCATCGCAATAGCCGGCGTAGCGCTGCTGGTCACGGCGATCGGACATTGAGCCAAAATAAATCACCCGCCGTTTGCCGCTGGCCAGCAGCATCGCGGTCATGTCGTAGCCGGCACGGTAGTTATCAAAGCCGACATTGATGCGCCCGCGCGTCTCGCTCAGTCCCATCACTTCGGCGACCGGAATGGTGGCCGCGTTAAGATACTTTTCCGCGCGCACGGTGTGCACCGACTCGGTCAGAATCAATCCCTGCACGTTAAAAGCCAGCACCGTGGCAATCTGCTCTTCTTCGCGCTGCGGATTGTAGTCGTAGTTGACCACCAGCGTCTGATAGCCGTGGGCGCTGGTGACCGATTCGATACCGGCCAGCAGATCGGCAAAGATTTGATTATTGAATGAGGGGATGAGCACGCCGATGCGCGGCGGATTGTGCCGCGACGCCGCGCTGTTTTCCTGCTCAGCGACATAACCGATTTCGGCCATCACGCTGGCAATTTTTGCCGCCGTTTCCGCCTTCACCTTTTCCGGCGTGCGCAGATAGCGGCTCACCGTCATCTTGGTGACCCCAGCGAGAGTCGCAATATCGTCCAGAGTGATGCGCTGCGTTTTCATTGCGCGGTCCGCAAAGAGAGCCTGTCAATCAACGTATTATGCCCGCTGGCGAGTCAAAAAAGAAACGCTGCTCCGCCGGTCATACCGCTCGTTCGTAGTGCTCAATCACCGCCAGTGCCAGGCCGTTGGCCGGATCGATGCGCTGCGGCAGAAAGTGCAGCGCGGTATGGGCAAAGGTAAACGCCAGCGTGCCGGCCTGTGCCGCCTGCTGTACCGCCTGCACAAACGCCGGTTGCGCATTCCACGGGCCGTCAATGATGATGCTGGCCGGATTGACCAGCTGCATCACCTGGCTCAGCGCATGGCCGAGATAGCGGCCGGTCTGCGCCATCAGCTCATACACAATCTCCGGTTCGCTGTCGCCAGACTGCCAGCGTAAGCCGGGCTTACGTCGGGCCAGCTGCTGCTGGATCGCCGGCAGGCTGACCAGCGTCTCCAGACAACCCTGTCGCCCGCAGCTGCAGCGCGCGCCGTTGGGCTGCACGCTCAGATGACCGATCTCACCGGCGGTCCAGCTGCTGCCGCTGAACACCTCGCCGCGCTCCACCAGTGCGCCGCCCACGCCGTCGGCGATGCGCAGATAGAAGTGGCTTTGCGCTTTATTGAGCTCCAGCTGCTGCACCGCCAGCAGCGCGGCCGCTTTGACGTTATTCATGATGCGCAGCGGCAGCTCAACGCCGCGCCGCAGCGGCGTCAGCACATCGACATCCTGCCAGCCGAGCGGCGCAGAAAAGTGCACCCGCCCGCGCTGAGAATCAATGATGCCGGGAAAACCGATGGCGACGCCCAGCAGCGCCGGATGCGCCGCGCGCAGCGTCTGACACACTTCCGTCAGCTCGTGCAGCAGCCCGTCGGCATCGGCCGTTTCGGTGCGCCAGGTTTGCTCGGCCACCACGCGCGAAAAGTAGTCGCACACGCGCCAGTGAATCGCCTGGCGCTCCACCATGATGCCCGCACTTTTCAGCTGACCCGCGCGCAGTTCGATCTCAATTTTGGGCCGGCCGGCCGCCGCCACGCTGACCGGGCCAAGCTCGTGAATCAGCCCCTGCGCCAGCAGGTCATCGATAATCAGGGAAACGGTGTTTTTGCTCAGGTCGAGCGCCAGCGCCAGATCCTGGCGGGAAGTGATGCGGGTGGTACGCAGCTGCGTCATCACCCGCTTGAGGTTGTTCAGTCGAAGTACCGCTGGTCCTTTCCCGGCTGCTTTCATCGCACCCTCACCTGGCAAAGAGTAATAGGTGTAAGTTTAGCAGCCCGCACCGGCGGTTAATCGCCGGTAAAACCGGGTTTTTACCGCTTCTGCCGCGTATCAGTACTCGTCGCCGCGCACGCGGCTGCGGTAACTTTCCCAGTCAAAACGCACCCACAGGCTATTACCGAGGCGCATGCGATCCATCACCCGTTCGCCAAGCAGCGTATTCATGCCGGCCGGATCGAGGTTGGAGAGCATGCCGGTCGGCCGCTTTGACGACGAACGGCGATCAACAATCTGATTGATGATCACTTTCTCGTAGCGCGATTCGCTCTGCATGCCGATCTCATCGATCACCAGCAGATCGACATGGCTGAGATCCTGCAGCAGCCGCTCTTCGGTCAGGTCGCTGCCGCCGCTGAAGGTGCCTTTCATGCTCGACATCAGATCGGCCACCGTGACAATCAGCACGCTTTTACCGCGCAGAATCAGATCGTTACCAATCGCCGCCGCCAGATGGTTTTTGCCAGTGCCAGGACGACCAGAAAACACGAAGCTGGCGATGCTGTTCTCAAAGCCGGCGGCGTATTCACGCGCCAGACTGAGCGCCTTGCGCTGGCCGTCATTTTCGACGCGGTAGTTGTCGAACGAGCAGTTCATGTGCAACTCACGGATGCCGGAGCGGCCCATGATGCGCTGCATCTTCATGGCGCGGTTTTCGCGCACAATCGCTTCTGAGCGCAGCCGGCCCTGCTCCTGATTCCACGCCAGCAGCTCGGCGCCGTTTTTAAACTTTGGCTGCACATCCGCGGGCATAATTTTTTTCAGGCGACTGAAAAGATCGTTCGGCGTTTTCATTACTCACCTCGGAATCCATCGGGAATATCATAATCAGTATTGCTGATCTGGGTGATATCGCGCTTTGGCTGACCGCCGTTGGCGGCGCGGTTCATCTGCACGCTGCGCGCCAGTTTCTGCTGCCACTGTACATGGTGAAACAGCCGGCCCTCTGCCTGCCAGTAGGCGACGAAAGCCGCCAGCTCTGCGGCGGTCACCGGCTCGCTCAGCGCCACGCCCCAGATCGCTGCCTGGCGCTGGAAGTCGCTGTCCGGCTGCCAGCCCGAATACATGGCGAACTTGCCCACCGGCACGGCGACCGGCGCGGCGTCGCTGTGAAACAGGCTGTCGTCCAGCGTGACATCATTCGGCTGCTGCGCCGCCGCTTCCAGCGCCAGCAGGTGCGCGAGACGCTGCGGCGTGATCGCGTAAAACGCCGGAACATTATTGTGCAGCACCGCCAGCGTGCCGTTATCGGCCTGCTGCAGCGTGGTGAGGGGATTGTGGCAAAAGCCGTCCAGCCCCACCAGCGTTGAAGATAAGATTTTGACTGACATGAAGAAACCTGACGTTGACTCACCCGGTGCACCGGCGACCCGGTGCTAAGCGGTCAGTGTACCTGTTTTAGCACCGGGGATCGCCATAAAACCGCGCGGATTTAGCGCGAGGCGAAGTGCGGTTCAGCCGCCTCAATGCTGACCGCGCGACGGCTGGCGCGTGCCGTTGCCAGCGCCGGGCGGGTTTGCCACAGATAGCGCAGCGATGCCACCAGACACAGGCTGTAGCCAAACAGCTCGCTGCCCTCTTCCGCCATGTTCTTCACCACGCGGTTATAGCCATCCAGCATCAGTTGCTGCCACAGCTCATGCATGCCAAACAGCCGCGAGAACACCAGCACCGCCAGCAGCCCGGCGGCCATCATTTGCCAGCTGCGATGCTGCAGCAGTGCCGCCAGGCCCGGCAGGATTTGCCGCGGCTGACGCAGCGCCATCGCCAGCGAGGCCGCGGTCGCTGCCAGCGCAAACCACAGCCATGCGCCGTGCTGCACCACGTCGAACAGAAAATCCATTTCACGAATCAGCATGCAGCTGAAGAAGCCACCGACCAGAATCAGCGCGCTGCGCTGCTGCGGTCGCTGCCAGGCGGCGAGGAAGAACAGTGCGGCAATGGCCGCCAGCATCAGCTCCTGTGTCGCTTCGGTGAAAGAGGTTTCGTGCAGTGCATCGTTCATCCAGTTGACGTCGATGTAGACCATCGCCATACAGAAGACCAGCACCAATCCACTGATGATAAAGGCCGCCAGTTCGCGGCTAATAAGAATAATGTTTTCGCGCATTGTGATACCAAATCAGAAAATAATTAGCGCGCTTATTATATTTCCGCTGGCTGGCACCACTTCTCATTTCATGCCGCTTCAGAAGCTGGCGCTGACGCCGAGGTTGTAAATGAACTGTTCGCCGCTGCTAACCGCGCCGGTCTGGGCGAAGGAGGCGAACGCCGCCATGTTCTGGCCGAGCGGCAGACGGGCACCGACGCTGACATCCATCCAGTTCGTTTCCCGATTCATCTCTTCCGGCCGATCGCGTGGCGCGGCCGTGCCGTCGAAGCTGAGCTGATGGCTGTAACTCACCTGTGCCCACGGCGATATCCAGCCAAAACTGGAATCTACGCGCCAGCCCAGTGAAGCGATGTGTTCGGCGTTATTACGATCAACCGGCGCGCAGGCGGCGCAGCTCAGGGTGGAATCATCGACGGCAAACTGCGCCACCGGACCGGTGCGCAGGCGGTCATTCATCGGCAGGTTCCAGCCTGCCGAGTAGCGGTTCACCAGCGGCGAGTTGCCGACGCTGGCCGTTTCGCTGTGCAGCGCCATGCCGCCGCCGGGCGGATTGAGCGCGGCATCAAGCAGATCGCTGTCGCGGTTTTCTGTCAACATCAGATGATTACTGGAAATTTTTTCGGCAAGTATCGCATTGTAATCCGGCGCGCTGCTCTCGCTGGCCTGATCCCAGGCGTGCGCCGGCAGGGCCGCCACCAGTAGCCACCCACCGCTAAAGGCCAGCGCAAGGAGACACTGGCCGGTCCGCTGACTGTTCTGCCACATGAAAGACTCCTGACGAGCCGGAAGGGATCGGGTTGGCCTTGAAATTGATGATGATCCTGAAGCGCTCACGCAGTTGCAGCGCGAACGTCCATGACGTTATTATCGGCACCCATTGATTAACTATTAATCGATTCTTTCAAACGTCAAGCGACTGACCGCTTTTTCCTCATGCTTAGGGAGTGATGCAATGCAGCGATGTGGCTGGGTAACACAGGATGCGCTTTATCTGGCGTACCACGACACGGAATGGGGCGTGCCGCAGACCGATAAGCGCGCCTTATTTGAGATGCTGTGTCTGGAGGGGCAACAGGCTGGCCTGTCATGGATCACCGTGCTGAAAAAGCGCGAGAACTATCGCCAGGCGTTTCATGATTTTGATCCGCAGGCGGTGGCGCTGATGGATGAGGCCGATCTGCTGCGCCTGCTGCAGAACAGCGGTTTGATCCGCCATCGCGGCAAGCTGGAAGCCATCATCAATAATGCCAAAGCACTGCTGGCGCTGGAGGCCACCGGCGAAGACTTTTCCCGCTTTATCTGGTCATTTGTCGATAACCAGCCGATTTTGCACCATTACGCGGATTATAAGCTGGCGCCAACCACCTCCGAACCGGCCATTGCGCTGTCTAAAGCGCTTAAGAAGCGTGGTTTTAAATTCGTCGGGCCTACAACCTGCCACTCTTTTTTACAGGCCTGCGGGCTGATAAACGATCATCAAACCAGCTGTTTCTGCCATCCCGATAATCTTTAAGGCAAAAGTTTACAAATTAAGACTGCGCCTCACGAATTTCCCCATCATTGAACGGCATAATAGTGCCGTTTTGGGGCGTTTTCCCCGTTTCCGTATGAGGGACTTTTTCATGAAAAAGCGTGTACTGGCGCTGGCCTTGTTAATGAGCGGCAGCGTGGCGCTGTCGGGTTGTACCACCAATCCTTATACCGGCGAATCGCAGGCCGGGAAATCGGGCATCGGCGCGGGTCTGGGCGCGGTGCTGGGCGCTGGCGTGGGCGTGCTCTCTTCGTCGAAGAAAGATCGCGGTAAAGGTGCGCTGATTGGCGCAGCGTCCGGTGCGGCACTGGGCGGCGGCGTCGGCTATTACATGGATGTGCAGGAAGCCAAACTGCGCGACAAGATGCGCGGCACCGGCGTCAGCGTAACGCGTCAGGGCGATAACATCGTACTGAACATGCCGAACAACGTGACTTTTGACTCCAGCAGCGCCAACCTGAAACCGGCCGGCGCAAATACGCTGACCGGCGTGGCGATGGTGCTGAAAGAGTATCCGAAAACCGCCGTCAATGTGGTCGGCTTTACCGACAGCACCGGCACGCGCGCGCTGAACATGCGCCTGTCGCAGCAGCGTGCAGAAAGCGTCGCCAGCGCGCTGATCGTGCAGGGCGTGGCGCAGAACCGCCTGCGCACCCAGGGCATGGGCCCGGATAACCCGGTCGCCAGCAACAGCACCGAAGCCGGTAAAGCACAAAACCGTCGCGTCGAAATTACCCTGAGTCCGCTGGGCTAAGGCACAGGCCGGTCTGCCGCTGCAGGCCGGCTACGCGTTTTTACGCGCTTATTGACGCGCAAAGCAGCAGATAACGCGTAAACGTCGCCGGACGATAGAGCCAGCGATGACTTTATGCTAGCGTGATCAAAATTTGATCAGTGGAAAGCCATCATGTCACTCAAAGCTATCGCCTCCGCCCTTGGCCTCTCTGTGACCACCGTGAGCCGCGCGCTGAATGGGTTTGATGATGTCGCCGCTGCTACCCGCAAACGCATCGAAGAGGAAGCCGACCGGCGCGGTTATCGCCCGAATGCCGCCGCGCGCCGCCTGAAGACCGGCCGTGCCAATGCGGTCGGGCTGGTCTTTCCGGTCAGCAATGCCTCACTCAACGACAGCTACTACAGTGAAATGCTGCTGACGCTCGATCAGCGCCTTGCCCTGCACGAGATCGATCTGCTGTTGCTCCCCGACAAACCGCAGGATCAGCAGCGCAATTTGCTGCGCATGCTGCGCAGCGGCGTGCTGGACGCGCTGATTGTCACCCATACCACGCCGCAGGATGTACGATTGCAGCGCCTGCAGCAGAAGGGTTTTCGCTTTCTTACGCTGGGGCGCAGTCAGCTGCCGCAGCCTTACGCCTGGTTTGATTATGATAACCATGCCGGAACGCTACTGGCGGCGCAGCACTGCCAGCAGCAGGGCTATACGCGCATCGCCTATCTCGGCGGTAACGAGCCCAGCACCTACATTCTTGACCGCCGGCAGGGGTTTATCGACGCGCTGCCCGCCACGCCCTGCGCGCAGCAGGCTGGCTGGATGGCCGCGCTGCCGCCCTCGCGCCGCGCGGGCTATCAGCAAACCCGCGCCTGGCTGGCGCACGTTATCCAGCCTGACGCCATCATTACCGACTGCAGCCCGCTCGGTGAAGGCGCAGCGATTGCCCTGCAGCAGGCCGGGCGTCTGAGCGGCGCGCAGGCAATTCCCCTTTACGTGTACGATGGTCTGCCGCACGACTCGATTATCACGCAACCGGTCAACGCGATTCTGCAATCATCACAGCAGCGGATTGGCGAACGCGTCGCCGAAATGGTGCTGCAGCTGCTGGAAGGCGCGCCGCCCGCGCAGTTACAGACGCTGTGGCAGCCAATGCTGCGCCTCACTTCTGACGCACAGTGATTGCGCGGGTGCCGCGCTGTGATAGTCTTCGCCTGATGCAATTAATCAGGTGTATGTGATGAAAACCAGGCCGCCACGAGCCACAATCAGTGACGTTGCCCGCACGGCAAAAACCGGTAAAACCAGCGTTTCCCGCTATCTGAATGGCGAAGTTCATCTGCTTTCGCCGGATCTGAAAGCCCGTATCGAACAGGCGATTGCCGACCTCAACTACCGCCCCAGCCAGATGGCGCGCGGACTCAAACGCGGCCGCACCCGGCTGATAGGCCTGATCATTGCCGATATCACCAACCCCTACTCGGTGGATGTGCTGAGCGGCATTGAAGCCGCGTGCCGCGCGCGCGGCTTCACGCTGCTGATGTGTAACACCAACAACGAAGTGGATCTCGAACAGCACTACCTGCAGCTGCTCAGCAGCTATCAGGTGGAAGGCATTGTGGTGAATGCGGTCGGGATGCATGAAGAGGTGCTCAACCGTCTGCAGCAGTCGATGCTGCCAATGGTGCTGATTGACCGCAAAATTCCCGACTTCGCCTGCGACGTGGTCGGGCTCAACAACCCGGAGGCCGCCCGCATCGCCACCCGGCATCTGCTGGATAACGGCTATGAAGCGCTGCTGTTTCTCAGTGAACCGCTCGGCAGCGTCAATACCCGCCGCGAACGTCTCGCCGCCTTCTTTGATATCATCAGCGGCGCGCCACAGGTGGTGGCAGAGAATGCCGAAGTGGTGTTGCATCAGCCGGCACAGCTGGAACAGGTGCTGCAGGCGTTTCATCAGCGCCATCCGGGCAAACGCTGCGCGGTGATGGCGGCCAACGGTGCGCTGACGTTACAGGTGGCGCGGGCGTTACAGCGCCTGACGCTGCGCTGGGGCGAGAGCATTGGCCTGCTGGGCTTCGACGAACTGGAGTGGGCGGCGCTGGCCGGCGTCGGTATCACCACGCTGAAGCAGCCCACCTGGCAGATCGGCTATGCCGCGCTGGAGCAGGTGATCGCGCGTATCGAAGGCAGCGAACAGCCGATCCGCGAGCAGGTTTTCTCCGGTGAACTGATTGTGCGCGGCTCCAGCCAGCCGCTGCGCTAATCCCGCTTTTAACGGCTCACTTCGTGAGCAGGATCATAATTCCGCACTCTGCTACTTTCCTTTGGAACCGGTTCCATTAAGCTTTTTACAGCACATTAACGTGCTGTCCGGCGCAAAACGGTGCGGCGGGCAGTACAGCGAGACAGGCTGGAGGAAAGATGTCGAAAGCGGAAATTATTGTGGTCACGGCTGCCTACGGCGCGCACAAGGTGGCAGAACTGGGCGGCCAGGCAGCGCTGCTGCCGCTGATTAAAGCGGCCGGTGCCGATGGCGTCGAGATCCGCCGCGAGCTGTTCAGCGACGACGAATTGTGCCAGCTGCATACGCTTAGCGACGCGCTGCGCCAGCATCAGCTCAGCGTCAGCTATTCAGTGCCGGAAGCGCTGTGGCAGGCGGATGGTGCGCTCAATCCACGTCTGGCGCAGTTCCTGCAGGAAGCTGAGCTGCTGGGCGCTCAGCGCCTCAAGCTGGCGCTGGGTCACTATGTCTCGCTGGCCGATCGCCAGCTGGTTGAAGTGCTGGCCGGCTCGCACGTCACGCTGGTGGTGGAGAACGATCAGACGCCCGACAGCAAACTCACGCCGATGCTGCACTTCTTCCATCACGCCTGCGATGCCGCGCTGCCGCTGGATATGACTTTCGACATGGGCAACTGGCGCTGGACCGGCGAAGACGCCCTGCAGGCAGCGGCGCAGCTCAGTCGCTACGTGAGCTACATTCATGTTAAGGCGGCGGTGCCGCACGGTGACAGCTTCCGCGCCATTGCGCTGGATGACGCCGACGACAGCTGGCGCACGCTATTGCAGGCGCTGCCGGCCGATGCACCGCGCGGTATTGAGTTCCCATTAGCCGGCTCAGATTTACTGGCGGTGACCCGCCACTACGTCGATCTGCTGCGCGCGGTGTAAGGAGTTGAGCATGACACACACCTCTCAGCTGGATGTCGTCACCATTGGTGAGGCGATGGCGATGTTTATTGCCGGGCAAACCGGCGATCTCGCCGCAGCCGATCAGTTCACGAAGCGCATTGCCGGTGCCGAACTTAACGTGGCGATTGGTCTGGCGCGCCTCGGTTTGCAGGTGGGCTGGGTCAGCCGCGTCGGCGACGACAGCTTCGGCCGTTTTACACTGCAGCAACTGGCGAAAGAGCATGTCGACCATCGCTGCGTGACCATTGATAACCGCTATCGCACCGGTTTTCAGCTCAAAGCGCGCGTGGACGATGGCTCCGATCCGGAAGTGGAGTATTTCCGTAAAGGCTCCGCCGCCAGCCACCTGTCACCGGATGATTTCGACGAAAGCTATTTCGGCAGCGCGCGCCATCTGCATCTGAGCGGCGTGGCCGCCGCGCTTTCCGATAGTTCGCTGGCGCTGGCTAAACACGCGGCGAAAGAGATGCGCGCCCGCGGCAAAACCATCTCCTTTGATCCGAACCTGCGTCCGGTGCTGTGGCGCAGTGAAGAAGAGATGCGTAAGCAGCTGAATTTGCTGGCAGAATACGCCGACTGGGTGCTGCCAGGTGAAAAAGAGGGGCTGATTCTGACCGGCTACCGTCAGCCTGAAGCGATCGCGGATTTCTACCTCGACAAAGGCGTGCGGGCGGTGGTGATCAAAACCGGCAGCGACGGCGCCTGGTATAAAACCGCCGCGGGCGAACAGGGCCAGATTGCGCCGATTCACGTGGAGAACGTAGTGGATACCGTCGGCGCGGGCGATGGCTTTGCGGTCGGGCTGATCAGCGCGCTGCTGGAAGGGAAATCGCTGCCGCAGGCGATTCTGCGCGGTAACAAAATTGGTTCGCTGGCGATTCAGGTTGCCGGTGACAGCGAAGGTCTGCCGACGCGCGCAGCGCTCGGCGATTATTAAACAAACGCACGGACCCGTAGCGGCGCAATTTATTGCGCACATGCAGGACGCAACGTCAACAACGCGCGATGAATCGCGCCGCTACGATGCCGTGCCAATACGCTAAAACTGTCTCTACACCCTAATTTCGAGACGCATCCACAGAATGCGCCCGCCTCAACCAGAGGAGTCACCCATGAAATCGCAGACAATCGCGCCAAAACGCTGGTGGTATATCATGCCCATCGTGTTTATCACCTACAGTCTGGCGTATCTGGACCGGGCGAACTTTAGCTTCGCCTCTGCCGCAGGGATAAATGAGGATCTCGGCATCACCAAAGGCATGTCATCGCTGCTCGGTGCCCTGTTCTTCCTTGGCTACTTCTTCTTCCAGATCCCCGGCGCGGTCTATGCCGAGCGCCGCAGCGTAAAAAAACTGATTTTCTGGTGTCTGATTCTGTGGGGCGGCTGTGCCTCGCTGACCGGCATCGTCAGCAATATTCCGATGCTGGCAGCGATTCGCTTTGTGCTCGGCGTGGTGGAAGCGGCGGTGATGCCGGCGATGCTGATTTACATCAGCAACTGGTTTACCAAATCCGAGCGTTCACGCGCCAACACCTTCCTGATCCTCGGTAACCCGGTGACGGTGCTGTGGATGTCGGTGGTGTCGGGCTATCTGATCAACTCCTTTGGCTGGCGCGAGATGTTCATCATTGAGGGCTTTCCGGCGGTGATCTGGGCGATTGCCTGGTGGTTCCTGGTGCAGGACAAACCGGCCCAGGCTAAATGGATGAGCGACGAGGAAAAAGCGGCGCTGCAGGCACAGCTGCAGAAGGAGCAGGAGAACATTAAAGCGGTGCGCAACTACAGCGAAGCCTTCCGCAACCGCAACGTGATCCTGCTGTGCCTGCAATATTTTGCCTGGAGCATTGGCGTGTACGGTTTCGTACTGTGGCTGCCGTCGATTCTGCGTAACGGCACGCAGATGGGCATGGTTGAAGCGGGCTGGCTGTCGGCGGTGCCGTATCTGGTGGCGACCATCGCCATGCTGGTGGTGTCGTGGGCGTCGGACAAGACGCAAAACCGTAAGCTGTTTGTCTGGCCGCTGCTGCTGATTGGCGCGCTGGCGTTCCTCGGCTCGTGGATGGTGGGTTCCAGCAACTTCTGGCTGTCGTATGCGCTGCTGGTGATTGCCGGCGGTGCGATGTACGCCCCCTACGGCCCGTTCTTCGCCATCATTCCGGAGATGCTGCCGCGCAACGTTTCCGGCGGTGCCATGGCGCTGATTAACAGTATGGGCGCACTGGGTTCCTTCATCGGTTCATGGATCGTAGGCTATCTTAATGGGGCGACCGGCAGTCCTGCCGCCTCCTACATCTTTATGGGTGCTGCGCTACTGGCGTCGGTGTGGCTGACGCTGATTGTTAAACCGGCGGCCAACAAAACGCCGCCGCCGATTCACGGGGCGAAGCACGCCTGAAAGCGTAAGCGATGACTTTTCCGGGCGACTCAGGTCGCCCGTCACACGTTCTACAGGGAGCAAATAATGAAACCTGCTGTGATTCTGTATAAGAGCCTGCCCGATGACCTGCGTGCCAAGCTGGACCAGCACTTCAGCGTCACGGAAGTGAAAGATGTCTCGCCGGAGACGGTGAAACAGCATGCGGCGCAGTTCGCCGCAGCGCAGGGTCTGCTGGGCTCCGGCGGCAAAGTGAATGATGAGCTGCTGGCCAGCATGCCGGCACTGCGTGCCTGTTCTACCGTCTCCGTCGGCTATGACAACTTTGACGTTGATGCGCTCAACCAGCGCAACGTTCTGCTGATGCACACGCCCACCGTCCTGACCGAAACCGTGGCCGATACCATGATGGCGCTGGTGCTGAGCACCGCGCGTCGCGTCACCGAGCTGGATAAGTGGGTCAAAGCCGGTGAGTGGAAAAAGAGTATTGACGCTGAGCACTTCGGTATCGACGTACACCACAAGACGCTGGGCATTCTCGGCATGGGCCGCATTGGTCTGGCACTGGCGCAGCGCGCCCACTTTGGCTTCGGCATGAACATTCTGTACAACGCCCGCCGCCAGCATGAAGAGGCGGAAACCCGCTTTGGCGCGCGCGCCTGCGATCTGGAAACGCTGTTGAAAGAGAGCGATTTTGTCTGCATCAGCCTGCCGCTGACCGAGCAGACGCACCATATGATCGGTGCGGAACAGCTGAAACTGATGAAGCCGAGCGCGATTCTGATCAACGCCGGACGCGGTCCGGTGGTCGATGAGCAGGCGCTGACCGCCGCACTGAAAGACGGCACCATTCACGCCGCCGGGCTGGATGTGTTTGAAGTCGAGCCGGTGCCGGCCGATGCGGAAATCCTCACGCTGCCGAACGTGGTCGCGCTGCCGCACATCGGCTCCGCCACGCATGAAACGCGCTACGGCATGGCGCGCGATGCGGTCGACAACCTGATCGCCGCACTGAGCGGTAAAGTGGAGAAAAACTGCGTTAACCCGCAGGTCCTGGCCTGATCCCACGGCTTTAGCCATTGCGCCTGCCGGTTGCGGGCGCTATGGTGGTCTTCCCCCTGATAACAATGTTTTTACCTCCTATGGCTTTTTCTCAGTTCGGCGACAAATTTACGCAACATTCCGGCATCTCTCGTCTGATGGAAGATATGGGCGAAGGGCTGCGCACGCCTGGCACGATCATGCTGGGCGGCGGTAATCCGGCGCAGATTCCGGCCATCAATGATTATTTCAGTCAGCTGCTGCTGCAGATGCATCAGGACGGCAAGCTGAACGAAGCGCTGTGCAACTACGACGGCCCGCGCGGCAAAGCGCTGCTGCTGGAGGCGCTGGCTACGCTGCTGCGCGAGGAGCTCGGCTGGCCGGTGACGCCACAAAATATCGCGCTCACCAACGGCAGCCAGAGCGCGTTCTTTTACCTGTTTAATCTGTTCGCCGGCCGCCGCGCCGACGGCAGCAAAAAGCGCGTGCTGTTCCCGCTGGCGCCGGAATACCTCGGCTATGCCGATGCCGGGCTGGAGGAGGATCTGTTCATCTCCGCCAAACCCAACATTGAACTGCTGCCGGAAGGCCAGTTCAAATACCACGTCGATTTCGACCATCTGCCACTGAATGATGAGACTGGCCTGATTTGCGTGTCGCGTCCGACCAATCCAACCGGCAACGTCATCACCGATGACGAACTGCTGCAGCTGGATGCGCTGGCACAGCAGCACGGCGTCCCGCTGCTGATTGATAACGCCTATGGCGTGCCGTTCCCCGGCATCATCTTCAGTGAGGCACGTCCGCTGTGGAACCCCAACACCATTCTGTGCATGAGCCTGTCGAAGCTGGGCCTGCCCGGCGCACGTTGCGGGATTATCGTTGCCGATGAGAGCACGATCAGTGCCATTGGTAACATGAACGGTATTATCAGTCTGGCGCCAGGCAGCATCGGTCCGGCGATTGCCACCGAGATGATTGTACGTGGCGATCTGCTGCGCCTGTCGCAGGAAGTGATTAAACCGTTCTATCAGGCCAAGGTTAGTGAAACTATCGCGATTATTCGCCGCTATATCAGCGAAGATCGCTGCCTGATCCACAAACCGGAAGGCGCTATCTTCCTGTGGCTGTGGTTCCGCGACCTGCCAATCAGCACAGAAGCGCTGTATCAGCGCCTGAAAGCGCGCGGCGTGCTGATGGTGCCGGGCCACTTCTTCTTCCCGGGGCTGGAACAGGCCTGGCCGCACACCCATCAGTGCATGCGCATGAATTACGTACCGGACAGCGACAAGATTGAGCGTGCGGTACAGATTCTGGCGGAAGAGCTGGATAACGCCTGGAACGCTTAATCCGCGCTTAACGACAGCTGGCACCACTGCGCCAGCTGCTGAATCGCCTGTTCGACTTCGGCATTCCAGCCAAAACCGGCGTTGAGCCGGAAGCAGTGATCGTAGCGGTGATCGGTGGCGAAGATGTGCCCGGGCGCAATGCCGATGCCCGCGTTGCGCGCCTTGAGAAACAGCGCGCGCACGTTCAGCGCCTGTTGCGGCATCTCCACCCACAGCACGTAACCGCCCTCCGGCTCCGACACACGCGTGCCCGCCGGGAAGTAGCGCAGCACCGCCTGGCGCATATGGTGGATCTGATTTTTCAGCTCGCGCCGCAGCTTGCGCAGGTGCGCATCGTAACCGCCGCTGCGCAGCAGTTCGGCAATCGCCGCCTGCGACAGCACCGACGTGCCCATGCTGGTGGTGTACTTCAGCGAGGCGATTTTGCGCATGTACTTGGTGCTGTGCACCCAGCCAATACGGATGCCAGGCGCCACGGTTTTGGAAAAGCCGCTGCACAGGATGGCATTCGGGCTGAAGGCGCGCATCGGAAACGGCCGGCGCTCGCCGAAAGCCGTATCGCCAAAGATATCGTCCTCAATGATCACCACATCATTCTCATCGGCCTGGCGCGCGATATACGCCTTGTGCTCGTTGGGGATGCTTTTGCCCAGCGGATTATTGATGTTGTTGATGGTGAGATAGGCCTGCACCGCTTTACGCCGGAACAGCCCGGTGAGTTTCGCGACGTTGACGTAACCCTCCGGCCCGGCTTCCACTTCAATGACGCGCAGGTTGAGGTTGTGCAGCATCTGTAGCAGCACGAAGTAGCACGGCGACTCCACCGCCACGATATCGCCTGGCCGCGTGGTGGCGCGCAGCGCCAGCGAAATCGCTTCAATGCAGCCGTTAGTGACCAGGATGTCATCGGCGCTGATATTGCAGCCATAATCCACCGCGCGCCGGGCAATTTCCGCCTTGAGCGGCGCATAGCCGGTGCCTTTCACCGTATTACCGAGCAGCGCCGGTTTGCTGTAACCCATCTGCCGCATCAGCAGGCCAATTTTTTTCACCGGATAGAGCGAGATGTCGCCGTTGGCCAGATCGAGCCGCACGCGGCAGTCCGATCCCAGCATCGCCAGGTGCAGTTCGGTTTGCTCATCCAGCGGCGCCACTTCGCGCGGCTGCTCGCTGAATACCGCCGGCACTTTTTTCTCTGTGGGACGCGGTGCGACAAAAAAGCCAGACTTCGGCCGTGCCACCGCGTAGTGCTCATCCTCCAGCGTGCGTAATGTTTTCAGCGCAGTGGTCATGCTGACGCGATACTGCGTCGCCAGCGTGCGCACCGACGGCAAACGGCTGTCGGGCGGCAGCGATCCGCTGTGAATGGCCTGTTTTATCTGCTCAGCGATCTGACGGTAACGACTGCTCTGACTCTCCTGTTCCTGCGTTTCACCCGCCATCTGTTCCACCCCATATCGTGCTGATCTGTGCGTATTCATCAGATTACATTCAAAGTACTTTAGGCTGCATCTGTTAATTCAGCTTCACGCAGCACCTTCGTGGCCCGTTTTCCAGCCCGTTGTCGCCCGCACGGCAGCGGCGATTTTATTAGCCAAAGGATGAAGTGAAAAATGAATAATCTGTCCGCGATGATGAGTGAAATTGAAGAATACCTGACGCCCGCGATTCTCGATTCCGCCCAGCACTGTGCTCAGCGACTGCTCGCCGCCCTGCCCGATCCCGACCATCCCGAACGTAACCGCGTACTGCTGGCCTATGGCGGCGGCAAAGACAGCAGCTATATGGTGGCCTACGTACGTTACATTCAGGGGTTAATCTGGCAACAGCGCAACAGCACGTTTCAGCTGCGCATCAGCACTAATCGCCATGCCGCCATGAACGACAGCGTGATGGAAAACATCGACCGCGTCTATCGCGCGCTGCGTATCCATGACGACGCGTTCACCGAATGCCTGGTGACCGACGGGCTGCAGATTCGTCCCTTCGATCGCCATTTGCCGATGCCGCAGAGCGTGCGCCAGCAGAACCGCGACGATGTGCTGATGAATGGTCACCGCTTCCGTGCCGACGCGCGCTCCACCTTCTGCAACGCCTGCAACCTGAGTATGGTGAATTCGTTTGGCCTGGCGGCGCATTACGATGGCGGCGTCGATGTGATCATCACCGGCGATTCGCCGCAGGAACAGACCGCTTACCTTGCGTGGGCGCGCCACCTGTCAAAACTGTTTGATGCGCCAATGGCCGATAAGTCGCGCGGCTTCAGCGGCTTTCTGCACACGCTGGACGGCGTGGCGGCTCGCTACTTCGCCGACATTTACGGCGCTGACCAGGTCACGCCGGCACATCGCATTACCTGGCAGCTGGCGCGCGACCCGCTGTTCTTCAACATCTATCAGGACACCGCTTATGAGGCTGGCGCGCACTGGGCGCTGCTGACCGAATTCATGCATTTCCGCTTCGACGAGCTGATGTTCAGCTTCTCCGAATCGGACTGCGGCAACCCGACGTTAATGGCACATATTCGCGGTCTGCGTGCGGAGACGCTGTTGCAGCGCAGCTACGCCGAAGGCATTCGCGAATATGTGCGCTTTGCGCTCGGCCTGATGGTGCAGAAGGACTTTCCGCCGCAGCTGATCGATGAGATGGCCGCGCGCTATCAGGATGACGCCGCGATTGCCCGCGCACGCCAGCGCGCCGCGCAGTTCGCACTCGATGCTTTCGGCCTCAGTGAAACCCAACTGGTATGCATGATCTATTCACCGTTTATCGCCGCCGGCCAGCAGCTGAAAGCCTGGCTGCTGCATTTGCCGGCCGCGCCGGAAGAAGCCGCGGTGCGCGCCTTACTGAGCGGAGAGAGCGAGGATGTGGCGCTGGCGCAGCAGCTCACGCAGCTGTCTGGCCTCAGCGTGGCACAGATGCGGCACTGCTGGCGCAGCGCGGCGGTGAGTTCGCTGCTGGACGGCGCGCGCGGCGATGCGCTGTCGCGCGTGTTGCGTTTCGACCCGCACAAAGCGGTGATTCAGGTTAACAACGGTGCGTTACAGGACATCGTTACTGAAGTGATTTCCGGGCGTTAACCCGGTAAGGCGACGCGATGAGAAAGATTTTTCTGCAGATTGGCGCCACGCGCGACGGGCAAAATCCCTACTGCGCGGTGGCAAAACGCGAAGGCTATTTTACCGTACTGGCCGAAATGGGGGATTTTGTCGACTATCAATCGCTCAGCATCGCCCTGCCGTTCGATCTGATTGTGCGTCTCGATCGCCCGGAAAATCCGTGGGATGTCCTCAATGCCTGTCTGCACGCCGGTCTGCTGGAGCATCCACAGGTGGTGCTGGCCGGTTTTGAGGCTTACAACGCCAGCGCTGGCCGGGTGCGTGAACTGCTGGCCGGCCCGGATGCCGGTCCGGGTTTTATCCCGCCGGATAAATATGCACAGCGCATGGCGCTGCGCAAAGCCTGGCCGCGTTTTCCACAGCCGGAGTTTCGCTTCTTTGCCTCACCGCTCAGCATTGGCGACGCGCGGGATGCGCTGCTTTATCCCTGCGTGATCAAACCGGTCGACGGCGGCGGCGGGCTGGGCATCTGGCTGGTGGAAGAGGCCAGCCAGCTGGATGCGGTGATTGCCCGGCTGCTCGACACCATGAACTATGGCGGACGCGGCTTTACCGGCTTTATCGTCGAAAGCTGGCTGGCCGGCGACGAATATTCGCTGCAGGGCGTGGTGGAGAATGGACACGCGGTGGCGCTGACCTGCTGCCAGAAGGTGATTGAGCAGCATACCGAGGCCGACGGCTGTATCAGCTTTTACGAATCCGGCCATGTGGCGATGGCGGCGCAGCAGCTGCCCGCCGCCTTCACCAGCCTGATGAGTTTCTGCTGTGAAACCTTCGGCTACCGGCGCGGCGCTTTCCACATTGATTTCATTATGGTAAACGGCGAGCCGCACTTTCTCGAAATGGGCTTTCGCCTGTCCGGCATGGGTGTGGTGAACCTGGTGGAAGAGGTCACCGGCATCAACTGGGCCGAGGTAGCCTTTCAGGTTGAAGCCGGACGCGGCCTGCCTGAACTGCACTTCGCTTCACCGTCACAGGCCGTCGGCCGGCTGCGGTTGCGCCAGCGGCTGCAGTATGACGCCGCCGAGCGCTGGATTACCGACCATCAGCGCGGCCAGCTGTTGCCACCGCTCAACTTACCGGCGCTGGAGGTCTCACCGCGCTCATCGCTGTACGCCGATCTGACGCGCCACGCCGGGATTCTCGCCACGCTGCGTCTGCCTGCCGCCAGTCGCGACGAAATTCTGGCGGTGTTTCACGCCCTTCTTGCTGTTCCCGCTTTGACCTCACGGAGAGATTTACTATGTGCAGAATGATTCTGGCACACGGCCAGTTTGACGCCGCTGCGGTACTGGACGCCGCACGCGCCATGAGCTGCGGTGAAACCGCCGCGCACGATGGCCCGATTAAACAACATCCCAACGGCTGGGGCTGTCTGTGGCTGGAGCACGGTCAGATCCGTACGCTGCATGGCACCGGCACCTTTGCCGAAGCACTGCCAGGCATTGACGTCACGCGCATGCAGCACAGCCGCTTTCTGGCGGTGCACGTGCGTCACGCCACGCTCAGCAAAAACCAGGGCATTGCGTTCTCCCATCCGCTGCGGCGCACCAGCGGCGGCACCCAGTGGTACATGATGCACAACGGCTTTTTGCCGACCGTCTATGCGCAGCTGGGCATGGCGCAGTCGCGCTTTGATTCCGCTGAATATCTGGAATATATCGTCGACCGCGTCACGCCCGCCGATTTCACCCGCGACTACCTGCGCGAAAAAATGGCCCGGGTGGCGCCGGGTGGCAGCGCGGCAAACGCCATTTTCGTCACCCGCGAGAAGGCCTGGGCGTGGCAATGGCATCCTGATGACACGCCTTACCCCGACTATTTCACCCTGCATCGTTGTCAGCAGAACAACAGCACCTTTATCTCCTCTGAACCTGTTTCAACACTGGGCACGGCGTCAGCATGGCACCGTATGAGCAACCATGAACTTCATGAAATTCCATTTGGAGAGTGAACCCATGGCCATTTTCAATCAGATTCGCGTCATTAACCCCAACATGTTCGTCGAAAGCACCTGGCTGGATGACATCGTCACCGCGCGCGTGCCGCTGCTGGTGCTGCGCAATTTCCTCACGCCAGAGGTGCGCACCGCGGTGGTGGCTGATCTCCAGCAGTGCCGCGAGCAGGTACGGGTTTCTCACTATCCAAATGGCGCGCTGACCACGCTCGGCCCGTATCTGGCGAAGCACACCGCCGCGCCGGAAAACTATTTCACCGAACTGCGCGACATCCAGCCGGCGCTACCGGCCTCGCTGCACGCCCTGCGCGCGCAGATTTACCACTGGGTGCAGCATGCGCTGCGCCTTGAGAGTCTGCAAACCGCCACCGAACCGGCACTGGGTGATTACGCCGGCTCGATTGTGCGTTTCCACGCTGACGGCGTCGCTAATCCGCTGCATAACGACAACATCGTGCGCGATGCCGCTGGCAGCGGTCTGGCGGTGACGCACATTCTGCATCAGCTGAGCTGCGTCGTGTGCCTGCAGGAGTGCAACGCCGGCGGCGCGCTGCGCATCTTCAATAAGAAATGGCAGCCGGAAGACGAGCGCTTTAAAACGCCCGGCGAGCTGGGCTACCAGAGCGGCGTCATCGCCGGCAGCGAGACCTGTGAGTTCGCGCCGCGCAGTGGCGATATCTATCTGTTTAATCCCGCGTTTTATCATGAAATCGATCGCGTTGAGGGCGACACGCGCATCACCATGGGCTTTTTCTTTGGCCTGACCGACAAAAAAATGAAGCACGCCATTGCCTGGAGTTAATCCCGGCCTTAGACGAGGAAGACAGTATGACAACCTATGACAAAGTGATCGCGCTGCTGGATACGCAGCAGGCCCGCTACCGCGTGGTGGAGCATGAGGCCATCGGCCAGACCGAGGTGATCAGCGCCATCCGCGGAAACGATCTCCAGCAGGCGGCCAAAGCGATGGTGCTGGAAGTCACTATGCCGGACGGCGCCGCGCCGCGCTATCTGCTGGCGATCGTACCCGGCGACTGCAAAATCAACTTCAAACACGCCGCGCGTGCCATTGGCGGTAAGAAGTCGACGTTTGCCACCCCTGAGCAGGCACAAGCGCTGACGCAGTGTGTGATGGGCGCGGTGCCGCCGTTTAGTTTTGATGACCGACTGGCGCTGCGCGTGGATGCGCGGCTGCGTGATGTCGGGACGCTGTGGTTTAACGCCGGTGCGCTGGACCGCTCGGTAGCTTTGGATGTGGATGATTATTTTCGACTGATCGGCGATGACTGCGGTGCAGAGATCGCCACACCGGTGACGGCAACCGCCTGATTGCCGCGCTGAGGAATGCGTATGTCCGTGAAAGATATGTTGTTAGCCCTGTGCGTCGTGGTGGCGTGGGGCGTAAATTTTGTGGTGATTAAGCTGGGTTTGCAGGGCATGCCGCCCTTTTTGCTGGCGGGACTGCGTTTTACGCTGGTGGCGTTTCCGGCGATCTTTTTCGTGCGTCGTCCGGCAATTCCGCTGCGCTGGCTGGTGGTGTATGGCATGACCATCAGCTTTGGTCAGTTCGCGTTTCTGTTCCTCGCCATCAAGCTTGGCATGCCAGCCGGGCTGGCTTCGCTGGTGCTGCAGGCGCAGGCATTTTTCACCCTGCTGCTCGGCGCGCTGCTGCTGGCCGAGAAGCTGCGCTGGAACCACATCGCCGGCATTCTGGTCGCCACGCTCGGCATGTTTATGCTGGCAACCGCCGGTATGGAGGGCCAGACAACCGCGGGCATCACGCTGACCACCATGATGCTGACGCTGGCGGCGGCGCTGTCGTGGGGGCTGGGCAATATCACTAACAAGATTATCCTGCGCAACCGCAAGGTGCCGGTGATGTCGCTGGTGGTGTGGAGCGCGCTGGTGCCGATTGCACCGTTCTTTGCCTGTTCGTGGTGGTTCGAGGGCGAATCCGCCATTGTCACCAGCCTGCTGGATATTTCGCTGCAGACGGTGCTGGCACTGCTCTATCTGGCGTTTTTCGCCACCATCATTGGCTACGCCATCTGGGGCAATCTGCTCAGCCGCTACGAAACCTGGCGCGTGGCGCCGCTGTCGCTGCTGGTGCCGGTGGTCGGTATTCTCAGCGCCGCGCTGATCCTCGGCGAAACTCTGTCGGCACAGGAGATTCTCGGCGCGTCGGTGATCATTCTCGGGCTGCTGGTGAATGTGTTTGGCGGTATGGTGAGCCAGCGCCTGCTGGTACGTACCTGATGATGCAGCCATAAAAAAACGCCGCGTTGCAGCGGCGTTTTTCTTTACTTCGTTAGCCTTATTTCAGGATTTCAATCCGGCGTGGTTTCGCCTCTTCCGGGACGATGCGTTCCAGATCGATACTCAGCAGGCCCAGTTCGAGACGCGCATCGCGCACCACGATGTGATCGGCCAGCTGGAATTTGCGTTCGAAGTTACGTTCTGCGATGCCCTGGTACAGGTATTTACGTTCCTGCTGCTCTTCAGGGTGGGCGCCGCGCACCACCAGCATGTTGTCATGGGCGGTGATATCCAGTTCGCTCTGCGCAAAGCCGGCGACGGCAATGGTGATGCGATAGTGGTTTTCGTCTACCAGCTCGACGTTGTACGGAGGGTAGCCGCCGTTGGCCTGGTTTTGATTGGACTCAAGCAGGTTAAACAGACGGTCGAAACCAATAGCAGAACGATAAAGCGGAGAGAGATCAAAGTTACGCATAATAAGACTCCTGATAATCAGCAAGTTTTGGCAACCTTCCACCATGGACAGGTTGTCCGGCCCGTCGGTGTCCCTGTCGGCGACCGCGTCGTGACCGTAGCTTAAAGATGGGTGCGCTCAGGTCGCTTTCAAGGGGCAATGCGCTTTTTTTTGCAGCAATTCTGACGATATGGCATACACTCAGGGGACGCTTCGCCTGACGGGAAGGACATAACCACAGAGTTATGCGGATGTCAGGTGACACACTCCAGCCAGGGCCATGCCATGACTGTAGGGATGATGATGATGAAAATGATGAAACGCTTTCCGCTCACCGGCCTGCTGGTCTGCTGCGCCTGTGCCACATCAGGCTGCTCCAGCGTGATGTCGCATACCGGTGCCAGCCAGGGTTACTACCCCGGCACGCGCGCCAGCGCAGAGATGCTGACCGATGACAATACCAGCTGGGCGATTAAACCGCTGGCGCTGATCGATCTGCCCTTTTCGGCGGTGATGGATACGCTGCTGCTGCCGTGGGATTACTTCCGCGCCGACGACGATAAAACCAAAGATTCGCCGCGCGAACGCGTGCTGCAGAGCGAGAAGATGGCTGGCACCCAGGCCAGCCTGGCCACCGCGGCGGCTATGCCGGCGGAATCGCACTGACGCAGAACAGCTGTCGCCAGCCGTCAACCTCGCGCATGTAGGCGATCTGCTTCCCGTCCGGCGACCACACCACCGCGTCGCCGCCCGGCGGTTGCGCGCTGCGCGCGGTAAGGCGCGTACACTGTCCGCTGGCTATCTCACAACGCATCACGCTGTTATCACAGATAAAGGCGATGGCTGCGCCGTCCGGCTGCCAGCTGAAAGCAGACTGAATGCTGCTGCGCAGTGAGGTGATCTGACGCGCCGCGCCACCGTTGGGTGAGACTGTCCACAGCTGCACAATGCCCTGCTCGTCAGCCTGCAAAAAGGCGATTGCGCTGCCATCCGGCGCAGCGCGCAACCAGTGGCGCGGCTGCAGCGCCAGCCCTTTACCGTGCGTGATGCGCCGCTGCTGCACGCCAGCCGGCGGTGCCGGCAGCTGCTCTGCCGTGCCCTGCAGCGGTGCATTGCCGGCTCTGGCATAGTCCGCCAGCGCCTCAGGCAGATCGACCACAAACACTTCCGGCACTTTTTCACCACTGGCATTGCGCGTATCGCCGATAAAGGCGATGGCCCAGCGCTGCCAGCTGCCGTCCGCTTTCTGATAGCCACGCTCACCGATCCAGCACTCTTCATAAGCGCGGTCAATCTGATCGCTGCCCGGTTGTGGATCGCGCCGGGTGTGGCTCACCAGCACGCAGTAGTGGCTGCCGTCATATTCGCGCGGATGCTGTTTTGGCGGGCATACCGGATGCAGCGGCACCGCCACGCCGACGTTGCGCAGGTCGTCACGCACATCGCGCTCATGCATTACGTGATCGTTATAGGTAAAGCTCAGCCGCGAGCCATCCGGACTGAACACATGCACGTGCGAGCCACCACGCAGCGCACCCGGCGTGTAGGGCGCGGTGATATCGCAGGCGTCGAGGTTCTCTGCGATGCCCTGCTGAACAATCACGCCGCGCCGGTGATGAAAGTCATAGTGCCAGTGCGCATCGGGATGCTCCGGCCCATGAATACAGACATAGCGCGGCGGCAGATCCGGACTCACGGTCACCACGCCGACGTGCGCGCCATCGCGCGCCTGATACAGCACCTCGACCGCGCCGCTGTGCACGTTGACGCGCTCAATGGTCAGGCTGGTAAATGAGGCGCCGGATGGCCGCACATCAAATGCCAGCCACTGGCTGTCGGCGGTCCAGACGTTGATATTGGTCAGCTGATGATGGCGCTGAGTAAAGGTGAGTTGTTTTTCTGACATGGGGCAACCTCAGATGTAACCGTTGCCGGACAAATTACGTGATGCCGTTCAGTTAAGCAAAAGCTGAGCAGCTAATGCGGGTGCGCAGGCATGCGCACCCGGAAGCTTAGCCCACGCGCTGCACATCCCCCACCAGCAGGATGTAAGAGAGCGCGCCAATCAGCGCAACGACGGAGATGTACACCAGCGCGGGCGCAAAGCCGTAATCCTGCGCCAGATACCCCACCACCAGCGGTACCGTGATGCCACCGAGGCCGCCGATAAAGTTAAACATGCCGCCGGTCAGGCCGATCAGGCGTACCGGCGCCAGCGACGAGACCAGCGACCAGGTGATGGACGCGAACCCGTTACCGAAAAAGGCCAGCGCCATCAGCACCATAATCCACAGCGGATCGTTGGTGTAGTTTGCGCCCATAATGCAGGTGGAGATCAGCAGGCCGCAGATGATCGGCGTCTTGCGGGCAAAGCCGAGCGAGCGGCCGCTGCGCACCAGACGATCGGCCACCATCCCGGAGAGGATCACGCCAACAAAGGCGGCGAGAAACGGCACGGTAGTCATAAAGCCGGCCGTCAGCGCGGCGATATGTTTCTCCTGCGTCAGGTAGTTGGGGAACCAGGTGAGGAAAAACCACAGCGTTGAGGTCACTGCAAACTGGCCGAGATACACGCCGCACAGCTTGCGATGAAACACCAGTTTCCAGTCGGCCGCGGTGAGTTTAACGCGTGCTTTTTTCTCGCTGGGCGCATCGCCGTCGACCATCGCGCCACCGGCACGAATGTAATCCAGCTCGGCCTGATTGATGCCTTTGCTCTGGCTCGGTGCCTGGTAAACCTTCATCCACACCAGCGACCAGACAATGCCAATCCCGCCGGTGATGATAAACACCCAGTGCCAGCTCAGCAGTTCCTGAATCCAGATCAGCAGCGGCGTGAGAAACGCCAGGCCGACAAACTGACCGGAGGTGTAAAAACCGACGGCCGAAGCGCGCTCCTGTTCCGGGAACCAGCTGGTAACCAGGCGGTTATTGGTCGGGAAAGCCGGCGCTTCAAAAATACCGGTAATGGCGCGCAGACCTATCAGCGATAATAAGCCGCTGGCGAATCCCTGCAATAATGTCGCCACCGACCAGCCGAGAATAGCGATAAAATAGGTCAGGCGTGAGCCTACGCGATCGAGAAACCAGCCGCCGGGAATCTGGCACAGCGTATATAACCAGGCAAAAGCAGAAAACACATACCCCATTTCTGCTTTGCTGATGCCAAATTCCTGCTGAATATGCGCCGAGGCCACGGCTAAATTAGCGCGATCGACATAACAAATGACCACCGTAATAAAAATCATCAGCAGCGTAATATAACGGCGACGCGTAGGTTTCGCCTGAACAGCAGAGAGATCCATGGTGTTTCTCCGTCAGATGTCAGCTGGCGGACGTGCCGAAACACGCCGCAGCCAACACAGGGTAAGGTTATCGAAGATAAAAGCCGCAGCAGCGGTAAACTGGCAGCGCGGTGAAAACAGGTTGAGCGCTGCCCTGTGCCTTATATATTCCGCACATGGTTTAAATAGTCAGATGTTTAATCGCCTGATAATCGGCGCTGTTATAAATCGGTAAACGCAGCGACCGGGCGCAATACCACGGTTATTACCACTCGGCTACCGATCCATCCGGAAAGCGCCATAATGGGTTACGCCAGTCTGGCGCATTTTTACTGCGCGCAATGACCAGCTCTTCATTAATTTCCACACCGAGGCCGGGTTTATTTAACGGATAGAAATGGCCGTCATCCATTTTAAAATCATCTTTATTGATCACGTAATCGAGCAGTTCAGCGCCCTGATTATAGTGAATGCCCATGCTCTGCTCCTGGAACACCGCGTTACGCGACACGAAGTCGACATGCAGACAGGCAGCCAGCGCAATCGGCCCCAGCGGACAGTGCGGCGCCAGCGCCACGTCGTAGGACTCGGCCATCGCCGCGATTTTGTAGCATTCGGTGATGCCACCGGCGTGAGACAGATCCGGCTGCAGAATCGCCAGCCCACCGGCTTCCAGCACGCGCTTGAACTCGAAGCGGGAGAACATGCGTTCGCCTGCGGCAATCGGCAGATGCGTCTGCGCCGCCAGGCGCGGATAGTATTCTGCCTGCTCGGCCAGCACCGGTTCTTCAATAAACAGCGGGCGATACGGCTCCAGCTCTTTGATCAGCACTTTGGCCATCGGCGCGCTGACGCGACCGTGGAAATCGAGGCCAAACTCAATGTCACTGCCAAAGGCTTCGCGGATCTGCGCGACGGTGTCAACAGCGGCATCGACCTGACGAGAATTGTCAATGATGCCCATCTCTTCACAGCCGTTGAGTTTGAAGGTGTCAAAGCCGATACCACGTAATTTCTTAATGCCATCAATCACTTCAGCCGGACGATCGCCGCCCACCCAGCTGTATGCTTTGATACTGTCACGCACCAGACCGCCCAGCAGCTGATACACCGGCACGCCCAGCGCTTTGCCTTTAATATCCCACAGCGCCTGATCGATACCGGCAATGGCGCTCATTAAAATCGGGCCGCCACGATAAAAACCGCCGCGATACATCACCTGCCACAGATCATTAATCCGCGCCGGATCCTGCCCAATCAGATATTCCGACAGCTCATGCACCGCCGCTTCGACGCTGCGCGCGCGCCCTTCAATCACCGGCTCGCCCCAGCCGATGATGCCTTCGTCGGTTTCAATTTTCAGGAACATCCAGCGCGGCGGCAGGCGATAAGTGGTCAGTTTCGTAATTTTCATCGTACAGCGTCCTTATAGGCAGCAATAAATGCGCGGGCCTTCTCCACGGTGCGCGACAGCGGCTGACCGGCGCGATAGAGATCGCTGCCCAGGCCAGCCCCGACGCAACCGGCGGCGATAAATTCATGCAGGTTTTCCGGCGTAACGCCACCCACGGCAAAGACCGGCACCTCCGGCGGCAGCACCGCTTTCAGCGCTTTGATGTAGCCCGGACCAAACGCCGACGACGGGAAAATTTTCAGCGCCTGCGCCCCAGCCTGCAGCGCGGTAAAGGCCTCGCTGGCGGTGGCACAGCCTGCAGCTACCAGCATGCCGTGCGCCACGGCCTGGCGAATCACCGCAGCATCGGTATTGGGCGTCACCACCAGCTTGCTGTTGAGCGCCGCCAGCTGATCGACCTGCGTCGCCTGCAGCACGGTGCCGGCTCCGATCAGCGCTTTATCGCCGAAGGTTTGCACCATCGCGCCGATACTTTTCGCCCACTCAGGCGAGTTGAGCGGAATTTCAATCGCATCGAAACCGGCGTCGATTAACGCCGCGACGTGCGCTTCAGCTTCATCCGGCGTGATGCCACGCAGAATGGCGATCAGCGGAAGTTTAGTGGGCCAGGACATGCGCAATACTCCTTATTCCGTGCTGGAAAGCGCGATCGCCCTCCAGCGTGACTGAATCTGTTCCGATAAAGGCCAGTGCCTGCTGATAACGCTGTGCCAGCGCGCTGCCGGCGATAATGACAATCGGCTGGCGGCTATGCGTTAACTGCTGCGTCATCTGCGCCACTTCATGGCCGATTAACAGGCCAGAGAGAAAATCACTGATATGGCGACGATCGCGCGCGCCGAGCACGTGGGCGGCACGCACTTCAAACAGGCGCGCCAGAATTGAGCGGTCGTGGCTACCAATCTGCAAACCGTCCCGGAACGCGTCCGGACTGGCTTCCTGCGCGGGTAAACCGGCGCCAATCAGCGACTGCTTCAGCAGTAAATGGTGCAGCTCGCCAGTCATCACGGTGCGAAAATCGATGACGCGATCCTGTTCCATCTGCACCCACTTAGCGTGCGTGCCCGGCATGACATACAGCGGCGCGGGCTGCAGCGTGACCGCGCCAAGCAGCTGGGTTTCTTCACCGCGCATTACGTTGTAGTTGTCGTCACGTTCGACGCTCAGTCCCGGCACAATCCACGCTTTTCCTTCCACGCAGGTCAGGCGATCGCTTAATGCATTGAGCGCCACCGGGCAGGCGAGATAAGGCACTGCCAGCCAGCCAGCGTTGCTGCCCACCATGCCGGCCATGATCACCGGGACTTCGGCCACCGGCCAGCCGTCGGTAATGGTGGCAAACACCTGAGCAGGCGTGCGGTCGCCGAGGCGCGTCACGCCCGCTTCCGAACGGCGCTCATCGACGCATTCACCGGCGCGGTAATACCAGGCGCGCAGGTTGGTGGAGCCCCAGTCAATGGCGATATAACGCGTCACAAAATCTCCTTGAGTCGGGCGGTTGAGCTGGCAATCATCGCCTTCGCCGCCTGTTCCGCCGCATCGCCATCCTGGTGACGAATGGCATCGAACAGCGCTTTATGTTCGGCTAACGTGCGCGGCATGTTGCCGGAGTCCGCCATGTAGGTTTGCGCAAACACCGCTTTTTGCAGCTGGCTGATCGCCACATTGAGCTGCTGCAGCACCGGGTTATGCACCGAGGCCATCACCGCTTCGTGATAGCGGATATCTGCGTCGTTAAAGGCATCACGGTTGAGGTGGTTGGCCACCATATCGTTGTAGGCCAGCTCAATCGCCGCCAGATCGGTCGACGTTGCCCGCTCGGCCGACCAGCGCGCAATCTGCGGCTCCACCAGCACGCGCACCTCGTTCATGGCCGCAATCAGGCGCGGATCGTGATCGTGCGCCAGCGCCCACTGCAGTACATCGCTGTCGAGATAGTTCCACTGGTTACGTGAAGTGACAAACGCGCCGCGATAGCGCTTCATCTCCATCAGGCGTTTAGCCATCAGGGAGCGATATACTTCGCGGATAATGTTGCGCGAGGTTGAAAATCGCTCGCACAGCTCCGCTTCCGCCGGCAGCGCGGCGCCCGGCACATATTTTCCGGCCACAATCTCTTCACCCAGCGTCTGGATGATGCGCTCTGTTTTACTCAGTGGTTCCTGCGTCATCGTGTTCGATTCCATGAAAGGCGTGAGAAATCAGATTACTGCTTTCGTAGTGCAAAGCCCAATCCCTGACGCATTCTGTAGCGGCGATTGTAGTACCATATATATTGTTTGTACTACAATATGGATCACAAAACAGACAACCCATCGGCGCACTGACAGCAAAAATTCAGCAGAGAAGTGACGGGCAGCAGAACGCCGCCCGCATCAGAGGAGGGTTACAGCACTAGCTCTTCAATGGCGTGCGCGACACCATCTTCCATATTGGTCTTGGTCACGAACTGCGCAATCTGCTTCACGGAATCAATCGCATTGCCCATCGCCACGCCGGTGCCGGCGTATTCAATCATCGCCAGATCGTTTTCCTGATCGCCAATCGCCATCACTTCTGACGGCTGCAGGCCGAGTTTCTCCGCCAGCATTTTTACGCCGTAGCCTTTGTTGACCAGCGGATTAAGGATTTCGAGATAGTAAGGTGCACTTTTCAGAATGGTATAACTGTCGCGGGCGCGCGCCGGTAAGGCGGCGATGGCTTTATCCAGTAGCTCCGGTTTATCGATCATCATCAGTTTCGGGAAGCGCGTCGCCGGGTCCATCTCTTCTACGGCGCGATAGCGCACCGGAATGCCGGTCAGGCTGGCTTCGTGAATGGTGTATTCACTGATGTCTTTATTTGGCGTGTAGAGGAAGGATTTGTCGAACGCCTGAAAATGTACCCCAAGGTCGCGCGCCAGCTGCTCCAGGTAGAGATAGTCATCAAAGCCAAGCGTCTTCTCAGCCACCACCTCACCGCTGTCCGCGCTGTGCGCCAGTGCGCCGTTGTTGCTGATGCAATACTGCCCCGGCTGACGCAGATCCAGCTCCATCAGGTAGCGCTCCACACCAACAAACGGGCGTCCGGTGGCCAGCACGATCGACACACCTTTATCCCGCGCCCGGCCAATCGCCGCTTTGACGCCCGCCGTGATTTCGTGCTGCGGATTCAGCAGCGTGCCGTCCATATCGATCGCAATCAGTTTTATCGCCATAACGTCCTCGGTTAATTCAGGGTCTGGCTTTAATGCTAGCGCGATTCAGCTCACATTGACCAGTTAATCGGCAGATAACGCCTGTCATGCTTTGTGCAGCATTATCCAGTTTGAGCATTTGGTGTTTTACTTCTGCTGATTCGCTTGATCATATAAGTTATTGCTTATAAATTACTATAAGCAATCACTTATATGGAGATTGCGTTATGTGGGAAATCATTTTTACCGACACCTTCCGGGAATGGTTGCGGGCACAGGACAACAAACTGAAAAAACGCATCGCTGCGGCCCTGTTAAACCTGCAGCATTATGGCCCGTTGCTGCCACGGCCCTATGCCGATACGGTTAACGGATCACGCTTCCACAACATGAAAGAACTGAGAATACAGTACGCTGGTCAGCCAATTCGGGCGCTATACGCATTCGACACGCAACGCAAAGCGGTCATTTTGTGTGCTGGCAATAAATCCGGAGACAAACAATTTTATGCGCGGATGATATGCCTTGCAGATCAATTGTTCACGGCTTACCTCAATAACGCAGAGGAAAATCATTCATGAACGACTTACAAAAATTTATCGAGAGTGAGTTTACTGAAGCTGAGCAAGCTGACATTCAGCTGATGGCAGATGAGCTGATTCTCGAAACCGGCCTGCAACTGCTGCGGGAAGAGTTAGCGTTATCGCAGAGAACCGTTGCGGAAGCGATGGGGGTTAAGCAGCCGCGTATCACGCAAATTGAGCAGGGCGGCGCCGATCAGCGTCTGATCACCATTAAGCGCTACATTGAAGCGATGGGCGGCAAGCTAAGCCTGCTGATTGAAATGCCGGACGGCTCGGGTGGAAGAATTCTGCGCGTTTAATAAAACAAAAAACCCTTCCCGTTTGGGAAGGGTTTTGCGATATCAGATATCGATGTTGGCGGCTTTCAGCGCGTTCTCTTCGATGAAGGCGCGGCGCGGTTCAACCGCATCGCCCATCAGCGTGGTGAACAGCTGGTCGGCGGCGATGGCGTCTTTGATGGTGACGCGCAGCATGCGGCGGCTGTCCGGATCCATGGTGGTTTCCCACAGCTGATCCGGGTTCATCTCGCCCAGACCTTTATAGCGCTGCACTGACAGACCGCGGCGCGACTCTTTCACCAGCCAGTCAATCGCCTGCTCGAAGCTGGCAACCGGCTGACGGCGCTCGCCACGCTCGATGTAGGCATCCTCTTCAATCAGACCACGCAGATGCGCGCCGAGTGCACAGATTTTGCGGTATTCCGCGCCGTCAATGAACTCGCTGTCCAGCGGATAATCGGTATCAACACCGTGAGTACGCACGCGCAGCACCGGCTCAAAGCGCTGCTGTTCGCGGTTTTCCCGCACCTGTGCCACATAGCTGCTGCCATGCGCTTCGCGCTCGTTCAGGTAAGCCACCAGGCTCTCCAGCCATGCGGTCACTGCTGTCTGATCGCTGAGATCGCTCAGGGTTGGATGATAAACCAGCGCGCGCAGCAGCGCAGACGGGAAGCGGCGCTCCATACGCTTGATCATCTTCTGGGTGCTGTTGTATTCCGCCACCAGGCTTTCCAGCGGCTCGCCGCCCAGCGCCGGTGCGCTGGCGTTGGTGTGCAGCGTGGCGCCGTCCAGCGCGATGGCAATCTGATACTGATCCATCGCGTCGTCATCTTTAATGTACTGCTCCTGCTTGCCCTTCTTCACCTTGTACAGCGGTGGCTGCGCGATGTAGACGTGGCCACGCTCGATGATTTCCGGCATCTGGCGATAGAAGAAGGTCAGCAGCAGCGTACGGATGTGCGAACCATCGACGTCCGCATCGGTCATGATGATGATGCTGTGATAGCGCAACTTGTCCGGGTTGTACTCATCGCGGCCGATACCGCAGCCCAGCGCGGTGATCAGCGTGGCGACTTCCTGAGAAGAGAGCATCTTGTCGAAACGCGCTTTCTCCACGTTAAGGATTTTACCTTTCAGCGGCAGAATCGCCTGGTTCTTACGGTTACGTCCCTGCTTGGCGGAACCGCCTGCAGAGTCACCCTCCACCAGGTAGATTTCAGACAGCGCCGGATCGCGCTCCTGACAGTCCGCCAGCTTGCCCGGCAGGCCCGCCAGGTCCAGCGCGCCTTTACGGCGGGTCATTTCACGTGCACGACGCGCGGCTTCACGCGCACGCGCGGCATCGATGATTTTACCGACCACGATTTTGGCGTCAGACGGATTTTCCAGCAGGTATTCGCTCAGCAGTTCGTTCATCTGCTGTTCCACCGCCGATTTCACCTCGGAAGAGACCAGCTTGTCTTTGGTCTGAGAGGAGAATTTCGGATCCGGCACCTTCACCGAAACCACTGCCACCAGCCCTTCACGCGCGTCGTCACCGGTAGCGCTGACTTTGGCTTTTTTGCTGTAACCTTCTTTGTCCATGTAGGCGTTGAGCGTACGCGTCATCGCCGCGCGGAAACCGGCAAGGTGCGTTCCGCCGTCGCGCTGCGGAATATTGTTGGTGAAGCAGTAGATGTTTTCCTGGAAACCGTCGTTCCACTGCAGCGCAACTTCGACGCCGATACCGTCTTTTTCGGTGGAGAAGTAGAACACATTCGGGTGAATCGGGTTCTTGTTGCGGTTGAGATATTCAACGAACGCTTTGATACCACCTTCGTAGTGGTAATGGTCGTTTTTATCGTCGCGCTTGTCTTCCAGGCGAATCGACACGCCGGAGTTAAGGAATGACAGCTCGCGCAGACGCTTCGCCAGGATTTCATATTCAAAATCGGTGACGTTGGTGAACGTATCGTGGCTCGGCCAGAAACGCACGCGCGTACCGGTAGCGTCGGTATCGCCGGTCACCGCCAGCGGCGCCTGCGGCACACCGTGCACGTAGGTTTGCTGATGCACTTTGCCGTCGCGACGAATGGTCAGTTCCAGCTTCTGCGACAGGGCGTTCACCACCGATACGCCGACGCCGTGCAGACCACCGGAAACTTTATAAGAGTTGTCATCAAACTTACCGCCGGCATGCAGTACGGTCATGATCACTTCGGCAGCAGAGACGCCCTCTTCCGGGTGGATACCGGTCGGAATACCACGGCCGTCATCCTGTACGGAGACAGAGTTGTCGGCATGGATGGTGACCACGATATCCCTACAGTGGCCGGCGAGCGCTTCGTCGATGGCGTTATCCACGACCTCGAATACCATGTGATGCAGACCGGTGCCGTCATCCGTATCGCCGATGTACATACCCGGGCGTTTGCGTACCGCATCAAGCCCTTTCAGGACTTTGATACTTGAGGAGTCATAAGAATTCGACATCAACGTTTCTCGCTCATTTAATCTTCAGGTTGAACCGCTATTTTACCCTGTTCCACGCGGAACATCTTGCCCTTTTCGTCGCTCATGTCGATTACATGCTCGACACCAATGGCGCTGACAAACACCTGAGCCTGCGTGGCTTTCAGGCGTTCCGCCAGCAGGCGACGACGGGTGTCATCCAGCTCGGAGGCGAAGTCGTCAATCAGGTACAAACAGCGACGTCCGCTGCTGCGCGTCAGGTACTCGCCCTGCGCTAACCGCAACGCACACATCAGCAGCTTTAACTGACCGCGTGAGAGTAAATCTTCCACCGGCGTGCCTTCAGCACGAATCCGAAAATCGGCTTTGTGCGGACCGCTGGCGGTGTAGGTGAGCGCACGATCGCGCTCGAAGTTGCGCTCCAGCAGCTCGCCGAAGTCGCTCTCTTTGTCCCAGCCGCGCTGGAAGGAGAAGCTCAGCGCAAACTCCGGTAAAAACTGGCTGCAGGTGGCGGTGATTTCGCTGGCAATGGCTGCGCTGTATTCAGCGCGCCAGGCGCTGATCTGTTCTGCCAGCGGCACCAGCTCCTGATCCCATGGCCGGATCTGGCTGTAGCGCGCGACCTGGCGCAGCGCCGCGTTGCGCTGTTTCAGCAGGCGACGCAGATTGCTCCAGGCCAGAAAGAAACCGGGATAAGCATGAAAGCAGCCCCAGTCGATGTAGGCTCTACGGTATTTGGGGCCGCCGTTGAGCAAAGTAAACCCCTCTGGCGTAATCAGTTGCATCGGCAGCAGCTGCGCCAGCTCGGCGACTTTGTGGCCGTCGCTGCCGTCGATGCGGACTTTGCTGTCGCCGGCGCGGTTTTTACTCAGGCCGACCGCCAGCTCGCGCTCGCTGCCTTCAATCCGCCCGTGCAACACAAACGCGTCCTGATCGTGACGAATCACGCGTCCGGCCTGCAAACTGCGAAATGCACGGCCGTGGCCCAGCGTATAAATCGCCTCCAGCACGCTGGTTTTACCGCTGCCGTTGGCGCCCACAAGAAAATTAAAGCCCGGCGCCAGCGTGAGATCGGCCTGCTCGATATTACGAAAATCTTTAATCAGGAGGCGGGTTAAAGCCATGAATCAATCCAGCCAGAGGGGGTTGCCTAACATTAACAATCCAGGCCGTTGGCGGCGCAGGCAGTCTGGCCACGGCCAGCGCGCAGGCCCTGGGAGCATACTGAAGTATGTGACCAGGGGCGAGCACTGCCCGGGACCAGAATGGCAAGTAAGCCAGGCCGATATTTTCTATTACAAACGCATGGGCATAACGACGTAGGCCGCAGCCGGACTGGCTACATCTTCAATCTGCACGCTGGAAACCGAATCGGTCAGCAGCAGACGCACGTTTTCGCACTTCAGCGCGTTCAGCACATCCAGCACGTAGCTGACGTTAAAACCAATCTCCAGCTCGGTGCCGCTGTACGACACGTCCAGCATCTCTTCCGCCTCTTCCTGCTCCGGGTTATTGGCGGTGATGCGCAGCTGATTTTCGGTGATATAGATGCGAACACCGCGAAACTTCTCGTTCGACAGGATCGCCGCGCGGGCAAAAGCCTGTTTCAGCAGATCGCAGCCCGCTTCCAGCGCTTTGTCAGGATTCTTCGGCAACACGCGGCGATAATCCGGGAAACGGCCATCAACCAGCTTCGACGTAAAGATGAAGTCGCCGACATGCGCGCGAATGTTGCTGCTGCCAATCTGCACCTGCAGCGGCGTTTCACCGCCGTCCAGCAGACGAACCAGCTCAATCACACCTTTACGCGGTACGATCACCGAATGGTTCGGCAGCGCCTGTCCGACAGGCATCGAACAGACCGCCAGACGATGGCCGTCAGTGGCAACGGTGCGCAGCTCTTCGCCTTCGGTCTCGAACAGCATGCCGTTGAGATAGTAACGCACATCCTGATGCGCCATGGAGAACTGCGTGGCTTCAATCAGGCGTTTGAGCGTGGCCTGCGGCAACGTGAATTCCACTTCGCTCTGCCAGTCGTCGAGATTCGGGAAGTCGCTGGCTGGCAGCGTCGACAGCGAAAAGCGGCTGCGGCCGGAGCGCACCAGCATGCGGTCACCTTCCAGCGTCAGACTGATCTCTGCGCCTTCAGGCAGGCCACGGCAGATATCAAGAAACTTACGCGCCGGCACGGTCGTCGCGCCCGGTTCGTGCGGCTGGGTCAGCGCCACGCGCGCCACCATCTCCATCTCAAGATCGGTACCGGTCAGCAGCAGCGTGCCTTCATTCACCTGCAGCAGTAAATTTCCGAGGATCGGCAGCGTCGGGCGTCCGCCAAGCGGGCCACTCACCTGTTGCAGCGGCTTCAGCAACTGCTCACGTTCAACAATAAATTTCATATGCGTCAGGAAGATAATGTTCGAATGAGGTTAGAGAAATCTTCTTTGATGTCGTGGCTCTCTTCACGCAGCTGCTCGATTTTACGGCAGGCATGAAGCACGGTGGTATGGTCACGGCCACCAAACGCATCGCCAATTTCCGGCAGGCTGTGGTTGGTGAGCTCTTTGGCCATCGCCATCGCCATTTGACGCGGACGCGCTACCGAGCGCGAACGGCGCTTCGACAGCAAATCCGCCACTTTAATTTTGTAGTACTCGGCCACCGTCTTCTGGATGTTGTCGATGGTCACCAGCTTTTCCTGCAGTGCCAGCAGGTCGCGCAGCGCTTCGCGCACAAAATCGATGGTAATGGCACGCCCGGTAAAGTTGGCATTGGCAATCACACGATTCAGTGCCCCTTCCAGCTCACGCACGTTAGAGCGCAGACGCTTGGCAATAAAGAAGGCCACTTCGCCCGGCAGACGGATGTCGTTTTCGTCCGCCTTTTTCATCAGGATCGCGACACGCGTCTCCAGCTCAGGCGGCTCGATCGCCACGGTTAATCCCCAGCCAAAGCGTGATTTCAGACGATCTTCCACCCCGTTGATCTCTTTCGGGTAACGATCCGAGGTCAGGATGATCTGCTGATTACCTTCCAGCAGCGCGTTGAAGGTGTGGAAAAACTCTTCCTGCGAGCGCTCTTTATTGGCAAAGAACTGAATATCATCGATCAGCAACGCGTCCACCGAACGGTAGTAGCGCTTAAACTCCTCGATGGCGTTGTTCTGCAGCGCTTTCACCATATCCTGCACGAAGCGTTCAGAGTGCATATAAACCACTTTGGCATTCGGCTTGCGCGCGATGATGCCGTTGCCCACCGCGTGCAGCAGGTGCGTTTTGCCAAGGCCGGTGCCGCCATACAGGAACAGCGGGTTATAAGCGCCACCAGGATTATCCGCCACCTGACGTGCCGCCGCGCGCGCCAGCTGGTTGGACTTACCCTCAACGAAGTTGTCGAAGTTGTGGCGGTTATTCACGTTCGAGCGGTAGGTCACATCAGCCGGTGCCGGAACCGAATCCCAGCTCGGGCGCAGCGGCTGTGCCGGTGCCGGACGATTCTCAGCCGGTGCGGGCGCGCTGACGCTGCTGGCCATGGCGGGTTGCGTAGCAGCCACCGGCGCAACCGGGCGCGTGCCGACCTCAAAACGCAGCAGCGGCACGTTCGCACCGCAGAATTCATTCAGCAGCCCATTGATACTATTGAGATATTTATCCCGAACCCAGTCGAGTACAAACCGATTTGGTGCATACAAGGCCAGCGTATTGTCGTTCAATTCAGCCTGCAGCGGACGAATCCACATGCTGAATTCGGTGGCAGGAAGCTCATCCTGCAAACGGGCAAGACACTGTTGCCAAAGCGTAAGTGACACGGCGGACTCCACTCGTACAAAATCGATAAGAATTTCAGGCGCTAATAATAGAAACTGTCTTTTTTGACACAGGCGGTCAGAAAGCGCCTGCGACCGCTATCCGCGGTAGTCATCCCCGGCGATCGCAAGGAGGATCGTCAGCGGAAGGGCGGATCATAGCGCAAAGCGCCTCAGAGATCTTCCCTTTCTACACAGTTTTGATCCATTTTATCCACAGGGTGTCCAGGCATGCATCAGTTTACGCCGTCTGCGGAAAAAGCGAGCGGGGATCAGGCTGAAAGCGAGAAATTTTCCACCGCGCTCGCATTTTTGCCGTTACGATCGGCGCGGCGATCGCAAGAAGATCCTGGACGATCCTTGCGCTTTCCTTTATAGCCCGTATAATTCCCCACCCGGCATTGGCGCGTGAAGCTTTGATGCCCGGAATTAGCGGGCTGTATCAGAGTTTTCAGGTCTCGCGCCCAGCGAAGTAAATTGACTCCGGACTGTACAATTATTACAATCCCGCCTCTTTATTAAAGACACATTGAGGCGTCGGTCGTTTTACTGGCCCGAAAACGCGTCACCCAGTGAAATTTTTCAAGTTTAGGTAGAAATCGCCATGAAACGCACTTTTCAACCGTCCGTACTGAAGCGCAACCGTTCTCACGGCTTCCGTGCTCGTATGGCTACTAAAAATGGTCGTCAGGTTCTGGCACGTCGTCGTGCTAAAGGCCGTGCTCGTCTGACCGTTTCTAAGTAATAAAAGCTAACCCTCGTGGTTAAGCTCGCATTTCCCAGGGAGTTACGTTTGTTAACTCCCGCTCATTTCACTTTCGTCTTCCAGCAACCTCTTCGGGCTGGCACGCCGCAAATCACCATCCTCGGCCGCCTTAATTCGCTGGGGCATCCCCGCATCGGTCTTACCGTCGCCAAGAAGCACGTGAAACGCGCCCATGAACGCAACCGGATCAAGCGATTGACCCGCGAAAGCTTTCGTTTGCGTCAACACGAGCTACCGCCGATGGATTTTGTCATCGTGGCGAAAAAAGGGATTGCTGACCTCGATAACCGTGCACTGACGGAAGCGTTGGAGAAATTATGGCGTCGTCACTGTCGCCTGGCGCGCGGCTCCTGATCGCCCTGATACGCGTTTATCAACGCGCCATCAGCCCACTGCTGGGACCTCATTGCCGGTTCCATCCCACCTGCTCGCAGTATGGGGTGGAAGCTGTACGCCGCTTCGGCATGTTAAAAGGCAGTTGGTTGACGATTAAACGCGTATTAAAATGCCACCCTTTGAACCCGGGTGGCGACGATCCGGTGCCGCCAAAAACCTTTGATACCAGAGAACATTAACGATGGATTCGCAACGCAATCTCTTTCTCATCGCTTTTCTGTTCGTGTCTTTTATGATCTGGCAAGCCTGGCAGACGGACCACGCTCCGCAGCCACAGCAGACCCAGACCACGCAGAACACAAGCAGCGCAGCGGGTGATGCCGCCTCTTCCGGCGTGCCGGCTAGCGGCCAGGGCAAAACGATCACCGTTAAGACTGATGTCCTGTCACTCAACATTAATACCCGCGGCGGTGATATCGAGCAGGCACAGCTGCTGACTTACCCGGACAAACTGGGTTCAGACGCGCCGTTCCAGCTGCTGGAAACCACTCCGGCCTTCGTTTATCAGGCGCAGAGCGGCTTAACCGGCCGTAACGGTCCGGATAACCCGAACAACGGCGCACGTCCGCTGTATACCGCTTCCCAGGATCACTTCGAGATGGCCGATGGCCAGACCGAGCTGCGCGTGCCGCTGAGCTGGACCGGTGAGAACGGCGTGGTTTACACCAAAACCTTCGTGTTCAAACGTGGCGAATTCGCGGTTAACGTCGACTACAACATCAATAACGCCTCGCAGCAGCCGCTGGAAGTGGCGATGTTTGGTCAGCTGAAGCAGACGATCGATCTGCCGAAGCATCGCGATACCGGCAGCAATAACTTTGCGCTGCACACTTTCCGTGGTGCCGCTTACTCGACCAGCGATGCGAAGTATGAAAAATACAAATTCGATACCATCGCTGATAACGAGAACCTGAACACCACCACCAGCAACGGCTGGGTGGCGATGCTGCAGCAGTATTTTGCGACCGCATGGGTGCCGCGCACTCAGGGTAACAATACGCTGTACACCAGCAATCTCGGCAATGGTGTGGCGGCAATCGGCTATAAGTCGGCGCCTGTGACCATCGCCGCCGGCGCGCAGCAGGATCTCGGTGCCACTCTGTGGGTGGGTCCGGAAATCCAGGACAAAATGGCCGCTATCGCGCCGCACCTCGATCTGACTGTGGATTACGGCTGGCTGTGGTTCATCTCTCAGCCGCTGTTTAAGCTGCTGAAATTCCTGCACAGCTTTATCGGTAACTGGGGCTTCTCCATTATCGTTATCACCTTCATCGTGCGTGGCATCATGTACCCGCTGACCAAAGCGCAGTACACCTCGATGGCCAAGATGCGTATGCTGCAGCCGAAGATTCAGGCCATGCGTGAACGTCTGGGTGATGATAAGCAGAAGCAGAGCCAGGAGATGATGGCGCTGTATAAGGCGGAGAAAGTGAACCCGCTGGGCGGCTGTCTGCCACTGGTTATCCAGATGCCAATCTTCCTGGCGCTGTACTACATGCTGTCCGGTTCCGTTGAACTGCGTCATGCTCCGTTTGTACTGTGGATCCATGACCTGTCCGCGCAGGACCCGTACTACATTCTGCCGGTCATCATGGGTATCACCATGTTCTTCATTCAGAAGATGTCACCGACCACCGTGACCGATCCGATGCAGCAGAAGATCATGACTTACATGCCGGTTATCTTTACCGTGTTCTTCCTGTGGTTCCCGTCAGGTCTGGTGCTGTACTACATCGTCAGCAACCTGGTAACCATTCTCCAGCAGCAGCTGATTTATCGCGGGCTGGAAAAGCGTGGTTTACACAGCCGCGACAAGAAGAAAGCGTAACGCCCGGCAACGCTGAGCAGGACGCAACATCTCCAGGGGCGGCATTTATGCCGCCCTGTTTTTTTTGGAAGAAGGTACTTATGAGCCACAGTGACACTATTGTTGCCCAGGCGACGCCTCCCGGCCGTGGTGGCGTCGGTATTCTGCGTATTTCCGGTGGCAAAGCCGCTGAGGTGGCGCAGGCCGTGCTGGGCAAGCTGCCAAAGCCGCGCTACGCCGACTATCTGCCCTTTAACGATGCTGATGGCAGCGTGCTGGATCAGGGCATCGCGCTGTGGTTCCCGGGTCCGAACTCCTTTACCGGCGAAGATGTGCTGGAGCTGCAGGGCCACGGCGGTCCGGTGATTCTCGATCTGCTGCTGAAGCGCATTGTGGCGCTGCCGGGTGTGCGCATTGCGCAGCCGGGCGAGTTCTCGGAACGCGCCTTTCTGAATGACAAGCTCGACCTGGCGCAGGCTGAAGCGATTGCCGATCTGATTGATGCCAGCTCCGAGCAGGCCGCCCGCTCCGCCGTCAACTCGCTGCAGGGTGCCTTTTCACTGCGCGTTAATGCGTTAGTGGAAGCACTTACTCACCTGCGCATCTATGTGGAAGCGGCGATTGATTTTCCGGATGAGGAGATCGACTTCCTTTCCGACGGCAAAATCGAAGCGCAGCTGAATGCGGTGATCGGCGATCTCAACGGCGTCCGCGCCGAAGCGCGTCAGGGCAGCCTGCTGCGTGAAGGGATGAAAGTGGTGATTGCCGGTCGTCCCAACGCCGGGAAATCGAGCCTGCTCAACGCACTGGCCGGACGCGAAGCAGCGATCGTCACGGATATCGCCGGCACCACGCGTGACGTGCTGCGCGAGCACATCCACATCGACGGCATGCCGCTGCACATCATCGATACTGCCGGTTTGCGTGAAGCCAGCGACGAAGTGGAACGTATCGGCATTGAACGCGCCTGGCAGGAGATTGAGCAGGCGGATCGCGTCCTGTTCATGGTGGATGGCACCACCACTGACGCCACTGAAGCCGCCGCCATCTGGCCTGATTTCGTGGCGCGCTTACCGGCCGCGTTGCCAATTACCGTGGTACGTAATAAAGCGGACATGACGGGTGAAACGCTGGGCCTGACAGAAGTAAATGGCCACTCACTTATTCGTCTGTCGGCGCGCACCGGCGCTGGCGTCGATACGCTGCGCGAGCACCTGAAACAGAGCATGGGCTTCGCCGGCAATATGGAAGGCGGCTTCCTCGCGCGTCGCCGCCATCTGCAGGCGCTGGAGTTAGCAGCCACTCACTTACAGCAAGGCAAAGATCAGCTGCTGGGAGCCTGGGCGGGCGAACTGCTGGCCGAAGAGCTACGGCTGGCGCAGCAGGCGCTGAGTGAAATCACCGGCGAGTTTACCTCCGACGATCTGCTGGGCCGGATTTTTTCCAGCTTTTGTATTGGTAAGTAAAACAAACCTTTATATTAATGGCTGGCGGCGTCTTTACCGTTCGTCAGCCACTCCACGCTGTTCTTCCCGGTATTATTAACCCGCGTTAACCCCAGTTCACTACCGCCAGTTGCGCGTGAAGCCGGGCTTACCTGCGATAGCGGGTAAACCTTGCTTCACACGCAATAGCGTGTAATGGTATCACGATTGCCAGACTGGAGCGCCGCTATGAAAATCACCAGCGCCAAACAATTAAGTTCATATCTCAAAGATAGAAGACTCACAGAGGCACTCTCGCAAGCGAAAGTCGCCAGCAAAATTGGTATACGCCAGGATACCGTCTCGAGCTTCGAGCTACAGCCAGAAACCACCCGACTGGACACACTGTTTCGTATTCTCGCTGCTCTGGATCTGGAAATGGAGATAAAACCCCGTGGTTTGCCATCGGCCAAACAGGACCCGGACGGCTGGAAGGAGGAGTGGTGATGACAGAACTGGATGTCTACATGAACGGCTATCGGACAGGCGTTTTCAGCAGGGCAGCAACCGGTGCACACACCTTCAGATATTATGAGAGCTGGCTGAATCAGCCGGGTAGCCGACCGATATCCCTCTCCATGCCTTTGCGCCACCAGCCTTACAAGGGCGCGGAGGTCTATAACTTTTTTGATAACCTGCTGCCTGATAACCCTGAAATTCGCGCACGTATTCTGTCTCGCTATCAGGCCAGCTCCACCCAGCCCTTTGACTTACTCGCAAAAGTCGGCAGCGACACCATTGGTGCGCTGCAATTGTTACCGCCTGACAGTAAACCGCACACTGTCCGAACGATCGATTACCGCCGGTTAAGCGATAGCGAACTGGAAAAAATCCTTTCAGGCTATCAGTCAGGCGCACCGCTTGGCATGCTGGAAGAGCTGACGGATTTTCGTATTTCACTGGCTGGCGCGCAGGAGAAAACGGCGCTGTTACGCATCGATCAACAGTGGTGCCTGCCGCAGGGCAATACGCCCACCACCCACATTTTAAAATTGCCGATTGGCAATATTCAGAGCCATTCGCATCGCATCGATCTTTCAGATAGCGTGGAGAATGAGTGGCTTTGTACGCTGATTGCCAGAGAATTTGGCCTGGCAGTTCCCCCTTGCTTTATCGTAAACACCGGGAAAATTAAAGCACTGGCCGTGGAGCGGTTTGATCGGCGTTATGCATCGGATGGACAGTGGATCATGCGGTTACCCCAGGAAGATTTTTGTCAGGTGCTGAATGTGCCCGCAGCAGGAAAATATGAAAGCCACGGCGGCCCGGGCATTTCTGCGATTATGGATTATCTCCTGAATTCAGTTAATGCAGAACAGGATCGATATGATTTCATGAAAGCTCAGGTCCTGTTTTGGCTGCTGGCGGCCACCGATGGCCATGCCAAAAACTTTTCTATTTTTATCGAAGCGGAAGGACGTTTTCGCCTGACGCCGTTTTACGACATTCTTTCCATTTATCCCGTGATTGGCGGTGCGGGATTACACATTCGTGATGCAAAGCTGGCAATGGGACTGAACGGGAGCAAAGGCCGGAAAGCCGCCATCGAACACATTTTTCCCCGCCATTTTATAGAAACCGCAAAAACGACAAAATTTGCCCTGACGGCGATGGCACACATCCTCGATGAGTTCAGAGCCAGAACGCCAGAAGTGATCCAACGCGTGCAGGAGCAAATCCCTGCAGCCTTCCCGTTACGCGTGAGCCAGACCATCCTCAATGGCTTTAAGGCGCGGGCCGCGCGTCTGCAGCAGTAAACGTTCAACGGTTGTCATGCGTGTTTGTTATTTGGCGCGCCTTCGCCTTTGTCGTATAACGGTTGAGGGTCGCCGCGTAAACGCAGCGGCCACATCCATTATTCATGCTAAAAATCAGGCGCAGGTTGTTGCCTGAACAGGAGAGAAACATGAGTACACCGCTCGACAGCGTGGCGCTGAACGCGCTGTTTACTGAAGCCCGCACCCATAGCTACTGGCAGGATAAACCGATTTCGCAGGAGGTGCTGAAGCAGCTCTATGCGCTGACGGCGCTGGGGCCGACCTCAGCCAACTGCTCGCCGGGCCGCTTTGTGTTCGTGACGTCTCAGGAAGGTAAAGAGAAGCTGAAGCCGGCGCTCTCCTCAGGCAATGTGGATAAGACCATGGCGGCACCGGTGACGGTGATTGTGGCGTGGGATCCGACCTTTTATGAAGCACTGCCAAAACTGTTCCCGCATGGCGATGCACGCAGCTGGTTTACCAGCAGCCCGGATTTGGCCAAAGAGACCGCGTTTCGCAACAGCAGCCTGCAGGCGGGCTATCTGATTCTGGCGGCCCGCTCGCTGGGACTCGATGCCGGCCCGATGTCCGGTTTTGATCCGGCTAAAGTTAACGCCGCGTTCTTCAGCGAAAATAACTGGCAGGTCAACTTACTGATCAACCTCGGCTATGGCGAAGCCAGCAAGCTGCATCCGCGCCTGCCGCGTCTGAGCTTTGACGAAGCCAGCAAATTTGCCTGATGCGTTAAGCCGCGCAGCCGCCCGACGCGCTGCGCCATGACTTAGCCCAGCGAGTGAAAACCGCTGTTGAAGTAGACCATCGGCGCTGTCGCTTCGCCCGGCAGCGCAATACCCACGATACGCGCCAGCAGCACGCTGTGGGTGTTCCACTCCACCGTTTTTTCCAGCTGACAATCGAAGCTCACCAGCGCATCAGCCAGCACGGGCGCGCCCGTATTAAGGGTTTGCCATTCACCGCTCTGGAAACGCTCAGCACGGCGCGTCGGCGAGCTGAATTGCGCGCATAGGTCATCGTGCTGCTCGCGCAGAACGTTCACGGCAAAGTAGCCCGCCTGCAGAATGGCATCGTGGCTTGATGCGCTGCGGTTAACGCAGACCAGCAGGCTGGGCGGTTCCGCTGCCAGCGAGCTGACCGAGGTGGCGATCAGCCCGAACTTTTCTCCGCTGGATGAGGTGGTCACCAGCGAGACACCGGCAGTGAGACGGCGCATGCCGTGACGAAATTCATCCAGCGAGATCGATTCCTGGCGAGCAAGAGAGGTAACAGACATAACAACTCCGACGTGCATGGTTTGCGATGCGCACGATTGGCAGATAGGTGAATAATTTAAGCACTTCATTGTGCAGCTCTTTCCTGTCCAAATCCTACACCACATCCGCCGCTTCGGCACCCCATCCGACACCAATGTGCAAAAGCCTCATATTCAATTGCAGCTCATGGCAATGAGATTCGCCTCGTCCTTATCTGAATTTACTGGCTATCCAGCGTAAGCCGGATGCAAACCCATGAGAAAATTCTTACAATAGCCCTGATGATTATCCGACCATTTTCACGGAGCGACAGATGGCTAGTCATTTTGTTCGTTGGGTGGTTAACCCGCCCCTCACCCCAGAGACCATGCGGGTTCCACAGGATGTGATGACCAGCGCCGGGCACCTGCCTGATAAGCGCCGCGGCCGCTTTCTTGCCGCACGCGCGCTGCTGGCCCAGCTGATGCTGCGCGTCTATGGTATTCGTGACCTGCCACCGCTGATCGCCAGCAGCAGCGGTCGTCCCTGCTTTGCCGATCCTAATCTGCCTGACTTCAGTATCTCCTATGCCGGTAACATGGTCGGCGTGCTGCTGGCGGAAGAAGGCGGGCGCGCTGGCCTGGATATGGAAATCGTCCGGGCGCATAGCCGTCAGGCGCAGGATGCCCTCACGCAGGGGCTGTCATCGGGTGAAAAGGCGTGGATTAACGCCCAGCAGGATTTTATGGAAGCGGTGACGCAGATCTGGACGCTACGCCAGAGCATCCTCAAACTGACCGGCGAAGCCAACAGCGGTATTGATGCGCTGCGGCTGCATCCGGCGGCCGGCCGGCTGCGATCCAGCGTCTATCCCGATATTCAGGCGGTGTGTGATGCCGAGCCGACGCTGGTGTGGTCCTGCGCGCTGTCGCCCGGCACTGAGCGTTTACGGCTGTGGGAGATTGATGCGCAGCAGCAGTGGCAGTCGCTGCGCGATGTGGAGATGAGCAAACCCAACATCGGGCCGCGCACCCTGCGCCTCACCAGCCTGCCCGGCGAGCGTGTCGCCAGTCAGCCGGAAGTCAGGCATCCCGGATAACCAGGCCGCACCCGCGGCCTGTTGCGTTTAGTGCGCGTCGATAAAAGCGATTTTCAGCACAAACAGCAGCGCCACCACCACCACGCACGGGCTGATTTCACGCCAGCGTCCGGTGCCGAGTTTCATCACGCAGTAAGAAATAAAACCGAGCGCAATACCTTCGGTGATCGAGAAGCTGAACGGCATCATCGCCGCCGTGACAAACGCCGGCACCGCTTCGGTGAGATCGTCCCAGCGCACGCGCGCCAGCGAAGCCGTCATCAGTACGCCGACATAAATCAGCGCGCCGGCCGCCGCATAGGCGGGCACCATGGCAGCCAGCGGCGACAGGAACATCACCAGCAGGAACAGGATGCCGGTCACTACCGCCATCAGGCCGGTACGGCCACCAATCGCCACGCCGGATGAGCTTTCGATGTACGCCGTCACCGAAGAGGTGCCGATCAGCGAACCGGTGACGGAGCTGATGCTATCCACGTACAGCGCCTGTTTCATGCGCGGAAAAGTACCTTTCTCATCGGTCAGGCCCGCTTTATCAGTTACGCCAATCAGCGTACCGGATGAGTCAAACAGATTGACCAGCATGAAGGCAAAGATCACGCCCGCCATGCTCACGTTGAACGCGCCTTTGATATCGACCTGGCCGACCACCGAGGTGATAGCCGGCGGCGCGGCGAACAGCCCGGTAAACTTCACGTCGCCCAGCAGCAGACCGATCGCGGTGGTCACTACAATAGAAACCAGCACCGCCGCGTGGATGTTGCGCGACGCCAGAATCGCAATGATAAAGAAGCCGAGCGCGCCGAGCAGCACGTTGTGCGAGGCCAGGTTGCCGACGGTCACGATGGTGTCCGCGTTGGGCACAATAATGCCGGCGTTTTTCAGCCCCATCATGGCGATGAACAGACCAATACCGGCGGTGATGCCCACGCGCAGGCTGAGCGGAATATTGGCGATCATCCAGTAGCGTACGCGCAGCAGCGTCAGGATCAGCAGCCCCAGCGCGCCCCAGAAGATCGCGCCCATACCAACCTGCCACGAGTAGCCCATCGCACCCACCACCACAAAGGCAAAGAAGGCGTTGAGGCCCATGGCCGGTGCCAGCGCCACCGGCAGATTGGCCACCAGCCCCATCAGGATGCTGCCGAACGCAGCAATCACGCAGGTGGTGACAAACACCGCCTGGGTGTCCATGCCTGCGGCACCAAGAATCTGCGGGTTAACGAAGACGATGTACACCATCGTCAGGAAAGTAGTGAAACCGGCAATCACTTCGGTGCGCGCGGTGGTTCCGTGTTCCTGCAGCCTGAAAATACGCTGCAAAAGGCCCTGCTCGTTCATTTCGCTGTTCCGATGAAAAATTTATCGCCGCGTATCCTATAGACTTTAGCGCCGCAAAACACTGATTTTTCGCAACCGGTTGCCTGGGGTCGCTTTCTGCGCTGAGTGCGCTAGAGTGACAGCTTATTGTTTACTAAAAGGATGAGGTGCGATGTCAGTTGAATGTATCTTTTTTGATTGCGATGGCACGCTGGTCGACAGCGAAGTGATCTGCACGCAGTCCTACGTCAACACCTTTGCCCGTTACGGTATCGAACTCTCGCTGCAGCAGATGTTTGAGCAGTACAAAGGGGTGAAGCTTTACGACATCATCCGCGATGTGACGGCACAGCATCAGGTGACGCTGCAGCTGGCTGAGGTGGAAAGTGCCTACCGCGCGGAAGTGGCGCGCCTGTTTGATCTTGATCTGCAGCCGATTGCCGGCGCCAGAGCGCTGGTGGAGCGAGTGAAGGTGCCGATGTGCGTGGTGTCGAACGGTACGGTGAAGAAGATGGAGCATTCACTGGGGCTGACCGGCATGCTGCCGTATCTGAGCGGACGCCTGTACAGCGGCTATGACATTAATCACTGGAAGCCGGATCCGGAGCTGATGTATCACGCGGCGGAACAGATGCAGGTGCCGATTGAAAAGTGCATTCTGGTGGATGATTCAGAGGCTGGCGCGCGGGCTGGCATCGCCGCTGGCATACCGGTGTTTTATTACTGTGCCGATGCACACAATCCGGTGATTGATCACCCGCTGGTGACGCGTTTTGACGATATGGCGCAGCTGCCAGCACTGTGGCGTGCACGTGGCTGGGATTTGGTCAGGTAGGTGCGCGCAGCCCCCTCATCCCAGCCTTCTCCCGCCAGCGGGAGAAGGGGCCGATCGAGCGGGTGTTAAGGTGAAGCACAGGTTTGTAAAACCGCACTGAACGGTTCCCTCTCCCGTTTGCGGGAGAAGGGGCCGATCGAGCGGGTGTTAAGGTGAAGCACAGGTTTATGAAACCGCACTGAGCGGTTCCCTCTCCCGTTTGCGGGAGAAGGGGCCGATCGAGCGGGTGTTAAGGTGAAGTACAGGTTTATGAAACCGCACTGAGCGGTTCCCTCTCCCGTTTGCGGGAGAGGGTTAGGGTGAGGGGAAAAAATCACCCAATCGCGCCCAGCGAATCCTCATTGCCCTGGCTTTTTGGCAGCAGGAACAGCGTAGCGACAATATCCAGCAGGTAAATCAGCGCCAGCAGCGTAATCGCAGCAGTGAACGAAATATGCGTGGCCAGCATGCCGATCACCAGCGGGCCGAAACCGCCGACGCCGCGGCCGAGGTTAAACAACACATTCTGCGCAGTGGCGCGCGCCTGCGGTGGGAAAGTGTCCGAGATCAGCGCGCCGTAGCCGCCAATCATGCCGTTAACAAACATCCCCATGATGGCACCGGTAAACAGCATCACCGTCGGGTCGCGCAGCTGGGCGTAAACCACCACCATCGCCACGGCGCCAAACTGGTACAGCAGGAAAATCTTCCAGCGCGCAAAGCGGTCCGCCAGCACGCCGAACAGCCAGATACCAAACGTCATGCCCACCACCGTAACGGCCGTCCACAGGCCGGATTTGGTCAGGCTGAAGCCGAAGCTGGAAGAGAGATAGCTTGGCATCCAGATCATCAGGCCGTAATAACCGAAATTCTGCACCGAACAAAGAATCAGAATGCCGAGGCTGGCTTTGCTGGTGGCGCGATCGGCAAACAGCAGTTTAATGCGCGCGGAAAAGGAGAGCTGCGGGGCTTTTTCCACATGGCGGGTGAAGGCTTCCGGCTCGCCCATGCTGCGGCGAATCACAAACGACACCAGCGCCGGCAGCAGGCCAACCAGGAACATACCGCGCCAGCCAATCACGCTCAGCAGCAGCGGCGTGATAAAGGCCGCCAGCAATACGCCGAGCTGCCAGCCGATACCCACCCACGCCGAGGCGCGGTTGCGCTTCTCCTTCGGCCAGGCTTCGGCAATCAGCGCCATGCCGATGCCAAACTCACCGCCCAGCCCCATGCCGGCCAGCGTACGATACGCCAGCAGATCCCAGTAGCCCTGCGCAACAGCGCACAGCCCGGTGAACAGCGAGAACATCAGGATGGTGACGGTCAGAATGCGGATGCGGCCATAGCGATCGCTCAGATGACCAAACACAATGCCGCCGACCACCGCGCCGATCAGCGTCCAGGTTACCAGCGAGCCGGCCTGCGACGCATCCAGCGCCAGCGACACGCTGATCGCCGGCAGCATAAAGCCCAGAATCAGCAGATCAAATCCATCCATGGCATAGCCGCTGACGGCAGCCACCATCGCTTTCGCCGGCGTAACGGCGGTTTTGTTGTTATTTGCAGAGGACATAAAACAGCACCTGGCAGAAAAATGTGCGCCAAGTATAAAGAGAGCGGCAGGTTGAGAACAGGCAGAAATCAAGCGCACTGCCTGTCAGCCTCAGCGCTAACAGGCAGTCATCACGTCAATCAGGAGGGTTTATTGCTGCCGTCGTCGCCCGACAGCAGTTCATCCAGCTTGTCACCGCCAACGTGACGGAAATCCTGACCTTTCACGAAATAGAAGATAATTTCGCAGATGTTCTGGCAGCGGTCACCGATACGCTCGATGGCACGCGCGCAGAACAGCGCGGTGAGCACGCTGGGAATGGTGCGCGGATCTTCCATCATGTAGGTCATCAGCTGGCGCACAATGCCTTCGTACTCTTTATCCACCTTTTTGTCTTCGCGGTAGATCTTAATGGCTTCGTTGAGATCCATGCGCGCGAAGGCATCCAGCACGTCGTGCAGCATCTGCACGGTGTGATGCCCGAGCGACTCAAGGCTCACCAGCAGCGGCAGATGCTGCTGACCGAACTTCTCCAGCGCGGTACGGCTGATCTTCTCCGCCACGTCGCCGATGCGTTCCAGCTCCGAAATGGTTTTGATGATCGCCATCACCAGACGCAGGTCGCTGGCGGTAGGCTGACGCTTGGCGATGATGCGCACACAGGCTTCATCAATCTCCACTTCCATCATGTTGACCTTCTGGTCACCGTCGATCACCCGGCGTGCCAGTTCGCCATCCTGGTTATGCATCGCGGTGATGGCATCGGTAAGCTGCTGCTCCACCATGCCACCCATGATCATCACCTGAGTACGAATGTGCTCCAGCTCCGCGTTGAACTGACCGGAGATATGTTTGTTCAGATTTAAATTATCCATGTTTCTCTCCTGAATCAGCCGTAACGACCGGTGATGTAATCTTCTGTCTGCTTCTGCGCTGGCTTGGTAAACAGCGTGTCGGTGTCGCTGAACTCAATCAGCTCGCCCAGATACATAAACGCCGTGTGATCGGAACAGCGCGCCGCCTGCTGCATGTTGTGGGTCACGATGACCACGGTGTAATCCTGCTTCAGCTCGGTGATCAGCTCTTCGATGCGTCCGGTAGAGATCGGGTCCAGCGCCGAACATGGCTCATCCAGCAGCAGCACTTCCGGGCGAATCGCGATGCCGCGCGCGATGCACAGGCGCTGCTGCTGACCGCCGGAGAGACTGTAACCGCTCTGGTGCAGCTTGTCTTTGGTTTCATTCCACAGCGCGGCTTTGCTCAGCGCCCACTGCACGCGCTCATCCATATCGGCACGCGACAGCTTCTCAAACAGCCGCACGCCAAAGGCGATGTTGTCATAAATCGACATCGGGAACGGCGTCGGCTTCTGGAACACCATGCCGACGCGCGCGCGCAGCAGGGCGATATCCTGATGCGATGCCAGAATGTTGTCGCCATCCAGCAGAATTTCACCCTCAGCACGCTGCTCCGGATAGAGCGAGTACATTTTGTTGAAGGTGCGCAGCAGGGTGGATTTGCCGCAGCCCGACGGACCGATAAACGCCGTCACCTGGTTTTTGGCGATATCCAGATTAATGTTCTTCAGCGCGTGGAACTTACCGTAGTGGAAGTTCAGATTGCGCACCTGAATTTTACCGGCAGAAGGAGTTGCCATACTCATTGCTCATCTCTCATGTGCAGCGCCGCCGAAGCCGCGCCGGAAAATTAGTGTTTGCCTTTGGCGAAAATCACGCGCGCCACGATGTTCAGCAGCAGCACGCACAGCGTAATAATCAGCACACCGGCCCACGCCAGGCTCTGCCATTCGGCAAACGGGCTCATGGCGAATTTGAAGATGGTCACCGGCAGGTTGGCCAGCGGCTGCATCATGTCGGTGCTCCAGAACTGGTTCGACAGCGCGGTGAACAGCAGCGGTGCGGTTTCACCGGCAATGCGCGCAATCGCCAGCAGCACACCGGTAATGATGCCGGAGACCGAGGCTTTCAGCGTAATAGCTGAGATCATCTTCCACTTCGGCGTGCCCAGCGCATAAGCCGCTTCACGCATGCTGTCCGGCACCAGCCGCAGCATGTTCTCGGTGGTACGAATCACAATAGGCACCTGTAGCAGCGCCAGCGCTATCACACCGGCCCAGCCGGAGAAGTGCTGCATCTGCGCCACCACGATGGTGTACACGAACAGGCCGACCACAATTGACGGTGCGGACAGCAGGATGTCGTTGATGAAGCGAATCACTTCCGCCAGCCAGTGCTTGCGGCCATATTCTGCCAGGTAGATACCCGCCAGAATGCCCAGCGGCGTGCCAAAGAAGGTGGACCAGAAGATCAGCAGGCCGCTGCCCGCCAGGGCGTTCGCCAGACCACCGCCCGCGGTGTTGGGCGGCGGCGTGGATTCGGTTAACAGCGTCCAGCTCAGGCCATCGATCCCTTTCGTGACGGTGGTGAACAAAATCCAGATCAGCCAGAACAGGCCGAACGCCATGGTCAGCAGCGAGAGCGTCAGGGCAATTTTGTTTTTGGTGCTGCGCCACGCCTGCATTTTACGGCGTGAGGCTTCCAGCTCGGCGCGCGCCTGCATTTCAATTGCTGTCATGAACGGGCTCCTTCACTCTTCGCCAGACGCAGGATCATCAGTTTGGAGATCGCCAGAACGATAAAGGTAATCACGAACAGAATCAGGCCAAGCTCCATCAGCGCCGCCACGTGCACGCCGGATTCGGCTTCGGCGAACTCGTTCGCCAGCGCTGAGGTGATACTGTTGCCGGGCATAAACAGCGACGCGCTGTCCAGCTGGTAGGTATTACCGATGATAAAGGTGACCGCCATGGTTTCGCCCAGCGCGCGGCCGAGCCCCAGCATCACGCCGCCGATCACGCCGTTTTTGGTAAACGGCAGCACGATGCGCCAGATCACTTCCCAGGTGGTACAGCCGATGCCGTAGGCTGACTCTTTCATCATTACCGGCGTCTGTTCGAACACATCGCGCATCACCGAGGCGATGTAAGGGATGATCATGATGGCGAGGATCACGCCCGCCGCCAGAATGCCGATGCCGAAGGCCGGACCGGAGAACAGCGCGCCGACGATCGGGATATTTGCCAGCACGTCGCCAACCGGCGTCTGGAAATACTCCGCGAACAGCGGAGCAAAGATAAACAGGCCCCACATGCCGTACACGATGCTGGGAATGGCCGCCAGCAGCTCAATCGCGGTACCCAGCGGACGGCGCAGCCAGTTTGGCGCCAGTTCGGTCAGAAACAGGGCGATACCGAAACTCACCGGCACCGCGATGATTAAGGCAATCAGTGAGGTCATGAGGGTGCCGTAAATCGGCACCAGCGCACCAAATTCTTCGTTTGGCGCATCCCAGGTTTTGGTCCACAGAAAGGAGAAGCCAAATTTCTGGATGCTCGGCCAGGAGGAGAAAATCAGGGAGACGATAATGCCACCCAGCAGCAGTAACACGATTAGCGCGGAGAGCTTCACCAGCGCGCCGAATATCATGTCGCCTTGCTTGCCCGGTGCTTTAAACGTCGGCTTAGTGGCAGCCATAGAATTCTCGATCTCAGAGGGTAATCAGGGCGGCAACAAGGCCGCCCATCAGGCTGGCCAGCGCGGACGCTGGCCGGGTCATACACTTACTGGTACAGCGCTTTACCGGAACTGTCTTTGATGTTGGCTTTCCAGGCAGCACGAATCTGATTCGCTACGCTCTCTGGCAGCGCAGCGTAATCCAGCGCCGTAGCCGTTTTGCTGCCGCCTTTGTACGCCCAGTCAAAGAACTTCAGCACTTCACTGCCCTTCTCTGCATTCGCCTGCTCTTTGTAGATCAGGATGAAGGTGGTTGAAGTGATCGGCCATGCGTCGTTGCCTTTCTGGAAGGTCAGGTCCTGGGCAAAGGATTTGCTCCAGTCAGCGCCTTTGGCGGCGTTCGCAAAGCTGGCTTCGCTCGGTGCCACTGGCTTGCCATCGGCATCAACCAGTTTGGTGTAAGTCAGGTTGTTCTGTTTGGCGTAGGCGTACTCTACGTAGCCAATCGAGCCTGGCAGACGCTGTACAAACGCGGCCACGCCGTCATTACCTTTACCGCCCAGACCGGTTGGCCAGTTGACGGTGTTGCCTTTACCGATTTTGCTGTTCCAGGTCTCATTCACTTTAGACAGGTAGCTGGTGAAGACGAAAGAGGTGCCGGAACCATCCGCGCGGCGCACCACGTTGATGTTGGTGTCTGGCAGCTTCACGCCCGGGTTCAGTTTGGTGATCGCCGGATCGTTCCACTTTTTGATGGTGCCGAGATAGATGTCGCCGACCGTTTTACCGTCGAGCGTCAGCTCACCAGATTTAACGCCGGGAATGTTCACCGCCAGCACCACGCCACCGATCACCGTCGGGAACTGGAACAGGCCATTTTTCTGCAGATCTTCTTCTTTCATCGGCGCATCGGACGCACCGAAATCCACGGTTTTGGCGATGATTTGCTTCACGCCACCCGAGGAACCAATACCCTGATAGTTGATTTTGCTACCGGTGGCTTGCTGATACTCTGCTGCCCACTTGGCATAAACCGGTGCCGGGAACGTCCCGCCTGCGCCTGTCAGGTCGGTGGCTGCAAAAGCAGAAACCGCGCTTACTGCGAAGGTGGCGGCGAGAATTCGGGCTACGGTGCTACGCATCAGTGTCATGTTCCCTCCAGGGGATTAAAAATCAGGCTTGACGCCGTTTTAGTAAGAGTCATTGATTGCTGCTGGAGGCAAAATAGGACAGTTTGATGACAGTGAAATGTACGAATTGTGACAGTTATATGACAACCGGGTCGGCTGGCAAATCAGAGGTAATTAATGAAAACCACCGTGCTGCCGGTAAAGTTACCGGGACTGGGGGTTGTTGAGGAGAGCGTCGAAATCAGCGTGAACGGCGTCGTCACGTTAGCCCGCACTAATCGCGGTTTATTCAGACTCCCGTCAGCCAGTGATAACAGCGTACTGATGTTGTTGCTCAGTTTGAGGATATTGATCCCACCGGCAAGCGCAAAACTGATATTCACATCACGGTTGCAGAAAAGCGAGAAGTTAACGCTGGCTTTGGCGCCATTAACGGCGGCCGGGGCCAGCGTACCATGATTAATATTCAGCGCGGCTCCGCTTACCGAACAGGATACCGGCACCACCGGAATGTTGACGCAAGGTGCCCAGGGCGCAACCATTCCGGAATAGTCAGTTACGGTCGCGGAGGCTGTCACAAAGCTGCCGCAGTATGAACTGTAATAACGGGTATCTGAGTTACGCAGAAACTTGCCACCCCGACCATTAAAACGGATAAAACGTTCAGCCACCGAGGCCAGGCTCTCGCCCTGATCGACGTAAATTTGTGGCCCGCCCGCAGCGCTGAATACGGTGCCATGCCCGATAAACCAGGCGCTGACACCGATGCCTGCTGCGCAGGTTCTCTCTGAAGAGTTACAGCGGGCATAGCCGGATATCATACCGACATCCACCACTGACCAGGTAATTTCAACCTGGCTTGCGTTGACCCAGCGAATGCCATCCACGCGCGGGGCTTCCATCGCTTGCGCTGAAAAGAACAGCAGCAGGCCAGCGAAAAAAGCCAGATAGCGGAAAACAAGCCCTGTTAGCATTGGTCTAATCCTGTGGTTGCGTCAACGCCGATCATCTACTGGTACTCAACCACCAGCGCAGCAAAAGCAGAAAAGTCACCGCTGGTTAACACCGCGGCGTTTTTTTTCACCGGTACCACCTGAATGACGGGCAGCGCAGGAAAGGTAAACGGCAGCCAGTTATTCAGTGCCAGGGCGTTTTCGCCATTTTTACCGCTTAATATCTGAATCGCCAAATCACGCTGGCTGGTCGCCAGCAAAGCAGAATTAAATGCGCTTCCGGTGCCACTGATTTGTACACGCATACTCTTATCGGGATTATTGCTACAGGTTAACGTCCAGGAGACAGGTTTTCTGTAGCTGTCGCCATTGATTTGGGAAATAACCACTGAACCAAACTCCACTAGAATTGGCTTTTCGCCGTTAATCTGACATAACGGCGGCTCGATGAGTTTTCCACTGAAGTTAGCCTGCACGCTGAAAGCAGCCACTGCGCTATACTTCAGCATAGCGGGCAGCAATAGTGCCATTAACCACGTACGTTTCATTTATTGCAGTTCCACTACCAGTGTTGCCGCTGAAGTAAAACTTCCACCCGTTAAACTACTGCTGTTATCTTTCACCGGGACGGCCGTAATAACCGGCAGCGCGGGATAAGTAAAGTTTACCCAGCTGGTATTAATATTTAACCTTTCAGCGTTAGACTTAAAAAACGCAATACCTAAACCGCTGACTGATGCGCGTAACGCACCGCTATCAAAGCTGGCTGCATTCCCCTGTAGCTGGAGTTTAAGCGCATTAGAGGGAAGATTAGTGCAGGAAAGCGTAAATGACACAGGTTGCTGATACGCTTTCCCATCTATTTTATCGGTGCGCACATCACCGAAATTAACACTAATCGGCATACCATTATTTATTTTACAGTCGGCAGGTACCATCACGTTACCGGAAATATTCACACTGAATGACGATGCCAGTGCATCGGATAAAAGCATCAGACACAAAAAAGTAAATATGAAATAACGCGCCATAAATTCCTACATGCAGAGAACGAGTTTGGCTTGCTACATGCATCAGAAAGCTTATGACTGAAAGGTTAAATTAAAGTTAAACAAAAAAGAAGTGAAGGAGAGCCAGCGAATTATGAAAGTTGATTTCACATATCAGGAAAAAATTAATTCACAACGTTCACAGAATTCACGATTAATTTAATCGGAACAACAATGAGTTAAAAAAACCGGCCTGTTTCCAGACCGGGCTACGCTTATTCCACCGTAACCGATTTCGCCAGGTTACGCGGCTGGTCGACGTCGGTGCCTTTGATCAGCGCCACGTGGTAGGAGAGCAGCTGCAGCGGCACGGTGTAGAAGATTGGGGCAATCACCTCTTCAACGTGCGGCAGCGGGATGATTTTCATGCCTTCGCTGTCGCTGAAACCGGCATTCTGGTCGGCAAACACATACAGCAGACCGCCGCGCGCGCGCACCTCTTCGATGTTGGATTTCAGCTTCTCCAGCAGCTCGTTGTTTGGTGCCACCACAATCACCGGCATATCGGCATCAATCAGCGCCAGCGGACCGTGCTTCAGCTCGCCCGCCGCATAAGCTTCGGCGTGGATATAGGAGATCTCTTTCAGCTTCAGCGCCCCTTCCATGGCAATCGGATACTGATCGCCACGGCCGAGGAACAGCGCGTGATGCTTGTCAGAGAAGCCTTCGGCGAGATTCTCGATCACTTTATCCTGCGCCAGCATCTGTTCAATGCGGCTCGGCAGTGCCTGCAGCGCATGGACAATCTCATGCTCGGTGTCAGCGCGCATGCCGTGCAGACGGCCCAGCTTCGCCACTAGCATCAGCAGTACCGTCAGCTGGGTGGTGAATGCTTTGGTCGAGGCCACGCCAATTTCGGTGCCGGCTTTGGTCATCAGCGCCAGATCTGACTCACGCACCAGTGACGAACCGGCCACGTTGCAGATGGCCAGCGAACCGAGATAGCCCAGCTCTTTGGACAGGCGCAGCGCTGCCAGCGTATCGGCGGTTTCACCGGATTGCGACAGGGTGATCAGCAGGCTGTTTTTACGCACCGCAGATTTGCGATAGCGGAATTCGGAGGCGATTTCCACGTCACACGGGATGTTGGCCAGCGACTCAAACCAGTAACGCGACACCATGCCGGAGTTGTAGGAAGTGCCGCAGGCGATGATCTGGATGTGTTCCACCTGGCTCAGCAGCGTTTCCGCGTTAGCGCCCAGTTCGCTGAGATCAACAATGCCGTCATGAAAGCGGCCGGCCAGCGTGTTTTTGATGGCGTTCGGCTGTTCGTAGATCTCTTTCTGCATGTAATGGCGGTAAACGCCTTTGTCGCCGGCATCGTACTGCGCATTGGATTCGATCTCCGCGCGCTGTGCCTGGTTACCGTGGCGATCGATAATCGTCACTTCGCGGCGGGTAATTTCGGCAATATCCCCCTCTTCGAGGTAGATAAAGCGGCGGGTCACCGGCAGCAGCGCCAGCTGATCGGAAGCGATAAAGTTTTCGCCCACGCCGCGGCCAATCACCAGCGGGCTGCCGGAACGCGCAGCCACCAGCACCGACGGATCGCGGCTGTCCATGATCACCATGCCATACGCCCCGCGCAGTTGCGGGATCACCCGCAGTACCACTTCGCGCAGCGTACCGCCCTGTTTCTGCTCCCAGTGCACCAGGTGCGCCACCACTTCGGTATCGGTTTCGGAGGCAAAGCGGTAACCGCGTGCGATCATCTGCTCACGCAGCGGTTCGTGGTTCTCAATGATGCCGTTGTGCACAATAATAATGTGCTCTGAGACGTGCGGGTGCGCATTGGCTTCCGACGGCTCACCGTGCGTCGCCCAGCGGGTGTGCGCGATGCCGGTTCCGCCAATCAGCGGCTGCTGCTCCGCCGCTTCTGCCAGATTGGCCACTTTACCCAGACGACGCAACCGCGTCATGTGGCCCTGGCGATCGACAACCGCCAGACCGGCAGAGTCATAACCGCGATACTCAAGACGACGCAGCCCTTCCAGCAGAATTTCTGCGATATCACGCTGCGCTACTGCACCAACAATTCCACACATAGTAATTTCCTGACGTCATGGCTTTCGGCCATTGCGTTGTCATCTGACCTGATTGTTCCCCGAGCCTTGTAGAGAGTGGGGGATATCCCTTCCTATTCCAGGTTGCAGGTGCGTTAGCTGCCTGAAAACCGGAATATGTCGGGTTTTTAATACCGGGCCGATCTTTGCCGGCCCTGACATTTATTTTTTCTTAACCGGACGCTGCCAGCCAGACTTCTGATTTTGCTCTTTGCGGTTATAGACCAGATCGGCAGCGGTAACGTCTTTCATCACCGTTGTGCCGGCGGCGATGGTGGCGCCCGCCGCTACGCTGACCGGGGCCACCAGCTGGGTGTCCGAGCCGACAAACACGTTGTCGCCGATAATGGTTTTAAACTTGTTGGCACCGTCGTAGTTGCAGGTGATGGTGCCGGCACCGATATTCACGCCCGCGCCAATCTCCGCATCCCCGAGGTACGACAGATGGCCGGCCTTAGAGCCTTTACCCAGCGTCGCTTTCTTCATCTCGACGAAGTTGCCGACGTGCGCCTGTTCAGCCAGTTCGCTGCCCGGACGCAGGCGCGCAAACGGCCCGACGGTGCAGGCGGCGGCCAGCGTGGCATCTTCAATCACCGAATAAGGGCTGATTTCGCAGTCATCGGCAATCACGCTGTTTTTAATGATGCAGCCAGCGCCAATTTTTACCCGATGGCCCAGCGTGACGTTACCTTCAATGATCACGTTGGTATCAATATCGACATCACGACCGTGCTGCAGCGTACCGCGCAGATCGAAGCGCGCCGGATCGCGCAGCATGACGCCAGCCAGCAGCAGCTTTTCTGCCTGCTCGCGTTGATAAGTGCGCTCCAGAGTGGAAAGCTGCAGACGATTGTTCACGCCGTCGGTTTCGCTGATACGCGTCGGGTGCACTGCGTTGATCACGCGGCCTTCCTGATGCGCCATGGCGATGATATCGGTGATGTAGAATTCGCCCTGCGCATTGTGGTTGTTGAGCTGCGCCAGCCAGCGCTTCAGGTCGGCACCGTTGGCGATCAGGATGCCGGTGTTGATCTCCTGAATCTTCAGCTGTTCGGCTGACGCATCTTTTTGCTCCACGATGCCGGTGATGGTGCCGTTTTCGCGCACGATGCGTCCGTAGCCGGTGGGGTTATCCAGCACCACGGTGAGCAGCCCGATGCCGCCAGCGGGTTTGGCGTCGCGCAGACGCTGCAGGGTTTCCTGGGCGATCAGCGGGACATCGCCGTACAGCATCAGGATATCTTCGTCATCGGCGAAGAACGGTGCCGCCTGCTGCATGGCATGGCCGGTGCCGAGCTGTTCCGCCTGCAACACCCAGTTCAGCGGGTTATGCGCCAGTTTCTCCTGCAGCAATTCACCGCCGTGGCCGTAGACCAGATGCACCTGCTGTGCGCCGAGGCCGGTAGCGGCATCAATAACGTGTTGCACCATTGGTTTACCTGCCAGGCTGTGCAGCACCTTAGGCAGATCGGAATACATGCGGGTGCCTTTGCCAGCGGCGAGGATCACCACGCTCATTGCGCTTGTCGACATAACTATCCTGACTCAATTTAGCTTTCGAAAGTGTAAGGTTTACCCCTGAGATTACTACATTTTTCTCCGTGCGAAATTAGCGGAAGAGGATGAGTGGTGGCGAGTGGCCAGCACGGGTCGCCGCGGAGGGCATAAGGTAAGGGCGTTGCGCCATTTTCGGTCGCCATAAATGGCGCCCCTACGGGGTGATTGTGCGGTTTTGGACAGCATGCGCATTTATGCGTACCGACATTTGGTCGCCATGAATGGCGCCCCTTATATCCCGATCATTCTCCTCCGGGTATGATGATCCCCGACTGATCATCGGGAAGTTGCTGGTGAGATGGGGGCGCCCCCTGGGCATAAAGCCTGCTTCGTAGATTTATCCCCGGCAACTTAACTCCCGCCTTCAAGACCGGACGGTATCCTGTGCCCCGAGCACGCATCCATAAGGATGGTCATGGCGGTTTCCCTGTGCTGTTAAGGAGAATCTATGCAAACCCGTATGCCT